>NZ_JBVIRI010000003.1:399563-614222 GCF_055576225.1 Streptomyces sp. NPDC033845 | reverse complement strand
TCCTTCTGGTACCAGTACGTCATCGCGTTGCCGCGCGGGTCGACGACGTAGTCGAGGTTCCAGCGGTAGGCCTGGTTGCAGACGGCATCCGCGAAGGTGGCGTTGTAGCAGGGCTCACCCGGGTGGTTGCCGTAGACCGGAACGTTCCAGGTGGAGTTCGTGACCGGCTTGCCCGCCGCCCAGCCGTTCAGCTTGTTCAGGCCGAAGTAGAACTGGACGCCCTGGGGGTTGGTGAACCGCCAGTGGTCGCCTTCCTTGTCCCCGTTGTCGGCACCCGTCAGCTGCTCGATCTTCGAGCCGTCGTCCTTGGCGGGACGCCACTTCTTGGTGGTGTCGTCGAGGACGAGGGCGGTGGAGCCACCATTGAGGGACATGGTGACCATGGGTGCGCCGTGGCAGAGGTCGCCGGTGTCGTCCTTCGGGTTGTTGAACCCGGAGCCCTCGCGCTTGTCCTGGCTGCACGGGACGTAACCGCGCTCGATGTAGTTCGAGGCAAGGTCCCAGCCGTCACCCACCCACGACGTCTGCTGAGCGGAGGCGTTCGTGCGGCCGTCGATGTTCGCGCTCGAATAGCCGAGGGACAGCGACGGGCTCGGACCACCCAGCGAAGCCGGGATGTCCAGCGGGTAGGACCAGGAGAAGTCACCCGCGGAGCCACCGGCCTGCCAAGAGCCCGAAGCGCTCAGCGAGGTGGCCTTGAAGGAGCCGTTGGCGCCCTGGGCGCCCGGAGCGGCCGCCAGGGTCATGCCACCCGAGGAGGCGGGGGAAGCGAACGCCGACTTCAGCGCCTTGCCGGGAGCCTGCGGAGCGGGCTTGGCGGGGGCTTCGAAGGTGGCGACCAGCTTGCCGGTCTCGTAGTTGTTCTGCGTGGTGACGGGGAAGCTGCCCTGGCAGTCGGGATGCTTCGGGGTCGTCAGGGCGCAGGAGGGGATGGCGGTGAAGCGGAGGCGCGATCCCCAGCTGCCGCCGTAGGCGTTCTTGAACGCCTTGTAGTCCAGCTCCACCGACACCGGCGCGGCAGTCTTGCCCGCATCGGTGCGGGCCACGTTCAAGAACACGTTGCCCGGACGCCCGGCACGCTTCGCCGCCGTCTGGTCGAGGAGGTCGACCTTCACCTTCACACCCGTCGCGGGCGCCGCCGGGGCCTTCGCAGCCAGCGAGGACTTCGACTTCGCCGCCGCCGGAACCGTCGCCGGAGCAACAGCCGCGACCGACACCGGGAGCTTGCCCGCCTTGACCGGCTTCCCGGCCAGACCGGCGTCCTTCACGGCCTGGCCGAACGCACCCGCCGTGGCCGACTTCAGCGCCGTCTTCGGCGCCACCGGAGCGTCCGGCAGGGCTATTTCAGCCGTCCCGGCCGCCGGCCAGGCGATCTTCGGAGCGCCCTTCCACGCCTTCAGGTCGGACTCGGCAGGGCCCTTCGCGGGCTTGCCCTTCACGTCCTCACCGGTGACCTTCGTCAGCTTCTGCAGGCCCGGGAGCTTGGCACCCGAGGCCGCCGAGGCCTCGATCACCGTCATACCGCTCGCGAGCAGCGTCGTGGCCAGCAGTGGTATCGGCCACCGCCAGACACGCCTCATAGGCGCGCGCATAGCGCCCGCCTGGGTCCTTCTCAAAATCGAACACTCCCCCGTTGGGATCGGTGCGGCCGACGCTGTTCGGTCGGCCGTGATGCGGACTGAATTTAACAGCGGGGGGTGGGATCTGAGGTTGATTTGAGGGTGGGGCGATCGAGGGGGAATTCGGGCGTTCCGGCAGGTCCAGCCAGGTAAGCGGAGGGCTGTATTCGGAATTTTGCGTTCCGCTGAACATTTGATAAAGGGCCGGTTCCCGCGCCGCGCTTGTGTGGGATCGCCTCGAATTTGGGGGCTCCGAGGTGCTACAAATCAATCGAACATCTGTGACCTGTCTGTGAGTGGCTGAATGTCAGCCTCCACATAGAGGTTCAGTCGATACTTTTCGGCCAACCCCGCATGCGGGGTTGCCGGAACCCGACCCCTGAGGACTCAGTCAGTGAGACCCTTCACGACGCGTGAGCGCGTCGCGGGAGCACCGCCCTCGCGCAGGGCGCCCGTACTCACCGTGGCGACGGCGATGGCCGCCGCCCTGATCGGTGCGATACCGGTGGCGGAAGCGGCCGTGCCGGCCGTCGCCACCCAGGCCGCGGTGGCCGCGGCCGCCAAGGCGGCCAAGGCCGACAAGGCCAAGAGCAACGGCAAGAGCAAGGTCACCGAGGCGGAGGCGACCGCCAAGGCCACCGCCGAGGCGAAGCGGACCGGCAAGCGGGTCGAGATCGTCTCGCAGCGTTCGGAGACCGAGGAGGTCTGGGCGAACCCGAACGGGACGTTCACCTCCGAGCAGTCGCTGGTGCCCACCCGGGTGCGTCGGGGCGGTGCCTTCGTGCCGCTGGACACCACCCTGGTGAAGCAGAAGGACGGGCGGATCGTCCCCAAGGCGACCATCGCCGGGCTCAGCTTCTCCGGTGGCGGCAAGTCCCCCCTCGCCGTCATGCACCGGGACGGCCGGGACATCACGCTGACCTGGCCGAAGGCGCTGCCCGCGCCGGTCCTGGAGGGCGACAGCGCCACGTACCGGGAGGTGCTGAAGGGCGTCGACCTGCGGATCGCCGTCGAGGCCACCGGGTTCGTGCACCAGCTGGTGGTGAAGAACCGCGAGGCCGCAGCCAACCCGGAGCTCAACTCCATCGACTTCGGGCTCAAGGGCAACGGCCTGAAGGTCAGCAAGGACACCAACGGCGGGCTCAAGGCGGTCGACGCCACGGGCAAGCTGGTGTTCGGCTTCGGCAAGCCGCAGATGTGGGACTCGGGCGCCGATCAGCCCCCGGCTGCCGCCCCGGCGGCCAAGGCGGCCACCAAGAGCGCCAAGAGCCCGGCGAACAGCCCGTCCAAGTCGGTCGCGGGGGCCGACTCCGCGCGGGCCGCGGCCGGCGTCGCCGACCGGGTGCCCGCCGTCGACGGCATCTCGCTCGGCAGCCGTCAGGCCGACCTCGGGGTGCAGCTGAAGAACGACAAGCTGACGCTGGTCCCGGACCGCAAACTGCTCACCGGCGCCGACACCGACTTCCCGGTGGTCATCGACCCGGTGACCTGGGACTACTGGAAGTCCGCCTACACGCTCGCCTACAAGCACAACGCGATCGCGGGTTCGGCGAACACCAACTACTGGAACGGCGGCACCCTCAGCAAGGAAGCCCGCGTCGGCTGCGCCAAGGACGCCGCTAAGGGCAACGCGGTCGTCTGCGCCAAGACCTTCTTCCAGGTGCCGATGGGCGGCCTGGCCGGCAAGCAGATCCTCGGCGCCGACCTGAGGATCCAGCAGAAGTCGGCCGGTTCGTGGAGCTGCAAGTCCGGTGACATCCAGGTCTGGGACACCGACAGCATCAACGGCTCCACCACCTGGAACAACCAGCCCGCCTGGAAGCGGATGGTCGACTCCTCCGGTCAGTCCTACGGTGGCCGCAACTGCCCCGGTGACAGCGACCTCATCGAGATGAAGGTGACCTCCGCGATCGCGGACGCCGCCCGCTGGAACTGGCCGGCCTGGACCTTCGGTCTGAAGTCCGCCAATGACGTGGTCGACGTCTCCTGGCGCAAGCTGAACCCGGACAGCGCTCGGATCTCCATCGAGTTCAACACCCCGCCGAACCCGGTGACGGACCGCTGGATGAACCCGTGGGTGCCCTGTGAGGGCGGTCAGATCGGCACCACCGACGAGGTCGTGCTGAACGCCTGGATCGGCGACCCGGACGACAACCTGCTCAGGGCCGAGTTCAACTGGTGGCGGGAGAACGACTACAACGGCACCATCCAGCGCCCGCAGGTGCAGGTCACCAGCGGCAACGTGGCGCAGCTGCGCATCCCGAAGTCGCAGCTCAACGGCGGTACCCGGTTCCGCTGGGACGTCCGCGGCCTGGACAACCACTCCGCGGGCTCCTGGGCCGGGCAGTGCGTCTTCGACCTCGACACCACGCGTCCCGCCTCGATGCCGGGGGTGAGCTCGCCGGAGTACCCGGCGAACAACCCGTCCAACCCCACCTACGCGCGGACCCCCG
This sequence comes from Streptomyces sp. NPDC033845, assembly GCF_055576225.1. NCBI lineage: Bacteria > Bacillati > Actinomycetota > Actinomycetes > Kitasatosporales > Streptomycetaceae > Streptomyces > Streptomyces sp. NPDC033845. The sequence goes on along the minus strand of NZ_JBVIRI010000003.1, from coordinate 610,150 downwards.
GCAACTTCACGTTCACGGCCAACGGCGTCGACGACGTCGTCAAGTACGACTGGTTCACCTCCGGCGACCCGACCGTGCGCTCCGTGAACGCGAGCCACACCGGTGGGCCGGCGACCCTGCAGTACACGCCGACCGCCGCCGGTCCGCACACCCTGTACGTGCGGAGCCTGGACGCGGCGGGCAACCGCTCGGACACCACGGCGTACCAGTACTACGCCAAGCGCCCGCCGGTGCCGGACGAGCACGGTGACACCAACGGTGACGGCAACGCCGACATCTGGAGCGTGGACCCGGGCGACGGTTCGCTGTGGTTCGTCCCGGGCAAGGGCGGTGCCGCCTTCGGCGTGCCGCGCAAGACCGCCCAGGGCAACTTCACCAACGCCAAGTCGCTGACCCAGTGGGGCAGCTGGGACGCGGACGGCTACGAGGACCTGATCGTCCTGCGTCCGTCCCCCGGCGACCCGACCGTCAACGAGCTGTTCTCGTACCGCAGCACCGGTGACGGCGGCCTGGACCTGGTCGACGGACACGCCATCGAGCTGACCGCCCGCTTCCCGGCGGACAACCGCTGGAAGAACGCCGAGCAGGTCGTGGCGATCTCCAGCGTCAACGACGACATCGCGGCCGACACGGGCGTCGGCGACGGCAAGATCGACCGCAACGACTCGCCCGACCTGCTGATCAAGTCCGGCAACGAGCTCTGGCTGTACTTCGGCACCCCGACCGGTCTGATCACCCCCCGCGGCCTGGACCCGGTCCGGCTCGGGAACCTCGACTGGGAGAACATCACCCTGGCGGCCCCCGGTGACCTCAACGGTGACGGGCTCCCCGAGGTCTGGGCCCGTGACAAGGTCAGCGGCAAGATCCACCAGTACACCAGCAAGAAGAGCACCGACACCACGGCCAAGCACGCGCTGGACCTGTCCGTGTACACGGACACCGCCGTGCGCGACGGCTCCATCGGCACCGGCTACACCGCCGCCGCCTATCCGCACCTGACCAGCGTCGGCGACTTCGAGAAGGACGGCTTCGCCGACCTGTACTCGCGGGACAACAACGGTGTGATCCGGGAGATCCCGGGACGTACGCTGACCAACGGCTCGGTGTTCGCGCCGGCCCGTCAGGTCGCCACCAGCGGCACCCCGTGGACCACCTGCGAGAACATCCCCTCCTCGGTCTCGGGCACGCACCAGCTGTGCGGTCCGATCCTGTCGAAGTTCAAGGCCAAGGGCGGCGCCAACTGGGTCAAGCCCTCCGGCAACGTCACGGACACCCCGGACGGCGGCAAGTACGTCCACTTCCGCGCGGCCGGCGTGGGCCACGACCACGTGTCCATCTACTGGCACCCGAGCACCGGTGCCTGGGTGGTCATGAACGGCATCCGCGAGAAGTGGATGAGCCTGGGCGCCCAGAACGGCTTCCTGGGCTACCCGACCTCCGACGAGGACAACACCTTCGACGAGGTGGGCTGGTTCTCCACCTTCACCGGTTCCGGCGGCAACGGTGCCATCTACTGGCACCCGAACACCGGCGGCCAGTCGATCCACGGCACCATCTACGCGAAGTACCTGGCGCTGGGCGGTCCGTCCTTCCTGGGCTACCCGAGCACCGACGAGACCAACAACGCGGACGGGATCGGCCGCTTCAACCACTTCCGCCGGTCCGTCGACACCTCCGACACCGCGTCCATCTACTGGACCACGTACAACTACCAGGCCTGGTCGGTGCGCGGTTCGATCCGCAACAAGTGGGTCTCGCTGGGGGCCGAGAAGAGCTTCCTGGGCTACCCGCAGTCCGACGAGTACGACATCCTCGGCGGACCCCGCGAGGACTTCCGGGGCGGCTACATCCGCCACAACGCCCACACCGGCAACAGCGTCGAGCACAAGTTCGACGACAAGAGCACCAACCTGCGGACCTCGCTGACCGGTGACTTCAACGCCGACGGCCGCTCCGACCTCGCCACCGTGTACGACTTCGGCGGCGACATGACCACCATCTACACCCAGAACGGCACCGCGGACGGCAAGTTCACCGAGCCGAAGATGGTGTTCAACAGCGGCTGGTGGAACTGGCGTTACAGCCAGTCCAGCTGGGTGGTCGGCGACTACAACGGCGACGGCCGCGACGACCTGGCCGCGCTGTACGACTACACCAACGGCCAGAACGCCATGTTCTCCTTCATCACCAAGGCGGACGGCACCTTCGAGCAGCTCAAGAGCGCGGCCTCGCCGGCCGGCAGCTGGGAGCCGAGCAAGGCCAAGCTGGTGGCCGGTGACTTCAACGGCGACAAGCGCGACGACGTGGCGTTCTTCTACGACCACGGCGGCTCCACCGGTGCCCACACCTTCATCTCGAAGGCGGACGGCTCCTTCAACGCCTCGTTCGGCAGCTGGCGCTCCGCGCAGAACGCCTGGTACTGGAACGAGTCCACCCAGGTCGCCGGTGACTTCAACGGCGACGGCCGGGACGACATCGTGGCGGTCTACGGCTTCGGCTACGGCACCGTCACCGCGTACACCCTGCTGAGCAAGCCGGACGGCGGCTTCAACGCCCCGTTGGCCTCCTGGACCCGCTCGCCGGGCAACTGGGAGTACAACAAGAGCCGGTTCACCGCCGGCGACTACAACGGGGACGGCCGCGCCGACCTCGCGATCATGTACGACTACACCGAGGGCCGCGGTGCGCTGTTCACCCTGCTCGGGAAGCCCGACGGCGGGGTCGCCGAGGACTTCATGAGCTGGACCACCACGCACGGCTCCTGGTACGCCCACGAGGCCGGTCCGCCGCTGTCCGCCGACGCGGACAACGACGGCCGGGACGACATCACCGTGGTCTACAACCACGGCGACGGCGCGGTTTCCGCCAGCGTCTTCAAGGGCAAGGCCGACGGCGGGTTCGAGAACCCGCTGAAGGCCTGGCAGTCGAGCCCCGGCACCTTCTAGTCGGGCCGTCCGGCCGCAGTGAGTGAAAGAAGCCCCCGCCCGGTTCGCCCGGGCGGGGGCTTCCTCGTCGTACCGGGGAGGTCAGTCCTTGATCTCGCAGATGACCGCGCCCGAGGTGACGGAGGCGCCGACCTCGGCCGCCAGGCCGACGACGGTGCCGGCCCGGTGGGCGTTCAGCGGCTGCTCCATCTTCATGGCCTCCAGGACCACGATCAGCTCGCCCTCGGCGACCTGCTGGCCCTCCTCCACCGCGACCTTGACGATGGTGCCCTGCATCGGGGACGCGAGGGTGTCGCCGGAAGCGGCCGGGCCGGACTTCTTGGCGGCGCGCCGCTTGGGCTTGGCACCGCCGGCGGCGGCCGTACGGGCCAGGGTCATGCCCAGCGAGGAGGGCAGGGAGACCTCCAGGCGCTTGCCGCCGACCTCGACGACCACGGTCTCGCGGCCCGGCTCGTCCTCCACGTCCTCGGCCGCGGGAGCGGCGAAGGCGGGGATCTCGTTCACGAACTCGGTCTCGATCCAGCGGGTGTGGACCGTGAACGGGCTGCCGTCCAGCGGGCCGAACGCCGGGTCGGCGACCACCGCGCGGTGGAACGGGATGGCCGTGGCCATGCCCTCCACCTCGAACTCGGCGAGCGCGCGGGCGGCCCGCTGGAGGGCCTGCTCGCGGGTGGCGCCGGTGACGATCAGCTTGGCCAGCAGCGAGTCCCAGGCGGGGCCGATGACCGAGCCCGACTCCACGCCGGCGTCCAGGCGGACGCCCGGGCCGGTCGGCGGGGCGAAACGGGTGACGGTGCCGGGGGCGGGCAGGAAGTTGCGGCCCGGGTCCTCGCCGTTGATGCGGAACTCGAAGGAGTGGCCGCGCATCGGCGGGTCGTCGTAGCCGAGCTCCTCCCCGTCGGCGATCCGGAACATCTCGCGGACCAGGTCGATGCCGGTGACCTCCTCGGTGACCGGGTGCTCGACCTGGAGGCGGGTGTTGACCTCAAGGAAGGAGATGGTGCCGTCGACGCCCACCAGGAACTCGACGGTGCCCGCGCCGACGTAGCCGGCCTCCTTCAGGATGGCCTTGGACGCCGCGTACAGCTCGGCGTTCTGGGCCTCCGACAGGAACGGGGCAGGGGCCTCCTCGACCAGCTTCTGGTGCCGGCGCTGGAGCGAGCAGTCACGGGTGGACACGACCACCACGTTGCCGTGGGAGTCGGCCAGGCACTGGGTCTCCACGTGCCGCGGCTTGTCCAGGTAGCGCTCGACGAAGCACTCGCCGCGCCCGAAGGCGGCGACGGCCTCGCGGACCGCGGAGTCGTAGAGCTCGGGGACCTCTTCGAGGTTCCGGGCGACCTTGAGTCCGCGTCCGCCACCGCCGAAGGCGGCCTTGATGGCGATGGGCAGGCCGTGCTCCTTGGCGAAGGCCACGACCTCGTCCGCGCCGGACACCGGGTCTGGGGTTCCGGCCACCAGCGGGGCGCCGGCCCGCTGGGCGATGTGCCGGGCGGCGACCTTGTCACCCAGGTCGCGGATGGCCTGCGGCGGCGGGCCGATCCAGGTCAGGCCCGCGTCGAGGACCGCCTGCGCGAATTCGGCGTTCTCGGAGAGGAAGCCGTATCCGGGATGGATGGCGTCCGCACCGGAATCGGCTGCGGCCTGCAGGACCTTCGCGATGTCCAGGTAGCTGGCGGCCGGGGTGTCACCGCCCAACGCGAAGGCCTCGTCGGCCGCGCGGACGTGCAGAGCGTCCCGGTCCGGATCGGCGTACACGGCTACGCTCGCGATCCCGGCGTCCCGGCAGGCCCGGGCAACGCGGACAGCGATTTCGCCTCGGTTGGCGATAAGCACCTTGCGCACGATGGCTCCCTCCTTTGAAACAAGCTGAGTTTAGGGACAGCCGACACGGGCTTTCGACCCGTCTCCAGAGGTGAGCTTGCCCACACAGAGCGTTATTCGAGGCCGGTTCGAGTTCCGAGAACCCTTGTGGCGCCCCAGGTCGGGGGCATCCCCACCGGCACACTAGCCCTGTCGTGTGGTCAAGGTCTCTGTGCGCACGCGCATCGGCCCTCGACGATTCTTTGTGGGGTCCCTACGAACGCCCCGATCATTCTTTGCCTGCGTACAGACCCTTGTCCCGTGGTTTACCCGTTAGTAGCCTCCGTGCATGCTGCGCAGACTGGTGGCCGGAGCGGCCGCCCTCGTGCTCGTCGCGGAAGCGGCGCTCCTCGTCCTCGTCCACGTCGTGCTGGGCCGGACCACCGACAGTCAGTCGATGTCGATCGCCGGCAGCGATCCGGATGTCATGTCTAAGGCAACCTACGCCCTGGGAGCCGGGATGGGGGCGTTCTTGATCTTCTGCGCCGTCCTGCTCGCCGTGGCGGCCGTCCGGGACCGGGCCCCCGGCAAGGTGCCGAGGATGGTCCTGGTCGGTGCCGCCGTCACCCACATCGTCCTGGGCGCCCTGGTGGTCGGCCTGGTCGGCTGGACCGCCTTCGCCGCCCTGATGGTGATCCTGTGCCTGCTGGTGCTGAGCCTGGTGCTCTACCCGGCCGCCCGGGCGCCCAAGGGGCCGCAGGCCGTCCCCGCCCCGGTCACGCCCACAAGTCCGTGATGGACACGCCCAGTTCCCCCAGCAGCGAGCGCAGCAGCGGCAGCGAGAGCCCGATCACGTTCCCGTGGTCCCCGTCGATCCCGTCGACGAACGGGGCGGACAGGCCGTCCAGGGTGAACGCCCCGGCCACGTGCAGCGGCTCCCCGCTCGCCACGTACGCCGCGACCTCCGCATCCGTCGGCTCCCCGAACCGGACCGTGGTGGAGGCCGTCGCCGACACCTGACGGCCCGACGCCGCGTCCACCACGCAATGTCCCGTCCGCAGGACTCCGGCCCGCCCGCGCATCGCCTTCCAGCGGGCCGTGGCCTCCTCCGCGTCGGCCGGCTTGCCCAGCGCCTCCCCGTGCAGCTCCAGCACCGAATCGCAGCCGATCACCAGCGCCCCGGCGGCCTCCGGCAGCCCGGACACCACGGCCGCCTTGGCCTCGGCCAGCGCCAGCGCCAGCTCGGAGGGGCTGTCCGCCGTCACCGAGTCCTCGTCGAAGTGGCTGACGATCACATGCGGGGTCAGCCCCGCCTGCCGCAGCAGGTTGAGCCGGGCGGGGGACGCGGAGGCGAGGATCAGGGCGCGCGGTTCGGCAGTCATGCTCGCCATCGTAGGGGGGCCTCGGGGGCCGCAGGGGCCCCGCGGGCGGCCTCAGAAGCCGCCCACGCCCAGCACGTAGACCAGCACCAGCATCGCCACGGCGAGGATCACGGTCAGCCGGCGCACCATCGCCTGAGCCTCGCGCATGTCCTCGGGCGGCTCGTTCTCGGGATCGGACCACAGCATGCCCCCGATCCTGCCCGCGGACCCGGGGGCGGCGCCTGAGTACGGGTACTCAACCGCCGCCCCGGACCGTCCGGCCGACGCCCGGTCAGCCGGGCCAGTACGTACGGGCCCAGGCCCGCGGCCCCGGCCGCGGCAGCCGGCCGCGCGCCACCCCGGCCGGATCCGACCACCGTCCGGGACCGCCCGGCGCGCCCGGCGGGGCCGCTGCCAGCGCCGCCGCGCGCACTTGGACCACCGCCAGTGCGGCGGCCAGCTCCTCCGGGGTCGGGTTCCCCTTGACTACCTTGATCACCGAAGACCTCCCTGGGCCCTGGACGGGACGTGCTAGAGGGGGATGTTCCCGTGCTTCTTCGGCGGCAGCGACTCCCGCTTGGTCCGCAGCTGCCGCAGCCCCTTCACGATGTGTGCCCGGGTCTCGGAGGGCAGTACCACCGCGTCCACGTAGCCGCGCTCGGCCGCCGTGTACGGGTTCAGCAGGGTGTCCTCGTACTCGGCGATCAGCCGGGCCCGGGTCTCCTCGGCCTCCCCGGCGGCCTCCGCCTCCGCGATGGCCCGCCGGTGCAGGATGTTCACCGCGCCCTGCGCGCCCATCACCGCGATCTGCGCGGTCGGCCAGGCCAGGTTCAGGTCCGCACCCAGGTGCTTGGAGCCCATCACGTCGTACGCCCCGCCGAAGGCCTTGCGGGTGATCACGGTGATCAGCGGGACGGTGGCCTCGGCGTAGGCGTAGATCAGCTTGGCGCCGCGCCGGATGATGCCGCCGTACTCCTGGTCCACGCCCGGCAGGAAGCCCGGCACGTCCACGAAGGTCAGCACCGGCACGTTGAAGGCGTCGCAGGTCCGCACGAACCGGGCGGCCTTCTCCGAGGCGTCGATGTCCAGACAGCCGGCGAACTGCATCGGCTGGTTGGCGACGATCCCCACCGGGTGGCCCTCGACCCGGCCGAAACCGGTCAGGATATTCGGCGCGAAAAGGGCCTGGGTCTCCAGGAACTCGCCCTCGTCCAGGACGTGTTCCAGCACCCGGTGCATGTCGTACGGCTGGTTCGCGCTGTCCGGGATCAGTACGTCCAGCTCCCGGTCGGTGTCCGAGACCTCGGTGTCGGCCTCCTCGGGGAAGGCCGGCGGCTCCGACAGGTTGTTCGAGGGGAGGTAGGAGAGGAGGGACTTGACGTACTCGATGGCGTCCTTCTCGTCACCCGCCAGATGGTGCGCCACGCCCGAGGTGGTGTTGTGGGTGCGGGCCCCGCCGAGCTCCTCGAAGCCCACGTCCTCGCCGGTCACCGTCTTGATGACGTCCGGCCCGGTGATGAACATGTGCGAGGTCCGGTCGACCATCACCGTGAAGTCGGTGATCGCCGGGGAGTACACCGCGCCGCCCGCGCAGGGCCCGACCACCAGGCTGATCTGCGGGATCACCCCGGAGGCATGGGTGTTGCGGCGGAAGATCTCCCCGTACATGCCGAGGGCCATCACGCCCTCCTGGATCCGCGCGCCGCCCGAGTCGTTGATCCCGACCACCGGGCAGCCGGTCTTCAGCGCGAAGTCCATCACCTTCATGATCTTCTGGCCGTAGACCTCGCCGAGGGCCCCGCCGAACACCGTGAAGTCCTGCGAGAACACGGCCACCGGGCGGCCGTCCACGGTGCCGTAGCCGGTGACCACCCCGTCGCCGTAGGGTCGGGTCCTCTCCAGCCCGAAACTGTTCGAGCGGTGCCGGGCCAGCTCGTCGAGCTCGACGAAGGACCCCTCGTCGAGGAGCAGGCCCACCCGCTCACGAGCCGTCAGCTTGCCCTTGGCGTGCTGCTTCTCCACGGCCCGCGCCGAGCCGGCGTGCGTGGCCTTGTCGATCCGGCGCTTCAGATCCGCGATCTTGCCCGCGGTGGTGTGGATGTCGATCGGCTCTGAGGGTTGAGACATCGGGGTCGCGGCTCCCTGAGTGGTGTCCACTGCCTGGTCAATTGATCGGTCAATTGATTGACTACTGCTGGCTACTGGTGCGTAGCGTAGTGGCGGGCATGCCGCACGGCAGTGCGGCGTTTGACACACCTAATGTGGCTTGCATGACGCCATCAGATGCATCAGCAGGCGGCCGCTGGTCGAGCCTCGACCGGCCGCCGCTCTCCGCCGCCCCGCTGCGCCGCGCCCTGGTCACCGAGGGCGGCCTGTGGACCTCCCTGGAGGTCGTCGACTCCACCGGATCGACCAACACCGACCTCGCGGCCCGGGCCGGTGAGCTGGCGGAGGGCGCGGTCCTGGTCGCGGAGGAGCAGACCGCGGGCCGCGGCCGGCTGGACCGGGACTGGGTCGCTCCGGCCCGCTCCGGGCTGTTCTTCTCCGTGCTGCTGAAGCCGGTGGACGTGCCGGTGGAGCGCTGGTCCTGGCTGACCCTGCTGGCCGGGGTGGCCACCGCGACCGGGCTGTCCCGGGCCGCCGGGGTGGACACGGCACTCAAGTGGCCCAACGACCTGCTGGTGACCGTGGACGGCGCGGAGCGGAAGGCCGGCGGGATCCTGGCCGAGCGGGCGCCGGGCGCTCCCGGGGACGGCGGCTCGGCCGGCGGGATCGTCATCGGGATCGGTCTGAACGTCACGCTCACGGAGGACGAGCTGCCGGTGCCCTCGGCCGGCTCGCTGGCCCTGGCGAAGGCCGCGGTGACCGACCGGGAGCCGCTCCTGAAGGCCGTGCTGCGGTCCCTGGAGGACTGGTACGGGCGCTGGCGCGCGGCCGGCGGCGACCCGGCGGCCAGTGGCCTCCAGGAGACCTACGCGGCGGGCTGCGCCACCCTCGGCCGGCACGTCCGGGCGGAGCTGCCCGGCGGCCGGGAGCTGACCGGCACCGCGGAGGCGGTGGACGCGGACGGCCGGCTGGTGGTGCGGACGGCGGACGGGGTCCGGGAGGCGGTCGGCGCGGGCGACGTGATCCACCTGCGGTCGGTGCACTGACCCGTTCGGCGCACCCGGTGCTCCGGCGCTCCCGCCGGGGCGCCGGGGGAGCCGGGGCCCTTCCGGGGGGCACCGGAACAGGGGACGGCGAGTGAGCTACGGCACACCTGCCGTATGGTTTAGGCGATCCCGGTGGTCTCGGTGATCTACCGGTTCGGCAGGGCATGGCGCACGGAATGACAGGAGGCGGCCCTTGACCGTCGACGACACAGGTTCCGGCGCGTCCGCTCCCCCCGGCCCTGTCACGCCCATCGGGCGTGACCAGCACACTCCGATGCACGAGGTGGACCACACGGCGCAGCCCACGGCGGATCCCCTGGCCATCCGGCTGGAGCAGCTGATCCTCGGCGCCGAGCGCCGCTACACCCCCTTCCAGGCGGCCCGCAGTGCCGGGGTGTCGATGGAGCTGGCCTCCCGGTTCTGGCGGGCCATGGGGTTCGCGGACATCGGGCAGGCGAAGGCGCTGACCGAGGCGGACGTGCTGGCGCTGCGCCGGCTGGCCGGTCTGGTGGAGGCGGGGCTGCTGAGCGAGCCGATGGCGGTGCAGGTGGCCCGGTCGACCGGGCAGACCACGGCCCGGCTGGCCGAGTGGCAGATCGACTCGTTCCTGGAGGGGCTGACGGAGCCGCCGGAGCCGGGGATGACCCGTACCGAGGTGACGTATCCGCTGGTGGAGCTGCTGCTGCCGGAGCTGGAGGAGTTCCTGGTCTACGTCTGGCGGCGGCAGCTGGCGGCGGCCACCGGCCGGGTGGTGCAGGCCGCGGACGACGAGGAGATGGTGGACCGCCGGCTGGCGGTGGGCTTCGCGGACCTGGTCGGGTTCACCCGGCTGACCCGGCGGCTGGAGGAGGAGGAGCTCGGCGAGCTGGTCGAGGCCTTCGAGACCACGGCCGCGGACCTGGTGGCGGCGCACGGCGGCCGGCTGATCAAGACGCTGGGCGACGAGGTGCTCTACTGCGCGGACGAGCCGGGGACGGCGGCGGAGATCGCGCTGCGGCTGATCGAGACCATGGAGGCGGATGCCTCGATGCCGGAGCTCCGGGTCGGGATCGCCTTCGGCACGGTGACGACCCGGATGGGCGACGTGTTCGGGACCACGGTGAACCTGGCCAGCCGGCTGACCTCGATAGCCCCGAAGGACGCGGTGCTGGTGGACGGGGCGCTGGCCGAGGAGCTGGGCCGGGCGGGTGACGCGCCGCTGTCGGAGAAGGAGGCGGAGGCGCGGGGCGCCGAGGAGCGGCCCTACCGGTTCGCGCTGCAGCCGATGTGGCAGCGGCCGGTGCGCGGGCTGGGTGTGGTGGAGCCCTGGCTGCTGACCCGCCGTACCTCTAAGATCCCCGGATGAGGGCACGGTAACGCTCGTTAACCTGCCCGTCGTCGGTCGGGAGGGAAGCGGTCATGAGCGGGTCTGCGGGTCAGCGGTTCGGGGAGTTCGTCGAGGTGCGCCGGCACGGTGACGACGGGGTCGTGGAGCTGGTGCTCGACCGGCCCAAGGCGATGAACGCGGTGTCCACGGAGATGGCCCGTTCGATCGGTACGGCCTGTGCGGCGCTGGCCGCGGACCCGTCCGCCCGGGTGGTGGTGCTGACCTCCACCCATGAGCGGGCCTTCTGCGTGGGGGCGGACCTCAAGGAGCGGAACTCGCTGTCGGACGCCGAGCTGGTGCGGCAGCGGCCCACCGCCCGGGGCGCCTACGGCGGGGTGCTGGAGCTGCCGATGCCGACGATCGCGGCGGTGCACGGGTTCGCGCTGGGCGGCGGCTTCGAGCTGGCGCTGGCCTGCGACGTGATCGTGGCGGACGAGTCGGCGGTGGTCGGGCTGCCGGAGGTGTCGGTCGGGGTGATCCCCGGCGGTGGCGGCACCCAGCTGCTGCCGCGCCGGGTGGGCGCCGCCCGGGCGGCCGAGCTGATCTTCACGGCCCGCCGGGTGGAGGCCGCGGAGGCCGCCGGGCTCGGGCTGGTGGACGTCCTGGTGCCGGCCGGCCGGGACCGGGAGGAGGCGCTGGAGCTGGCCGGGCGGATGGCGGTGAACTCCCCGGTGGGGCTGCGGGCGGCCAAGCGGGCGCTGCGGCTGGGGCACGGGATGGACCTGGCCGCCGGTCTGGAGATCGAGGACGCGGCCTGGCGGACGGTGGCCTTCTCCGGGGACCGGGCCGAGGGCGTGGCGGCGTTCAACGAGAAGCGGAAGCCGAACTGGCCGGGGGAGTAGCCGAGGCGCCCGCCCCCGCCGGTGGTATCAATCGATACCAAATCGGATAAAACCCCTAGTGTGGGGTGATGGGAGTCGACGGGCGGCTGCGAGCCGTGGTGGGCCTGGCTCAGGCCATGGCGGCGGCGCACACGCCGCAGGACAGTGTGCGGGCGGCGGCCCGGGGCGCGCGGACGGCCATGTACGGCTCGTTCGCGGCGATCTCGGCCTGGGAGCGGGAGCGGGGCCGGCTGCGGGTGCTGGTCAACGAGGGGGCGCGGCGGGCCGGTGAGGAGGAGTTCCCGGCCGACGAGTCCTATCCCGTGCACGACTTCCCGGAGATCACCGAGTTCCTGCACGAGCGCTGGGTGGGCGGCGGCGGCCCGCACGCCTGGGTGGAGAACGCGGCCGGCGGCCGGCCCGGTCGGCGCGGCGAGGCGCTCCGCCGGCGCGGCCGCGGCAGCTGTGTGGTCGCCCCGGTGGTGCTGAGCGGCCGGGCCTGGGGCGAGCTGTACGTGGCGCGGGACGCGGGACTGCCCGGGTTCGGCGCGGAGGACGCGGAGTTCGCGACGGTGCTGGCCGCCGTGGTGGCGGCCGGGCTGGCGCAGAACGAGCGGCTGGAGGAGGCCCGGCGGCTGGCCTTCACCGATCCGCTGACCGGGCTGGCGAACCGGCGGGCGGTGGACATGCGCCTCGACGAGGCGCTGGAGCGGCACCGGTCGGACGCGGCGCTGGTGGTCAGCCTGGTGGTCTGCGACCTGAACGGGCTGAAGAAGGTCAACGACACCCTCGGGCACGAGATGGGCGACCGGCTGCTGGAGCGGTTCGGGTCGGTGCTGAGCCTGTGCGGGGCGATATTGCCGGGCGCCCTGGCGGCCCGGCTGGGCGGGGACGAGTTCTGTCTGGTCTCGGTGGGCCCGTCGGCCGACGAGGTGGTGCGGGCGGCGGAGCTGCTGTGCGCCCGGGCCGGCGAGCTGGAGCTGGGGGAGGGGGTGGCCTGCGGGGTGGCCTCCACCGGGGACGAGATCGGGCCGGTGCGGTCCTCGCGGCGGCTGTTCCGGCTGGCGGACGCGGCCCAGTACAAGGCGAAGGCGGCGCGTGCGCCGAAACCGGTGGTGGCGGGGCGGGACACCGCGGTGGTGCCGCTGGCCGACGCCGCCCCGACCGGCTCGGCGGACCGCCGCCGGTTCCGCGGCCGCGGCTGAGGTCCGCCGGGCCGGTCGGGGGCGGCTCCCGAGGCCGGCCCCGATCACCTAGTGACATGTTGGGATTCAGTCCGTAGGGTGCTGAATATGGATATGCACACTGTCGTGGTGGGGACGTCCGGGACCACCGCCGAGGACGTCATCGCCGTGGCCCGCGGCAACGCACGGATCGAGCTGTCCGCCGAAGCCGTGGCGGCCCTCGGCCGGGCCCGCGCCATCGTGGACACGCTCGCCGCCAAGCCCGAACCCGTCTACGGGGTGTCCACCGGCTTCGGCGCCCTGGCCACCCGGCACATCTCCCCGGACCTGCGGGCCCAGCTCCAGCGCAACATCGTCCGCTCGCACGCGGCCGGCATGGGCCCCCGGGTCGAGCGCGAGGTCGTCCGCGCGCTGATGTTCCTCCGCCTCAAGACGGTGGCCTCCGGGCACACCGGCGTCCGCCCCGAGGTCGCCCAGACCATGGCCGACGTCCTCAACGCCGGGATCACCCCGGTGGTCCACGAGTACGGCTCCCTCGGCTGCTCCGGAGACCTCGCCCCGCTCTCGCACTGCGCCCTCACCCTGATGGGAGAGGGCGACGCCGAGGGCCCCGACGGCACCCTCCGCCCCGCCGGGGAGCTCCTCGCCGAACACGGGATCACCCCCGTCGAACTCCGCGAGAAGGAGGGCCTGGCCCTCCTCAACGGCACCGACGGCATGCTCGGCATGCTCTGCATGGCCCTCGCCGACCTGCGGATGCTCTACACCTCCGCCGACATCACCGCAGCCCTCTCGCTGGAGGCGCTGCTCGGCACCGACAAGGTGCTCGCCCCCGAACTGCACGCCATCCGCCCGCACCCCGGCCAGGGCGCCTCCGCCGCCAACATGGCCGCCGTGCTGAAGGACTCCGGACTCACCGGCCACTTCCAGCACGACGAGGCCCCCCGGGTCCAGGACGCCTACTCGGTGCGCTGCGCCCCGCAGGTGGCCGGCGCCGGCCGGGACACCCTCGCGCACGCAGCGCTGGTCGCCTCCCGCGAACTGGCCGCCGCCGTCGACAACCCGGTGGTGCTGCCCGACGGGCGGGTGGAGTCCAACGGCAACTTCCACGGCGCCCCGGTGGCGTACGTCCTGGACTTCCTCGCCATCGTCGCCGCCGACCTCGGCTCCATCGCCGAGCGCCGCACCGACCGGCTGCTCGACAAGAACCGCTCGCACGGGCTGCCGCCCTTCCTCGCCGACGACGCCGGCGTGGACTCCGGGCTGATGATCGCCCAGTACACCCAGGCCGCCCTGGTCAGCGAGATGAAGCGGCTGGCCGTCCCGGCCTCCGCCGACTCCATCCCCTCCTCCGCCATGCAGGAGGACCACGTCTCGATGGGCTGGTCCGCCGCCCGCAAGCTGCGCACCTCCATCGACAACTTGACCCGGATCGTCGCCATCGAGATGTACGCGGCCACCCGCGGCATCGAACTGCGCCACGGGCTGACCCCGGCCCCCGCCTCCCGGGCGGCCATCGACGCCGCCCGCGCGGCGGGTGTGGCGGGCCCCGGCCCGGACCGGTTCCTGGCCCCGGACCTGGCCGCCGCCGAGGAGTTCGTCCGCCGCGGCGGACTGGTCGAGGCGGTGGAGCGGGTCACCGGCCCGCTGGCCTGACCGGCCGCCCCGAGGACCCCGAACTGAAGGAGGGGCCGTCCCGCGCACGACGCGCGGGGCGGCCCCTCCTCTCCGTGTGCGGGCCCTCGGGTCCGGCCCTCGGGTCCGGGCGCTCAGGTCCGGCGCGAGCGGCGGGCCGAGAACACCACGAACCCGGCCCCGACCCCCAGAGAGGCCATCCCGCCGAAGACCAGCGGGGTGGTGTCCATCCCGCCGGTGTCGGCCAGCGCCAGCGGCCGGACCGAAGCGGAAGCGATGGACTGGGTGTCCCGGGTGCCCTGGACGCTCTGCGCGCCGTGGGATCCCTGGACACCCTGGGCTCCGAGGGCGCGCAGGGAGTCCCGGGGCGCGCCGGGGTGCTCCGGCGCGGTGGCATTGGCGGAAGGGACGAACCAGAGGGCGCCGAGGAGGGTGGTCGCCCCGAGGGCGGTGAGCAGCGGTCGACGTGCGGACACGGTTCGATCCCCCTTGTGGCAGCAGCGAATTGGCCGTGTGCGCCGATGCTAAGCAAAGGGGCGGGTCGTGGGGAAGTCGGGGTGGCCGCCAGCCTTACGCTCCGTCGTATGGAGACATCAGATACGGTCCGATACGTCCGCCTTCGTGTCGATCTGGTACTGGAGGTGTCCGATCCGGATGCACTCACCGGAGCGGCCCTCGACCACATCAGGACCGACGAGTTCATGCCCGACGAGGAGCGCGGCCACGCCGAGTCGGCCGTCCGCGAGGACGAAGCGGAAGCCCTGGCCTACCTGGTGGACCCCACCGACCTGGTCGCAGACATCCCCGGAGTGGACCTCGCCCAGGCATCCTGGAGCACCGAACCCGTCGAATACGACCCCGAGTCCCTGGAGTGGGACATGGACGAGGAAGATGGGGTATTCGAAGAAGAGGACGACAACGCCTGACAGTGGAGTGGCCCACATCCGGACGGGATGTGGAACCGATCCGGTGCTCGTGCGCGTTGTCTGATCAAGGCGGGGGGTGCGCCCCCTGCCTTGGGCCCGTCCCGGGCGGGCTCCCGGGCATCCGGCAACGATGGAGTGGCGTGTGAGGACGTTCAGCAAGGGACGGAAGAAGGGCCTGACGGCCGTCTCCCTCCTGCTCGGTGGCGTATTGGTGCTCTCGGCGTGCAGTGACGGCGACGACGGCGGTACCCCCAAGGGCAGCGGCGAGGCGACCGGCAAGTCCCAGGCGGACGTCGACGCGGCGGCCGCGAAGGACACCTCGCAGGCCCGAATAGCCATCGCGCCCAAGGACGGCGCCACCAACGTCGGACTCAACTCGGACACCAAGGTCACGGTGAGCGACGGCACCCTCACCAAGGTGGAGATGAAGTCCTCCGAGGGCACCGCGGTCGACGGGAAGATCTCCGCCGACGGCAAGAGCTGGAAGCCGTCCGCCAGCCTCAAGCGCTCCACCAAGTACGCGCTGTCGGCCACCGCCAAGGACTCCGAGGGCCGCGAGGCCCACGAGAACGCCTCCTTCACCACCGTCTCCCCGGAGAACAGCTTCATCGGCTCGTTCACCCCCGAGGACGGTCAGAAGGTCGGCGTCGGCATGCCGGTCTCGATCAACTTCAACAAGCCGATCAAGGACCGCAAGGCCGTCCAGTCGGCGATCACGGTCAGCTCCACCAGCGGCCAGGAGGTCGTCGGCCACTGGTTCAACTCCCAGCGGCTGGACTTCCGGCCCGAGGAGTACTGGGAGGCCAACTCCACCGTCACGCTGAAGATGAAGCTCGACGGGGTCGAGGGCGCGCCCGGAGTGGTCGGCGTCCAGGACCGCACCGCCACCTTCCACATCGGCCGCAGCCAGGTCTCGGTGGTCGACGCCAAGACCAAGAAGATGACCGTCAAGCGGGACGGACAGGTCGTCAGGACCATCCCGATCTCCGCCGGTTCCCCGGAGACCCCGACCTACAACGGTCAGATGGTGATCTCCGAGAAGTTCAAGGAGACCCGGATGAACGGCGCCACCGTCGGCTTCACGGACGACGACGGCAAGGGCGAGTACGACATCAAGGACGTCCCGCACGCCATGCGGCTGTCGACCTCCGGCACCTTCATCCACGGCAACTACTGGGGCAGCGACTCCATCTTCGGCAGCGTCAACACCAGCCACGGCTGCGTGGGTCTGAACGACGCCAAGGGCGCGGGCGACCCGGGCCAGCCGGCCGCCTGGTTCTTCGACAGCTCCCTCATCGGCGACGTGGTCACCGTGGTCAACTCCCCGGACAAGACCATCAAGCCGGACAACGGCCTCAACGGCTGGAACATGGACTGGGCCGACTGGCAGGCCGGCTCCGCCCTCTGATCCGAACGGCTCCCCCGACGGGGTTTCCCGGGCCCGCAAGGCCCGGGAAACCCCGTCGTGCGTTCCACCCGGCACGGCCTAGGGTCCTGCCATGACCTCGACCGCACCCGTGCCCACCCGCCCGCTGCCCGTCCCGCCCGGCGAGGACCAGGTGGACACCTGGTGGGCGGTGCTCACCGCCGCCGCCGCGGCCGACCTGCCCGGGGTCCCCGGCCCCAGCCGGACCGAGGTGGCCGGCCGGCTGCTGGTGCGGCCCGCCCGCGGCCGCCATCTGAACTGGACGGCCGGGGAACGGGACGACGAGGGGGTGGCCACCCTGATGCTCTTCGAGGACGGGGCCAACGACGGCACCGCCTCCCTCCAGGAGCTCACCGTCCGCCCCGACGCCCGCCGGCGCGGCGCCGGCACCGCCCTCTTCGCCCGGGTCCGCGCCGAACTCGCCGCGCGCGGCCGGAGCTCCGTCAGCGTCATGGTGGACCTCGGCGGCCCCGGCCAGGCCTTCGCCGAGTCCCTCGGCTTCGTCCCCGTCCTCCCGCTGACCTGGTACGTCCAGGAGGTGCCGGCCGTCCCGGAACCCGCCGCCGAGCCGCCCGCCGGCTACCACTGGGCGATCTGGGCGGGCGTGGTGCCCGACACCTGGGCGGACGCCGCGGCCGCCGCCCACGAGGCCATGGAGGACGCCCCCGGCGGGGACACCGACGAACGGGTGGTCGCCTGGGACGCGGACCGGCTCCGCGCCGCCGCCCGGCTGGTCCTGGACCGCGGCGGCCGGATCCTGACCGCGGCCGCGGTCACCGGCACCGGCGAGGTGGCCGCGTACACCGAACTGGTCCTGCCGGACCCGGACGCCACCCGCGCCCTCCAGTACGACACCGTGGTGCTCCCCGCCCACCGGGGCCGCGGCCTGGGACGCGCCGTGAAGCGCCGGATGCTCACCGAGGTCGCGGCCGGCTACCCGGGCCTGCGCACCATCGGCACCACCGTCGCCGACGGGAACACCCCCATGCGGACGGTCAACGAGGCGCTCGGCTACCGCCCGGAGCGCCGGGCCGCCCTCTACCAGCTCACCCTGTAGGGCTGCGGGGCTGCGGGGCTGTCGGGCCCCTGTGCGGGGCTCAGCCCGTGGACAGCCCGTCCCCGGCCCGCAGCCCGGCCGTGCCGGCCCGCCCCGGCGGCTCCGCCCGGTCCGGCTCCGGGACGCCCCAGGCGCCCAGCAGCCGCAGCGCGTCCGCCGAGGCCGAGCCCGGCTCCGCGTAGTAGGTGATCAGCGCCTGCTCCGGGTCGTCCATCAGCCGGAAGGTCTCGAAGGACAGCGACAGCTCCCCGACCAGCGGATGCCGCAGCAGCTTCACCCCGTGCGCCTTGTCGGCGACCGTGTGCGCCGCCCACAGCCGGCGGAACTCCTCGTTCTTCACCGACAGTTCGCCCACCAGGGAGGACAGCTGTGGATCGTCCGGATACAGGCCCGCGTACAGCCGCAGATTGCTGACCACCTCGCAGGCCCGGCAGTCCCAGTCCTGGTACAGCTCCGCCGTCGCCGGGTCCAGGAACATCAGCCGGACCAGGTTCCGCTCGGCCGCCGGCAGCGCCGCGAAGTCCCCGAACACCGCCCGCGCCATCCGGTTCCAGCCGATCACGTCCTGCCGGCGCCCCACGATGTACGCCGGGACCCCGTCCATCGCGTCCAGCAGGTGCAGCAGCTCCGGCCGCACCCGCTCCGGCCGGGGGCTCGGCCGGCGCCGGCCGCGCGCCTTCGGGCGGGCCAGATGCGTCAGGTGCGCCCGCTCCACCCCGTCCAGCCGCAGCGCCCGCGCGATCGCGTCCAGCACCTCCGCGGACACGTTCTGCCCGTGCCCCTGCTCCAGCCGGGTGTAGTACGCGACGGACACCCCGGCCAGCTGGGCCAGCTCCTCCCGGCGCAGCCCCGGCACCCGCCGGTGCCGCCCGTACTCCGGCAGCCCCACGTCCGCGGGCTGCAGCCGGGCCCGGCGGGACCTGAGGAATTCGCTGAGTTCGGCGCGCTGGTCAAGCTGGTCCATCAGCCCAGTATCGCCGGGCCGCCGGGCGCCGCGCCGGGCCCAGCCTGACCCTGCTGGGGATACGTTCGCCAGTCCTAGGCTGGACAGGGGGGTGGGTGACCGCCGCCGGACGGGGCATCGTTTCCCCCGGCGCCCCGTACCCCCCGAACAGCGCGTACGGGCCGCACACCCCCGTACGTCCGGACACGATCCGAGGAGCACCCCCATGTCCCAGGCCCCCACCCAGGCGCCCACCGAGGTCCCCGCCTACGCGGCCCCGGCCGCCAAGGCCCCGCTGGAGCGCACCACCGTCCCGCGCCGGCCGGTGGGCCCGCACGACGTCCTCATCGAGATCAAGTACGCGG
Source organism: Streptomyces sp. NPDC033845 (assembly GCF_055576225.1). Taxonomy (NCBI): domain Bacteria; kingdom Bacillati; phylum Actinomycetota; class Actinomycetes; order Kitasatosporales; family Streptomycetaceae; genus Streptomyces; species Streptomyces sp. NPDC033845. The sequence goes on along the minus strand of NZ_JBVIRI010000003.1, from coordinate 591,166 downwards.
GCATCTGCCACTCCGACATCCACCAGGCCCACGACGGCTGGGGCGAGGGCATCTTCCCGATGGTCCCCGGCCACGAGATCGCCGGCGTGGTCACCGAGACGGGCCCGGAGGTCACCCGCTTCGCGGTCGGCGACCGGGTCGGCGTCGGCTGCTTCGTCGACTCCTGCCGGGAGTGCGAGTACTGCCTCCAGGGCCTGGAGCAGCACTGCGTCCAGGGCATGACCGGCACCTACAACGCCGTCGACCGCAAGGGCGAGCCCACCTACGGCGGCTACTCCACCCACATCGTGGTGGACGAGAACTACACCCTCCGCATCCCCGACGGCCTCTCCCTGGACGTGGCCGCCCCGCTGCTGTGCGCCGGCATCACCCTCTACTCCCCGCTCAAGCGATGGGGGGCCGGCCCCGGCAAGAAGGTCGCGATCGTCGGCCTCGGCGGTCTCGGCCACATGGGCGTCAAGATCGCCGCGGCGCTGGGAGCCGAGGTCACCGTGCTGTCCCAGTCCCTGCGCAAGAAGGACGACGGGCTCGCGCTCGGCGCCGCCCACTACCACGCCACCAGCGACAAGGAGACCTTCACCGAGCTGGCCGGCCGCTTCGACCTGATCGTCTCCACCGTGTCCGCCCCGCTGGACCTGGGCGCCTACCTGGGCCTGCTGAAGGTGGGCGGCGCCCTGGTCAACGTCGGCGCCCCGGAGGAGCCCGTCTCCTTCAACCTGTTCGCGGTGATCGGCGGGAACAAGACCCTGGCCGGCTCGATGATCGGCGGGATCCCCGAGACCCAGGAGATGCTGGAGTTCTGCGCCGAGCACGGACTGGGCGCGGAGATCGAGCTGATCCGCGCCGACCAGATCAACGAGGCGTACGAGCGCGTCCAGAACAGCGACGTCCGCTACCGCTTCGTCATCGACACCGCCACCATCTGACCGCAACAAGCTCTTCATCCCGCGTGCATGGATTCCCGGGCGTCCCCGGGCGCAAGATCGGCGCACCACAGCCGCCCATCGCCGCCCTCACCGCCCGGGAGTCCGTCATGCCCAGCCGCCGCCGTTTCCTCACCGGGTCCGCGGCAGCGGCCGGGCTGGCCGCGCTCCCCCAGCTCACCGGGGCCGGGTCCGGGGCCGCGACCGCCGCCGCGAGCACCCGGGCCACCCCGGCGGCCCCGGCCGGATCCGCCGCCCCGCCCCACCTGGTCGTCGTCCTGGCCGACGACCTGGGCTACGGAGACCTCGGCGCGTACGGCCAGAAGCTGATCTCCACCCCACGGCTGGACCGGCTGGCCGCCGAAGGGCTCCGCTTCACCGACGCCTACGCGGCGGCCGCCGTCTGCGCCCCCTCCCGCGCTTCCCTGCTCACCGGACTGCACACCGGACACTCCGCGGTCCGCGCCAACCCCGGCAGCGGCGGCCAGGGCTCCCTGCGGGCCGGGGACACCACCTTCGCGGAGGTCCTGCGGGCCCGCGGCTACCGCACCGGCCTCTTCGGCAAATGGGGTTTCGGACCGGAGGCCGGCGGCCAGGACAGCCACCCCAACTCCCGGGGCTTCGAGCGGTTCTACGGCTACATCGACCACGGCCACGCGCACCAGTACCGGCCCGCCCGGCTCTGGCGCGACGGCGCCGAGGAAGCCGTACCGGCCGGGACCTACGCCCCCGACCTGATCCTCTCCGAGGCCCTGGAGTTCCTCGACGCGCACGCCGCCGGCCCCGACCCCCTCCTGCTGTTCCTCACCCCCACGCTGCCGCACGCCCCCTCCGACATCCCGGAGCTCGGCGACTACGCGAGCCGCTCCTGGAGCGCGCAGAACAAGGGGCACGCGGCCCAGATCACCCGGCTGGACACCCAGGTCGGCGCACTGGTGGACCGGCTGACCGCCCTCGGCGCCGCCGACCGCACGGTGGTCCTCTTCACCAGCGACAACGGTCCGCACGAGGAGGGCGGGGTCGACCCGGACCTGTTCGACGCCAACGGGCCGCTGCGCGGCTACAAGCGCAACCTCTACGAGGGCGGCGTCCGGGTCCCGCTGCTCGCCTGGGCCCCGGGCCGGATCGCCCCCGGCACCACCAGCGACCGCCCCACCCCGCTCTACGACCTGCTGCCCACCCTGGCCGAACTGGCCGGGGCCCCCGCCCCCGCGGACATCGACGGGCTCTCCGCCGTCCCGGTCCTCGACGGCGACCCCGCCCTCGCCCCCCGGCACCCGCACCTCTACTGGTACCGGGACGAGCAGGGGGTCACCGGTCGGGCCAACACCCAGGACGGCGGGCGGGCCACCCGGATCGCCGAGGCCGTCCGCAAGGACCACTGGAAGGCCGTCCGCTTCGCCCCCGCCCGGGACCGGACCGCCCCGGACGCCCAGTGGCGCTTCGAGCTCTACGACCTGGCCGCCGACCGCGGCGAGCAGCACGACCTGGCGGCCTCCCACCCGGCGGTGGTGGCCTCCCTCACCGCCCTGCTGCGGTCCTCCTGGTCGGACTCCTCGGCCCGCCGCCCCTGGGGCCTCACCACCACCGCCGACCCGGCCGCCGGCACCGTCACCACCACCCTCGGCAACTCCACGTCCCGGGCCTGGCCGGACGTACGGGTGGTGCTGCGCGCCCCGGCCGGCTGGACGGCCACCCCCACCACACCCGCCACGGCCGCCTCACTGGCCGCGGGGACGGTCCTGACGACCACCTGGCGGATCACCCCGCCCGCCGGGGCCGCCCCCGGCAGCACGGCGGTCCTCACCGCCGAGGCCGCCACCGGGTCCCTCACCTTCACCGCGCTCCGGCCCTGGACCGTGCTGCCGGCCCCGCCCACCCGGAACTCCCACCTGTCCGACCTGCCCTGGGTGTCCGCGGCCAACGGCTGGGGCCCGGTGGAGAAGGACCGGTCCAACGGCCGCAAGGAGGCGGGCGACGGCACCCCCATCTCCTTCGGCGGCACCGTCCACGCCAAGGGCCTGGGCGTCCACGCCCGCTCCGAGATCGTCTACCACCTGGGCGGCCGGGCCGGCCGCTTCACGGGCCTGGTGGGCATCGACGACTTCTCGAAGAACCAGTCCACGGCGGGCGCCACCCGCGCCCGGGTCATCGGCGACGGCCGCACCCTGCTGACCACCGGCACCCTCACCGCGGCCGGCGGCCCCGCCGCCTTCGACCTGGACGTCCGCGGGGTCCGCCTGCTCCACCTGGTGGTGGAGGACGCCAACGGCAACACCGCCTTCGACCACACCTCCTGGGCCCGCCCCCACATCACCGTCCCCTGACCGCCCCGGCGGGCCCGCCCCCGGCCCGGGCCCGGGTGCTCTCAGCCGGCGTCGGCGACGCCGATGGGGCAGGAGACGCCGGTGCCGCCGATGCCGCAGTAGCCGCCGGGGTTCTTGTCCAGGTACTGCTGGTGGTAGGCCTCGGCGGGCCAGAAGGGGCGGGGGTCGGCCGGGAGTACGGCGGTGGTGATCGCGCCGTAGCCGGAGCCGGTCAGGACCTGCTGGTAGGAGTCCCGGGAGGCCTCGGCGGTGCGCTGCTGCTCGGCCGAGTGGGTGTAGACGGCGGACCGGTACTGGGTGCCCACGTCATTGCCCTGGCGGAAGCCCTGGGTGGGGTCGTGGGACTCCCAGAACAGCTTCAGCAGCTCGGTGTAGGTGACCTGGGTGGGGTCGAAGACCACCCGGACGATCTCCGTGTGGCCGGTCCGGCCGGAGCAGACCTCCTCGTAGGTGGGGTTCTCGGTGAACCCGCCCTGGTAGCCGACCAGGGTGGTCCACACGCCCGGGACCTGCCAGAACTTGCGCTCGGCGCCCCAGAAGCAGCCCAGCGCGAAGTCCGCGACCTCCAGCCCCTGCGGGTAGGGGCCGGCCAGCGGGTTGCCGAGGACGGTGTGCCGGTCGGGGAGCGCGAAGAGGGGCTCCGGGCGGCCCTTGAGGGCCTCCTCGGCGGTGGGGAGCTCGGGCGTGCGGCGGTACGAGAACATGCGTGGCCTCCTTGTGTAAGGGGAGAACGGTGCCGGACGGCCCGGGATTCCCGGTCACCGGGCCGGCAGCAGCCTCCGCAGCGGGCCACCGCCTCCGGCACCGTGGCGGCGGCACGTGCGGCACGTGCGGCTCGGTGCGGCTCAGTGCGGCAGGGTGGCCGGGGAGCCGCCGTTCGCCTCGTAGCCGCCGACCGCCATGGCGCGGAAGACCGCGTACATCTCCGCCGGGTCGGGGTTGTGCGACCAGGGCAGCGCGCCGACGAACCCGTCGACATGGCGCAGCTGCTCCATGGCCTCGGCCCAGCGCTCGCCGTTGACCAGGAAGAACAGCAGCATGTGGCGGACGTGCGCGAGCATCGGGTCGTCCTGGCGGGCCGAGTGGACCGCGTAGAGGGCGCCGTCCATCGCCCGGCTGACCACCGCGCTGCCGTAGAAGTTCTGCACCAGGGCGATGTCGGGCAGGTGCTCGTACACCGCGAACAGCGGCAGCGCGGCCAGCAGCGAGCCCTGCGGGGCGCGGGCCGCGGCGGCGTGCGCGAAGGTGTCCGCCTGCTCCCGGGAGCCGTGCCACTTCTCGCACCAGTAGTGCAGCGCCGCCAGGTGCGCGCCCAGGTGCTGCGGGGCCCGGTCCAGGACGTTCGCCCACAGGGCGTCGAACTCGGCGGGCCGGTAGGCCAGGCCGCGCGCCACGGCCAGTTCGGTGATGTACGGGACGGGGTCGCCGGGAGCCAGCAGGGCCGCCTTGCGGCAGGCGTCCCCGGCCTCCTCCAGGATGATCCGGTGGTCGTCCGAACCGACCCCGCCGGACTGCCGCCAGGCCTGCTGGACGAGGAACTCGGCGTGCACCTGCGCACCGCCGGCGTCCTTCTCCGCCTCCAGCCGCCAGGCCTTCAGCCAGCGCGCCCCGGTGCCCGGCTGCTGCGCCAGCTCCAGTGCGGCGGCCCCGGCGAAGGCCTGGACGCGCTGCCAGCGCTGCTCTCCCTCCTTGGGGGTGCCGGCCAGCAGCTGGGAGGCGGCCTGCCAGCGGCCGGTGCCCTGCACCACTTCGAGGGCGTCCATCAGGTCCTGGTCGGGGCCGGGGACCCGGATGTCGAGCAGCTCCTGCCGTACGAAGCCGTAGTCCGCCGGGTCGGCCGCGTCCGGGCTGCCGGGCGCGACGAGCCGGATGCCGCCGCGACGCCGTCGTATCCACGGGCCGATGACGGCCACCAGCAGGCCCATCGCGATCAGGAACCAGAGAATCTCCATGCGCCCAAGCGAACCAGACGGACCGCCCCGGAGGCGAATAGGCTCTGCCCATGAGCGACGACAGCCACCAGAGCCACGAGCACGAGCACCAGAGCTTCGAGACCCGCGCCATCCATGCGGGCAACACCGCGGACCCGCTGACCGGCGCGGTCGTGCCGCCGATCTACCAGGTGTCCACCTACAAGCAGGACGGCGTCGGCGGGCTGCGCGGCGGCTACGAGTACAGCCGCAGCGCCAACCCGACCCGCACCGCGCTGGAGGAGAACCTCGCCGCGCTGGAGGGCGGCCGGCGCGGTCTGGCCTTCGCCTCCGGGCTGGCCGCCGAGGACTGCCTGCTGCGCACCCTGCTGTCGCCCGGCGACCACGTGGTGATCCCGAACGACGCCTACGGCGGCACCTTCCGGCTGTTCGCGAAGGTGGTCTCGCGCTGGGGCGTGGAGTGGTCGGTGGCGGACACCTCCGACCCGGCGTCGGTGCGGGCGGCGCTGACCGACCGCACGAAGGTCATCTGGGTGGAGACCCCCTCCAACCCGCTGCTGGGCATCACCGACATCGCGGTGGTCGCGGACATCGCGCGGACGGCCGGCGCCAAGCTGGTCGTGGACAACACCTTCGCCTCCCCCTACCTCCAGCAGCCGCTGGCCCTGGGCGCGGACGTGGTGGTCCACTCGCTGACCAAGTACATGGGCGGGCACTCGGACGTGGTCGGCGGCGCGCTGGTCACCGCGGACGCGGCGCTCGGCGAGGAACTCGCCTACCACCAGAACGCGATGGGCGCGGTGGCCGGGCCGTTCGACTCCTGGATCGTGCTGCGCGGCATCAAGACCCTCGCGGTCCGGATGGACCGGCACGGGGAGAACGCCTCCAAGGTCGCGGAGATGCTGACCCGGCACCCGAAGGTGAGCCGGGTGCTGTACCCGGGCCTGCCGGAGCACCCGGGCCACGAGATCGCGGCGAAGCAGATGCGGTCCTTCGGCGGCATGATCTCCTTCCAGGTCACCGGCGGGGAGGAGGCGGCCGTGGAGGTGTGCAACCGCGCGAAGCTGTTCACCCTCGGCGAGTCGCTGGGCGGTGTGGAGTCGCTGATCGAGCACCCGGGCCGGATGACGCACGCCTCGGCGGCCGGTTCGGCACTGGAGGTCCCGGCCGACCTGGTCCGGCTGTCGGTGGGCATCGAGGCGGTCGACGACCTGATCGCCGACCTCACCCAGGCCCTCGGCTAGCAGCGTCTGCCCGGAGGGCCGGGCGGTACGGAGGGCCGACCGCCTCGGTGGGCTGACCGCCCGGTGGGCCGCCCCTCCCGGCGGCCATCCCGCGCCGAGGCCGTCGGTCCCGGAACCGGCCGGTCCCGGAGGCTGGCCGGTTGCGGCTACCAGCCCTCCAGGGGCGGGGCGACGGTCCGGGGCGGGGCGGACAGCGGATCGGTGAGGGCCGCCCACACGGCCAGCGCGACCAGGGCGGTCAGCACCAGCCACCAGCCCGCCCGGCGCAGGGCCCGGCGGCGCCGCTGGAGCCGGCCGCCGCGGGCCGCCGCCCGGCCGGCGAGGTCCGGCGGGACGGCCGGGTGCGGTCCGTCCAGCATGGCCCGGACGTCGAGTTCCTTGCGGTCCCGGGCCGTCATGCCGCGGCCCCCCGGCCCGCCGCCCCGCCCGGGCCCGGACTGCCGCCCCGTTCCCGCCGCCCGCCCCGGGGGGCTCGCACGGGGGCCCGCAGGATTGCTATCGCGCGGCCGCGCAGCACTCTGAGCCGCTCCTCGGGCAGCCCCAGCAGGGCGGCCGCCTGGGACTCGGCCACGCCCTCGTAGACCAGCAGGACGACCACCAGCCGCAGCTGCGGCCGCAGCCGGGCCAGCGGGCCGCCACGGCCCCGGTGGTGCCGCCAGGCGGTGCGGGCGAAGGCCGCGCACAGCTCCTGCCGGGTGTGGTCGTACGGGTCGTCCCCGCGCAGCCTCGGCCAGTCGGCGAAGGTCCGGGACAGCGCTCCGGACAGCAGTCGGCGGGCGGCCGCGGTCTCCCCGGGCGGTTCCGCGGTCAGCAGTTGGGCGACATGCAGCAGCCGGCCCGCCGCCCCCGCGACGAACGCCTCGAACTCGCCGAACTCCCCGCCCTGGTCGCCCCGTTGCACACGCTCATAGTGCGGTCAGCGGGGCCGTCCCGGTCAAGAGGCGCGTCAGGAGGTGGGGCCGCCCTCGGAGGCCGCGCCCATCAGGTCGGACAGCGACAGGTTGAAGCGGGTCAGCAGGCCGGTGAACGCCTCGCGCTCCTCCTCCGACCAGCCCTCCGTCACCCGGGCCATCAACTCGCGCCGGGAGGACCGTACTTCCTCCAGCCGGGCGAGTCCGCGCGGGGACAGCGCCAGGACCACCGCGCGGCCGTCCTCCGGGTGCGAGGTCCGCTTCACCAGACCGGTGTCCACCAGCGGGGCGACCTGCCGGGTGACGGTGGAGGAGTCGATGCCCATCCCGCCGGCCAGCGCCTTGACCCCCATCGGGCCTTCCAGGTCGAGCCGGTTGAGCAGCAGGTACGCGGCACGGTCCATCGAGTTGCGGGCCTGGCCGACCCCGCCGAGCCGGGTCTGCTCGGCACGCCGGGCGAAGAGCGCCACCTGGTGCTGGAGGGCGTCGAGGAGACCGGCTCCGGCGGGTGCACCGTCGGGCGCGGCCGATGCCGGCAGGTCGGGACTGGCCGGGGTGGAGGACATGGCCGTGTGCTCTCTTCGCAGGGGGGCCGACAAGGATGGGGCACAGCGTACGCGGCCGGGCTGTGGCCCGTATGCGTCGTGGCGGAACTGGAGGTGCCGGGTCCGGCACGAGTGGCGGGGCCGCCGGTCCGGGGCCGTGCCGGGGGTCAGTGTGCGGGAGTTCCGGCGAGCCGTGCACCGCGTTCCGCATGGCGAGATCCGGCCACCGGCGCGCGGCGGCGGGCCGGCGGGGGCCCGGCGGCGGTCCGGCGGAGCCCGGGTACGGGCCGGTCGGGGGCGGGGCGCGGGGCGGGTGCGGGGCGGTCGGGGCCGGTCGGGCGGCCCCGCCGGACCGCCGGGCGGCCGCAGCCCGTGCCTGCCCGCGGTCGCAGCCCGCGCCCGCCCGGGCGGCGGCTGCGAGACTTGCCGCATGAACTACCGCGTGCCCCATCCCGTCCCCCAGGTGATCCTCGACGACATCAGGGGGGCCCAGAAGATGCTGTCCGGGGTGGCGCGGATGACGGCCATGGAGGGCAGCCGGCACCTGACCGCGCTCACCGGCTCCCCGGTCCACCTCAAGTGCGAGAACCTCCAGCGCACCGGCTCCTTCAAGCTGCGCGGCGCGTACGTCCGGATCGCCGGGCTGCGCCCCGAGCAGCGGGCCGCCGGGGTGGTGGCGGCCAGCGCCGGCAACCACGCGCAGGGTGTGGCCCTCGCCTCCTCCCTGCTGGGGGTGCGCTCCACCGTGTTCATGCCGGTCGGCGCCCCGCTGCCGAAGGTGGCGGCGACCCGGGACTACGGGGCGGAGGTGCGGCTGCACGGCCAGGTGGTGGACGAGACCCTGGCCGCGGCCGAGGAGTACGCGGAGCGGACCGGCGCGGTGTTCATCCACCCCTTCGACCACCGCGACATCATCGCCGGCCAGGGCACCGTCGGCCTGGAGATCCTGGAGCAGTGCCCGGAGGTGCGGACCATCCTGGTCGGCATCGGCGGCGGCGGGCTGGCCGCCGGGATCGCGGTGGCCGTCAAGGCGCTGCGCCCGGACGTCCGGGTGGTGGGGGTGCAGGCGGCGGGTGCGGCCGCCTATCCGCCCTCGCTGGCCGCCGGCCATCCGGTGTCCGTGGACAACCCGGTGACGATGGCCGACGGCATCAAGGTCGGCCGGCCCGGGGACGTGCCGTTCCGGATCATCGGGGAGCTGGTGGACGAGGTGCGGACGGTGTCCGAGGACGCCCTGTCCAGCGCCCTGCTGCTCTGTCTGGAGCGGGCCAAGCTGGTGGTGGAGCCGGCCGGGTGCAGCCCGGTGGCGGCGCTGCTCAGCGAGCCCGAGCGGTACGGCAGGGGCCCGGTGGTGGCCGTGCTGTCCGGCGGCAACGTGGACCCGCTGCTGCTCCAGCGGATCCTGCGGCACGGCATGGCGGCGGCCGGCCGCTACCTCTCGCTGCGGCTGCGGGTCGCGGACCGGCCGGGGGCCCTGGCCGGGCTGCTGGGGGAGCTGTCGGTGGTGGACGCGAACGTGCTGGACGTCAGCCATGTCCGGACCGATCCGAGGCTGGGGCTGACCGAGGTGGAGGTGGAGCTGCACCTGGAGACCAAGGGACCCGAGCACTGCCGGGAGGTCGCCCGCCACCTCCACGCCGCCGGCTACCCCGTCATCGGCTGACCCCGCCCTTTTCCCTTCCCGCCGGTGTCGAAAACTCCCGGGCGCCACGCGATATAGCGCGATACCGTGGCCCACTTGGGCGTATCTCGACTATCGCCCATAGCATTTGCGTAGGAAACACCCGAAATAAATCTGGGAGAATCCATATGCCAGGCGCGATCTACGCCGAAGGTCTGGTGAAGACCTTCGGCGACGTACGGGCCCTGGACGGGGTGGACCTCGATGTCCCCGAGGGAACCGTCCTGGGCCTGCTCGGGCCCAACGGCGCGGGCAAGACCACCACCGTCCGCGTCCTGACCACCCTCCTGCAGCCCGACAGCGGCAAGGCCGTCGTCGCCGGTATCGACGTGCTCAAGCACCCCAACGAGGTCCGCCGCTCCATCGGCCTCTCCGGGCAGTTCGCCGCCGTGGACGAGTACCTGACCGGCCGCGAGAACCTCCAGATGGTCGGCCAGCTCTACCAGATGAACTCCAAGGCGGCCAAGGCCCGCGCCGTGGAGCTGCTGGAGCGCTTCAACCTGGCGGACGCCGCCGACCGCACCGCCAAGACCTACTCCGGCGGCATGCGCCGGCGCCTGGACCTCGCCGCCGCCCTGGTCGTCCAGCCGCCCGTGATGTTCATGGACGAGCCGACCACCGGCCTCGACCCCCGCAACCGGCAGGCCCTGTGGGAGGTCATCGAGGAACTGGTGGCCGCCGGCACCACCCTGCTGCTCACCACCCAGTACCTGGAGGAGGCCGACCGGCTCGCCCACGACATCTGCGTGGTCGACCGCGGCAAGGTCATCGCCCGGGGCACCTCCGACCAGCTCAAGGCCCAGACCGGCGGCGAGCGGGTGGAGGTGGTCGTGCACGACCCCGCGCACATCGAGGACGCCCGCCGGGTGCTGTCCGTGTTCGGCAAGAGCGAGACCTCCGTCGAACGCCACACCCGCAAGCTGACCGTGCCGGTCAGCGGCGGCGCGAAACTGCTCGCCGAGGTCATCCGCGAACTCGACGGGCTCGGCATCGAGATCGACGACATCGGACTGCGCCGCCCCACCCTGGACGACGTGTTCATCTCGCTCACCGGCCACGCGGCCGAGCTGACCGAGGAAGAGAACGGTGACGGCGGCAAGGAGGAGGCGAAGTGACCCTCACCGACAACACCGCGGCCACCCCCGGACCGGCCGCCCCGCGCCCGCGCGGCGGGATCGTCCAGTCGGTCAACGACTCGCTGGTCATCGCCAAGCGCAACCTCATCCGGATGTCCCGCATCCCGGAAATGATCATCTTCGGCGTGATCCAGCCGGTGATGTTCGTGGTCCTGTTCAGCTATGTCTTCGGCGGCTCCATCAGCGTCGGCGGCAGCCTCTCCTCCCAGGACTACCGGGAGTTCCTGATGGCGGGCATCTTTGCCCAGACCGTCACCTTCGCCACCGCCGGCGCGGGCGCCGGCATCGCCGACGACATGCACAAGGGCCTGATCGACCGGTTCCGGTCGCTCCCCATGGCCCGCGGCGCGGTCCTGACCGGCCGCACCCTCGCCGACCTGGTGCAGACCGCCCTCACCCTGGTGGTGCTGGCCCTCGTGGCCCTGCTGGTCGGCTGGCGCACCCACACCAGCGCCCTGGAGGTCCTGGCCGGCTTCGCCCTGCTCCTGCTCCTGGGCTACGCCTTCTCCTGGATCGGCGCCCTGATCGGCCTGTCCGTACGCACCCCGGAGGCGGCCACCTCCGGCGGGCTGATCTGGCTGTTCCCGCTCACGTTCATCTCGAACGCGTTCGTCCCCTCCGACAACATGCCGACCTTCCTGCGGCACATCGCCGAATGGAACCCGTTCAGCGCGACCGTGCAGGCGGCCCGCGAGCTGTTCGGCAACTTCCCGCCCGGCTACCAGGCCCCGGACGCCTGGCCGATGCAGCACCCGGTGCTCGCCTCGGTGATCTGGTCGGTCCTGATCATCGTCTTCTTCCGCACCCTCGCGGTCCGCAAGTACCGCTCGGCCACCGCCTGACCCGGGCAGCCATGGGCCCCCGCCGCGCGAAGCGGCGGGGGCCCACGTGCGCCGTGTCAGACCACCGAGTCGAGGAACCGGCCCCAGACGGCGGGGGAGGCGGCGAGCGTGCCCGCGCCGTGGTTCTTGGTGTCGCGGATCAGGACGGTGCCGGGAAGGTTCTCGGCGACCTCGACGCAGTTGTCGTCGTCGCCGCTGTGGGTGGACTTGTGCCAGTTGGGCTGCTCGGTCATGTGTGATTCCTCAGGGCTTCCCGGATGAGCTCTTCCGACCCGCTGACCCCTACGGCCTCAGCGTGGAGCTGATCATAAATCTTCTGGTGTCGCTCCACGTCCTCGATGTCCTGCATGTACCGGCCGATGCCGAATCCCTCGGTGTAGGCGGAGCGTTCACCGTTCGGCTGGGCGAGCAGGCTGATGGAGCCGGGGATGGATGGAGCGTCGCGGGCCAGGACCTGTACGTGGATGTTGGGCCGCGTGACCATCTTGAGCAGGTGTTCCATCTGCTCCCTCATGACGGCCCGGGAGCCGATCACCGAGTCCAGCGCCGAGCGGGTCAGGGTGACCCACAGCCAGGGCGCGTCGGGGCCCTCCAGGACTTCCTGGCGCTCCATTCGGCGTTCCACGGCCGCCTCGACGTGGGCGGCCCCGCCGGGGGAAGCGAAACGCACGATGGCGGCGGTGTACTCCGGTGTCTGGAGGAGGCCCGGGATGATCGGCGAGTACTCGCGAACGGTCTTCGCTGTCCGCTGCTTCGCCAGGAAGGCCCTGGCGTAGTCCTTGAACGACTCGTTCCGCGTCAGCGGATAGAGCTCCATGATCGCCCCGCCCGCGTCCAGCGCCGATTCCAGCCGCTCCGCGAGTTCCCGGTTCGGCGGGTCGTTGGCCGTCTGCACTTTGATGATGCGCGTTTCTGAGACGAATACCAGCGCAGCGAGGTCCTTCGCGTTGAGTCCCCGCAGGTCCATCAGGTCTCTGACCTTGGCTCCCAGCAGGCCTGCCGGCGTCGACCGGTCCAAATCCTTCCGCGGTCGGGCCATGCCCCAACTCCGTTTCTGCGGAACGCATTCGTGCACGTTGAAACCCCTGGTGAGCGTATCCAGTGGGGGCCAGGCTCATACCCAAGAAGCGGAAACAGGCAGGGGACGTGACGGCATGCCGACGATGATCGAACCGGAGTTCGCCCGGCAGTTCAGCAGTACGCGCAGGGGCGCGCGGCTGGCGCGTCGGCTGGCCGTGGTCCGGCTGGCCGACTGGGGAATTCCGGCCGGAAGTCCGCATTCGGATTCCGCCGCCTCCGTCGTGGCGGAACTCACCGCGAATGCCGTCACCCACGGGCACCGCCGCGACCGGCGCTTCCGGCTGCGGCTCCGGCTGCGGGCGGACACCCTGTTCATCGCGGTCGACGACGCCAAGCCGGAGGCGCTCCCGTCCGCAGCGGCCCCGGACGCGTACGGGGAGGGCGGCCGGGGCCTGGTCCTGGTGGCGGCGTTCGCCTCCCGGTGGGGTGTGGACGTCCGGCTGCCCACCAAGACGGTCTGGGCGGAGCTGGACCTGGGCTGAAGGACCCCGGCCCGGCGGCAGACGCGGAGGCCCCCGCCGCGGTCGCGGCGGGGGCCTCCGTGCGTATCGGTGCGGGGGTCGGTCAGCCGGTGTAGGGGCGGACCGCCAGGATCCTGACCTGGGCCTTCTTGCCGTTGGGCAGCTCGTACTCGGCGTCGTCGCCGGTCTGCTTGCCCATCACGCCGGAGCCCAGCGGGGACTGCGGGGAGTAGGTCTGGATGTCCTCGGAGGCGTACTCGCGGGAGGCCAGCAGGAACTCCATGGTGTCGTCCGGGTCGCCGTCGAAGGCGATGGTGACGACGGTGCCCGGGGCCACCACGCCGTCGGCCGCCGGGGCCGTGCCCACCTTGGCGTTCTCCAGCAGCTGGGTCAGCTGGCGGACCCGGAGCTCCTGCTTGCCCTGTTCTTCCTTGGCCGCGTGGTAGCCGCCGTTCTCCCGGAGGTCACCCTCCTCGCGGGCCGCCGCGATCTTGGTGGCGATCTCCGTACGGGCGGGACCAGACAGGTATTCCAGCTCGGCCTTGAGCTGGTCGTACGCCTCCTGGGTCAGCCAGGTGACGTTCTCGCTCGTCTGGGTCACAGGTGCTCCTCGTCGGTACAGGGGAATACATGGCCGCGCACGCGAAGGGCGTGCGGGCGAAACCACGAGCCTAACAATTCGGGGGGAAAAGAGGGAGGACACCGTCGTATCAAGTGTGTCCGTGCCGGTCAGCGCGCCGGGCGCTGCTCCGGACGGGTGGACGCCGCCGCCTCGACGGACCCTGAGCGGGCCCTGAGCGGGCCCGGACGGGTTCCTTGGTCAGCCGGCCGGGGTGCCGGCGACCTGGCAGCCGACCAGTTCGATCATCGTCGCACGGCCGGTGGTCCTCAGGGTGACCAGCTCGTCCAGCCGCTTGCCGGGGGCGTCGAAGGTGAAGTCGGCCCGGCCGACCTCGGCGTGCGACTCGTCCTGCGAGCTCAGGGTGCAGACGCCGGTGGCCCCGGCCTCCTTGCGGACCTCCAGGTGGACCTTCACCTCGGAGTCCGACACCACCTCGTACTTGATCACCTCGGCGCTGACGTCCTGCCCGGCCACGTAGTCCCAGCCGATCCAGCCGACCAGGGCCAGCAGGCCCACACCCAGCACGGATCCGACGATCTTGAGCTTGCGGTCGGCGGTCTGGTCCGCGGAACGGCCGTAGCGGCCCTCGGGCAGGCCCTCGCGCAGCGAGCTCATGATCGGATCCTCTCTTCGGGGGCCCCGGAATTTTCCGTCCCCCGATTCGGTCACTATAGAAGCCGCCGATCGCGCCGAATCACAGAGGATCCTGTCTTGACCGACTTGACCGAGCAGCTTCGACTGATGGCCGTCCACGCCCACCCCGACGACGAGTCGAGCAAGGGTGCGGCCACCATGGCCAAGTACGTGTCCGAGGGGGTACCGGTCCTGGTCGTGACCTGCACCGGTGGAGAGCGCGGCTCGATCCTCAACCCCAAGCTCCAGGGCGACAGGTACATCGAGGAGAACATCCACGAGGTGCGCCGCAAGGAGATGGACGAGGCCCGCGAGATCCTCGGCGTCGAGCAGGAATGGCTCGGCTACGTGGACTCCGGCCTCCCCGAGGGCGACCCGCTGCCTCCGCTCCCCGAGGGCTGCTTCGCGCTGGCCGACGTGGACGAGGCCGCCGGCCGCCTGGTGCGCAAGATCCGCGCCTTCCGGCCGCAGGTCATCACCACGTACGACGAGAACGGCGGATACCCGCACCCCGACCACATCATGACCCACAAGATCACGATGGTGGCCTTCGACGGTGCGGCCGACACCGTGAAGTACCCGGAGGACGAGTTCGGGCCGGCCTTCCAGCCGCAGAAGCTCTACTACAACCAGGGCTTCAACAAGCCCCGCACCATCGCCCTGCACGAGGCCCTGCTGGAGCGCGGCCTGGAATCCCCCTACGGGGAGTGGTTGGAGCGCTGGAAGGAGTTCGAGCGCAAGGAGCGGACCCTGACCACCCACGTGCCCTGCGCCGACTTCTTCGAGATCCGGGACAAGGCACTGATCGCCCACGCCACCCAGATCGACCCCGACGGCGGCTGGTTCCGGGTCCCGATGGACATCCAGAAGGAGGTCTGGCCCACCGAGGAGTACGAGCTGGCGAAGTCCTTCGTCGACACCTCCCTCCCCGAGTCCGACCTCTTCGAGGGCATCCGGGAGAATGTCCTCTCATGAGCGCTACGCAGGCTACGCACGCGGCCATGGCCCAGCTCCTCCCGCTGGCCGGAGACACCTTCGACAAGAACAAGGTGACCCCGGGCATCCTCGGGTTCCTCGTGTTCGCGGCCCTCGCCGTCGGCGTGTGGGCCCTGATGAAGTCCATGAACCGCCACATGGGCCGAGTCGACTTCGAAGAGGCCCCCGCCCCGGCCCAGACCACCCCGAAAACCCCGTCGGCCACCTAGCCCCGGGTCCTCCGGCCGGGCCCGGACCATGGCGCGCCCGCGCCTGAGGGCCGGGCCTTGGCGCGCCCGCGCCTGCGGGCCGGGCCGGGCTGGCCCTCGGCCTCCCGGCCGGGCCGGCCCTCGGCCTCCCCGCCCCTGCGGCCCCTGGGCCTCGCCCTGCCCTACCGCCTCGGGCCGGGCCCTCGGCTTGGCCGCGCCCCGGCGCCGTCCGGCCTGGGGCCGATCGGGCCGGTCACGGCCCGCGGGTACCGGCTTGCGGCCAGGTCGGCCAGGGCTAGGGCCATGGCCCGACCGACCGACCGACCGCCGCCGGACGACCATGGTCAAGGACCGGGGTCAGGGGGAGGCCGTGGGGACCGGGACGCCCATGATTTCGCGGGAGTGGCGGTCCGGCACCATGCGCAGGCGCCAGCCCTGCCAGCCCTCCGCCGGCTCCACCCCCCGCGCCAGCACCAGCGCGTACGCCTCCACGCAGTCCTCCAGCCGCGCGTCCCGCAGCGGATGTCGGGCGGCCGCCAGCTCGGCCAGTTCGGTTCCGGCCGACGCCGCCTCCCCGGCGTACGGCAGCAGCGTGCAGCGCAGGAACCGGGCCCAGTCCTCGCCGCGCCGGTCCCCGTACGTCCCGAACAGCCCGGCCGCCTCCCCGCACAGGGCGAGCGCCTGCGGGATCCGGCCGTTGCCCGCGTCCACCACCGCGAGCTCCAGGCAGGTCCAGCCCTCCCCGTGGGCCAGCCCGATCCGGCGGAAGTCCGCCCGGGCGTCCACCAGCAGCTGCCGGGCGAAGCCGGAGTTGCGCAGGTTCCCGGTCCGCGCGGCCCGCTGGTCGCGGGTCACCCGGCCGGAGTGGTGGCGGGCGCACGCCAGCCCGTACACGTCCCGCATCCGCGAGAACATGGTCCGGGCCCGCTCCAGCTCGCGCAGCGCCCGGTCCGGCTCGCCGCGTTCCTCCAGCGCCTGCCCCAGGTAGTACAGGGTCCAGGCCTCGCCGCGGGCGTCCTCCGCCTCCCGCTGCCGGGCCAGCGCGTCGGCCAGCCCCTCGACGGCCGCCGCCGGATCCCCGGCCACCAGCCGGGCCCGCGCCAGCTGGGTGACCGCCCAGGCCTCGCCGCGGGCGTCCCGGGTCCGCCCGTACAGGTCCCTGGCCAGCCGGAACTCCGCCTCGGCGGCCGGCACCCCGTCCATCCGGAGGAACACCTGGCCGCGCTGGAAGTGCGCCCAGGCCTGCCCGTGCACGCTCCCGCTGTCCCGGTGCAGCCGCAGCGACTCCTCCAGCAGCGCCAGCGCCTCCGTGAGGTGGGCCAGGTCCCGTTCCACCGCCGCGAGCGCGTGCAGCGCCCACGCCCGGTCGCCGGCCAGCTCCTCGCCGGCCTGGAGCGCCACCGCCTCGCGGATCTTCGCGGCGGCCTCCGGGAGGTGGCCCTGGTGGTGCAGGGTGATGCCCAGCGAGACCAGGGCGCGGGCCGCGCCCGGCTCGTGGTTCGCCTCGCGGAACTGGTCCACGACCTCGGTCAGCGTGGTCCGCGCCTTGTCCAGCTCGCCGAGCTGGCGGGCCGCGATCCCGGTCCGCCAGCGCACCGACCGGACCAGCTGCCCCCGCTCGGCGGTCCGGGCTGCCGGGGCCGACCCGGCGGCCGGGGCGCTCCCGCTGGCCCCAGTGGCCCCAGTGGCCCCAGTGGCCCCGCTGGCTCCGGTGGCCTCCTCCACCGCCTGGGTCAGCTCGTTGATCTCGCCCAGCCGGTAGAGGTCCCCGCGCAGCAGGCAGTGGTCGCACAGGGCGCCCAACAGGTCCAGCACCGCCTGCTGGTCCACCCCCTCGGTGTGCCGCAGCGCCGCGGTGATGAAGGAGGACTCCTCGTCCAGCCAGCGCAGGGCCGCGTCCAGCGAACCGAAACCGTGGCCGCCGAACTGGTCGGCCCGGGTGGAGGTCTTCCCGTCCACCATGCGGATCACCCCGTCGGCCAGCTGGGCGAGGTTGCGGATCAGCCGCTCGTGGGCCGCGGCCGTCGCCTCCCGGCCGGCCGGCCGGAACGGCCCGGAGGCCGCGTACGCCCGCACCGCGTCGTGCATCCGGAACCGGTCCCCGCGCACCCGGTCGATCAGCCCGGCCCGCCACAGCTCCTCCAGCGCCGAGAGCGCCTCCGGCTCCGGTACGTCGAGCAGCGCGGCGGCGGCCGCCGGCCCCAGCGAGGCCCGCCCGGCGAGCGGCAGCCGGGCCAGCAGCAGCCCGGCCGCCTCGCCCTGCTCCCGGTCGGCCACCGCCACGGCCCGCCCGAGCACACTCCGCCCGCCGACACTCCCACCGGGGCCGGGCTCGGGGCGTACGGGCTCGGGGCCCGGCTCAGCGCCGGCGCCTACGGGTTCGGCGCCTGGTTCAGCGCGTACGGGATCGGCGCCTACGGGATCGGTACGTACGGCCTCGGGACCCGGCGCGGCCAACGCGGCCACCAGCTCGGCGGGGGTCCGCCGGTCCAGCAGCGGGCCCAGCATCCGCAGGGCCAGCGGCAGCCCGCCGGCCGCCTCCGCGAGGGCCTCCGCCCCCGCACCGGCCGGCCGGGCGCCCCCGTCGGTGAGCAGCCCGACCGCGTCCGCGCCCGCCAGCGGGCGCACCTTCAGCCGGTGCACCCAGGCCGGCGTCCCGGCCGGCAGGTCCAACGGCTCGCGGCCGGTCACCAGGACCAGCGAGTCCGAACCCTCCGGCAGCAGCGCCGCCACCTGCTCCGCGTCCACCGCGTCGTCCAGGACCACGACCACCGCGAGCCCCCGCACCTGCTGGTGGTACAGCTCGACCAGCCGGCGCAACTGCTGCTCCACCGAGGAGCCGTCCCGGAACAGCAGTCGCTCGCGCGGGGCGCCCAGCCGGTTCAGCAGGTGCAGCAGCGCCTCCCGGGTCGACAGCGGGGCCTGCCCGCCCGGCAGACCGCCCCGCAGGTCCACCACGCAGGCGCCCCGGTACTGGTCCCGCAGATGGTGGGCCACCCGGAAGGCCAGACTGGTCCGGCCCACCCCCGGCTCCCCGTGCAGGACCACGACCACCGGCCGGGTCTCGGTACTGGCCCGGGCCGCCTGCACCCACTGCGCGATCCGCCCGACCTCCGCCCGACGCCCGACGAACCCACCAGCGGGCTCCGGCAGTTGACCGAAACTCTGGGCCAGCACACTGCGCTGCCGGGCCTCCGCGCTACGGTCCACCCCGCGCAGCACCGGCCCGCCCGGCTGCCCCGAGCGCGGGGCCCGCGCCTTGGCCCGGGCGGCCCGCTGCTGCTCCAGGAACGGCCGTACCCCGCGCACCTCCAGCGCCGACAGCCAGCTCAGCCGCAACTGCTCCGGCCCGCCCGGCTGGCTCAGCGCACCGGCCCGGCGGTGCGCGGCCGGCAGATGGGTGGCCGTCACCTTGGTCACCGTCGCCACCGCCCCGGCTACCCCGACCAGCGCCCCGGCGCCCAGCGAGGTGCCCGGCTCCACCCCGAGCGCCAGGTCCGCGGCGAAGGCCGCCACCGAGGCGACCGCCGTCACCAGCAGCGCCGTCGAGGTGTTGCCCCGCCGGAAGGCCTCCCCGAGCGACTGCTCCCCGGCCGCTGCCGCGTCCAGCGCCCGTACGTACGCCTCGTACTCCTCGGCGGCACTCGCCGCCAACGCGTCCAGGGCCTCCCGCCCCCGGGCCAGCAGCACGCCCGCGTCCGCCCCCTGCGCGTCCCCGCGCCGCATTTCGTCTTCGACGGCCCGCTCCAACAGCCGCTCCGCCTCGCTCCGATGGCTGTCCCGCATCAGCATCCCCCTCCGAGCGCTCCGGTCGAGCACCCCAGTGTCCTGCGCCCCAGACCCGAAGGCGAGCGAATCTGAGCTGCTTCAGAGCTACTTGACCCCCCACCGCCCGTGACATTCACGTCGCTGACGAGGTGCGCGAGTGGATCGACGGCCCGGACGAGTCCGCGTTCGCGACGCTGGTCCGGGCACCGGACGTACTGACCACAGGCGTTCCCGCACCGGGGCGGCCGCCGTCCATGGCGCCGTAGGATCCCGCTGGGTCGCCGGAGACAAGTCGGGCCGGTGGAACGATGACGGTGACATCGCCGCCATCGCCTGAGGCGCCGCCTCGCGGTGCCCCTACAGGGCCCCGAGGTCGACCGTGACGGAGAAGGGCGCCGTGGCCTTCACCGTGCCGGTGAACACCTCGCCGTCCCGGTAGGCCTTGGTGGCGGGGTCGAGGATGTACGTGTAGACGAGCGGGACGCCGGTGGCGGCCTGCTCGACCCGCCAGTAGAAGGGGATCCCGGCCTTGGCGTACTGGTCCACCTTCACGACCCGGTCGGTGGTCTCCGAACCGGGCGACACGAACTCGACGACCAGGAGCACGTGCTCGGGGCGGGTCGGGGTGAGGTCGATGGTTTCCGCCCGGTAGACGATGACGTCCGGGCGGCGGTTGGTGAGGGGGACGTCCTGCAGCCGGACGTCGAAGTACGTGTCCGCGTTCCAGTCCGGGCCTGCGGCGGCGTCCAGGGCGTTGGCCAGGAGGCGGGCCAGCCGGTTGTGACGCTTGGAGGCGCTCGGGCTCACGACGACCATTCCGTCCACGATCTCGATGCCGGCGCACTGCTCCTCGGTCCAGGAGTCGTACTGCTCCGCGCTGATCTGGCTGTGCATCCACGCGTGCGCCACCATCTCGGCGGTCATCGTGTGCCTCCTTCGAGGAGCCTCGGCGGGACCGGTGCTGCCGGGACCAGCCTACTGTTCCGGGGTGCCGTGCCGCTCGGGTCGGGCGGGGGCCGTGGGGCAGGATGGGTGCATGTCTAACCGCCTCGCGCACGAGACCTCGCCGTATCTGCTGCAGCACGCCGACAACCCGGTCGACTGGTGGCCCTGGTCGCCGGAGGCGTTCGCCGAGGCGCGGGAGCGGGGGGTGCCGGTGGTGTTGAGCGTGGGGTACTCCAGTTGCCACTGGTGTCATGTGATGGCGCACGAGTCCTTCGAGGACGAGTTGACGGCGGCCTACATGAACGAGCACTTCGTCAACGTCAAGGTGGACCGCGAGGAGCGGCCGGACGTGGACGCGGTCTACATGGAGGCCGTGCAGGCCGCCACCGGGCAGGGCGGCTGGCCGATGACCGTGTTCCTCAACGCCGACGCCGAGCCGTTCTACTTCGGCACCTACTTCCCGCCGGAGCCGCGGCACGGGATGCCCTCCTTCATGCAGGTGCTCGAAGGGGTGCGGACCGCGTGGGTCGGGCGGCCCGGGGAGGTCGCCGAGGTGGCGCGGAAGGTGGCCTCGGACCTCGCGGGCCGGAAGCTGGACTACGGGCGGGCCGGGGTGCCCGGGCCGGAGGAGCTGGCGCAGGCGCTGCTGGGGCTGACCCGGGAGTACGACCAGAGCCGCGGCGGGTTCGGCGGGGCGCCGAAGTTCCCGCCGTCCATGGTGGTCGAGTTCCTGCTGCGGCACCATGCCCGGACCGGGTCGGAGGGCGCGCTCCAGATGGCCGCCGACACCTGTGAGGCGATGGCCCGGGGCGGGATCTACGACCAGCTCGGCGGCGGGTTCGCCCGCTACTCGGTGGACCGGGAGTGGGTGGTCCCGCACTTCGAGAAGATGCTCTACGACAACGCGCTGCTGTGCCGGGCCTACGCCCACCTCTGGCGGACCACCGGCTCCGACCTGGCCCGCCGGGTCGCCCTGGAGACCGCCGACTTCATGGTCCGGGAGCTGCGCACCGAGCAGGGCGGATTCGCGTCCGCGCTGGACGCGGACAGCGACGACGGCACCGGCCGGCACGTGGAGGGCGCCTACTACGCGTGGACGCCGGCGCAGTTGCGCGAAGTCCTGGGGGAGGCGGACGGGGAGCTGGCCGCCGAGTACTTCGGGGTCACCGAGGAGGGCACCTTCGAGCACGGCAGCTCGGTGCTGCAGCTGCCGCAGGAGGGCCCGGCGGCGGACGCCGTACGGCTCGCCGGGATCCGGGAGCGGCTGCTGGCGGCCCGGAACGGGCGGCCGGCGCCGGGCCGGGACGACAAGGTGGTCGCGGCCTGGAACGGGCTGGCCGTGGCGGCGCTCGCCGAATGCGGGGCGTACTTCGGGCGGCCCGACCTGGTGGAGCGGGCCACCGAGGCCGCCGACCTGCTGGTGCGGGTGCACTTCGACTCCACCGCGGGGCGGGCCCGGCTGTACCGGACCAGCAAGGACGGCAAGGCGGGCGCGCACGCCGGGGTGCTGGAGGACTACGGGGACGTGGCCGAGGGATTCCTCGCGCTGGCCTCGGTCACCGGGGAAGGCGTCTGGCTGGAGTTCGCCGGGTTCCTGCTCGACCTGGTGCTGGACCGGTTCACCGCCGAGGACGGCACCCTCTACGACACCGCCCATGACGCGGAGCGGCTGATCCGGCGGCCCCAGGACCCGACGGACAACGCGGCCCCGTCCGGGTGGACGGCGGCGGCCGGCGCCCTGCTGTCGTACGCGGCGCACACCGGGTCCGAGGCGCACCGTACGGCCGCCGAGCGGGCGCTGGGCGTGGTGCACGCGCTGGGGCCGCGGGTGCCGAGGTTCATCGGGCACGGACTGGCCGTCGCCGAGGCGCTGCTGGACGGGCCCCGGGAGGTGGCGGTGGTCGGGGACCCGGCCGATCCGGCGACGGCCGCACTGCACCGGACCGCGCTGCTGGCCACGGCCCCCGGGGCCGTGGTGGCGGCGGGGGCGCCGTCGGCCGTCCGGCCGGGGGAGGGGGAGTTCCCGCTGCTGGCCGACCGGACGCTGGTCGGCGGTCTGCCGGCGGCGTACGTGTGCCGGCACTTCGTGTGCGACCGGCCGACGACGGACCCGGCCGCGCTCGCGGAGCAACTGGGTTCCACGGCCGCCGCCGACCATTGAGCGCTGCCCCGGCCTCCCCCGTCCGTGGACGCGTCGCCGCCCGTGTGCGGCCGGGCCCGCATCCGGCCCGGCCGCTGACACCCGGCACCCAGCGGTCGGCCCCGGGCCCGCCCCTGCCCGGCGATCCGGGACCGGGGCCCAGGCCCCGACCCGCCCGTGCGGCGCCGCGCCCCGCCGCTGACGGCCAGCGATCCGCAGTCAGGGGCCCGGGCCCGCACCCGCCCGGCGCTCGGTGCCCCGGGCAGGCCGGCATCCGGCCCCGCCGTGGCGCCGTCGGCCGCCACCCGTCTGCGCCCGCCCGTATACGGTCGGCGGCCGCACCGCCCCCCGGTACCACGGGCGCGGGCCCGCCCCCCCCGTACCACGGGCGGCGGCCAGGCCGGCGCCCGTCAGGCGTGGGAGTAGGCCGCCAGGGAGATGCCCACGTAGTGGGTGACGAAGGCGACCAGGGTGAGGGAGTGGAAGACCTCGTGGAAGCCGAAGAAGCGGGGGGAGGGGTTGGGGCGTTTCATGCCGTAGATGACCCCGCCCGCGCTGTAGAGGAGGCCACCGACGATCACCAGGACCAGTACGGCGATGCCGCCGGTCCGCATGAAGTCGGGGAGGAAGAAGACGGCGGCCCAGCCCATGGCGATGTAGCAGGGGGTGTACAGCCAGCGCGGGGCGCCGACCCAGAAGACCCGGAAGGCGATGCCGGCCGCCGCGGCCAGCCAGACCGCCCACAGCAGGGTCCGGCCGGTGGAGGGCGGGAGCAGCAGGACGGTCAGCGGGGTGTAGGTGCCGGCGATGATCAGGAAGATGTTGGCGTGGTCGAGCCGGCGCAGGATGGCCTCGCCGCGCGGGCCCCAGGTGCCGCGGTGGTAGACCGCGCTGACGCCGAAGAGCAGGCACGCGGTGAGGATGTACACCCCGCAGGCCACCCGTGCCTCGGTGGAGTCGGTGAACGCCATCAGCACCAGGCCGGCGACGACCACGGCGGGGAACATCCCGGCGTGCAGCCAGCCGCGCATCATCGGCTTGCCGAGGGCTTCCGCGAGCGGTTCAGCAGTCATACGGCCATGCTACCTACGGTTCCGTAGGTTTTCTGTGGGTGGGATCCCACCTTTCCTCGCGTGAAACATCCGCTTTACCGAAGATTGAATCGAGTGGCGATGCTCACGTGAGAGGCCCCCTGGACATATGCGCACATCCACCGGATGATCAGATGAGTGCGGTCGGCACCGGATGAGCGGAGCGCGAAGCGTCCGGGTCGCAGCCCCCACGGGGCAAACACCAAACAACCCCTCTACAAGGAGCAATCGTGGCGCGCGACAACGCGGCTCCCACCAACCCGACGAACCACCAGGAGCTGCTCTCCTGGGTGGACGAGATCGCAGCCCTCACCCAGCCGGACCGCGTCGTCTGGTGCGACGGCTCCGAGTCCGAGTACGAGCTGCTGTGCGAGGAGCTCGTCGCCAAGGGCACGTTCACGAAGCTCGACGAGGCCAAGCGCCCGAACTCCTACTACGCCGCCTCCGACCCCACCGACGTCGCGCGCGTCGAGGACCGGACCTTCATCTGCTCCGAGAAGGCCGAGGACGCCGGGCCCACGAACCACTGGAAGGCCCCCGCGGAGATGAAGGACCTCTTCGCGGGCGAGAAGGGGATCTTCCGCGGCTCCATGAAGGGCCGGACGATGTACGTCGTCCCGTTCTGCATGGGCCCGCTCGGCTCCGAGCTCTCCGCCATAGGCGTCGAGATCACCGACTCCGCCTACGTGGCCGTCGCCATGCGCACCATGACCCGGATGGGACAGGCCGTCCTCGACGAGCTCGGCACCGACGGGTTCTTCGTCAAGGCCGTCCACACCCTCGGCGCCCCGCTGGCCGAGGGCGAGGCCGACGTGCCGTGGCCCTGCAACACCACCAAGTACATCTCGCACTTCCCCGAGACCCGCGAGATCTGGTCCTTCGGCTCCGGCTACGGCGGCAACGCCCTGCTCGGCAAGAAGTGCTACGCGCTCCGCATCGCCTCGGTGATGGCCCGCGACGAGGGCTGGCTCGCCGAGCACATGCTCATCCTCAAGCTGACCCCGCCGGCCGGCGAGGCCCGCTACGTCGCCGCCGCCTTCCCCTCCGCCTGCGGCAAGACCAACCTGGCCATGCTGGAGCCCACGATCCCCGGCTGGACGGTCGAGACCATCGGCGACGACATCGCCTGGATGCGGTTCGGCGCCGACGGCCGGCTCTACGCGATCAACCCGGAGGCCGGGTTCTTCGGCGTCGCCCCCGGCACCGGCGAGCACACCAACGCCAACGCCATGAAGACGATGTACGCCAACACCGTCTTCACCAACGTCGCGCTCACCGACGACGGCGACGTGTGGTGGGAGGGCATGACCGAGGAGGCGCCCGCGCACCTCACGGACTGGAAGGGCAACTCCTGGACCCCGGAGTCCGGGACGCCCGCCGCCCACCCCAACGCCCGGTTCGCCGTCCCGGCCGCCCAGTGCCCGACGATCGCCCCCGAGTGGGAGGACCCCAAGGGCGTCCCGATCTCCGCGATCCTCTTCGGCGGCCGCCGCGCCTCCGCCGTCCCGCTGGTCACCGAGTCCTTCGACTGGAACCACGGTGTCTTCATCGGCTCCAACATCGCCTCCGAGAAGACCGCCGCCGCCGAGGGCAAGGTCGGCGAACTGCGCCGCGACCCCTTCGCCATGCTGCCGTTCTGCGGCTACAACATGGGCGACTACATGGCCCACTGGGTGAAGGTCGGCGCCACCGCGGACGCCGCCAAGCTCCCGAAGATCTACTACGTGAACTGGTTCCGCAAGAACGACGCCGGCAAGTTCGTCTGGCCCGGCTTCGGCGAGAACAGCCGCGTCCTCAAGTGGATCGTCGGCCGCCTCGACGGCACCGCCGAGGGCGTCGAGACCCCGATCGGCATCCTGCCCACCAAGGACTCCCTGGACCTCGACGGCCTGGACCTGCCGGCCGCCGACCTGGACTTCCTCCTCACCGTCGACAAGGAGGTCTGGCGCGAGGAGGCCGCCCTGGTCCCCGAGCACCTGAACACCTACGGCGACCACACGCCCAAGGAGCTGTGGGACCAGTACCACGCACTGGTCGAGCGGCTCGGCTGAGGGTCACACCCGACGCCCGGCACCCCCTGAACGTGGGAACCCCCGACCAAGCGGCTCCCACCGTTGCACCGGCCCGTCAGGAAGAGCGCTTGCGCTCCTCCAGATAGGCCGTGTGCGTCTGCTGACGGCGGGCCTCCCTGTCCTGGAGGTCCGCCGTCAGCTGTTCCGCCTCGTCGTACAGCACCGACAGCTGCCGCTCCAGATGCCGTTCCGGCGGCTCCGTCCCCGGTTGCAGCCGGTTCCACCAGCGGGCCCGGTGGTAGGTGTCCACCGACTCCGGGACGTCCGTCCGGACCGCCCGGGACAGCACGTGCACCGACTCCGGATCGGCCGCCAGCACGTCCGCGACCCAGCCCGGGTCCAGCAGCCGCCCGTACAGCTCCAGCAGCTCGGTCAGCTTCCCGCCGGCCGCCGGCGGCAGCTCCACCTCCGCCAGATAGGCGCGCAGCCGGCCGAAGTCCTCCCGGACCACCCCCAGCCGCTCGCTCGGGTCGAACTCCGGCGGCGCCACCCGCGCCGGCGGGGCGATCAGCGCCCCCGCCCCGTACAGCCCGGCCACCACCAGCGGCCAGGCCGAACCCGCCGCACCGGTCAGGGCCAGGCCCACCCCGAGCAGCCCGCCGGCGCTGCCGGCCAGGTTCTTCCCCGACTCCAGGTACGCCAGGACCCGCCTGGCCCCGCCCCCGCCCCGCCTACTGGTAGCCACGGATCTCCTCGAAGGCCCCGTTCAGCGAGCCGCTGCCGCCGGTGGCGTCGAACAGCCGCCCGCCGGTCAGTTCGGTGACGTGCCCGAGCTCCGCCCGGTCCGAGTCCCCGAACAGCACCGCGAACACCGGGGTGGTCCGCTGGGCCGCCGGCAGCCCGGCGAAGAAGGCGTCGAAGTGGCCCGCGTCCACCCCCTCGGTGTTCTCCCCGTCCGTCATCAGCACGATGGAGGTGAAGGCGTCCGAGCCCCCCTGGCCCAGATGCCGGTACGCCGCCTCCAGACTGCTGTAGACGGCCGTGCCGCCCTGCGGACGCAGGGCGTCCACATCGGCCCGGACGGCCGCCAGCGCGGCCTCCGGCGCCCCCGGCTCCACCACATGGGTGCGCACCTCCTTCACCTTCGAACCGAAGGGCAGCAGGGTCACCTCCTCGCGGTCCCGGAACCGGTGCCCGGTCCCCGAACTCCCGCTCCCGGTCAGCTCGGTGAGCGCCCCCTTCAGCTTCCCGATCCGGTCCTCCTCGGACATCGAGCCGGAGGTGTCCAGCACGTACACGGTCCGCGAGGGCCGGCGCAGCTCGTGCTCGTACGAGGCGAGCAGCCCGTCCGCCACCGCCAGGGTGCCGGGGAACGGCAGCTCCCGGCGCGGTTCGGCGGCCAGCCCGCCGGCCGGCGCCACCCCGGCGACCACCGGCCGCCGGAAGGTCTCCCCGGTGATCGCCCGCTGGGCCTCCGGGCTCCGCAGATAGCCGGTCAGCAGCCGGCCCGACTCGCGGGCTCCGGGGGGCGCCGAGGCCAGCAGGGTCAGCGGGTAGTCGGCGGTGACCACCCCGTCCCGCGGCCGGATCACGGTCAGCCCGGTCCCGGAGTCCCGGTTCATCGACAGCAGCACCGACTCGTAGTTCACCAGGGCGGCCACGTCCGAGCGCCGGGTGTAGGCGGTGGCCAGCCAGCCGGAGGAGCCGGAGGTGAGCCGCTGCCCGGCGAAGAACTCCTTCAGCCGGGGCGCGGCCTTCGCCACGTCCGCGCCGGTGAGGGCGGCCTGCGCGCCGGACAGTCCGGAGGCCACCGACACCAGCGCGGAGAAACCGGAGTTGGAGCGCACCGGGTCGGTCATCCCGTACGTCAGCCGCCCGGCGGCGACCGCCGAGTGCACCGCCGACCAGGTGACCTCCTCCGGCTTCCAGCCGAGCCGGGCCAGCGCCTGCGGCTTCACCCCGACGGCCACCGGCGAGGACATCACCGGGGTCTCGGAGCCCAGCTTCCGGGCCGCCTCGGGCCGCAGCCGCAGATAGTCGTTGGAGGACAGCCAGACGGCGTCGTACGTCCCGTCGGCCGCCCCGGACGCGATCCGCTCCACCGCGTCCAGGGTGCCGGTCCAGGTGAGCTCGGTCCGGACCCCGGTGGCCTTCTCCGCCCGGTCCAGGACCGGCCGGAGGTCGGCCAGCTCGCTGGAGGCCAGCACCCGCAGGGCGCCGTCCCGGTAGGCGGCGCTCCGCCCGGTCTCCGGGCTGCCGGACGGCTCCTCGGAGGTGCATCCGGCCAGGGCCAGCACCGCGGTCAGCACGAGGGCGAGCGCGCGGGCGTGGGTGTGGGCGCGGGCGCCGGCCGGCAGCGTGCCGCTCCGGCCCCTCACCGGGGGTCCCCTTCCAGGGCCCCGGAGGTCCGGGTGCGGGCCAGGTGCGCGGAGGCGGCCCGGAGCTCCCCGGTGAGGGACTCCACGGTGGCCGCCATGTTCGCGGTGGCCTGCACCTTGAAGCTGTCGATGGTGTCGAGGGTCCGGTAGATCTGCTGGAAGGCGGCCCGCAGGGTCTCCGCGCCCACCGCCGGGTCGGCGGCGATCCGCTGGATCTCCCCGCTCCGGGTGCTCAGCATCTCCGCGTTGCCCCGGATCAGGTCCTCGGTGGTGCCGCGCAGGCTGTCGACCTGCTCGACCACCTTGCGCTGGTTGTCCAGGGCGGAGGCCAGCATCACCGCGATCCGCAGGGCGGACACGGTGGTGGTGGCGGCCCGGTCCACCCCCTTGATCAGCTCGTCGTTGTTCCGCCGGACCACGTCCATCGCGAGATAGCCCTGGGCGCAGACGGCCAGCTGGGTCAGCAGGTCCTGGTGCTTCTGCCGGACCGGGAACAGCACGTCCGCGCGGATGGCGTCGGCCTGCTGGGGGTGGGCGGGCGCCACCTCGGCGATCCTCGCCTCCACGGCCGAGTCCAGGGCCTCGGTGAGGACCGCGTACTCCTGGAGCTTGCCCATGGTCTCCCAGAGCCGGGCCCGCTCGGTGTTCAGGGCGGCGTTGTCGCGGCGGAGCTCGTCCTGCCCGCCGCGCAGCGCGCCCACGATCCGGTCGAGGGTGGCCCGGGAGGAGGCGTACTTGGCGACGTGGTCGCGGAACCGGTTGCCGCCGGGCAGCCTGGACAGCAGCCGGCGGGCCCCCTTGGCGGGGGCGTCCCGCGGATCGAGGTCCTCGACCGTGCGGCGGAGCTCGACCAGCGAGCCGGCGACCCGGCCCTGGGCGTCGCCGCCGTCCCCGCCGTCCCGCCCGAGGGAGCGGACGGCCCGGTCGAGCATCCGGTTGGACTGCTGGGCGGCACTGCGGATGTCTGCCCCGCCCAGCCCGGTGATCTCGCCGATCCGGGTGGCGAACTCGGGGGAGCGGGCGTCGAGTCCGGAGAGCGAGCCGACGTACTCCGCGGCCCGGCGGGCCATCTCCTCGTGCACCCCGTCCTGGAGGGGGACCAGGCCGGAGGCCTGCTCGGGGCGGACGGCGGGCACCGGCTCGGGCGGGTGGAGGACCAGCGGCGCGGCGGCCGGGTCCGGGTTCTCGGGCGGTGTCGGTGTCATGGGATGCGTGTCCTCGCCTCTGGCCTCTATGACTCTGGCCGCTAGCCCCTGGCCCGCTCGGCGAGCTTCCGGAGGATCTTGACGGTGGGGGTGCCGACCTGGTTGATGCCCTTCAGGTCCTGGTTCAGATAGGCGGTGCGGCCCGCGTTGGCCTTGCCGAACTCCCGTACGCCGTTCTGCGGTCGGAAGCCGTGCCGGACGGCGAGTTCGCGCAGCCGGGGGTCGGTGGCGAGGAGCTCGCCGAGACCCTTGGCGGCGTCCCGCAGCGGGACGAAGGTGTGGTCGCTGTTGACGGTGGTGTCCGGGTACAGCACCACCATGTCGGCGGGCTGCTGGCCACTCTGGAGCAGTGCGGCCACCTGGGACTCGTACACCAGCACCAGCGGCTGTCCGGCCCCGCTGACGAACTCGCGGAACGGGGCGTCGGTGCTGGGCGGCTGCTGGCCCTGCGGCGCGGTCAGCTTGTTCAGCAGCGGTGCCACCGCCTCGACGGCCCGGTCGTCGGAGACGATCACATGGTCGTTGGCCACGTTGGAGACGGCGGCCAGATAGAGGGCGCCGGAGTTGGAGGAGGTCGGGTCGGTGGACCGGACCAGCACCTTGCCGAGGAGCTCGGGGTGCGCGGCGGAGCCCTTGAGCTGCTGCCAGGTGCGGTCCGCGCGGGCGGCCTTGACGAACTCGCCCATCAGCAGGGTGCCGGTGTTCGTCCCGGCCATCCGGACCAGCCCGTTCGCGGCGAGCACCTGTGCGGTCCCCGTACGGGCGACCACCACGAGCGGGGAGAAGAAGGGGACGGTCCGGGCGCCCTGGACCTTGGCCCCGGCCTGGATCTCCTTGGCCGGTTCGGCACTGCCGGGAAAGGCGAAGTCGTATTCGTTCAAGGGGAGTTGGTCCATGGCCCAGGAGCCGGACGTCTCTGTTTCGACGGTGTAGCCCTGGGCGGAAAGGGCTTTCACCACGTCGGGATCGGCGAAGAACTCGGCCTTCTCCGAACCGATTACTCCGCGCACGGTCTTCGTTGCCGTGTGTGCTGGGTCCTGATCTCCGCCTCCTGCCAAGATGACGGTTACCACGCCACCGATCAGCAGGACTGCCAGGACGATTCCGAGGATGCGTCTCACGTGCGCAGCGTGCTCGCGGAAACCCACGTTCCGGGCCGAGTTGAATGAACGTCAGGTGACGGGGTCGTCCCACTTCGACATGGGCATGGGAAGGGATCCGGCCATGGGCGCATCGCGATGGCAGGGCTGGTTCACGGGGCTGGTGGGGCTGGCGGCCCTGTTCGTCTTCGCCCCGCTGGGCCTGTACGTGTGGGCCGGCGGCGACGGCTCGGCGCCACCGGGCGGCGGGGCGTACGCGCCGGGCCCGGACGCGGCGGTCTCCGGCTGCCGAATCGATCCGGCAAGCCGGCGGGCGCAGGCCGAGGTGGAGGTGACCAGCCGGGCCCCGGGCCCCGGCGGCTACCTCCTGACCGTGGAGTTCCGCACCACCCCGCCACCGGCGGCACCGGGCGCCATGGGCTCCGCGGGGGTGGTGGGGTCGGTGGGCGCGGCCGGCTCCGCAGGGGCGGTCCGCGCACTGGTGCGGCTGGACGCCGTCGCACCGGGGGAGACGGCGCGCGGGGAGGCGATCGGCCCGGTCTGGCCGGCCGGAACGACCCCCTGGTGCGGCGTGGCGGCAGCGGAATTCAGCCCGGCGACGCGCACCGGGGCCACGGCGGGCTGACGGCGGACCGACCGACTACGGCGGCCATCGACCGCCGGGGCGGCGGCGATCGCCGAGGGTCGGCGGGGGCGCCAGGGCGCCGAGGGCGATCGGGGGCGCGGAGCGGTCGGCGGCCGCGATGGGCCGCCACGGGGGCTGTGGACGGCCGACAAGCGCTGCTGACGGCCCTGCGCGGTCACTGGCGGGGGCCCGCCAAGGGGCCGGGGCGGCCATGACGCGGGCGCCATGGCTCCCGGTCCGAGGCCTCCGCGGCCCCGGACCGGGGCCGTCAGGGGGTGGCGCCGGCCAGGTCGGGGGCGGCGGCCAGGGCGGCGGTGTGCGCGTCCATCTGCTCGGCGGCGAGGATCGCGACACCGGTGTCGGCGCGCGAGGCGGCGACCAGGAGGACCCGGGCGGCCAACTCGTAGGCGCGGCGGTGCAGTTCAGGGGTGGCGGCGGGGGTCTCGCCGGGGCCGGTGTGCCGGAGGGGCGCGGCGCCGCGCAGTCGGATCATCTGGCCGGTGATCCGCTCGGCGGCGGCGTCCAGGCCGAGTTCGTCGGTGACGGCGAGCAGGGCCGCCAGATGTCCGGCGAGCTGGATGTCCAGTTCCTCGGCGCGGCTGCGGTGGGGATAGTCGGTGCGGCCGCGGCCCATGCGGTGGACCGCGGCCGCCGACTTGCGGTTCGGTTCGTACACGAGGGGGCCTCCTGCGGGATCAGGAGACCATCCTACATTGGAATCGGTCTAAAGTTGAGTCGAATCCGAGCCATGGGTGGGCGCGGACGCCCGCCCCGGCCCGTCCTAGTGCTGGGAGTAGCCGTCCAGGAAGGTCCCGATCCTGGTCACGGCGTCGGCGAGGTCCGTGGCGTTCGGCAGGGTCACGATCCGGAAGTGGTCGGGCTCCGGCCAGTTGAACCCGGTGCCGTGCACCACCATGATCTTCTCGGCCCGGAGCAGGTCCAGGACCATCTCCCGGTCGTCCTTGATCTTGTAGACGGCCGGATCCAGCCGGGGGAAGAGGTAGAGCGCGCCCTTGGGCTTCACACAGGTGATGCCGGGGATCCGGGTCAGCAGGTCGTACGCCGTGTCGCGCTGCTCCAGCAGCCGCCCGCCCGGGAGCACCAGGTCGTTGATCGACTGCCGGCCGCCGAGGGCGGTGGCCACCGCGTGCTGCGAGGGCATGTTCGCGCAGAGGCGCATGTTCGCCAGGATGGTGAGGCCCTCGATGTACGAGCCGGCGTGCTGCTTGGGGCCGCACACGGCCATCCAGCCGGCCCGGTAGCCGGCCACCCGGTAGTTCTTGGACAGCCCGTTGAAGGTCAGGCAGAGCAGGTCCGGGGCGATGGCGGCGGTGTTGGTGTGGGTGGCTCCGTCGTACAGGATCCGGTCGTAGATCTCGTCGGAGCAGACGACCAGGTTGTGGCGGCGGGCGATGTCCGTCAGCCCGCGCAGCATCTCGTCGTCGTAGACCGCGCCGGTCGGGTTGTTCGGGTTGATGATCACGATCGCCCGGGTGCGGTCGGTGACCTTGCGCTCGATGTCGGCGAGGTCCGGCATCCAGTCGGACTGCTCGTCGCAGCGGTAGTGCACGGCGGTGCCGCCGGCCAGCGACACCGAGGCGGTCCACAGCGGGTAGTCCGGGGCCGGGACCAGCACCTCGTCGCCGTCGTCGAGCAGCGCCTGCATCGACATCTGGATCAGCTCGGAGACACCGTTGCCGAGGTAGACGTCCTCGACGTCCAGGTCGATGCCCTTGGTCTGGTAGTGCTGCATCACCGCGCGGCGCGCGGACAGCAGCCCCTTCGCGTCCCCGTAGCCGTGGGCGGTGCCCAGGTTGCGGAGCATGTCCTCAAGGATCTCCGGCGGGCACTCGAAGCCGAAGGCCGCGGGGTTGCCGGTGTTGAGCTTGAGGATGCGATGACCTGCCGCTTCGAGTCGCATGGCCTCTTCGAGCACGGGGCCGCGGATCTCGTAGCAGACATTGGCGAGCTTCGTTGACTGGATCACCTGCATGACGGGAGCTTACGGGTCGCCCGGCGCGGCCGCTCGGCCTTTCCCGCCCACCGGCGGGTGGCGAATTGTCCCGTTTCGGGGGATGAGGAGGCGGGAACCCCGCCCACCCTTGGAAACCGGGGCCCACCCCCCACCCCCACCTGCGGAACCACTACCACCCGCCGCCTCCACGGGCCCGGGTGTTGTGCTCGTCACTTCGGGGGGTGCGTCAGGTGCCGCCGCCCGGACCACGGCCGTGCCGTGCCGCCGGGGCACGCCGCCGCGCCGCGCGTGCGCCGGGCCGACGCCCCGCCGGCGCACGCGGCGCCCGCCCGCCTGGCGGCGCGCCCGGCATGGCGGTGCCCGCCTCGGCCCCGTACGGCGGCGGCACCGGCCCTACGGCCGCTTCGGGTCGGCGGTGTGGGGGCAGGACTTTCCCGACGGTTTCGGGGGCGGCACCGGCCGCACCGGGGCCGGAGCCGTGTGAATTTGGTCTGGACCTGCGCCTTGCCGGGGGGTGGCGGGGGGACCAAGCTCGGTTCATGGACCTGGAGTTGCGGCACCTCAAGACCGTCCGGGCGATCGCCGACGCGGGCAGCCTGACCCGGGCCGCCACCGTGCTGGGGCTGGCCCAGCCGGCGCTCAGCGCGCAGCTCAAGCGGATCGAGCGGACCCTCGGCGGGCCGCTGTTCCTGCGCGGCCGGGACGGGGTGCGGGTCACCCCGCTCGGCGAACTGGTCCTGGAGCGGGCCCGGGTGGTGCTTCCCGCGCTCTGCGAACTGCGGGAGGAGGCCGTCCGGTTCGCCCGGGAGGGGACCGGCGGCTACCGGCTCGGCGGCACCCACGGACCGCTGCTCGGCGGGCTGGTCGACCGGATCGCCCACGCCGATCCGGGCGCGGCCGTGACCACCCACACCTCCTGGTCGGAGCGGGAGATCGCCGGCGGGGTGGCCGAGGGCCGGCTGGACTTCGCGCTGATCGGGGTGTGCGGGGAGAGCGCCCCGCCGGAACCGGGCCGGCTGGCCTGGCTGGAGGTGGCCCGGGACCCGGTGCACGTGATGCTGGCCGCGGACCACCCGCTCTCCGCCCGGCGCGAGATCGGGCTCGCGGAGCTCTCCACCGAGTCCTGGACCGACGTACCGGGCGACGGCTGCTTCGGGGACTGCTTCGCCGCCGCCTGTGTCCGGGCCGGGTTCACCCCGGTCTGCGTGTACGAGACGGACACCGCGTCCTGTGTGCACCTGGTGCAGGTGGGCCGGGCCGTCGGCCTGTGCCGGGCCACCTTTCCGGCGACCCCCGGGCTGGTCACCCGCCCGCTCACCGGCACCCCGCTGGTCTGGCGGCACCTGCTCGGCTGGCATCCGGCGGCCCGCGCCGCCGCCCGGGCCGCGGAAGTCCTGGCGCACGCCCGTTCCGCGCACACCGAGGCGCTGAGCCGCGCCGCCCACTGACCCGGACCGGCCGGGCCGAGCGACCGGGCGCGCGGCGCATCCGCACGGCGCCGCGCCACCACCGGGGGCGCCGTGCGGACGGGCCGCCGGGCTGCCGTCCCGGCGGGCTGCCGTCCCGGAGGGCTGCCGTCCCGGCTACGGCAGATAGCGCTCGATGACCTGGGGGCCGTTCTCCTCGATCAGCTTGCGGGCCTTCTCCACCCGCTCCGGAGTCGGGTCGGCGCCCGTGGCCATCACCAGGTCCTCGGGGTCGTAGGGCCGCTCCCCGCCCGTCCACAGCTTCGTCGGGCGGTCCGCGGCCTGGGGCCGCTGGTCCGATTCACCGGTCATCTCGTACCTCCCTCGGATGCCCCCCGGACCCCCATCCTCCGGCCACCCGCGCATGAACGCACCCGGAGCCCCCCGGCCGCTCACCACCGCTCCCCGGCCCCGCCCGGCCATAACGCCGGGGGAGGGGCCGACTGGCAGCTCCCGCCCGTCCGTTCGGATTCCTAGGGTTTCCGCAATACCCCCCGCGATACCCCCGCGACACCCCCTGCAGTGCCCCCGCAGTACCCCCCCACCGCTCCGGACGGAAACCGAGGAGATCCCCCATGCTCAAGCGACACGCCCGCACGGCGTGTACCGCCCTGGCCGCCGCCGGGCTGCTGTTCGCCGGCACCCAGACGACGGCCGTGGCCGGCGCCGCCCCGGCCGGCCCGCGTACCCCCGCCGCCACCGCGGCCGTCGCCCTCCGGGCCGCCGACGCGCCGCCCGAGCTGCTCACCGCCCTCCAGCGCGATCTCGGCCTGACCCCCACGCAGGCCCGGACCCGACTGGTGAACGAGGCCGAGGGCGCCGCGACCGCCGCCCGGCTCCGGGACCGGCTGGCCGGCTCCTTCGCCGGGGCCTGGCTGGACGGCGCCGAGTCCGGCACCCTCACCGTGGCCACCACCCGCCCCGCCGACACGGCGGCGATCCGCGCGGCCGGCGCCCGGGCCAAGGTGGTCCCGTACGGGCTGGCCGCCCTGGACACCGCGAAGACGGCCCTCGACCGGGCCGCGACCGCCGCGACCCCGGTCCGGTACGTGGACCAGCGGACCAACACCGTGGTGGTCGAGGAGACCGTGCCCGGCGCGGCCGCCCGACTGCTCGCCGCCACCGGCACCGACCCGGCCCGGGTGGCCGTCCGGACCGTCGCGCCGTCCGAGGCGCCGCGCCCGCTCTACGACCTGCGCGGCGGGGACGCCTACTACATGAACGGCAGCGGCCGCTGCTCCGTCGGCTTCCCGGTGACCAAGGGAACCGTGCAGGGCTTCGCCACCGCCGGCCACTGCGGCCGTGCCGGGACCAGCACCAGCGGGTTCAACCAGGTCGCCCAGGGCTCCTTCCAGGCCTCCGTCTTCCCCGGCAGCGACATGGCCTGGGTCGCGGCGAACAGCCAGTGGACCGCCACCCCGTACGTCAAGGGCAGCGGCGGCGCCAACGTGCAGGTGGCGGGCTCGGTGCTGCAGGCCGTCGGGGCCTCGGTGTGCCGGTCCGGCTCCACCACCGGCTGGCACTGCGGCACCATCCAGCAGCACAACACCAGCGTCACCTACCCGGAGGGAACCATCTCCGGGGTCACCCGGACCACCGTGTGCGCCGAGCCCGGTGACTCCGGCGGCTCCTACATATCGGGCAGCCAGGCCCAGGGCGTCACCTCCGGCGGCTCCGGCAACTGCTCCAGCGGCGGCACCACCTTCTTCCAGCCGCTGAACCCGATCCTGTCGGCCTACGGGCTGACGCTGAAGACCTCCGGTACGGGCCCCGGCCCGGGCGACCCCGGCCCCGGCGACCCCGAGCCGGGCGGCACCTGGAAGGCCGGCACCGTCTACGCGGCGGGCGGCACCGTCACCTACGGCGGCGCCACCTACCGCTGCATCCAGGGCCACCAGGCGCAGACCGGCTGGGAGCCCCCGATCGTCCCCGCCCTCTGGCAGCGCCTGTGACACCCGCTCCGTGAACGTGTGCCGCGGCCCCAGAGGGGGGAGCCGCGGCACACCGCGTCCCCGGGGCCGCCCCGGGGCGCCGGACGCTACAGCGCGAGCACCACCGCCACGCCGAGGACGGCCAGGACCGCGCAGATCCACAGGTTGACCTTCCGGTGCTCCCAGAACACCGCGACGAACTCCCGGATGGTGGCGCTCGGCCAGAAGTAGCGGGCCGTCGGCGACCCCAGCACCTGTCCGTTGACCCCGGCCCGGCGGGCCGTCATCGCCGACCGGAAGGCGTGGAAGTTGTTGGTGACCACCACGCAGCGGTAGCCGGGCTTGGCGGCCTCCATCAGCTTCCGGCTGAACTCCATGTTCTCGGTGGTGGTCCGGGAGCGGTCCTCCAGCACGATGTGCTCGGCCGGGACCCCCTCGGCGATCAGCCAGTCGGCCATCGCCCGGGCCTCCGCCACCTGTTCGTCCGGGCCCTTCCCGCCGGACACCAGCATCAGGGGCTGCCGTTCCGCCCGGCGGGCGACCTGCACCGCGTAGATCTCCCGGCCCTTCTCCAGCCGGGACGCCAGCAGCGGGGGCACCCGGTCGCCGCCGATCAGCCCGGAGCCCAGCACCATCACGTAGTCCACGTCCCCGCGCACCCGGATCCGCCCGTACAGGTAGGCGTAGCCGAGGAAGCAGGTGAAGACGAAGGAGACGTAGGCGGAGAGCAGCACCAGGGCCACCGTCAGGGCGTCCAGCCACTCCGGGCCGCCGTCCCGCACCGTCACGACCAGCCCGATCAGGCCGAAGATGGCCAGTCCGGCCCCCAGGGACAGCAGGTTGCCCGGCCGGCGGCCCTCCCGGCGGACCATCTCCACCCCGTTGGCCACCAGGAAGCCGCCGAGCGCCAGGGTGCCCAGCACCGGCCCCAGCGCGATCACCACCACCAGCACCCCGGCCAGGGTGGGCGGCAGTTTGGTGATCTGCCAGAGCAGGGCCAGGGCCAGCAGGATGGCGGTGATGCCGAGGTAGACCGCGTTCCGGAAGAGCCGGCGGTCCCTCCGCACACTCACCAGGAAGACGATCAGGAACAGGGCGGCCGGCACGAAGGCGAACATCGGTTCATCGTAGGGGGGTACGGTGCCCGCCCGGAGCCCTCCGCCCGCCCGAAGGCGTCCGCCGGACCGAGCGGCCCGCCAGCACATCGGTGCGCCGGCCGTCCCGCATCACGAACCGGCCGTCGATCAGCACGTGCGGGATCCCGGACGGCAGCCGCCGGGGCTCCTCGTAGGTCGAGCCCGCCGCGACCGTCTCCGGATCGAACAGCACCAGGTCCGCCCGGTAGCCCTCGCGGACCAGACCCCGGTCCGGCAGCCGCAGCCGGGCCGCCGGCCGGCCCGCGAGGTGCGCCACGCACTCCTCCAGGCCGAGCACCCCGAGCTCCCGCACATACCGGCCGAGATAGTGCGGGAAGGTGCCGTACGCCCGCGGATGCGGTTTGGCGCCCTGGAGGATGCCGTCCGAGCCGCCGGTGTGCGCCGGATGCCGCATGATCGCCCGCACGTTGTCCTCGTGGCCCACGTGCTGGAGCACCGAGGTCCCCAGCCGGTCCGCGAGCAGCAGCCGGCGGGCCGCCGCCCAGCCGCCCAGCCGGCGGCCGACCTCCGCGGACAGCGCCGGATCCCGCACCCCGGACACCTCCACCGCGGACCAGTCCACCGGCACCCCGTGGCAGCCGTCCGAGCCGTCCACCTCCAGCGCGTACCGGATCCGCTCCGCCTCCCGGTCGTCCCGCAGCCGGTCCAGCACCGCCGCCGGTCCGCCCTCGTTCGCCCAGCTCGGCAGCAGTGCCACCAGGGTGGTGCAGCCGGGGGTGTACGGATACGAGTCCAGGGTCAGGTCCACCCCCGCCGCCCGGGCCCGGTCCAGCAGGGCCAGCAGCTCCCCGGCCCGGCCCGCGTTCTCGGCGAAGTTCATGGTTGCGTGCGCGAGGTGCAGGGCGCAGCCGGCCGCCGCCGCCACCCCCACCGCCTCGGCGTAGGCGTCCAGGGCGCCCCGGCCGTAACTGCGGTGGTGCGGGCACCAGTAGCCGTCGTACGCGGCCACCACCTCGCAGAGGGCGCCCAGTTCGGCGGTGCCGGCGTACATGCCCGGGGTGTAGGTCAGCCCGGAGGACATGCCGACGGCGCCCTGGGCCAGCCCGTCCGCGACCAGGGTCCGCATCCGGTCCAGTTCGGCCGGGGTGGCCGGCCGGTCCGCCCAGCCGACGGCGGCGGCCCGTACGGTGCCCTGCGGGACCAGATAGGCGGCGTTGACGGCGACGCCCCGGTCGAGGCGGTCCAGGTACTCGCCGACCGTCCGCCAGTCCAGGTCCAGATCGGAGCCGTCGCCGTTCCAGCCGGTGATGGCCGTCCGGACCTGCTCCAGGGTCCGGTCGTCCACCGGCGCGTACGACAGTCCGTCCTGGCCCAGCACTTCGAGGGTGACGCCCTGGGCGGCCTTCGCGCTGTGGTCCGGGTCGCGCAGCAGCGCGAGATCGCTGTGCGCGTGCATGTCGACGAAGCCGGGGGCCAGGGCCAGACCGTGCGCGTCCACGGTCCGCCGGCCGCCCGAGCGGAGCCGGCCGACGGCCGCGATCCGCCCCTCGTGCACCCCGACGTCGGCGGTGTAGGAGGGGCCGCCGCTGCCGTCGACCACCCGGGCCCCGCGGAAGACCAGGTCCACGGCTAGAAGAAGGTCCGGACGAGGTCGGTGACCGTGCCGTCGGGCTCCACCACCGGGATCAGCTGCCACTTCTCGAAGATGGTGCACGGGTGGGCCATGCCGAGGGCCACCCGGTCGCCGACCTCCAGCCGCGCCCCGGGGGCCGTCTCCAGCCAGGCGTGCTGGTCGGAGAGCTTGACCACGCTGATCCCGGTGCCCGGCCGCTCGGTGCCGTCGACGCCGCGCACCGCGAGGACCTCGGGCAGCCCCAGGTCGTAGGCGATGTCCCGCTTGCCCGCGTTGACGAAGGCCTGTCCCGGGGTGGGCCGGGACACCACCTGGGTCCAGAGCCGGAAGGCCGGCAGCAGCCCGCCCTCCTCGGGGATCCGGTTGAAGGGGGTCAGCCCGGAGTACCAGCCGTGGTCGTGCGACACGTAGGCGCCGGAGCGGAGCAGTTTGAGGACCCGCCGGGACAGCGGGGGGATGTCGGCGAACACCTCGGCGACGGCGTCGAACCACTCGCTGCCGCCCGCGCTGACCATGATCTCCCCGTGCTCGGGGAGGCCGGAGAACAGTCCGCGGCCGTCCAGGTCGGCGGCGAGCGCCACCAGCCGGCGCAGCCACTCCCGGACGGTGGCCGGGTCGGCGCCCGGCATGGTGCCCTCGTAGCCTGCGACGCCGACCAGGCGCAGCCGGTCGGCCTTGGCGACCGCCTCGGCGACGGCCGTGCAGTCCGCCCCGGTCCGGATCCCGGTCCGGCCCTCGGCTCCGGCGCCGAGCTCCAGGACCACGTCCACGGTCGCGGTGTGCCCGGCCAGCGCCCGGTCCATCAGGGCGACCCCGGCCACCGAGTCCACGTAGCAGACGAACCGGAACGCGGGGTCGGCGGCGAGCTCGTCGGCGACCCAGCGCAGATCGGCCGGTTCCAGCAGTTCGTTGGCGAGGAAGATCCGCTCCACGCCGAAGGCCCGGCAGACCCGGGCCTGGTGCGGCATGGCCACGGTGATGCCGACCGCGCCGTGGGCCAGCTGGCGTTCGAACAGCTGGGGGGCCATACAGGTCTTGCCGTGCGGGGCGAAGGCCAGCCCGTGCCGGGCGCAGAACGCGCCCAGGGCGGCCAGGTTGTGCTCCAGGGCGGGCCCGTCCAGGGTGAGGACCGGGGTGGTGAACCCGCCGGTGTGCAGGTCCCGGCGTTCGGCGGCCAGCTGCCCGACGGTCAGCCCGGCGGCCTGGGCGTCCGGCGGGAGGCCCTTGAACCGGTGGTCGACCGGCTCGTCGGCGAGCCGTCGGATCGCTTCGCTGCCCATGGGGAGCCCTCCCGAAGTGTTGCGCAAGGTGCAACGGTCGTTGCGGATACCGCTGGCTGCTGTCTAACATCCGGCGTGACGGCGGGTCAACGCCGGACGGAGGAAAGGCGAAAGGGGAGGCCGGCCGGTGAGCCAGTCGGTGGAGCGGGCCCTGGCGGTACTGCCGCTGCTGGCCCGTGGCGCACAGGGGCTCGGCGAGGTCGCCGAGGCCCTCGACGTCCACAAGAGCACCGCGCTGCGCCTGCTGCGCACCCTGCACGGCCAGGGTCTCGTCTACCGTCAGGCGGACGGCCGCTACCGGCTCGGCGCCCGGCTGTTCCAGCTCGCCGCCGAGGCCCTGGAGCACCTGGACATCCGGGAGATCGCCCATCCGCACCTGGCCGACCTGAACGCCCGGACCGGCCACACCGTGCACCTCGCCCTGCACCAGGACGACGAGGTCGTCTACATCGACAAGGTGGACAGCCGCTACCCGGTCCGGATGTACTCCCGGATCGGCCGGCCCGTCCCGCTGACCGTGGCCGCGGTCGCCAAGGTGCTGCTGGCCGACCTCCCCGAACCCGAGCGCGAGTCCCTCGCCGGCCGGCTGGAGTACCCCCGCTACACCGCCCGCTCCACCCCCGACGCGGAGGCCTTCCTCCGCGAGCTGGCCGCCGTACGGGAGCGGGGCTGGGCTACCGACCTCGGCGGGCACGAGGACACCATCAACTGCGTCGGGGCCCCGGTGCGCGGCCCCGGCGGCCGGGTGGTGGCGGCCCTGTCGGTGTCCGCGCCGGGGGTGCTGGTCACCGGCGAGGAACTGCTGGAGCTGCTGCCGCTGGTCCTGCGCACCGCCGACGCCATCAGCCAGGACTACTCAGGAGAGACCGCGTGAGCGAGATCAGCGACAAGACCGCCGTGACCCCGGCCACCCACACCGCCCCGCCCGCCCTGTTCTCGCACGGGGTCCGCAAGGGCAATCTGCTCCAGGTGGCCGGCCAGGTCGGCTTCCTCCCGCACGTGGAGGGGCAGCCGCCGACCCCGGCCGGTCCGGGCCTGCGCGAGCAGACCCTGCAGACCCTGGAGAACGTCCGCAGCGTGCTGGAGGCCGGCGGGTCGGGCTGGGCGGACGTGCTGATGATCCGGGTGTACCTGACGGACACCGGGCACTTCGCCGAGCTCAACGAGATCTGGAACGCCTACTTCGAGGAGCACCTGAAGGGCGCGGTGCCGGCCGCCCGCACCACCGTCTACGTGGGCCTGCCGGCCGGCCTGCTGGTCGAGATCGACGCCCTGGCCGCCCTGGGCTGACCGTAAAGATGTGACGTCGGAGCGGATGCCGCGCAGACTGCACCCGGTGAAGATCAACATTGTGCGCGTCGCGCTGACCGCGGCCACCCTCGCGCTGACGGCCACGGCGCTGACGGCCCCACCCGCCGGCGCCGCGGGCTACGAAGACTGCCCGACCGGCTCGCTCTGCCTCTACAGCGGGCCGGCCGGCACCGACGACCCGGGCGACACCGTCCGTTCCTTCGACCTTGCTGCGAACGCCGGCGCCCAGTCCTACGGGGACTGGAACGCCCGCGCCGAGTCCCTGAAGAACAACTCCCCCTACTGGGCCTGCCTCTACTCCGAGAGCCGGTACGGCGGCAAGGTCAAGGCGATACCCCCGAAGACCAGTGGCGACCTCACCGTCCTCGCCGCCGACGTGGCCGGACGGCTGGGCTCGCACAAGCTGGCCCTCTCCCAGGGCCAGTGCTTCACCGGCTACGAGCGCTGCCCTGACGACATGCTGTGCATCTTCCAACAGCCGGCCGGCCGGGGCCCGATGTTCGCCACCGACATCGACTACCGCGGCTACCACCCGTTGACCTGGGGCAACCAGGTCGAGTCGGTGCTGAACCGCACCGACAGGTCGGCCTGCTTCTACACCACGCGGCTGGAGGACGTCACCCCCGCCGACCGGCCCTTCCGGGTCCTCCCGGGCGATGCCACCTCCGTCACCGGCACCCGCGCCGACACTTTCAACTCGCACGCGCTGCGGACCAGCCCCGACTGCTCGGTCCCCGGGACCGGTGACACCACCCTCCCGCTCCCGCTCGGCGTGGACGACGGCCCGCCCGGCGACGGCACGGCCCCCGAGACCCCCCTCCTGCCGGGCTGGACGCCGATCCCGGGTGCCGGCGGCCTCGCCGGAACCGGCGTGGAGCACTACCGCTACCAGGAGACGAACCCGCACCTGCTGCGCAGGACCCATCCGCGGGAGCTGAACGTGCTCCGGATCGACCCGGCGCGCAGCGAGACCCGGATCGAGAGCACCTACGGGAAGA
Organism: Streptomyces sp. NPDC033845; assembly: GCF_055576225.1. Lineage (NCBI taxonomy): Bacteria > Bacillati > Actinomycetota > Actinomycetes > Kitasatosporales > Streptomycetaceae > Streptomyces > Streptomyces sp. NPDC033845. Next base: position 548,691 of record NZ_JBVIRI010000003.1, on the reverse strand, counting down.
CGGCCGCCCGGTACGAGACCGTCCGCGACCAGCTCGGCCAGTACACCCAGCGGCCGATCGCCGGGATCAACGGCAGCTACTTCATGAACGAGGGCAAGCACGCCCTGGCCGGGGCCACCCCGGAGACGGTGCAGAGCTACGGGGTCACGGCCCGGGACGGAGTCCTGCTGGGCGCCGCCTGCGAGGGGAACCGGCACTCCCTGGTGCTCCGGCACGGCGTCCCCTACATCACCCTGCTGTCCACCACCCTGTCGATGACCAGCGACACGCCTTCGGCGGCCGGACCGGCCTTCCAGAGGATCGACGACATCAACCGCAATCCGGGCGGGGCGCTGGCCTGCGCGCGGGACGACGAGGACGGCATGGGCGACTGGGACCGGTCGGACCCGAACGACGAGCGGGGCCGTGAGTACGTCGACTCGCACGAAAAGAAGATGACGGCCTTCCAGGACAATCAGGAGTTCATCCTCTTCAACGACCGCTACGGGATGCCCACCCCCACCCCGGGCATGAACGGCGCCATCGGCTCCGACAACCTGCCCGGATACGAGGTGCTGGTCGCCCCGGACGGGAAGGTCAGCAGGCCGGAGGGCTGGACCACCCGCGGCGGCCGGACCGTGCCCAAGGGTCACCACATCCTCCAGGCCATCGGCGAGGCGCAGTCCCGGTGGCTGGCCGACATGGCCGCGGCGGGCGCCACCCTCACGCTGGAGCAGAAGGTCATCGACCGGGCGGACGGCAAGGAGCTCGTCCTGGACGAGTCCGTGGACATCCTCTCCGGCGGTGCGAAGCTGACCGACGACGGGGTCAACCGCTACCCGAACGTCCGCAACGGCAAGGGTGAGCTGATCTCCTGCGGCCGGGACGTGGAGGCCGCTCCGGAGTACCTGTGCAAGGACTCCCGCACCGTGCTGGGCGTCGACGACCAGGGCCGGACCGTGATCGTGACGCTCGCCGGGCCCGGGGACGGGTCGGCCGTCGACGGCGGGTTCTTCGCCGAACTCACCCATCTGCTGCGGAACGACCTCCGGGTGATGGACTCGGTCAACCTCGACGGCGGCGGCTCCACCACACTGCTCACCCGGAGTCCGGTGACGCCCCAGGGGTTCGTCCGCCAGACCGGTCTGTCCGACTCCGGCGAGCGGGCCGTCTTCGACGCCCTCTACATCGGCGCCGGCGGCATGACGGTCACCCCGTAGCGCGCCGGGAAGGGGCGCCCCCCTGGCGGTGGGGCGCCCCCGGCCCGTCAACCGGTCCCGGTCAGGCGGTGCAGTACTGCGCCTCCTTGCCGATGGAGCGGTACATGCAGTCGGCGTTCTCCAGGAGCTGGAGCACGGCCTCCTTGTTGCGGGAGGTCTCGCGGTCGATGACCTCGTCGGGCGGGTAGAAGCCGCCGCCGCCCGCGCTGGAGGGGTACATCTCGAAGGTGTAGGCGAAGATCTTCTGGCTGCCCCACAGCCAGTCGTCGATCGTGCCGTCCGTGATGTACAGGTCGCTGGACTGCTCCGGGGTGTAGCCGTTGCTGGCCGCCATGCTGGTGCCGATCTTCTTGAAGACGGCGAGGTCGTCGGCGGTCAGTCCGGGCGCGGTGTCGTTGTAGGTCCAGCCGAAGGGCCACAGGACCAGCTGGCTGTAGGTGTGGAAGTCGATGGAGGCCTTGATCTGCTGCTTCCCGCCGACCACCCGGCTGCGGACGAAGTCGGAGACCACCTTCACCTCGGGGGCGGACTCGGCGGCCGCGCCCCGGTAGGTCTCGGAGCTCTTGCTGCTGGAGGAGCCGCCGCAGCAGCCCCACTTGTAGTTCCAGTTCCGGTTCTGGTCGGTGCCCACGTAGGAGGAGCCGGAGTTGGGCTGGCGGTTCTTGCGCCAGGACCGGTAGGAGCCGGTCGCGATGTCGTACTCGCCGCCGTCCGGGTTGAGGTCCGGGATGATCCAGATCTCCCGGCTGTTGACCGCGTTGGTCACCCGGGACTCGGTGCCGTACTTGGAGCCCAGCTCCTTGAGCAGGTAGAGGGCCATCTCCACGGTGAGGTGCTCGCGGGCGTGCTGGTGCGCGGTGAAGAGGACCTCGGGCTCGGCCTCGTCGGTGCCGACGTTGTCGCTGATCTTGATGGCGAACATGTCGCGGCCCTGGTAGGACTTGCCGATGACCCGCTTGCTCATGATGTTCGGGTACTGGGCGATGCGCTGGTCGATCTCCGCGGTGGCCTCGGCGTAGTTGTGGTACCGGGAGTCGGCCGAGGGGAAGTCCATCGGGCTCGCCGCGATCCCGGGGAGGGAGCGGTCGGGGGGCGACGCCAGGGCGGTGATCTTGTACCCGAGGGTGCGGAGCCGCTTCGCCTGCATGGTGTCGGCGCTGACGACCACGGTGTGGTCGTCGACCTCGTCGATGGACACGCCGGTCCGGGCGAGTGCGGTGCGGTCGGCCACCGTGGACGGGCCGTGGACCCGGTACTGGACGATGGCCTCGTCCTGGGTGGCGGTGGAGGGGCTCGGCGGTGCGGAGGCGGTGGCGCTCAGCCCGTAGGCGGGTGCGCCGAGGGCGAGCGCGAGCAGGGCCGCCGTGACGGCGGACCTTCGGCGGGTGTGTAGCCGCATGCGATCTCCTGGGTCGGGAGTGTGGGGGCAGCCGTGCGGACGCGCACAGCGTGCGCTCCTGACATGGACCGGTCAAGAGTCCCGAATCGGCCACCCTCACACATGCCCGCTATGCGGCCGTACCCGGCGGAATTCCGCCAGGCGGCGGCACGAGCGCGCCCGGTGACGGGACGTCACCGGGCGCGGGTGGAGCCACCTACGGGCCGCGGGGCCGCAGGGCCGCGGGGCCCGCCGTCCGGCTACGGGAGGCCGTGGACCTTCGGGCCGACCGCGTTCGACCAGGCGTTGCCCGCCTTGGCGTCCCAGTTGGTCGACCAGGTCATCGCCCCGCGCAGCGCCGGGTAGGTCTTCGACGGCTTGAAGGTGCCGCAGCCGGTGCCGCGCGCCAGGCAGTCCAGCGCGTTGTTCACGATGGTCGGCGAGACGTAGCCGCTGCCCGCGCCGCTCGGCGAGGCGGGCAGGCCCAGGCCCACCTGGGAGGCGTCCAGGCCGCCCTCCAGCTGGATGCAGGCCAGGGCGGTCAGGAAGTCCACCGAGCCCTGGGAGTACACCTTGCCGTCGCAGCCCAGCATCGCGCCGCTGTTGTAGTACTGCATGTTGACGACGGTGAGGATGTCCTTGACGTTCAGCGCCGTCCGGAAGTAGGCGTTGGAGGTCGACTGCATGTCGATGGTCTGCGGGGCCATCGTCAGGACCATCGAGGGTCCGGCCTTCTGGGAGAGCGAGCGCAGCGCCTGGGTCATGTAGGTGGCGTTGAGGCCGTTCTCCAGGTCGATGTCGATCCCGTTGAAGCCGTACTCCTGCATCAGCGCCCAGGCCGAGTTCGCCAGGTTGTTCGCGGAGGCGGAGTCGTTGACCGAGATGGTCCCCTTCTCGCCGCCGATGGAGAGGATGACCGACTTGCCGGCCGCCTTCTTCGCCGCGATGTCAGCCTTGAACTGGGGCACGGTGTAGCCGCCGAGCCCGGCCGAGTCCAGGTTGAAGGTGATCCCGCCGGGCGTGGAGGTGGCGTCGGCGAAGGAGACCGCGATGATGTCGTACTGGTCCTGGACCTCCGACAGCCGCTGGACGGTGGCCCCGTTGTTGAAGTTCTGCCAGTAGCCGGTGACCGCGTGCCTCGGCACCGCCGGGTTGCCCGGGTTGCCGGTGTCGGGCGAGGTGGTGCCGGTGGTCGGCGGGGACTTCGGCCCCTCGCCCGCCTCGTTGTAGGCGCTCACCTGGAAGGAGTAGGAGGTGGCCGGGGCCAGCCCGGTGGCCTGGAGGCTGTTCGAGCTCACCGTGGAGACCCGGACCCCGTCCCGGTAGACGTGGTAGCCGGTGGCGCCGGACACCGCGTTCCAGGAGAGGGCCAGCGAGGTGGAGCTCTGGCCGGAAACCGTGAGTCCGGAGGGCGCGCCGGGGATCGTCGGGCCGGGGTCGGTGCCCCCGCCGCCGTCCGGGCCGAAGACGCTGAACGCGTCGACGTGGTAGGCGGGCTGGCCGTACCAGCCGTGCGTGTAGACGGTCACCTGGGTGGTGTTCGGGCCGGTGGAGAAGGTGGTGGACAGCTTCTGCCAGCCGCCGCCGGTGCCGGGGGTCCAGGTGGAGACGTCCTGGGTGCCGGTGCCGGTCGCGCCGAGGTAGACGTAGCTGCCCTGGACCTGGGTGCTCAGGGTGTACGTGGAGTTCGGCTTGACCGTGACGGTCTGGCTGCACCGGGCGTTGTCCAGCCCGGCCGGGGTGGCCTTCAGGGCGCCGGACCCCGCGAAGACGGGGGAGGAGACGGCGCTGCCGGTGCCGCCCGAGCAGCTCCAGTCGGACAGGCCCGACTCGAAGCCGCCGTTGCGCGCCACGTTGATGTCGGCGGCCTGCGCGGTCCCGGCCGCAAAGGCGGTGAGACCGGTGGCGGTGAGGGTGGCGGCGCCCAGCAGGGCGAGGGAGCGTATGCGGTTCACGTGGGCTCCGTGGGGGGAGGGGAGGGAGGGACGGAAGGACGTGGGGCATCCCGCAGCCAAGTTGGTCCAGACCAATCCTGGTGTCAAGGGTCTTGTCAAAGTGGCTGGAAACGATCGGAGTTGACTTCCCGGTTGTCCGGATTTCCGGCCACCTGTTCCGAGGGCGTCCGGACCCGGAATCCACAAGCCCCTGCCCGCCCGGCGGGGACGCGGATAAGGTGCTCGGGCAGGAGGGAAGCGCGCCGCGGATTTGCGGTCGCGCAGCGTATGCGCGGGCGCGTGGGGGGCATGCGAACAGCATGGACGCGACCGCGGGATGCGGGGGAACAGGGGGATTCGCGTGCCGACCGCCATTGCCGTCACCAGCGCAGACCTGGTGCTGCCCGCCCCCGACCGGCACACCCCGCCGGCCGCCGTGCTGCACCCGCCCGGACAACAGGACCTGGAAGCCGCCCTCGCCGAGACGGCCGCCCTCCTGGAACGCCACGGGCACCTCCTGGTCGTCGTGCCCTCCTGGCTCGACGCCCCGGCCGTCCGCCGCCTCCACACCGTCCGCCGGATCCTGGAATCCGACCGGATCGCGCTCCTCGACACCGACCTCCCGCCGCTCGGCACCGCCCTGCTGGTCCGCCAGCTGCGCCAGCTCACCGTCTGCGACTTCACCCCCGGGGTCATCGCCTCCGCCGCCCGGCTGCTCTCCCACTACATCCACGCCGGCGCCGTCCTCGGCACCGTCTCCCGGCTGGACCGGGTCCCGGTGGACCTCAAGTCCCACGCCCGCTCCTGGACCTCCGGCGCCCCCTTCGCCGTACTCGCCAACCCGGCACCCCATCTGGTCCGGCTCACCCAGGGCGCCGAACCCCCGCCCGGGCCCCGCTACTCCACCCAGCTCACCTTCGCCCGCGGCCAGCTCGCCGGGGACTGGGTCGGCACCGAACTGGCCGCCGCCTGGCGGGTCCAGGGCGTGCTGGAGAACCCGCTGCCCGCCGACTCGGCCGCCTGGTGGGCCACCCCGAAACTGATCGAGTTCGCCGCGGCCATCCCCGACATCGGCGTCCTCTACCAGCTCGTCGCCTCCGTCCGCCGCGAGGACTGCGGCTGGTGCGGCCTCGAACTCATCGGTGACCGCTGCGGCTTCTGCTCCGCTCCGGTCCCGGCCCCCTCCAGACCCTGACGCCCCCGATCCTGACCCACGAACGACGAGGTCCACGGCCCATGAACTCACGCCAGCGCCGCGGCGCCATCCTCCTGATCCTCTCCGTGCTGTGCGCCCTCGGCGCCTTCGCCGGAGTGGTGGTGGTGATCGGCGATGTCAACTCGAAGGTCGGACCGGAGGTCCGGGCGTACCGGGTGAAGAGCGACATACCCGCCCACGGAACCCTGGACGCCGACAAGTTCGAGGAGATCAGCCTCCCCGAGCGCTGGCGCCCCGCCACCGCCGTGACCGACCTGTCCGCCGTCCGCGGCAAGATCACGCTGACCGCCCTGAAGAAGGGCTCCCTGCTCCAGACCGACATGGTCGTCGACCGGCCCGAGCTGGCGGCCGGCGAACAGGAGATCGCCATCATGATCGACGCGTCCACCGGTGTCGCCGGGAAGATCCACTCGGGGGACCGGGTCAACATCACCGCCACCTTCAAGGGCAAGCGGGCCACCGACCCCGACCGCTCGGTGATCATCGTGGCCAACGCCCGGGTCATCGACGTCGGCCGGCTCGTCCCGGTCGAGAAGTCCGGGGACCGCAAGGCCACCAGCACCGCCTCCGAGTCCGTCCCCATCACCTTCGCCCTCGGCAACAAGGACGTGAACCGGGTCGCGTACGCCGAGTCCTTCGCCGAACACGTCCGGCTCGCCCTGCTGCCCCCCGGCACCGAGGGATCCGTGCCGCCCGGCGACCGCTGGTACACCCTCGACGGGGACAAGTGAGGCAGGCATGACCACCCGCATCCTTCCCGCCGTCTCCGACCCGGAGGCCGCGCACGCCCTGCTCGCCCTGCTCGCCGCACTGCCCGGCGCCGAGCCGGCCGCCCCGCTGGCCGACTCCGGCAGCCTGCTGGACACCCTGGAACGGCAGGCCGCCGACTCCCTGGACGCCCTCCCCGAAGTGGTCCTGGTCCACGAACGGATCGGCCCGCTGCCCGCCCTCGACCTCATCCGGGAAGTCGCCCTCCGGTTCCCCGCCGTGGGCGTGGTCCTGCTGACCTCGGACGCCGGACCGGCCCTGTTCTCCGCCGCCATGGACTCCGGCGCCCGCGGCCTGGCCGGCCTGCCCCCGGTCCCCGACGAACTCGCCGCCCGGATCCAGGGCGCCGCCCAGTGGGCCGCCGGAGTCCGCCGCCACCTGGGCCGGGGCACCCCCGGCAGCGACACCTTCAGCGGCCCCGGCAACGGCCGGGTGGCCACCGTCACCGGAGCCAAGGGCGGGGTGGGCACCACCTTCGTCGCGGTCCAGTTCGCACTGGCCGCGGCCGCCGCCGGCCGCCGGGTCGCCCTGGTCGACATGGACCTCCAGGCCGGGGACATCGGCTCCTACCTCGACGTCCAGTTCCGGCGCTCCCTCGCCGACCTGGCCGGCATCCAGGACATCTCCCCGCGGGTCCTGGGCGACGCCGTCTACGAGCACCGCACCGGACTCGCCCTGCTGCTCGCCCCCGGCGAGGGCGAACGCGCCGAGGAGGTCGACGAACGCACCGCCCGGCTGGTCCTCTCCGCCCTCCGCCACCGGTACGAACTCGTGGTCGTCGACTGCGGCAGCCAGCTCTCCGCGGCCAGCGCCGCCACCGTGGAACTCGCCGAGGTCGCCGTGCTGGTCACCACCCCCGACGTGGTCGCGGTCCGGGCCGCCAAACGGACCGTACGGATGTGGGAACGGCTCCAGGTCCGCAAGGCCGAGGACACCGCCCTGGTGGTCAACCGCTGGACCAAGCAGAGCGAGATCCAGCCCTCCCTGATCGAGAAGATCACCAAGACCCGGCCCACCCGCACCCCGGTCCCCGCCAACTTCCGCGAACTCCAGGCCGTGGTGGACGCCGGCCGGGTCCAGGACCTCGACAACCGGTCCGCCGTCAAACAGGCGCTCTGGACCCTGGCCGGCGAACTCGGCCTGCTCCGCGCCCCCGAGGACCCCGCCGCCCCCGCCCCGGCCGACCCGCCCCCGCCGGGCACCGGCCTCGCCGTCCGGGCCGGCGGCCCGGTCGCCCGGCTCCGCGGCGGCGACCGCGGCGCCCTCGGCAGCTGGCGCCGCCGCCCGTCCCGGGAGGGCTGAGCCGTGGCCGGGGCCCGGGAGACGGCCACCACCGGTGCCGGTGCCCGCGGCGGGCGGGACCGCGGACAGGTGGTGCTGGAGTTCCTCGGCATGGTCCCGCTGATCATGCTGCTGATCGCCGCCGTCTGGCAGTGCGTCCTCATCGGCTACGCCTTCTCGCTGGCCGGGAACGCCGCCGACGAGGCCGCCCGGGCCGGCGCGGTGGACGGCTCCGGCGCCTGCCAGTCCGCCGCCGGGGAGCACCTGCCCGGCAGCTGGTCGCACACCGCCGACTGCCCGTCCCCCGGCACCGGCCTCTACAAGGTCTCCGTCCACGTCAACGTCCCCGTCCTGGTCCCCGGCCTCAACAGCCCCTTCCGCGTCACGGGCGAGGCGGGCGCGGCCACGGAGAAGGAGCCCGAGTGATGCGCGGACACAGCGGCGGAAGCCGCCGCCCGGCCGGCCGGGACCGCGGCCAGGCGTCCCTCGAATACCTGGCCTTCCTCCCCATCCTCCTGATCATCGCCCTCGGCGCGATCCAGCTCGGCTGGGTCGCCTACGTGGAGCAGCAGGCCGAGAACGCCGCCCGCGCGGCCGCCCGTACCGCCGCCAAGACCGGGGACGCCGGAGAAGGACAGGCGGCCGGGGAGGCCTCCGTCCGGGAGAGCATCCGTGACAGCACCACCGTCAGCGTCTCCGTCGGCCCGAACGCCGTCACCGCCACCGTCACCATCCGGGTCGGCTCCATCGTCCCCGGAGTCGGCGGCGGCCCCCAGACAAGGACGGCCGTCATGCCCAACGACGACCCGAACCCGGAAGGGCCCTGATCCCGCCATGAGCCTCCGATCCCGGGTCACCACCCCCGACGACCGCCACAACCCCCGCGAGGACGGCCGGCTCGTCGCCGCCTACCGCACCAAACTCCTCGAAGAGATCGACCTCGCCGAGATGTCCTCGCTCGCCCCCGCCGAGCGCCGGGCCCGCCTGGAACGGGTCCTCGGACACATCATCAGCCGCGAGGGCCCGGTCCTCTCCACCGTCGAACGCGCCCAGCTGATCCGCCGGGTGGTCGACGAGGCCCTCGGACTCGGCGTCCTCGAACCCCTCCTCGAAGACCCCTCGATCTCCGAGATCATGGTCAACGGGCCCGACCACATCTACGTGGAACGCGCCGGACGGGTCGAACAGCTGCCGCTCCGCTTCGCCTCCCACGAGCAGCTGATGCAGACCATCGAACGCATCGTCTCCGCCGTCAACCGGCGCGTGGACGAGGCCAATCCGATGGTCGACGCCCGGCTGCCCACCGGCGAACGCGTCAACGTGATCATCCCGCCGCTCTCGCTGACCGGCGCCACCCTCACCATCCGCCGGTTCCCGCGCGCCTTCACCCTGCCCGAGATGATCGGCCTCGGCACCCTCGACGAACAGATGCTCCTGCTGCTCTCCGGGCTGGTCCAGGCCAAGACGAACGTGATCGTCTCCGGCGCCACCGGCACCGGCAAGACCACCCTCCTCAACGCCCTCTCCGGCCTCATCCCGGAAGGCGAACGCATCATCACCATCGAGGACTCCGCCGAACTCCAGCTCCAGCAGGCCCATGTGATCCGGCTGGAGTCCCGCCCCGCCAACGTCGAGGGCAAGGGCCGCATCACCATCCGCGACCTGGTCCGCAACTCCCTCCGGATGCGCCCCGACCGCATCATCGTCGGCGAGGTCCGCGGCGGCGAGACCCTCGACATGCTCCAGGCCATGTCCACCGGCCACGACGGCTCCCTCGCCACCGTGCACGCCAACAGCACCCAGGACGCCCTGATGCGGCTCCAGACCCTCGCCTCCATGTCCGAGGTCGAGATCCCCTTCGAAGCCCTCCAGGACCAGATCAACAGCGCCGTCAACGTGGTCGTCCAACTGACCCGCTTCCCCGACGGATCCCGCCGCGTCACCGAGATCTCCGTCCTCGACTCGCACGGCCGCGAACCCTTCCGGATGATCACCGTCTGCCGGTTCGCCGTCCAGCCGCCCGGCGCCGACGGCCGGGTCGCCGGCTGGTTCCAGTACTACCCGCTGCCCCGCCGCATCGCCGAACGCCTCTACATGTCCAACCAGCCGATCCCCCAGGCCTTCGGGGTGGCCGCCCCCGAGGACCCGCTCACCCACCGGACCGCCCTGTGACCCAGCCCGTACTCCTCACCCTCGGCGCCGCCCTCCTCGCCGGCCTCTTCCTGGTCTGGGGCGTCCACGCCCACTCCCAGGGCCGCGCCCAGCACGCCGCACTGATCGAACGGCTCTCCTCCGGCGGACCCGCCGGCCCCGGCGGCCGCCGCCGGCGCTTCCCCACCGTCGACCGCCGGCTGCGCCGCACCCGCCTCGGCCGCGGCATCGAACAGAAACTCGCCACCACCGGACTCGACCTCACCCCCGGCGAGTTCTTCGTCTACATGACCACCGCCGTCGCCGGCCTCTGGCTGCTCTTCGCCGCCCTGCTGGCCCCCTTCTTCGGCCCGGTGGCCGGACTCACCGGACTGTGGGCGGCGAACGCCTTCCTCAACTGGCAGCGGGCCCGCCGCACCGAACGCTTCATCGGCCAACTCCCCGAACTCGCCCGCATCCTCGCCAACGCCACCCAGGCCGGACTGGCCCTGCGCACCGCCATCGGGATGGCCGCCGAGGAACTGGAGGCACCGGCCGGCGAGGAACTCGGCCGGGTCGCCGACCGGCTCGCCATCGGCCACTCCATCGACGAGGCCCTCGGTGAACTCGCCGAACGCCTCCCCTCCCGGGAACTCGTCGTCCTCGTCTCCACCCTGGTGCTGTCCTCCCGGGCCGGCGGCGCCATCGTCGGCAGCCTCCGCAACCTCACCGTCACCCTGGAACAGCGCAAGGAGACCCGCCGCGAGGTCCGCACCCAGCTCTCCCAGGTCACCGTCACCGCCTATCTGATGCCCTTCATCGGCCTCGGCTCCCTGCTCCTGGTGGACGCGATGATGCCCGGCGCCCTGGACCGGATGACCGGATCCGTGCCCGGCCAGATCGCCGTACTGGCCGCCCTCGGCCTCTTCGCCCTCGGCTTCGTCGCCATCCGCCGCCTCTCCAAGATCGAGGTGTGACCGGTGGCCGCCCTCCTGCTCGCCCTCGCCATGGCCCTCTCCGTCCTCGGCGCCTTCCACGGCCTGCGCCTCTACCGCGCCGAGACCCCCCTCCCCGACGACCTCGCCCTCGCCCTGGAGGTCGGCGCCACCCGCACCACCGCCGTCGGCTCCCTCGTCGACCGGGCGGGCATCCGCTGGGCCCCCCTGGTGCTGCGCCTCATGGGCCCGCGCCAGGTCGCCCGCAAACGCCGCCAGATCGACATGGCCGGCAACCCCGCCGGCCTCACCATCGACCGCTACGCCGCCCGCCGCGCCGTGTACGGGGCCCTGGGCGCGGCCGGCGCCTTCGCCATGCTGATCAACGGCCAGCTGGTCCTGGCCCTGCTGATGGCCGCCTTCGGCCTGTTCTGGATCGAAGCCGGCCTGTGGTCGGCGATCCGGGTCCGCCGCGACCACATCGAACGCACCCTGCCCGACTTCCTCGACGTCCTCGCCGTGGTCGTCAGCGCCGGACTCGGCTTCCGGCAGGCCCTGGAACGGGTCGCCGACAAGTACCGCGGCCCCTGGTCCGACGAGGTCCGCATCACCCTCCAGCAGATGGACATGGGCGTCAGCCGCCGGGACGCCTTCGACCAGCTCCGCCGCCGCAACGACAGCGAACAGGTCGCCCAGTTCGTGACCGCCCTCCAGCAGGGCGAGGAACTCGGCTCGCCCATCGTGGACACCCTGATCGCCATCGCCGAGGACATGCGCCGCACCGACGCCCAGAACGCCCGCCGCCGAGCCGCCCGCGCCGTCCCCAAGGCCACCTTCGTGGTCACCATGTTCATGCTCCCCGGCACGATGATCCTCCTCATCGGCGGCTTCATCTACGGCGCCGACATCGACTTCACCGCCCTCCTCGGAACCCGATGAAGAGGAGCCCCTGACCCGATGGCCCCCATCCGTGTCCTCATCGCCGACGACAACCCGGTCATCCGGGCGGGCCTCACCGCCCTGCTGGCCCTGCACGAAGACCTCGACGTGGTCGCCCAGGCCGCGGACGGCGGCGAAGCCCTGGCCCTGGCCCGCACCCACACCCCGGACGTGGTCCTGCTCGACGTCCGGATGCCCGGAGTGGACGGCATCTCGGCCCTGCCCCACCTGGTGCAGCTGGCCCAGGTACTGATGCTGACGCACAGCCAGGAGCCGGACATCGTCCGCGAGACCCTGCTGCTGGGCGCCGGAGGCTACCTCGTCCACGGCGAGTTCACCCCGGACGACCTGGCCCGAGCCGTCCGCGATATCCGCGAGGGCCGCCCCCACTTCTCCACCACGGCCTCCAGCGCCCTGCTCGCGGAACTCCGCGGGTCTTCGCATCCGCAACGAATTGTGGGACAGTCATCTGAACGCATCGCCAACCATGCCGAGTTCGGGCTGAGTTCACGGGAGGTGGAGGTGATGGACCTGATCGCGTCCGGAATGACGAACCAGCAGATCGCCGTCGCCTGCTTCATCAGCGAGAAGACGGTCAAGAACCACATCAACCGGATCTTCGCCAAACTCCACAGCGCCAGCCGCAGCGAGGCCATAGCCCGCTGGCTGGGAACCCTCCGCTCGGGGGCGCCCGGTCATGGCTAGACGCGATGCGCAGTGGGTCCGTAGATGGGCCCCAGGACCCTTTGCAAGCGCGGCCCCACCTGAGTACGGTCCGCGGGTCGACAGCGGGACCGGACGTGGAGGAAGCCCTGATGCGGAACCTCAAATTGCGCGGTTGGAAGTCCAGGGACGAAGGCCAGACGGCCTTCGAGTACCTGGGGATCATCGTGGTGATCGTCCTGATCATCGGCGCGATCCTGGCGTCGGGAATCGGCAACACGATTGCGAGCGCCATTGTTACCGCGGTCGGTCAGATCACGGGTGGCGGGGGCGACTAGCAGTGCATGCGGCCACCAGCAGAGACAGAGGGCAGGTACTGCCTCTGTACGTGGTGCTGGTCGCCGCCTTCCTCTTCGCTGCCCTGGCCTTCGTCGTCGTCGGAATGGCGGGGGCCACCCGCAGTCAGGCGCAGGGTGCCGCGGACGCGGCCGCGTTGGCGGCCGGCCGCGAGGCCAGGGACAGTGTGTTCACCGGCCTGGTCCTGCGTGACCTCGAACGCGAGGACTGGCAGGACCTGCTGGACGGGGACTTCTTCGACACGGCGAGGGCCTGCGCCGCCGCCGAGGGCTTCGCCGCCCTGAACGAGTCGGGGCAGGCGCCGGTCGAATGCGAGCCCGCCCTGCCCCGATTCACCGTGACGGTCCGGTCGGACGACGTCGTGGGGGACTCGGTCATCCCCGGGACGGACTCCAAACACGCCACCGCCACCGCTTCGGCTGTGATCGAGCCGCGCTGCACGCTGGGTCCGGCACCCGAACCCCCAGACTCCGAACCCACGGACCCCGCGCTTCCGGACCCCGAGAACCCGGAACCACCTGATGACGGAACGGAAGAACCAGATCCCGATCCGATCACTTTCAGGTGCGAGGACGACGGAGAGATCAAGCTGGATCCGCTGAACCCGGGACAGCTGACCAAGGTTGCACGGATCCTGTTCAAGGTGCGGCTGGACAGCTGATGGCGGAACGAGAGACAAGGAAGCGGCGTACATGAGCATTCGGCAGACGGCGAAGGCCCGCGGGGGAGCGGCCACGGCGATGGCGGCGGTGATGGCCCTCGCACTGGCCGGATGCGGCACGGGCGATGACGACAAGCCGAAGGGCGAAGACAAGCCCACCACCTCTCGGGGCCAGAGCACGGAGCCCCAGGCGCCCGCCGCCACGGGGACGAGTGCGGCGCCGGAGGAGGTCCTGGCGACCATGGACGGGCCGGACAGTGTCGTGCTCGTGATTCATTCGGTGGTCCGAGACGCTGGCGGCTTCGTCACTGTCACGGGTCGCATCAAGAACAACGGGTCCAGTGTCTTCGGAAACATTCCGCCGTTGCGCGGTACGGAGAAGACCGCCAGCCCGGCCTCCATCGCCGGAGCGACCCTGGTCGACAGGGCCGCCAAGAAGCGCTACTACGTGCTCCGCGATACAGAGGGCCGCTGCTTGTGCACCACGGACATCCCTCCCATCGGGGCGGGCAAGTCCGTCGCGTTGATCGCGCAGTTCCCCGCACCGCCGTCGACCACTGCGGAGGTCGACTTCGGTCTGCCCACCTTTACCTCGGCAACTGTCAAGATCTCCGGGTGACCCCATGACCACACGCCATCGCGCTGCCGCCACCACCGCCGTACTCGGGCTGGTCATCGCCGGGGCCCATTTCATCGGGGCCACCAGCGCCTACGCCGACGACCCCGTGCCGACCGGGCCGCCCGGGACGGAGCCGTCGGCTTCGGCGCCGGTGCCGATCGACTCCAATTCGCCCGGGCTCAAGATGCCCCAGGGCGGGATCCTGGCGCCGCCCAAGGTGCTCGATATCGCCGAGGTGGTCGAGGACCTCGGTGGGGAGCAGCGGCGGCAGGAGACCAATCAGACCGTGATGATGGCGCTGCAGGCCGAGGTGCTGTTTCCCGAGGACAGTGATGTGCTCAATGCGCAGGCCTCGGCGCGGATCCAGGCCATCGGCAACGAGATCAACCAGCAGAAGGCGATCCGGGTCCGGGTGTTCGGGTTCACCGACGACCAGGGGAGCTATGAGCACGGGAAGGTGCTGTCGAAGAAGCGGGCGGACGCCGTGCAGCGGGAGTTGGCGAAGACGGTCAGCAATCCGAGTGTGACCTTCGACATCCGGGGCTACAGCGAGGACTATCCGATCGCCGACAACAAGACGGAGGAAGGGCGGAAGAAGAACCGGCGAGTGGAGATCACCTTCCCCCGGGGCGAGTCCGGTCGTAGTTGATCGGTTGTTACAACTTCCGTACATAAGATCACCGTTAGTCGGCGGGCATTGGTCGCGACATGTCATATGGTCTTCATGTCGCACACGTCGGGGGACCACGCTGGCGCCTACTGCCAAGCCGTGCTGCTGTGCAGTGTCTGATTCATGCAACATTGCGTTTCCGCAGTCTCCCCCGTGTGTCTGAGTCGACTGTTCACGGGGAGAGTGAATGTTCCTTTCGAAGTCCTCGCGTGGCCGCGCCGGTCTCGCCGGTGCCGCCACCGCGATAGCCGCAGCGCTCATGGTCAGCCTGGCCGGGACGGCCGGAGCCGCTCCGAAGGCTGCCGAGCCGGCGATCGACGCCGAGGCCGCCAGCATCATCAAGTCCTACACCGACACGCTTCCGGCGGGTCCCAAGAAGGACGCGCTGATCATTGGTGGTCAGAAGGCGTACATCAAGCACCACCCGTACATGACCCAGATCTTCTCGCAGGACAGCAAGGGCAACGGCTACTTCTGCAGTGGTGCCGTCGTCGCCCCGCGCAAGATCCTGACGGCCGCGCACTGCGTGGTTGGCCGCAACTGGAGCAAGGGTCTCGTCGTCACCGGTGCTTCGCACCTGGCCGACAGCAAGAGCCTCTACGGTGGCGCGATCCACAAGGTCAGCAAGACCTGGGTGCACCCTTCGTACAACGCGAAGAAGATCGACAACGACGTGGCGGTGCTGACCCTGGCGACCTCCACCAAGGCCAAGTCGATCAAGGTCACCTCGGCCACCGACACCGCGTCCTACAAGCCGGGTGTCAAGGCCACCGCGCTCGGTTGGGGTCGTACGACCTCCACCAAGCAGACGATCTCCAACCACCTCAAGAAGGTGGACCTGCCGATCATCTCCGACACGGCGTGCGCCCGTTACTACGGCGCCAACTTCATCAAGAAGCACATGGTCTGCGGTGGCAAGCCCGCCACCGGCAAGGACGCCGGCACCAACAACATCTGCAACGGTGACTCGGGCGGTCCGCTGATCTACAAGGGCCGCATCATCGGCATCAACTCCTGGGTCGGCAAGAACTGCGTCGCGAAGGGCTCCTACGCGGGCTTCGTGAAGTATTCCACCTACGCCAAGGTGGTCGCGCCGCAGCTCCGCTAGTCGCGGGCCTCAGGGCCGGTCGAGTGGCAGTTCGTGTGTGAGGAGGGGCTCCCCGGGGACGGGGGGTCCCTTTTCGCGTGTCCGTCCGTTCCTCTCGGTCAGGGGTGGGGCAGGAGGAGTTCGGCCAGGGAGCGGGCCTGTTGGGCCGGTTCCCGGCCGGGAGTGAGGGAGGCGACCGTGATGGCACCCTCGACCAGGAGCAGCAGGGGGCCGGCCAGGGCGGGGGAGTCGGAGATCTCGGACAGGAGTGTTCTGAGTTCCTCCTTGTGGGTGCGGACCACTTCCGGGGCCGCCGCGCCGAGTTCCCCGTGGGCGTTGAGGAAGGCGCAGCCCCGGAAGCCCGGCTCCTCGAACCAGTCCGCCAGCCAGTCGAAGACCGCGAGGACCCGCTCCCGAGGTGCCGCGGGGCGGCCGGCGGCCGCGCGCAGGGAATCGAGCCAGCGCCGGTCCCGTCGCTCCAGATAGGCGGTGACCAGGGATTCCTTGGCAGGGAAGAGTCGGTAGAGGCGCTTGAGGGGGACACCCGATGCGGTGCGGATGCGGTCCATGCCCACGGCCTGGATGCCCTCGGCGTAGAACAGTGCCTCCGCCGTGTCGAGCAGCCTGCTCCTGGCCTCTTCGTCGTCCATGGCGGCAGCGTATCCGGTTTTCCCTTGCGAGGAGAACGGTCGTTCTCCTAGGGTGAGAACGACCGTTCTCGATGGAGGGATCCGCCATGACCCGACCGCCGCTGCCGCCGTTCACCGAGGAGACCGCCCGCGCCAAGGTGCAGGCCGCCGAGGACGCCTGGAACTCCCGCGATCCCGAGCGGGTCGCCCTCGCCTATACCGAGGACTCCAGCTGGCGGAACCGGGACCGCTTCCTCCAGGGCCGGGAGGAGATCCGCGCCTTCCTCGCCGACAAGTGGAGCCGTGAGCTCGACTACCGGCTCCGCAAGGAGCTCTGGACCTATACGGGCAACCGGATCTCGGTCCGCTTCGAGTACGAGTGGCACGACGCGGACGGCCAGTGGTGGCGCAGCCATGGCAACGAGCAGTGGGAGTTCGCCGAGGACGGGCTGATGCGGCGCCGCGAGGCCAGCATCAACGACATCCCGATCGAGGAGTCCCAGCGCCGGCTCACCCGCTGACATATCCGGCCCCGGCGCCCTCCGCCCGATGTCGCAGCAGGTCCTCGAACCGTCTCTCCGTCGCGGTCAGCCAGGGGAGATCGGCTTCCGCGGCCGTGCCCGCCACCAGGGGCGGATAGCCGACGACGGTCAGCTCGGCCCGGGGCGCGGCCCGCCGGGCGGCGGCCAGCCGGGCCGCGTACTCCGAGTCGAGGTCGGCGAACTTCTGGGCCAGCCAGGCGGCACCGTCCCCCTCGGCGTAGTACGTGGCGCAGGGGGCGCCGAAGCCGGGGGAGTCGAGGCCCCGGGCGAGGCACTCCCGGGCGATGTCCTCCAGGCCGAAGGAGGAGGCCGTCGGCTCGATCCGCCAGGTGTTTCCCGGCGGCGTCGCCGGTCCCGCCGCTCCCGGCGATGCTTCGGGGGCCGGGGTCCCGGCGGCTGCGATGGCGGCGGAGAACGTCAGGGGGGCCAGGGTCGCGCAGGTGAACGAGGTGAACGAGGTGAGGTTCATGTCACCAAAAGTAGCGTCGCCGACTACGCAGAGTAATCCCTCGAACGGGTGCTACCGCTTCAGCCCTGCCGGTGCGCCTGCGTGATCAGGTCCACGGCGACCTCCAGGGTGGCCATCCGCTTCTCCTCCGGGTCGCCCTCCACGTGCTGCAGGAACATCATCCCGGCGTGCATGGTGAACAGCGCGCTCACGCACCGGACTTGGTCCGCCAGCGGTGCGTCGTCCGTCCGCAGCAGGTCCACCATGGCGAACATCCGCTGCTTGAAGGTCTCCCCGATGCTGAGCTCCCGCATCGTCGCCTGGTTCTCCTGCATGAACCGGTACAGCGGGGCGGCTCCGGTCAGCGCGCTGCTGTAGCGGCGCAGGATCTCCTGCTTGTTCTCCAGGGTGCGGGGCTGGGCCTCCGCCCAGGTGATCAGCTCGTCGATGGGCCGGGTCAGGTCCTGGAAGAGGCTGATGATGATCTCTTCCTTGGTCTTGAAGTGGTAGTAGAGGGCGGCCTTGGTGACCTCCAGCCGTTCCGCGATCTCGCGCAGCGAGGTCTTCTCGTACCCCTGTTCGGCGAAGAGCTCCAGTGCGACGTCCTGGATGCGCTGACGCGTGTTGCCGCGCCGCTGCTGCGGACTGCTGGTCATGGCTCTCCCCACATACTTACTTGACGACCGGCTAGTTGCGGGTCTACCTTCGCCAGTGTAGTCAACTAGCCGGGCGGCAAGTAAGTCCCCGGGAGCGTGGGGAGTGCCAAGTGGCGGGAACGAAGGACCAGGGCGGGGCGGCGGGCGCGGTGGCCGCCGTGTCGGGGGAGGCGAAACCGCGCAGCGTGCGCGTGGTGCTGCTGGCCCTCATGATCGCGATGCTGCTCGCGATGCTGGACAACATGATCATCGGCACCGCGATGCCGACCATCGTCGGTGAACTCGGCGGTCTGGCGCACCTCTCCTGGGTGGTCACGGCCTACACGCTCGCCACCGCCGCCTCCACCCCGATCTGGGGCAAGCTCGGCGACATGTACGGCCGCAAGGGCTCGTTCCTCACCTCCATCGTGATCTTCCTGATCGGCTCGGCGCTCAGCGGAATGGCCCAGGACATGGGCCAGCTGATCGGCTTCCGGGCGATCCAGGGCCTGGGCGCCGGCGGTCTGATGGTCGGTGTCATGGCGATCATCGGCGATCTGATCCCGCCCCGCGAGCGCGGCAAGTACCAGGGCATGATGGCCGGTGTGATGGCCCTCGCCATGATCGGCGGACCGCTGGTCGGCGGCACCATCACCGACCACATGGGATGGCGCTGGTCCTTCTACATCAACCTCCCGCTCGGCGCCGTGGCCCTGGCCATGGTGACCGCGGTGCTGCACCTCCCCAAGAAGCCGAGGACCACCGCCAAGATCGACTACCTGGGTGCCGCGCTGCTCACCGTCGCGATCACCTCCACCGTCCTGGTCACCACCTGGGGCGGCACCGAGTACGCCTGGGGCTCCGCCGAGATCATCGGCCTCTCCGTCGCCGGTGTGCTGGCCCTGGCCGGCTTCGTGTTCGTCGAGCGGCGCGCGGCCGAGCCGATCATGCCGCTGCACATCTTCCGCAGCCGCAACTTCACCCTGATGTCCGTGATCGGGTTCCTGACCGGTTTCGCGATGTTCGGCGGCGTCCTCTACCTGCCGCTGTTCCAGCAGTCCGTCCAGGGCGCCTCCGCCACCAACTCGGGTCTGCTGCTGCTCCCGATGCTGCTGTCGATGATGGCGGTCTCGCTGGTGGCCGGCCGGATCACCACCAACAGCGGCAAGTACAAGGCCTTCCCGATCGCGGGCGGCGCGCTGATGGTGGTCGGGCTGTTCCTGCTGGCGCAGATGGACACCGGCACCTCCCGCCTGGAGTCCGGCCTCTACATGGCCGTCCTGGGCGCCGGACTCGGTTTCCTGATGCAGATCACCATGCTGGTGGCGCAGAACAGCGTGGAGATGAAGGACATGGGTGTGGCCTCGTCCTCCGCCACCCTCTTCCGGACCCTCGGCGGCTCCTTCGGAGTGGCCCTGATGGGCTCCCTGTTCACCACCCGGGTGCAGGACACCATGACCGACCGGCTCGGTGCGGCCGGCGGCGACGCCACCGGCGGTTCGGCCCAGCTGGACGCGGCCAGCCTGGCGAAGCTGCCCGAGCACATCCGCGAGGCGTACCAGTACGCGGTGGCCGCCGGCACCCACTCGGCGTTCCTGCTGGGCGCGGTCATCGCCGTACTGGGCTTCGCCGCGGCCTGGTTCGTCAAGGAGGTGCCGCTGCGCGGTGCCGGACCGGCCCCCGCCGACGCCCCCGGTGACGGCCCCGCCGAAGCCTCCGCCGACGCCCCCGCCGGCGCCCCGGCTCCGGCCGCCGCCGAAGCGCCCGCCGAGGTGCCCGCCGGATCGGCCCGTACGGGCGACCCGGTCGGCCGCTGAGGCCCGCTGACGGCCCGTAGGCCCGCGCCTACCCCACCCGTCCCATCCGTCCAGCCGATTCCCACCCACCGCATTCCCCGTACGACGGCCGACGGCCCGACCCCCGACAGGACCCGGGGGCCGGGCCGTTGCCGTTCCCTTACGCGGAACTTAGGGACCAACGGCCGGCAACCCGCGGCCCCGCCCCGCACGTCCTGACGCACAGAAACCTCACAGCGGACGGGGAGTGTGGAGCTTCATGGCGCGTACGCGGAACATCCGGGCCCGAATAGCGGTGGCCGCCTCGGCGGCCCTGGTCGCCGCCACCGTATGGGGGGTGACGGCCTTCGCCGACCTGGTCCCCGTATCGGCCGACGGCGGTTCGGGCCCCGAGCGGCAGGGTCCGTCGGCCTCGGCCCCGCCCGCCCCGGGAGCACCCGGCGACCCGGCGGCCGGGGCGCCGAAGCCGGTCCCCGAGGGCATCGCGCACGCCTCCGAGAGCGGCGGCGGGGCCGTGAACATCACCATCGACGACGGCCCCGACCCGAACTGGACCCCCAAGGTCCTCGACGTCCTGCGGCAGCACCGGGTCAAGGCGGTCTTCTGCATGATCGGCCCGCAGGCCCGCCAGCACCCGGACCTGGTGAAGCGGGTGGTTTCCGAGGGGCACCGGCTCTGCGACCACACCCTCGACCACGACACCCGGATGGACAAGAAGCCGGTTCCGTACCAGCGGAAGCAGATCCTGGACGCCGAGAAGATGATCGAGGACGCGGCCGGCGGCCCCCAGGTGGAGTACTACCGGGCGCCCGGCGGCGCCTTCACCCCGGACAGCCGCCGGATCGCCGCCGCCCGCGGGATGCGACCGCTCGGCTGGAACGTGGACAGCAAGGACTTCACCACCCCCGGCGCCGGCCGGATCGCCGACACCGTGCGCTCCGAACTCCGCAACGGACCCACCGTGCTGTTCCACGACGGCGGCGGCGACCGCTCCCAGACCGTGGCCGCCCTGGACCGGGTGCTCGCCGAACTGGGGCGGCAGGGCCGCCCGACCGGCTTCCCGGTCCGCACCGCCCCCTGAGCGGGCCCCGGTCCGCACCGCCCCCCGAGCGGGCCCCGGCCCGCACCGCCCCCTGAGCGGGCCCCGGTTCGCACCGCCCCCTGAGCGGGCCCCGGTCCGCACCGCCCCCCGAGCGGGCCCCGGGCCGGGCCCGGACACGCCGTCCGCCCCCGGACGGGTGAGGGTCGCCGCGGCCGGCCCCCGCGCGGTGTCTCCTGGTCGGGCAGCCGTCCGCCCCGCCCCACCAGGAGCCCCCGTGACCATCGCCCCCGACAAGCTCTCCGACCCGGTCGTCGCCGCCCTCGTCTCCGCCGTGAACGCCCGTGACAAGCAGGCCTTCCTGGCCCTGCTCACCGGCGACGCGACCATGTCCGACGACGGCACCGACCGCGACCTCCAGGAGTGGATCGACAAGGAGATCTTCGACTCCTCCGGCCACATGGACGTCCAGTCCGAGTCCGACGGGGGCCGCGCCCTGCTCGTCGCCTTCCGCAACGACACCTGGGGCGAGATGCGCACCGCCTGGCGGTTCGTCATCGCCCCCGGCGGCGGGAAGATCAGCCGCTTCGAGACCGGCCAGGCCTGAGCCGACGCAGGCCCCCGGCCGGTCCGCTCGTTCCCCCGAGGGTCGTACGACTGTCCTCGGGCGCCGGCCGCGCCCGGCCGGGCGGGGATTCCCGTACGGGTGAATGCGGCCCGGGCCGCGTTCCGGGCCGTCCGGGGGTCCCGTTGGTCCGGTTATGAACCGTACCCGTCCCGCCCCCCGCACCCGGATCACGGCGCTGGCCCTCGCCACGGCCGCAGCCGCGCTCGCCCCCGCCCTGGCGGAGGCCTCGGCCGCCGACGGGTCCTCGTTCCTCCAGGACCCGGCGGGCGGGGAGGGGAAGATGAAGTCGGTCTGGACCGGGGACGGCAAGCACAAGGTGGAGGGGCAGGTCCGCTTCCACCCGGGCGTGGTCTACACGATGGTGCCGAGGAAGGCCGGGGATCCGGGCGCCGACTGGGGCAGCAAGTCCCCGGACCCCAAGTCCCTCGCCTGGCAGCCCAAGTTCGAGTTCGCCTGGTCGGTCTCCGACTCCAAGCTGGTCAACAAGGTGATCACCGAGAAGGGCGGCAAGCATCCGGTGACCCTGCACGCCACCCTGTGGAAGTCCGGCCGGACCAAGGCCGCCGAGGTGCACAGCGCCGTGCGGGACCGTCCGGCCACCGGCCGGGTCACCCTGCCGGGCGGGAAGCGGATCGCCTGCGACACGGGGGACTACACCGTGGAGTGGTCGATCACCCGGACCGGGTACGCCACCGTCGGCGGGACCCTCCGCTGGAACGCCGACTGCGCGCAGCACCGTACGGCGTTCAGCCAGGGCGGCCGCCCCTGAGCCCACCGGGGGCCGGCCCCGAGGGGCCCGTCGCCCGCGCACCTCGTGAGTGCCGTGCGGGCGACCGGGCCGCGCCTTCCGCTGCGATCCGGCAGCGGATCAGGGCTTCTTGCCCTGTTCGCGGGACTTCTCGGCGATGTCCTCCAGGACCGCCTTGGCGTCGGAGCCGGGCTCCACGGCCCGCCCGATGTTGCGCTTGATGGTGTCGCTGACCGTCACCCAGTTGGGGTTGTTCACCGGGTACAGCTGGGCCCCGCGCAGCGCGGCCAGGAACTGCTCGTCGGCCTTGCCGATGCCGCCGCCCGCGGGGGTGCGCGAGGCGGTGACGGTGGACGGCAGCAGGTGGTAGCGGCCGGCGAAGTCGGACAGGTTCTTGTCCTGGTAGAGGAAGTCCAGGAAGGTGCCGATCTGGCGCTGGTGGCCGTTCTGGTTGAAGGCCACCATCCAGTCGGCCACGCCGACCGCCGGCGGCTGCTCGGAGGAGCCCAGCCGGTCGTTGACCGGCATGTCCACGGTGCCGACCTCGATGCCCTTCGTCCCGGCCGCGTGGGCCAGCGAGGGGTAGCCGTTCAGCATGCCGACCTCGCCGCGCAGGAAGGCGTCGAAGGCGGCCTGGCGGTTGAACTTGCCGGGTGCCACCGGGCCGACCAGGCCGGGTGCCACCAGCTCGTCCTTCAGCCATTCGAAGGTCTCGATGTTGGGCTCGGAGGCCAGGCTGTAGTTGCCGCTGCTGTCGACGAAGCCGCCGCCGTTGCTGAGCTCCCAGATCATCGCCTCGGCGTGCGCCTCCTCGGGGCCGAGCGGCAGGGCGTACGGGTACTTCACGCCCTTCTCCTTCAGCGCCTCGGCGGCGTCCTTCAGCTCCGACCAGGTCTTCGGCGGCCTGGTCCCGGCCTTCTCGAACAGCCCCTTGTTGTAGAAGAGCAGGCGGCTGCTCGCCACGAACGGCAGGCCGTAGAGGGTGCTGCCGATCGAGCCGGCCTCGGCCAGCGGCTGGAGGAAGTTCGCCTCGGCGCGGACCGAGAGCAGGTCCTCCGCCGGGTAGAGCTTGCCCTGTGCGGCGAAGTCGGAGTACGAGCCCATCAGCGCCATGTCGGGGGCCTCACCGGCGCCGACCAGCCGGCTGACCTCGCGGTCGATGTCGGCCCACGGCAGCAGCCTGACCTGGATCCGGATCCCGGGGTGCTGGGCGGTGAACTCCTCCGTCGCCTTGTCCCAGAACGCCTTGGAGCTGGTCTCCGGCGTCGTGCCGTACTCGGCGGCGACGAGGGTGAGCGTGGCGTCGCCACCGTCACCGGAGGTGTCGCCGCAGCCGGAGAGCGGGATGAGGAGGCCGATCGCGGCCGTGCTCGCGGCCGCCCCGAAGAATCTTCGTCGCACGGTGGAATTCCCTTGATTTTCTTTTGATTGCTTAAGCGTCCCTTCGGACCCCGGTGTCCCGAGGTGGCCCGATGGCCGGAATTCTCTCCTGAAGAGGGGGGTTTGATTGCATTGGGGCCGCACTTGTGGGCAATGCTCCAACCCTGGGTATTCCTGATGGTGTTTTCCGATATGAGATCGGCAATTCGGACGCGCGTAGACATGCCGAATGCCCGTTTCCGCGATGCGGAACGGGATGAGGGGTGGATCGAGTCAGCCTGGGTCGGGCCTGGGTCGGGCCCGGGTCAGGCCGGGAACTCGCCCGCGTAGGGATCGGGGTCGCCGGTCTCCGGGTTGCGGCCTTCCTGCCATCGCCGCTGGCCCTTGCGCCAGTGCACGAATCCGAGCGGTCCGCCGTCCCAGAATGTGATACTCACCGGGCTCACGTCGAACTCGTCGGAGAACAGCCGCAGCAGGAATTCCGCCATTCCGTACGGATGGACGGCGAAGGTGTCCGCGGTGTGCCGCCCGCACACCAGGACCGGCCAGCGGTCCGGATCGGGGTCCGTGGTCAGCCAGCAGAGGATGTCGGAGCCGCCGGTCACCCCCCAGGCGAGCAGGGCCTCGGGATCCACGTCGAAGGCGGCCCGGCCGCCCTCCGCGATCCACTCGCGGCGGGCGTTGGCGGTCTCCTCGGCCATCTCGGCCGGGTCCCACTGGAGGCCCGGCTTGGGCAGCGGCAGCAGGATGGTGGCCTCGCCGTTGATGGTGCCGGCGCCGTAACGGCCCATGAAGGCCACGTAGTCGGAGGGGAACCGGGTGCCCCAGACCGCCTCGGCGGCCTGCCAGTCGATGTCCTCGTCCGCGCCGTGGGTGGCCGGCATGAGCTGTTCCAGCGCCTCAAGCCGCGCGTTCTCCGTCATCAGCCCGCTCCCCGACACCCGCCCGTAGCCCAACCGTCCCAACTTACCGTGGCCCGGCCGGGCTCCGGCCGGTGCCCTGCCCGGCCGGTGCCCCGCACGGCCGGTGCAGGTCAGCCCGGCTGTTCCACCAGGAGCCGGCTGCCCGGCCGCAGCCCCCAGCGGGCCATCGCGCCCGCCCCGGCCTCCAGTACGTGGCGGGACCGCGGCCGCGGCAGCCCCAGCCGGCCGGGCCGCATCGTGGTGACGGCCAGCACCCGCATCGAGCGGTCCAGATGGGCCACGTCGATGGCGAACGCCATCCGGAAGGTGTGCACGCTCACCGCCGGGGTCAGCAGCATGGCGCCCTCACCGATGCCGTCCCGGCCGAGCAGCCCCCGGGTGCGGGCCCGGTAGGAGGCGGCGACCTCCAGCGGGACCGCGGTGCGGGCGCTCTCCGGATCGATCAGCAGCAGGGCCGGCCCGTCCCGCAGCCGCCCGTCCCGTACGGTCCCCATGGCACCCCTCCCGTCGCGGCCCCCCGGCCGGCGGCCGGGCCCGGACCGGCCGGACCACAGCGTGCCAGGGGTGCCGGGCCGCGGGAATGGGCCCCCGGGCCCATGGCCCTTCCCGCCGCGGGTCCCTAGGGTCGGCGGATGGGCCTGGTCGTGATCTTCCTCGCCGCCGGGTACGGCCTGGCCGCCGGACTGCTGCTGCCGCGCGCCGCCTACCGGCTCTCGGTGGAGCCGGAGGAGCCCCGGCGGGACCGCTGCCCGGCCGGCCACCCGCTGCCCGTCCGGCCGGGCCCGGCCCGCTGCCGCGCCTGCGCCGCCGCGGGACCGCGCCCCGCCGACAGCCCCGCCGGGGGCCCGGCCGACAGCCGGACCGGCAGCCCCGCCGGGCGTGCCGCCGGCCGCTACGGCCCGAGGGCCCTGCCCGTCGCCCTGCTGTCCGCCGCCGTCTGCGCCGCGCTCGGCGCCGCCGCCGGGCCGCGGCCCGAGGCGGTGGTGTTCGCCGGGCTGGCCCCGGTGCTGGTGCTGCTGGCCCTGGTGGACCTGGCCGTGCACCGGCTGCCTGATCCGCTGACCCTGCCGCTGGCCGCCGCGGCCGCCGCCGGGCTGGGCGCGGCCGCCGTGCTGCCGGGGGCCGCCGGGTCCTGGCCGGGCGCGCTGGCCGGCGGTGCCGCGCTCGGCGCGGCGTACCTGCTGCTCCATCTGGTCAATCCGGCCGGACTGGGCTTCGGCGACGTCAAGCTGGCGCTCTCCCTCGGCGTCGCTCTTGGGTGGTACGGGTGGGGGGTATGGGCCGCCGGGGCGTTCCTGGGCTTCCTGTACGGGGCCCTGTACGGCCTCGCCCTGCTGGCCACCGGGCGGGCGGGCCGCCGTACGGCCCTGCCCTTCGGGCCCTTCATGGCCGCCGGGGCGCTCACCGGACTGCTGCTGGGCGGATTCGGAGCGTAATCGTGGTGCGGCGATGCACGCAGCAGGCTTTACGAAGGGTTATGGTGGAACCCCCCCCTCGGGCCGGTCCGTATCCCCCCCACGGACCGGCCCGTTTTTCGTTCTCCGTGTCGGACGGGCGTAAACGCAGGTCAGCCGCGCTGGGCCCAGATGTTGGTGCCCGGGGTGGAGACCGCGAAGGAGTCGATCTCCTTCAACTCCTCCTCGGACAGCGGTGCGCCGGCCAGGGCCGCCACGTTCTCCTCCAGCTGCGCCACGCTGGACGCCCCGATCAGGGCCGAGGTCATCCGCTCGTCCCGCAGCACCCAGTTGAGCGCCAGCTGCGACAGCGACTGGCCGCGCCGGGCCGCGATGGCGTTCAGCCCGTTCAGCCGGCCGACCACGTCCTCCGACAGCAGGGCCGGGTTCAGCGACTTGCCCTGGGTGGCCCGCGAGCCCTCCGGGATGCCCTTGAGGTACTTGCCGGTCAGCATGCCCTGGGCGAGCGGGGCGAAGGAGATGCAGCCCATCCCGGCCTCCTCCAGGGTGTCGAGCAGCCCGTCCTCCTCCGTCCAGCGGTTGATCATGGAGTAGGAGGGCTGGTGGATCAGCGGCCGGACGCCCATCCCGCGCAGCAGCCGGGCCGCCTCCGCGGTCTGCTCGGCGGTGTAGGAGGAGACGCCCACGTACAGCGCCTTGCCCTGCTGGACCGCGGACGCCAGGGCGCCCATGGTCTCCTCCAGCGGGGTCTCCGGGTCGAAGCGGTGCGAGTAGAAGACGTCGACGTGGTCCAGGCCCATCCGCTTCAGCGAGGAGTCCAGGGAGCCGAGGAGGTACTTCCTGCTGCCCCACTCGCCGTAGGGGCCGGGGTGCATCAGGTAGCCGGCCTTGGTGGAGATCACCAGCTCCTCGCGGTGGGGCGCGAAGTCCTGGGCGAAGATCTTGCCGAAGTTGAGCTCGGCCGAGCCGGGCGGCGGTCCGTAGTTGTTGGCCAGGTCGAAGTGGGTCACCCCGAGGTCGAAGGCCCGCCGGAGGATCGCCCGCTGGGACCCCAGGGACCTGTCGTCGCCGAAGTTGTGCCAGAGGCCGAGGGAGATCGCGGGGAGCTTGAGGCCGCTGCGTCCGGTGCGCCGGTACTCCATGGAGTCGTACCGCGAGGGCTCTGCCCGATAGAGATTGGTATCAGTCACGTTGTCCTCCCTATCACGGACTTGTGACAGACCGAGTTGGGCCAGTGCCGACGGTCCGCAGTAATGTGGCGCACTCGGGGGACCGCAATTCGCACGGGGGCATTGCACGGAGGGGCAGAAGGATCGTGAAGCTGCGCGACCTGGTGTACAGGCTGTACGCACGCCGGGTGGAAGGCCGCCTCGACCATGCCGCGGTGCCCAAGCACATCGGCGTCATCCTGGACGGCAACCGGCGCTGGGCCAAGGCGTCCGGCGGTACCACCGAGCAGGGCCATCAGGCCGGGGCGGACAAGATCTCCGAGCTGCTGGGGTGGTGTGACGAGACCGATGTCGAGGTCGTCACCCTGTGGATGCTCTCCACGGACAACCTGGACCGGCCCGAGGTCGAGCTGCGGCCGCTGCTGGCGATCATCGAGAACACCGTGCGCCGGCTCGCCGAGGACGGCCGCCGGGTGCACCACGTCGGCAACCTGGACATCCTTCCGGCGCACACCCAGGCCGTGCTGAAGGAGGCCGAGCAGGCCACCCACGACATCGACGGGATACTGGTCAACGTCGCGGTCGGCTACGGCGGCCGCCAGGAGATCGCCGACGCGGTCCGCTCGCTGCTGCTGGAGCACCACGAGAAGGGCACCTCCATCGAGGAGCTCGCCGAGATCCTGGACATCGACCACATCTCCGAGCACCTCTACACCCGGGGCCAGCCCGACCCGGACCTGGTGATCCGCACCAGCGGTGAGCAGCGGCTGTCCGGATTCATGCTCTGGCAGAGCGCGCACTCCGAGTACTACTTCTGCGAGGTGTTCTGGCCGGCCTTCCGCAAGGTCGACTTCCTCCGGGCGCTGCGCGACTACGCCGCCCGGCACCGGCGCTACGGCGCCTGACGGGTCCTCGGCAGCCCCCGCCGACCCTCCCGCACGGCCCCCGAGGCCTTCACCAGGGATTCACCGAGCGTCCGTCATATGCCATGGCATGGTCGGGCGTGTTCGAGGGAATATCACTGGCAGGTCGACCCCCGATCCACGGGTGTCGAGTCTCAGCGGACGGCATGGGGCCGTCCGCCCGGGAGGCCCTTTGCACCAGGACGCGCGTGCGGTTCGCACGGACGGAATGGAGGGCCGGAATTCGGCCCTGGCATGGGTGCCGATGACCGGTCCGGTCTTCATGGCCCGACCTCTTCCGAGGGGGTACGTCCTTCCGTGGTGACCAGCACAAAGCGCCGCCTGCCCGACAGGCGGACCTACGTCCTCGACACCAGCGTCCTGCTGGCAGACCCCAACGCCTTCTCCCGGTTCGACGAGCACGAGGTCGTGCTCCCGATCGTGGTGATCACCGAGCTGGAGGCCAAGAGGCACCATCCCGAACTCGGCTACTTCGCCCGGCAGGCACTCCGTCTGCTCGACGACTTCCGGGTCCGGTACGGCCGCCTCGACGCCCCCATCCCACTGGGCGAGCTGGGCGGCAGTCTGCGTGTCGAGCTCAACCACTCCGACCCCGGGGTCCTGCCCGCCGGCTTCAGGCTGGGGGACAACGACTCGCGGATCCTCGCGGTCGCCCGCAACCTCCAGGCCGAGGGCTTCGACGTCACGGTCGTGTCGAAGGATCTCCCGCTCCGCATCAAGGCCTCCTCGGTGGGTCTGCTCGCCGAGGAGTACCGGGCGGAGCTCGCGATCACCGATGCCGGCTGGACCGGCATGAGCGAGCTCGCGCTCTCCGGCGAACAGGTGGACCTCCTCTACTCGGAGGAGCGGCTGTACGTCCCGGAGGCCGCCGAGCTGCCCGTCCACACCGGACTGGTGCTCCAGTCCGAGCGCGGCAAGGCCCTCGGCCGGGTCACCGCGGACGGGAACGTGAAGCTCGTCCGCGGCGACCGGGAGGCGTTCGGGCTGCACGGCCGCAGCGCCGAGCAGCGGATCGCCCTGGACCTGCTGCTCGATCCGGAGATCGGGATCCTCTCGATGGGCGGCCGGGCCGGCACCGGCAAGTCGGCACTGGCGCTCTGCGCGGGCCTGGAGGCCGTGCTGGAGCGGCGTCAGCACCAGAAGGTGATGGTCTTCCGGCCGCTGTACGCGGTGGGCGGGCAGGAGCTCGGCTATCTGCCGGGTGACGCCTCCGAGAAGATGAGCCCCTGGGCGCAGGCGGTCTTCGACACCCTCTCGGCGGTGGCCGGGCGCGAGGTGATCGAGGAGGTGCTGGGCCGCGGCATGCTGGAGGTGCTGCCGCTGACGCACATCCGCGGCCGGTCGCTGCACGACGCGTTCGTCATCGTGGACGAGGCCCAGTCGCTGGAACGCAACGTCCTGCTGACCGTGCTGTCCCGGATCGGCGCCAACTCGCGGGTGGTCCTCACCCACGACGTGGCCCAGCGGGACAACCTCAGGGTCGGCCGGTACGACGGAGTGGTCGCCGTGGTCGAGAAGTTGAAGGGCCATCCGCTCTTCGCGCACATCACGCTGACCCGCTCCGAGCGTTCCCCGATCGCGGCCCTGGTCACCGAGATGCTGGAGTCGATGTGACGGACCGAAGCAGCTCAAACCGCCCATAGGGGAAGGATGGTTGGCGCCGTCCGGCAAAG
The DNA here is from genome assembly GCF_055576225.1 of Streptomyces sp. NPDC033845. Taxonomy (NCBI): domain Bacteria; kingdom Bacillati; phylum Actinomycetota; class Actinomycetes; order Kitasatosporales; family Streptomycetaceae; genus Streptomyces; species Streptomyces sp. NPDC033845. Next base: position 518,906 of record NZ_JBVIRI010000003.1, on the reverse strand, counting down.
GCCCGAGAGCCTAGCCGGACGGCGCCGCCGTGCACAGGGGTTTACTCAAACCCCAGGGCCCTTCCCAGGTGTGAGCTTTCCCACGCAACGGATAATTGCCCCGCACCGTGGAGGTCCGGCAGAGTCTGTTCTCCGTCAGGCCCCGCATACGGCACAGCTGTACCCACAACTCCAGAGTCGACCGCCGTATGCCGCCCGGAACCGGGCCCGTGCCTCCAGTGACCGCAGTGCCGGAGGACAGTGCCAGGGGCGCTCTTGCGACCGCTGCGGTCACGTCGCGGTCGCTGCTGGAAGGACACCGTGTGAGCCGGATCTCGGTCCGGGGGATCGCCGTGGCATCTGCCACCGCGGTCACCACCGTCGGAGCTGTCGTGGGCGTCGCCACGGGCGACACCTCGAACTCGAACGATTTCGAAACGGCCGCCGCGGACACCGGAGCCGCAACCCTCCTCGCGGACATCCCCGTGGGCGAGCAGGCAGCGGTCCAGACGGCTTCCCTCACGCAGCAGGCCGACACCATCGCGCTGTCCGCCGACGCCGAGGCGAAGAAGTCGGTCGAGGAGGCCGCCCGCCTCCAGGCCGCCAAGGACGCCAAGGAGAAGAAGGCCGCCGCCCAGGCGAAGGCGAAGAAGGAGCGCGAGGAGAAGGCGGCGCAGGTCGCCAACCGCTCCACCCGCGACGGCGGTGCCTTCCCGGTCCGCGCCTCGTACACGGTCGCCCAGGTCAAGGCCATCGCCAAGCAGATGGTGCCGGCCGGCCAGTGGACCTGCTTCTCCACCATCATCAACCACGAGTCCACCTGGAACTACCGCGCGCAGAACCCGTCCTCGGGCGCGTACGGCCTGGTCCAGGCGCTGCCCGGGTCGAAGATGGCCTCGGCCGGCGCGGACTGGCGCACCAACCCCGCCACCCAGATCGAGTGGGGCCTGAACTACATGAACAAGCGCTACGGCAGCCCCTGCGAAGCGTGGACGTTCTGGAAGGCCAACCGCTGGTACTAGCGGCCGCGGCAGCACCCCAGCACAACCTCCGGGAGCCCCCCACCGTCCTACGGTGCGGGGCTCCTCGCGTGTACGGTCGACGAGGCGCGGTACGGACGGGCGGGGGGAAGGGAACGAGATGGCGAAGAGAGCGGGCTGGCTGGGCCGGCTCGGCAACGAGCTGAACCGGATGGACGAACGGCTCAACCGGCGGCGGGCGGAGGTCGAGGCGGAGACCGCGGGCGAACCCGCCCCGGGTACCGCCGAGGCCTCCGTGCCCCCGCCGCCGGTCCCGGCCCCGGCCCCGGTGCCCGCGGCCGCCCCGGCGGAGCCCGCGGCGGTGTCCGCGGCGGTGTCCGGGCCGGTGCACCCGCACCTGCCGCCCGCCCGCCCCGAACCGGCCGTGATGGTCCCCTGGGGCGTCCGGGTGGCCGCCGAGGCCAGCTGGCGGCTGCTGCTGCTCGCCGGGATGCTCTGGGTGCTGATGAAGGTGATCAGCGAAGTCCGGCTCGTCGTCCTGGCCTTCGCCGCCGCCATGCTCATCACCGCCCTGCTCCAGCCCTTCGTGGTCCGGCTGCGCCGGTTCGGGCTGCCGCGCGGACTGGCCACCGCCGTCACCGCGGTCCTCGGGTTCGTGGTCATCGGGCTGGTCGGCTGGTTCGTGGTCTGGCAGGTGATGGAGAACCTGGACGACCTCTCCGACCGGGTCAAGGACGGCATCAACGAGCTCAAACTCTGGGCACTGGACAGCCCGTTCCATGTGACCGAGAAGCAGATCAACGACATCGCGAAGAACCTCACCGAGACCGTCGGCTCCAACACCGACGAGATCACCTCCGCCGGACTCCAGGGCGTGACGGTGATGGTCGAGGTGCTGACCGGCATCCTGCTCGCCATGTTCTCCACCCTCTTCCTGCTCTACGACGGGAAGCGGATCTGGCACTGGGTGCTCGGCCTGGTCCCGGCCGTCGCCCGCCCCGGGGTCGCCGGCGCCGGCCCGCGCGCCTGGCGGACCCTGACCGCGTACGTCCGCGGCACCGTGATCGTCGCCCTCATCGACGCCATCTTCATCGGCCTGGGCATCTACTTCCTGGATGTGCCGATGGCGGTCCCGCTGGCCGTCTTCATCTTCCTGTTCGCCTTCATCCCGCTGGTCGGCGCGGTGGTCTCGGGAGCCCTCGCCGTGGTGGTGGCCCTGGTCACCCAGGGGGTGTTCACGGCCCTGATGGTGCTGGCCGTGGTGCTCGCCGTGCAGCAGATCGAGGGCCATGTGCTGCAGCCGTTCATCCTGGGCCGGGCGGTCCGGGTGCACCCGCTGGCCGTGGTGCTCTCGGTCGCGGCCGGCGGCATGATCGCCGGGATCGGCGGCGCGGTGGTCGCGGTGCCGCTGGTCGCCGTCACCAACACGGTGGTCGGCTATCTGCGGGTCTACTCCTACGAACGTCAGATGCGGGTCGGGCCCGCACCGCACGGGGCGACCGCGCTCGCGGTGACCGCGCCGGCCGCGGACGACCAGGGGGAGAGCCGGCCGGGTGATCAGCGAACCTGAGCTCGACGGCGCCCCGGACTTCCCCGACCGGCCCGCCGAGCTGATGGCCACCGGCACACCGGACGGCCCCCCGGGGACGGACCGGACCCGGCCGGCCTGGCAGTGGCTGCTGGCCGGGGCGCTGGCCGCCTCCGCGCTGTGGGCCGGGGCCCTCACCGCCCTGCCGGACCCCGACCGCCGGCCGGCCATCGCCTACGAGAACCCGGCCGCCCTGTGCGAACGGGTCCGGGCGGTCGAACTGACCCGGCTGCTCGGCGACCTGCGCTCCCAGGCCCGCGAGGACGAACGGCTGCACGAGTCGGTGGACGTGTCCTGGTGCGGGCTCGGCAACGACCCGGGCGGCGAACACCGGCCCGGCGACGCGCCCTTCCTCTCCTACGAGGTGACGCTGACCCTGGAACTCCACAAGGCGGCCGACCCGGAGCCGGAGTTCGAGGCGAACTGGCAGACCGGGACGTTCGCCTCCGCCCCGCTGGCCGCCCAGGCCGAACTGCCCGGCCTCGGGGAACGGGCCCTGCTGTACGAACAGGCCCCCGGCCGCGGTCCCCGGCTGCGGGTGCTCGACGGCGGGGCGGTGTTCCAGCTCACCGTCGACTGGTACGTCACCGGCGAGGACCTGGGCGGGCCGGAGGCCGCCGACCGGATGCCCCCGGAACCCGACGGTCCGGCCGTCCAGGCGGCGATGATCGAGGACATGCGCGCGGTGATGTCGGCACTGCGGAAACCGGGGGGAACACGATGATCAGCGAGCCGGAGCTGGACGGCGGCTGGGAGGACCACCGCCCGCCGGAGACCGCCCTCGGCCCCGGGACCGGTCCCGGGCCCGGGCCCGGCCCCGACACCGCCTCCGGGTCCGGCGGGGCCCCGCCCGGCAGCCGGCCGGCCCGGCCCTGGCTGTGGGCCGTCGGCGGCGCCCTGGCGGTCTCGGTGCTGTGGGCCGGCGGACTCTACGCGGTCGCCGCCCGGCAGGACGCCCCGCCGGAGATCGCCTACCGGCTGCCGGAGAACCTGTGCGACGAGCTGGAGGCCTCCGCCCTGACCCGGCTCGCCGGCCCGCTGCACGCCAACGGGCCGGAGCACCGGGACGTCCGGGACCCGGTGCTGGACCAGGCCGTCTGCATGCTCTCCGATGCCGGCCGGGAGGACTCCGAGGGCCTGGGCCGGCGCAGCCACTTCGTGATGGCGCAGCTCGACCTCCACAAGAAGACCGATCCGGAGGCCGAGTTCGAGGTGGAGCGGGTGCTGGAGGACTCGGTGGCGGAGCGCGCCCAGGTGGCGGGGCTCGGCGAGCGGGCCCTGATGAGCCTGGGCGACGGGGACAGCGCGGAGCTCAGGGTGCTGGACGGCGGCACGGTCCTGCGGCTGTCGGTCTCGGTCACGGACTTCGGCGACGGCCCCCCGGAGGGAGAGCCGGAGCAGGTGGACATGACCGCCCTGCAGTCCGCCCTGATCGAGGACATGCGCGCCATGATGAAGGCCCTCAGGTCCTGAGGAGCTCAGGGCATGAGGGCCTTCGGGACGGGCGGGGGCTACTCGGCGGCGAGGGCCGCCTCCGCGTCCAGGGTGACGGCCACGGCCTGGATCACCGAGGCGATCTTGAAGGCCTCCTGGACGGTGTCCCGGTCCACGCCGGCCTTGCGGAGCACCTGCTCGTGCGAGTCCAGGCACTGACCGCAGCCGTTGATGGCGGACACCGCGAGCGACCAGAGCTCGAAGTCGACCTTCTCCACGCCCGGGTTGCCGATGACGTTCATCCGCAGACCGGCCCGCAGGGTGCCGTACTCGGGGTCGGAGAGCAGGTGCCGGGTCCGGTAGAAGACGTTGTTCATCGCCATGACCGCGGCGGCGGACTTGGCGGCCGTGTAGGCCTCCGGCGACAGGTTCGCCTTGGCCTCGGGCTCCAGCTCGCGCAGCACGATCGGGGAGCGGGCGGCGATGGCGCAGGCCAGCACCGTGCCCCAGAGCTGCTGGGCGGGCAGGTCGCTGTTGCCGATGACCGAACCGAGGTTCAGCTTCAGGTCCTTGGCGAAGTCCGGGACGGCGGCCTTCAGGGAGTCGAGGGACACGGGTCACTCACCGGCCAGCAGGGCGCCGGCGTCGAGGGTGTTCTCGCCCTTGGTCCAGTTGCAGGGGCACAGCTCGTCGGTCTGCAGGGCGTCGAGGACCCGCAGGACCTCCTTGGGGTTACGGCCCACGGAACCGGCGGTCACCATCGAGAACTGGATCTCGTTGTTCTGGTCGACGATGAACACCGCGCGCTGGGCGAAGCCGTCCGCGCCCTGCACCCCGCAGTCCTGCATCAGCTCGTGCTTGGAGTCGGCCAGCATCGGGAAGGGCAGGTCGCGCAGGTCGGCGTGGTCCTTGCGCCAGGCGTGGTGGACGAACTCGGAGTCGCCGGAGACGCCCAGGATCTGCGCGTCGCGGTCCAGGAACTCGTCGTTCAGCTTGCCGAAGGCGGCGATCTCGGTGGGGCAGACGAAGGTGAAGTCCTTCGGCCAGAAGAAGACCACGCGCCACTTGCCCTCGTAGGTCTTGTGGTCGATCTGCGCGAACTCCTTGCCGGCTTCCAGCGAGACGCAGGCGGTCAGATCGTAGCTGGGGAACTTGTCGCCGACAGTGAGCACGTGCTCTCCTTGCGCAAGGGAAGATGCCCTTTTTGAGGGATTTCCGAGGGGGTTGGACTGATCTCACATGCTGACACAGCTGCATTGATTACAGAAATAGCTAGTCTTGTGTCGGGCGATCGGAGGTAGTTATCAGTGACTGTCGGTAACCGGGGGGCGAAGCAGCCGACCCTCGCCCAGCTCCGCGCCTTCGCCGCGGTCGCCGAGCACCTCCACTTCCGGGACGCCGCCGCCGCCATCGGGATGAGCCAGCCCGCCCTCTCCGGCGCGGTCTCCGCCCTGGAGGAGGCCCTCGGGGTCCGGCTGCTGGAGCGCACCACCCGCAAGGTGCTGCTCTCCCCGGCCGGGGAGCGGATCGCCGACCGCGCCCGGGTGGTCCTCGACGCGATGGGCGGACTGCTGGAGGAGGCCGAGGCGGTCCGCGCCCCCTTCACCGGGGTCCTCCGGCTCGGGGTGATCCCCACCGTCGCCCCCTACCTCCTGCCCACCGTGCTCGGGCTGTTCCAGCGCCGCTGGCCCGGGATGGACCTCCAGGTCCACGAGGAGCAGACCTCCTCGCTGCTGGAGGGGCTGGCCGGCGGCCGGCTGGACCTGCTGCTGCTCGCCGTCCCGCTGGGCTTCCCCGGGGTCACCGAGCTGCCGCTGTTCGACGAGGACTTCGTCCTGCTGGTGCCGCACGACCACCCGCTGGCGGGCCGCCGCGACATCCCCCGCGCCGAGCTGCGCGGACTGCGGCTGCTGCTGCTCGACGAGGGCCACTGCCTGCGGGACCAGGCCCTGGACATCTGCCGGGAGGCCGGCCGCACCGAGGGGGCCGCGGTCACCACCACCGCGGCCGGGCTCTCCACCCTGGTCCAGCTGGTGGCCGGCGGACTCGGCGTCACCCTGCTGCCGCGCACCGCGCTGAGACTGGAGACCACCCGCAACGCCTATCTGGCCACCGGGTACTTCGCCGAGCCGGCCCCGTCCCGCCGGATCGCCCTGGCCATGCGCACCGGCACGGCCCGGTCCGGGGAGTTCCACGCGGTGGCGGCCGCACTGCGCGAGGCGGTGCGGCCGCTGCCGGTGTGGCCCGCCGAGTGACGGGCCGCCGCGGACTCATTCCGTACGGAGACCGTCCGGGCGCATCAGCCGCAGCAGCGGCGGCAGGCTGAGGGCGGTCACCAGCAGGGCGACCCCGGCGCCGATCCCGGACATGGCCGCCACGGAGGCCCAGTCGATCCGGACCGGCACGGCGGTCATCCGCATCAGCACCACGCCCAGGGCCACTCCGACGACCACGGCCAGGCCGATGCCCAGCGCGATCGGCAGGGCGGTCTGCCACAGCACGGACAGGCTCAGCGTGGACCGCCTGGTGCCGAAGGCCACCAGGGCCGACAGCAGCTTCTTCCGCTCCCGCAGCTGCTCCAGCTGGGAGACCAGCAGGCTGGCGCCGATCAGCAGCAGCACACAGGTGGCGCCGACGAACAGGCCGGTCCGGACGGAGGAGAACCGGTTGGCGGTCTGGTAGGACTGCAGGGTCATCGCGGTGGCCAGCGGATCCGCCTTGAACACCGCGGTCCGGGCCCGCTCCAGGGCGTCCGGCACGGCCGGGTCCAGCTTGATGTACACCTGCGCGGACTGGAACTCGCCCAGCTTCTTCGGGGCGGCCGCCGGGGTGACCAGGATCCCGGAGCGAAGCATCCCGTTCGGGTCCTTGCGGGGGGCGACGGTCCGGGTGCCGGCGGGCAGGGTCCAGCGGACCGGGGCCACGCCCTCGTGGCCGTAGACATTGCCCGTGTAGAGGGTCTCGCCCGGTTTGGCGACGACCCCGCCGGGGCCGCCCTCGCCCGCCGTGGTGGGCAGCATGAAGGTGTCGCCCTCCTTGCAGGAGGGCAGCTTCGCGATCTCGGCGAGCGCCCGGCAGCTGCCGATGGTCAGGTCCAGGGAGCTGTCGACGGCGTCGCCCACCACCCGGGTCCGGGAGCCGCTGGCGGAGCCCAGGGCGATGGTCTGCGCGATCCCCCGGGTCCGGGCCAGGTCCCGGCCGACGGCTTCGACGCCCTCGGTGGTGGTGGTCAGCATGGACAGCGAGGCGCGGGAGGGGTCCTGGCCGGTCTCCTTGGTGTAGTCGCCCTCGACGCCCGCGAAGAGCATCTGGAGGGCGATGGCCCCGGCGACCGCCACGGCGATGCCGTTGACCAGCCGGGCGGCGCTGCCGCTGGTGAGCTGGAGCCGGCGGACGGCCAGCTGCCAGGACACGGAGCCGCCGCCGAGCCGGCCGACGATCCGCTCCAGCAGCCAGGGCAGCAGGGCGGTGATGCCGACGAGCAGCAGCACCACACCGCCGGACACCTGCCACTGGTTGAAGTAGCCGCTGTCGTTGCCGCGGCCCATCAGCGGGGCGAGCAGGCCCAGTCCGGCCAGCGGCATCAGCAGCCGCCACCAGATCCGGCGCCGCTTCACGGCGGCCGTGCGCACCACGCCGAGGGGTTCGATGACCACCCCGCGCAGCGCGAGCAGGGTCACCGCGACCGCCGCGGCGGGCACCGCTGCCGCGACCAGCGCGGCCAGCCCGAAGGAGGGGTCGAGGTCGGACGGGAAGACGCTGAGCCCGCGGATCCGGACGTACGGGGCCAGCTGACGGGCCACCAGGAAGAGCCCGGTGCCCAGGACCAGGCCGATCAGGGATCCGGCGAGGGCCTCGCCGGCGGCGATCCGGCGGACCGCCCGGCCGTCGGCGCCGACCAGCCGGAGCGCGGCCAGCCTGCGGTCGCGGCGGTCGCCGCCGAACCGTACGGCGGCCGCGATGAACACGGCGACCGGCATCAGCAGGGCCACGAAGACCAGGACCACGAGGAGGGTCAGGACCGGGTCCATGGCCTCCTGCTGGATGTCCCAGCCGTAGCCGGTGACCCGCTGGACCGAGGAGGAGCGGGCCGGGTCCAGCCGGTCGGTGCCCAGGTAGTAGTAGAGCTCGTCGGGGCCGACCAGGCCCTCGTCCCCGATGACCGAGGCGATCGGCCCGTCGAGGCGCTCGCGGAGCAGGGCGCCCTCGCCGGTCCTCATCAGCCGGTCGAGGGCCGGGGAGACGGCCAGTTCGCCGGGGGCGGGGAAGGCCGACAGGCCGGGCGGCAGCGGGGCGTCCGGGCCCTCCGGCTGGACCAGCCGGCCGTCCACGTCCTGCTGGTGGTACGTCAGGTCGGCGCGGGCGGTCAGCAGGGTGTCGCGCCCCGGGCCGTCCGCGGTCTGCGAGGTCATCGTCTCGCGGGCCTCGTTGCGGGAGTCCCGGGCGGCCAGCGCGGTCGGCACCGCGGCGGTGACGAGCAGCAAGGTCACGCCGAGGCCCACCCCGACCCCGGTGAGCAGGGTGCGGAACCAGCCCTCCCGGCCGCCCGCGAAGGCGAAGCGGGCGCCCATCCCGAGGTCCCGGGCCCAGGTCCGGAGGGTGCTCATACGATGCGCTCCATATCGCGGGAGACGCCGTCGCGGACGACGATCTCGCGGTCGGAGTAGGCGGCCACCCGGGTCTCGTGGGTGACCAGGACCACGGCCGCGTTGGTGGACCGGGCGGCCTCGGTGAACAGCTGCATCACCCGCTCGCCGTTGAGGGAGTCCAGGGCGCCGGTGGGTTCGTCGGCGAACAGCACCCGGGGGCCGGTGACCAGGGACCGGGCCACGGCGACCCGCTGGCCCTGGCCGCCGGAGACCTCGCCGGGCCGCTTGCCGGCGACGTCGTCGACCTCCAGGCGCTCCATCCAGTCCCGCGCGGTGCGTTCGGCGGCGGGACGCTTCATGCCGTTGAGGCGGAGCGGCAGGGCGACGTTCTCCACGCAGGTCAGTTCGGGGACGAGCTGGCCGAACTGGAAGACGAAGCCGAAGTCGGTGCGGCGCAGGGCGCTGCGTTCGGTGTCGCTCATCGAGGTGAGCTCGCGGTCCGCGTAGCGGATGGAGCCGGAGTCGGGGGTGACGATGCCGGCGAGGCAGTGCAGCAGGGTGGACTTGCCGGAGCCGGAGGGGCCCATGACGGCGACGATCTCGCCGGGGTGGATGGAGAACCCGGCGCCGTCGAGGGCGGCGGTGGGGCCGTAGGCCTTGCGGAGGTCGGTGGCCTGGAGGAGGGAGCCGGCGGGGGTCATCGGAGCACCTCCGCGGCGAGCCGGTCCAGCCGGGCGGCGGTGAGCTCCAGCCAGCGGATGTCGGCTTCCAGGTGGAACAGGGCGTGGTCGCAGACCAGCTGGTCGGCCAGGTCGCCCTGCCGCTTGCGGTTGGTGAGCAGGCGCATCAGCCGGAGGTGCTCGGCGCGCTGCACGTCGAGGAGTTCGGCGGCGTCCCGGCCGGTGAGGAGGGCCAGCACCACCTTGGTGTACAGGGTGGACTGGAGGTACGGCTCGGGCTTCTCGGGCTGGGCCAGCCAGTGTTCGACGTCGGTGATCCCGGCGTCGGTGATGGCGTACCGCTTGCGTTCGGGGCCGTCGCCGGCCTCTATGCCGTCGACCTCGACGAGGCCGTTCTTCAGCAGCCGGGACATGGTCGAGTAGACCTGCCCGTAGGCGAGCGGCTTGTCGTGGCCGAACGTGGCGTCGAAGGTCCGCTTGAGGTCGTAGCCGTGGCGGGGGCCGGCCTCCAGGAGGCCGAGAAGGGTGTGACCGATGGACATGCCCCGACTGTACACCGTGTGTATACCTGCGGTGTATACCCCCGGTGAATACTCGCGACGAAGGGTCGTACGAGCACTCCGCCGGGGCGCGGGGCATGTCCGTCCGTGCTGGTCAGCAGGGGCCAGCAGGGGTCGGCAGGGATGTCGGGCCGGGTCAGGTGGGGTCGGGCGGCGCCTTCGGGGGCCGGCCGCGGCGGGCGATGGGGCCCGGGGCGGCCGGCAGCCGGCCGGCCTCCCCGAGGGCCCGCCGCAGCAGGAACTCGATCTGCGCGTTGGTGCTCCGCAGCTCCTCGGCCGCCCAGCGGGCGAGCGCGTCGTGCACCTGGGGGTCCAGCCGGAGCAGCACCTGCTTGCGGGCCTGCCGGGCCTGCCGGGCTGCCCGCCCGGCCTCCCCGTCGCCCGCCTCGGCGGCGTCCTGCCCGGAGGGGGTCACTGGTACAGCGTCCCGGTGTTGACGACGGGCTGCACGGCGCGGTCACCGCACAGCACCACCATCAGGTTGGACACCATGGCGGCCTTGCGCTCGGGGTCCAGGTCCACGACGTCCTCCTCGGCCAGTCGGTTCAGGGCCAGTTCGACCATGCCCACGGCGCCCTCGACGATCAGCTTGCGGGCCGCCACCACGGCGCCGGCCTGCTGCCGCTGGAGCATCGCGGAGGCGATCTCCGGGGCGTACGCGAGGTGGGTGAACCGGGACTCGATGATGTGCACCCCGGCCGCCTCCACCCGGACCCGGAGCTCCACGGCCAGCTTCTCGGTGATCTCCTCGGCGTTCCCGCGCAGCGACAGCCCGCCCTCGTCGTGGGAGTCGTAGGGGTACTCGATGGCGATGTGCCGGACCGCGGCCTCGGTCTGGGTCTCCACGAACTCGGTGTAGTCGTCCACCTCGAACACCGCCCGCGCGGTGTCCTCGACCTTCCAGACCACCACCGCGGCGAGCTCGATCGGGTTGCCGTAGGCGTCGTTGACCTTCAGCACGGCGGTCTCGTGGTTCCGGACCCGGGTCGAGATCTTCTCCCGGGAGGTCAGCGGGTTGACCCAGCGCAGTCCGTCGGTGCGGATGGTGCCCCGGTAGCGGCCGAACAGCTGGACCACCCGGGCCTCGCCCGGGGCCACCATGTTCAGCCCGCACATCATCAGCAGGGAGCCCATGCCGATCAGGATGCCCAGCACGATCAGGAGGGCCTTGAGGCCGGCTCCGGAGACCAGGGCCCCGCCGACCACCACGCCCGCGCCCGCCAGCAGTCCGAGCAGCCCGCCCAGCAGGGCCAGTCCGCCGCCGACGCTGTGCGCCGGGTACTCCCGTATCTGCGGGTCCGGGTCCAGTGGTGCGACCACGTCGTGGATCCGGTTCGCGGTGTCGGTCATCTTTCGCCCCGTTTCAGTCGGTCGAACTCTCTAGCAAAGTGATATCACTTTTTGGCGCCACCGCAACCCCAACCCCCCTTCGTGCGTCGGTTCCTCTGGAGTGGGTGCTGATTCTCACGTCCGGATTAGGCGGTATTGGTCGATATTCATCGATCTTTGTCCATTCCTGCGGTGTTAGTTTTCGGAGCTGACGTCGGGGGGAAATCGAGCGGAGCGGGAGCGATGGGCCGAGCAGAAGCGCGCAGAGCGCAGAAGCAGCGCGGAGCACGGCGCGCGCCGAAGGGCGGCGGACGGGCCGGAGCCCGGACGGGCCGGAAGACCGGCATACGCAGGTTCTTCACCTGGCGGAAGATCCTCGGCACGTTCTTCGGAGTGATCCTGGCCGGCATGGCCGCCCTCGTCGGGCTGTACTTCTACGTGGACGAGCCGGACCAGGCCAACGCCGACGCCCTCCTCCAGAGCAACGTCTACAACTACGCCGACGGCTCCCTGATGACCCGCACCGGCGAGAAGAACCGCGAGATCGTCACCCTCGACAGGATCCCCAAGGAAGTCCAGACGGCGTTCATCGCCATCGAGAACAAGTCCTTCTACAAGGACAAGGGCATCGACATCCTGGGCGTGGCCCGCGGCGCCTTCGTCACCCTCACCGGCCAGGGCAAGGCCGGCGGCTCCACCATCACCCAGCAGTACGTCAAGAACTACTACCTGAACCAGGACCAGACGGCGACCCGCAAGCTCAAGGAACTGGTGATCTCCCTCAAGGTCGACCGGCGGATGGAGAAGGACGACATCCTCGCCGGCTACCTCAACACCAGCTACTTCGGCCGCGGCGCCTACGGCATCCAGGCCGCCTCCAAGGCCTACTACGGGGTCGACGTCGAAAAGCTGAACCTGGCCCAGGGCGCCTATCTGGCCGCCCTCCTCCAGGCCCCCAGCCAGTACGACTGGGCCGTCGCCGGACCCCAGAGCAAGACGCGGGTCATGATCCGCTACAAGGGGGTCCTCTCCAACATGGTCGAGATGGGCGCCCTCGACCAGGCCACCGCCGGCGCCACCACGTTCCAGGAGCCCATCAAGCCCAAGCCGGCCCCCGGCACCGAGGGCCAGAAGGGCTATCTGCTCCAGGCCGCCGAAGCCGAACTCGCCGCGAACGGCGTCGACGAGGACGAGCTCAAGGCCGGCGGGTGGACCATCACCCTCAACATCGACCGCAAGAAGCAGGCCGCGCTGGAGCAGGCCGTCCAGGACGAGCTGGAGTCCAAGCTCGACCGCAAGAACACCTCCAAGGACCGCCCGGTCGACAAGTACGTCCAGGCCGGCGCCACCTCCGTGGACCCGAAGACCGGCCATATCGTCGCCATGTACGGCGGCACCGGACAGGCCGAGAAGTGGTCCAGCAACGCGCTGCGCACCGACTTCCAGCCAGGCTCCACCTTCAAGCCGGTCATCCTGGCCTCCGCCCTGGAGAACAAGGCCACCACCCAGGACGACAAGCTGATCACCCCCAACACCGTCTACGACGGCAAGAGCCGCCGGAAGGTGGTCGGGGCCAGCGAGCCGTTCTCCCCGCAGAACCAGGACAACCGCGACTTCGGCCGGATCACCGTCCAGGAGGCCACCAACTTCTCGGTGAACTCCGTGTACGCGCAGATGTTCGTGGACGCCCGCCCGCCCGTCGTCAAGCAGACGGCCCTCGCCCTCGGGATGAAGGACCGTCCCGGCTGGCCGGAGAACTCGCCCGCCCTCTCGCTCGGCACCATGAGCGCCAGCACGGTGGAGATGGCCGGGGTGTACGCCACCTTCGACCACCACGGCAAGAAGGTCACCCCCTCCATCGTGAAGGAGGCCAAGCACGCCACCCGCGCCTACAAGCCGGTGGAGAGCATCGGCGACCAGGCGATCAGCAGCCAGACCGCCGACACCGTCACCAAGGTGCTCACCGGAGTGGTCAAGGACGGCTCGGGCAAGACCGTGCGCAGCGGCTCCTACGAGGCCGCCGCCAAGACCGGTACCACCGAGAACAACAAGTCCGGCTGGTTCGCCGCCTACACCCCGGAACTGGTCACCGTGGTCGCCATCTTCGGTGAGGAGCCCGGCTCCGGCACCCAGATGAGCCTGACCGGCACCGCCGGCAAGGGCCGCGCGGGCGGTTCCAGCTTCCCCGCCGACATCTGGCGGGAGTACACCCTCGCCGCCCTGGAGGGCTCCCAGACCGGCGAGTTCGAGCTGGACGACGCCGAGATGGGCGAGAAGGAGGCACCGCCCTCGCGCAGCAACAGCCCCTCCGTGACACCCAGCAAGACCCCGGAGAACTCGCCCAGCACCCGCTCCTCGGCACCGGTCAGCCCGGATCCGGACCCGACGACCTCGAAGTCGCCGGACCCGACGAAGAGCAGCAGCGGCAAGCCCTCGAACTCGCCGTCCAAGAGCCCGTCGAAGACGCCGTCCAAGACCCCGGAGCCGCCGGACCCGGATCCGACGGACACGGCGGTCAAACCGCCGAAGCCATGAGCGAAGGGCCCGCCCGTACGCATCCGATGCGTACGGGCGGGCCCTTCTCTCCGCTCAGCGGCGCTCGCGCTCCGCCGGCAGCGACAGCTCGAACCAGACCACCTTGCCGCTGCTGAGCCTGGTCGCGCCCCAGCGGCGGGCCATCCGGTTCACCAGGAACAGCCCGCGGCCGCCCTCGTCGGTGTCCCGGGCGCGCCGCTGCCGGGGCAGCTGCGGGGAGTCGTCCCCGACCTCGCAGCGCAGCACGTCGGTCTTCAGCAGCCGCAGGGTCACCGGCCGCTCCGCGTACCGCACCGCGTTGGTCACCACCTCGCTCACCAGCAGCTCCAGCGAGTCGGTCAGCTCCTCCAGCCCCCAGCGGGACAGCGCCCGGCGGGCGAACCGGCGGGCCCGCCCGGGGGCCGTCTCCTCCGGGTCCAGGAACCAGTACGCCACGTCACTGGGCGCGATCCCGTCGAACCGGGCGGCCAGCAGCGCGATGTCGTCGTCCCGGTCGCCGGGGCCGAGCATGTCCAGGATGTCGTCGCAGAGGGCTTCCAGCGGCGGCGGATGGTCCAGCCCGGTCAGCTGGGCGGTGGCCGCCAGCCGCTCCCGGAGCTGCTCGATGCCCGTCCACACGTCCCGCAGCCGGCTCTCCACCAGGCCGTCGGTGTACAGCAGCAGGGTGGCCCCGGCCGGGGCGTCCAGCTCCACGGCCTCGAAGTCGACCCCGCCCACGCCGATCGGGGCGCCCGGCGGCACCCGCAGGACCTCCGCCCGGCCGCCGAGGTGCAGCAGCACCGGCGGCGGATGCCCGGCGTTGGCGATGGTGATCCGGTGCGAGACCGGGTCGTACACCGCGTACAGGCAGGTGGCCATCCGGTCCGAGCCCAGCCGCTGGGCCTGCTCGTCCAGATGGTGGAGCACCTCGCCCGGCGGCAGGTCGAGCTGGGCCAGGGTCTGGGCGGTGGTGCGCAGCTGCCCCATGATCGCGGCGGAGGTCATGGAGTGGCCCATGACGTCGCCGACGACCAGCGCCACCCGGCTGCCGGGCAGCGGTATGGCGTCGTACCAGTCGCCGCCGACCCGGGCCGTCTCGGCGGCCGGGAGGTAGCGGCTGGCGAGCCGGACCCCGGTGGGCTGCGGCAGCGAGTCGGGCAGCATGGTGCGCTGGAGCTCGTCGGCGATGTACGCCTCGCGGCCGTAGAGCACCGCCTTGTCGATGCCGAGCGCGGTGTGCGTGGCCAGCTGTGCCGCGACCAGCAGGTCGTTGGGCTCGAACGCGGGCCGCTCGGGGCTGCGCAGGAACACCGCCGCCCCGATGACCCGGCGGCGGCCGCGCAGCGGCGCGAGCACGGCCCGCTGGCCGCGCGGCAGCGGGTGTTCGGCGCCGAGCAGCTCGGGCAGGGCCTCCCGGGCGGCGGCGGAGGACCCGAAGACGGGCCGTACGCCGCGGAGCACCTCGGCGAGCGCCCCGCCGGGCCGGATCTCGCACAGCTCGTTGGCGGGCAGGTCCCCCTGCGGTCCGAGGAGCGGCAGCTGGCTGAAGTCGAGCTCGCCGGCGGCCCCCGCGGCCCCGGCGCCCTCGGCGCCCGCTCCCAGCTCCTCGATCGGCCGCAGCCGGTCGGTGCGGCGCAGCCTTAAGACCACGGGGCCGACCGGGCGTTCGTCGCCGACGGGCAGCGGATCGCGCAGATAGACGAGGATCGCGTCGGAGAAGGTGGGGACGGTGGCGCGGCAGAGGCCGAGGACGATCTCGTCCAGGTCGATGCCGCGGGCGATCCGGCGGGTGGCGGCGCCGACGAAGCGCAGCCGGTCGCCCTCCCGGCGGGCGGCGCCGGGATCGGGGGCGGCCGGGGTGCCGTGGCCGGGGGCGGCCGGTGTGCCGGTGCCCGGGAGTTCGAGGTCCATCGGGTCGGCGTCCGGGCCGGGGCCGGCCGAGCCCGAGCCGTTGGCGGCCCCGGGGCCAGTGCCGGTGCCGGTGCCGTTGGTCGTGCCCTGGCCGGTGCCGTTGGCGGTTCCTGCGCCGGGGCCTGCGCCGGGGCCGGCGGTGTCCGGGCCCGGGAGGGCCGGGCCGGGCGGGCCGGCGCCCGGGGGCACGGCCTGGCCGGGGCCGGCCGCGTTCCGGGCGGCGGCCGCGTCGCGGGCCCGCGCCTCGCCGTCGGTGGCGGCCGGTGCGGGTGCCTTGCCGTGGCCCGGGTCGATCTCGCCGCCGGCCGCCGCGGCCGCCCGTGCGGGCTCGGCGGGCAGGGCGGACTCGCTCCGCTGGGCGCCCACGGCGGGGCCGGGCGCTGCCTGACCCCGGGCACCCCGCCGCGCTCGCCGCGGTCCGGGTACGTCGGAGCCGCCCGCGGCGGCAGGCTGCGGGCCCTCGTGAGAGGTGGGGTACTCCGTCACGCGTGGAATTCCGTCCGTTTGCGCTCGATGTGCGCTGCACTCGACTCGGTCAGTCGCGGTTATACCCGCTCAGCGGCGCGGGCACCGTCGCCCCCGGGTACCGCATCCCGCTCGTTACCAAGTCCCGCGCACAGCATGACAATTACGCAGCCTTGCGGAGGACGATCCTACGTTTGCCCCCCGGGGGCGCATCAAGGGTCTCATGAGGACATGTGCGCCGGGGTGCGGTCCCAGCCCTCGGGCAGAACCGGAACCTCCCAGCTCGGATCGGGTCTCCAGTCCTGCCAGCGGGCCGAGAAGGGCGGTCCCCAGGCCTTGATGAGGTCCACCGCGTCCCGGCCGGCCGACAGGATTCCGGCCGCCTCCTCGGGGCCGATCAGCCCGGACCGCTGGGCCTGGGCGAACTCGTCCTCGTCCCGCCATTTCCAGCTGCGGTCCGGGTAGACGGAGATGTCGAGGAAGTGGTCCTCGGAGTCCAGCCCGCCGGCCCACCGCACCCGGGGGGTTTCGAGATTGACGTACCAGCTGCGGAATTCCCACCCGTCCCCCCAGAACAGCCAGACGGACCAGGGGTCCCGGGGGCGGGCCAGCTTCAGCACCCCGGCGCCGAACCAGCGGGAGCGCGCGGTGGTGCGGGGGGCGGTGTAGCGGGTGGCGAGCGGCTCCTCGTGGACGGAGCTGCCGTCGGCCATGACGGGCCTGACGCATTCGGTGCCGGGGGCCATCCACACGGCGAGCAGCTCGTCGGTGTCCTGGACCACCGTCACCGGCCGGCAGATGTGCACCTGGCCCTTCAGGCCGGGCGCGTGGTCGCGGTAGCGCCAGAGGACGTGCTCCCCGGGCGCCCAGTGCGTGCTCCTCGCGTCCCTCGTGCCCCGCGCGTCGGTACCTGTCATGCGCAGATCTTAGGGCTGGGTGCCCCGGATCGCTGCGGTGCAGGTCACGGAGTGTTCCGGTGCGGGGATTCGACCGAAACCCGGCCCTCGGGCCGGTCCGCTCAGGGGTGGGTCATGCCCAGCAGGTCAAGGGCCCGGTCGAGTTCCTCCACGGTCAGGTCTCCGCGCTCCACATAGCCGGACTCCAGCACCACCTCCCTGATGGTCTTGCGTTCCGCGAGCGACTTCTTGGCGACCTTGGCGGCCTCCTCGTAGCCGATGTAGCGGTTCAGCGGGGTCACCACGGAGGGGGAGGAGGCGGCGTACTCCCTGGCCCGGTCCTCGTCGGCGGTGATCCCGGCGACCGTGCGGTCCGCGAGCAGCCGGCTCGCGGAGGCCAGCAGCCGGATGGATTCGAGCAGGTTCCGGGCCATCACCGGGATCATCACGTTGAGTTCGAAGTTGCCGGCCGCGCCCGCCACGGCGACCGCGGCATCGTTCCCGGTGACCTGGGCGGCGACCATCAGCACGGCCTCGGGGATGACCGGGTTGACCTTTCCGGGCATGATCGACGACCCGGGCTGGAGATCCGGCAGACTGATTTCGGCCAATCCGGTGCGCGGTCCGGAGGCCATCCAGCGGAGGTCGTTGCAGATCTTGGTGAGGGAGACCGCGATGGTGCGGAGCATCCCCGAGGTCTCCACCAGCGCGTCCCGGGCGCCCTGGGCCTCGAAGTGGTCCCGGGCCTCGGTCAGCGGCAGTCCGGTGGCGGCCGCCACCTCGGCGATCACGGCGGCGGAGAACCCGGCCGGGGTGTTGATCCCGGTGCCCACGGCGGTTCCGCCCAGGGGCAGTTCGGCCAGCCGGGGGAGCGAGGAGCGGAGCCGCTCGACGCCGTACCGGACCTGGGCGGCGTAACCGCCGAACTCCTGGCCCAGGGTGACGGGCGTGGCGTCCATCAGATGGGTCCGGCCCGCCTTGACCACCTCGGCGAACTCGGCGGCCTTGGCCTCCAGCGCCCCGGCCAGGTGCTCCAGGGCCGGGATCAGCGCGCCGGTGACGGCGGCGGTGGCGGCGATGTGGACGGAGGAGGGGAACACGTCGTTGGAGCTCTGCGAGGCGTTGACGTGGTCGTTGGGGTGGACCGGGCGGCCCAGCCGCTCGGTGGCCAGGGTGGCGATCACCTCGTTGGCGTTCATGTTGGAGGAGGTCCCCGAGCCGGTCTGGAAGACGTCCACCGGGAAGTGCTCGTCCCAGCGGCCGGCGGCCACCTCGGCGGCGGCCCCCCGCACGGCCTCGCCGATCTCCGGATCGAGCACCCCGAGACGGACGTTGACCTTGGCGGCGGCCGCCTTGATCTCCGCGAGGGCGGCGATGTGGGCCCGTTCCAGCCGCAGTCCGGAGATGGGGAAGTTCTCCACCGCGCGCTGGGTCTGGGCCCGCCACTTGGCGTGCGCGGGGACCCGCACCTCGCCCATGGAGTCGTGCTCCACGCGGTGGTCGCCACCGGCGGTTCCGTCGTTCGTTCCGCCGGCCGTTCCGTCGTTCGTGTCCTGGGTCATCTCATCAGCCTCCTGAAAAAAGTGAGCAATTCTCTTGTTCGAACTGTTCCCAACTGCCCTACCCGTCAGTAAATACCGTGGGTAACACTGACTTCGGGGAGGCGTTCATGGCGCGCACCACACCCAGACTCAGATCTTCCTTCGCCGCACTCGCGGCGTTCGCGGCCGCCCTCGGGGGCGTCACCGCCATCACCCCCACGGCCCAGGCCGCCCCGGCCGCCACAGCCACCGCCGCCACCGCGGCCATCACCCCGCTCAGCCCGGAACTGGAGGCGATCCGGGCCGCCGAGGCCGTACGGATCTACGGGGACCCGGCGATCCGCCCGCAGGCCGAACGCCGGACCGGGCTCATCTCGCTCGGCGACAGCGAGATCTCCGGCGAGGGCGTGGGCACCTACGACCCGGCCACCAACACACCCGCCAACCAGTGCCACCGCTCCCCGGACGCGGCGATCCACCGCACCGGGATCCCGGCCGACCTCACCTTCAACGTGGCCTGCTCCGGCGGCTACACGGGCAACATCAGGATCGGCGGCAGCAAGCAGTACGCCGACGAACTCGTGCAGAGCGACAGCCTCGCCATCAAGGCCCGCAACACCAGGATCAAGATGGTGCTGCTGGTCGCCGGCGCCAACGACGACCTCCAGTTCGGGCCGGTGATGACGGACTGCGTCACCCGCTGGGTGCTCGCCCAGGGCACCTGCGAACCCAAGTACGCCCCCGGCTGGCAGGCCCGGGTCGACGGACTCCGGCCCAAGGTCGAGGCCACCGTCGCCGACCTGCGGACCGTGATGCGCGACGCCGGGTACGCCGACTCCGACTACAAGCTCGTCCTCATGGGCTACCCCAGCCCGATCGGCCCCGACTTCAACGACAACCCGGACTTCCCCGGCAAACTCCCCGGCGGCTGCGCCGGCTACGACTCCGACGCCACCTGGGGCCGCAACCAGGCCGTCCCCGCCTTCGAGAAGGGCATCCGCGCCGCGGCACTCGCCTCCGGAGCCGTCTACCTGGACAACTCCCGGCTCTTCCACGGCCACGAGGTGTGCATGGAGGACACCTGGGCCCGCGGACTCTACCTCGACCTCGGGGACCACTTCCCCTGGGACGAGAACACCGCCCGCCAGTCCTTCCACCCCAACAAGCGGGGCCACGCGGCCTTCGCCTCCTGCCTCACCCAGCTCTACTCCTCCGGTCTGCGCGAGGCCTCCTGCGCCGACCCCGGCTCCACCGGCACCCCGGTCCTCACCCCCGGGGCCTGGGACGACCTCTACCGGCCGCTCCGCGCCGAGGCCACCGGCAACTGCCTGGACGCCAAGGGATCGGGCAGCGCCAACGGCACCCCGGTCCTGGGCTGGGACTGCCACGGGGGCCGCAACCAGGGCTGGTGGTACGACACCACCCGGCAGTCCGTGCACGTCGAACTCACCCACGACCGCTGCCTGGACGTCCCCGGAGCCGACTACCGGGCCGGGACCGGCCTGATCCTCTGGAACTGCCACGGCGGCGCCAACCAGAAGTTCCTCCGGGACGGCGCCACCCTCCGGCCGGCCGCCGCCACCGGAATGTGCCTGACCGTGGCCGCCGCCAAGGACCCGCTCCGGCTGCAGCCCTGCAACGGCTCCGCCAACCAGCGCTTCGCGTAGGCCGTCCCCGTCCGACCGCCCCACCCGCCCACCCACCCACCGAAGCACCCGGCCGGCGCACCCCGGCCGGGCGCCGGCCCGGGCGGAGCTCAGCGACCCCGCGCGAGGAGCGCGTCCACCTGCTCCCGGACCTCGCGCGGCCGGTTGGTGATCAGCGTGTCCACCCCGAGCCGCAGGCACAGCTCCACGTCCGCCGGCTCGTCCACCGTCCACACCCGCACCCGCAGCCCCTTCGCCCGCAGCCGCCCCACCAGCCCGGGGTCACGCCGTACGAGCTCGATGCCCGGCCCCGCGTGCCCGGCGAACGGCGGCCGCACCGGCCGCAGCGGCAGCGGCCGCTCGATCAGGTACACCGACGGCAGACCGGGGGCCATCCGGTGCAGCCGGGTCAGCGCGCTCCGCGAGAAGCTCATCACCTCGACCAGCCCGCTCGCGCCGTCGGCCAGCCCGTACGCCCTCAGCACCCGCACCAGCTCGGCCTCCAGCCGGCCGCCCGCCCGGGTCGGGTGCTTGGTCTCCACGGCCAGCCCGACCGGCCGGCCCGCGCCCAGCGCCTCCTGCACCAGCTCCTCGAAGAGCAGCACCCGGGCGCCCCGGTGCGCGTCCCCCTTCCAGGCCCCGAAGTCCAGCGCGGCCAGCTGCCCGTAGGACAGCTCGGACACCACTCCGCGCCCGTCGGAGGTCCGCTCCACCCGCCGGTCGTGCACGCACACCAGCCGCCCGTCGGCACTCAGCCGCACATCGCACTCCAGGGCGTCGGCCCCGTCGGCGACGGCCTGCCGGTAGGCCGCGAGGGTGTGCTCGGGATGGGCGTACGAGGCGCCCCGATGGGCGATGACGCGCACCGGGGCGCGCGAGAACAGCTCGGTCATGCCCCGAAACTATCCGCATGCGCATCCCGCCCCGGTGCAGCATGCTGCACCGGTGGCCGAACACTTCATGACGATCCACTGCGAACCCTGCGCGTTCCACGCCTGGCAGACCGCCGAGAACGGCCGGCTGCGCTGGTACTCCGAATGGGAGTGCGACAGCTGCGGCTACGGCGCCGATCTCTGCGAACGGGACCACGGCCGCGGCCCCGCGCCGGGCGCGGTCCGCGCCGCGGTCGTCGCCCGGGAGGGGACCGTCCGGGTCCGTGTGGGCGGTCCGGACGGGGTCCCGCTCAAGGCCGTCCGCGAGATCCTGGAGCTGTCCTTCGCCGAACTGGAGGCGGTGCGGCGGAACGGCTACGAGGCCACCCCGGTGGAGGCCGCGCTCCTGGCGGAGCGGCGGCACGCCACCGGGGGCTGACGGTCAGGCCAGGCCGGGGCCGCGGACCGGGATGTGGGTGAAGGTGGGCTCGGGGGCCGGGTTCTGGAAGAAGTCGTTGCCCTTGTCGTCGACCACGATGAACGCCGGGAAGTCCTCGACCTCGATCTTCCAGACGGCCTCCATGCCGAGCTCCTCGTACTCGACGACCTCGACCTTCTTGATGCAGTCCTGTGCCAGCCGGGCCGCCGGGCCGCCGATCGAGCCGAGGTAGAACCCGCCGTGGGTGCCGCAGGCGTTGGTGACCTGGGCGGAGCGGTTGCCCTTGGCCAGCATCACCTTGGAGCCGCCGGCCGCCTGGAACTGCTCGACGTAGCTGTCCATCCGGCCGGCCGTGGTCGGGCCGAAGGAGCCCGAGGCGTAGCCCTCCGGGGTCTTCGCCGGGCCGGCGTAGTAGACCGGGTGGTCCTTCAGGTACTGCGGCATCTCCTCGCCCGCGTCCAGCCGCTCCTTGATCTTGGCGTGCGCGATGTCGCGCGCCACCACCAGCGGGCCGGTGAGCGAGAGCCGGGTCTTGACCGGGTGCTTGGTCAGGGTGGCGAGGATGTCCTCCATCGGCTGGTTCAGGTCGATCGAGACGACCTCCCCGCCGGACAGGTGGGAGTCCTCGGTCTCCGGCAGGAACCGCGCCGGGTCCCGCTCCAGCTGCTCCAGGAACACGCCCTCCGCGGTGATCTTCGCGGTGGCCTGGCGGTCCGCGGAGCAGGACACCGCGATGGCCACCGGCAGCGAGGCGCCGTGCCGGGGCAGCCGCACCACGCGCACGTCGTGGCAGAAGTACTTGCCGCCGAACTGGGCGCCGATGCCGATCTTCTGGGTGAGTTCGAAGACCTGCTGCTCCAGGTCCAGGTCCCGGAAGCCGTGGCCCAGCGCGGAGCCCTCGGTGGGGAGCTCGTCGAGGTAGTGCGCGGAGGCGTACTTGGCGGTCTTCAGCGCGTGCTCGGCGGAGGTGCCGCCGACCACGATCGCCAGGTGGTAGGGCGGGCAGGCCGCGGTGCCCAGCGAGCGGATCTTCTCCTCCAGGAACTTCATCATGGACGCCTCGTTGAGGACGGCCTTGGTCTCCTGGTAGAGGAAGGACTTGTTGGCGGAGCCGCCGCCCTTGGCCATGAAGAGGAACTTGTAGGCGCCGCCGTCGGTCGCGTACAGCTCGATCTGCGCGGGCAGGTTGGAGCCGGTGTTCTTCTCGTCCCACATGGTCAGCGGGGCCATCTGCGAGTAGCGCAGGTTCAGCCGGGTGTAGGCGTCGTAGATGCCCCGGGACAGGGCCTCCTCGTCACCGCCCTCGGTCAGCACGTTCTGGCCGCGCTTGCCCATCACGATCGCGGTGCCGGTGTCCTGGCACATCGGCAGCACGCCGGCCGCCGCGATGTTCGCGTTCTTGAGGAGGTCGAGGGCGACGAACTTGTCGTTCGCGGAGGCCTCGGGGTCGTCGATGATCCGGCGCAGCTGGGCCAGGTGGGCCGGGCGCAGGTAGTGCTGGATGTCGTGGATCGCCTCTTCGGCGAGCTTGCGCAGCGCCTCCGGCTCCACCTTGAGGAAGGTCCGGCCGTCCGCCTCGAACGTGGAGACGCCCTCGGACGTCACCAGTCGGTAGGGAGTCTGGTCCGCTCCCAGGGGGAGCAGGTCGGTGTACGCGAACTCCGGCATCGTGTGGCCAATCCTCACTCGGCAGACAGCGCTGACGACCTATTGGCAGCGCAGTCCACAAGCGTAGGTCCTCGGCCCGGGCGGTTGTCTGTGAGGTAAGGCTCACCGGCGGCCCGCGATGCGCTATCGCGATCTATCGTGTTTGGCTATGCTGGCCGGGTGGACTTGGAAAAGCACCCCGCCGCCCCTGCCGCCCCCGCCGAACTGCGCGCCTCGGACGCCGACCGGGACCGGATCGCCGGGATCCTCGGCGACGCCCTCGCGGAGGGCAGGCTCACCACCGAGGAGCACTCCGAGCGGCTGGACTCGCTGTACGCGGTGAAGACCGTCGGCGAGCTCGCCGCCCTGGTGCGGGACCTGCCCGCGGCCCCGGCCCCGGTGAACGGGCCCGCCGCGCTGTCCGCCCCGCCCGGCGCGTACACCGAGAACGTGGTCGCGGTGTGCAGCAGCTCGGCCCGCCGGGGCCGCTGGCGGCCCGGCTCCCGCACCCGCGCGGTGGCCGTGATGGGCGATGTCACCATCGACCTCACCGAGGCCGTCTTCGAGCAGCAGCTGACCGAGATCAACGTGACCTGCGTGATGGGGAACGTGGAGATCCTGGTGCCGGAGAACGTCACGCTGCGCGGGTTCGGCAACGGTTTCCTCGGCAGCTTCGAGGTCCGCGGCGAGTCCCGGGGGCAGACCGATCCGCAGGCCCCGGTGGTCGTGGTGCGGGGGGTCGCGCTGCTCGGCAGCATCGAGGCGCACCCCCGCCGCGGGGCCCGGCTGGTCGACCTCGCCGAGCGCGAGCGCCGGCGTCCGAAGGCCCCGGAATAGCGGTCTCCGGAAGGCCCGCGGGGCCGGTCGGGATCCGGCCACTCCGCCGCACGGGGCGCATACGGGCGCGTACGGCGGGTAGGGACAGGTGCATCGTCTCTCGGCTCGTGATTACGTCGTCAGGAGTAGACCGTGCAGCATCCGCCGCATCAGTCCCTGCAGGTGGCCGCCATGGCTGTGCCGAAGCCGCGGGTGCCGTCGAGGGAAGAGGACGGCCCATGGCACGCGGACGCGGTGTGCCGCCGGGACGAGGCGGGGCTCTTCTTCGCGCCGTCCAAGGAGCCGACCGCGGCCCGGCTGTCCCGCGAGGAGGCCGCCAAGCGGGTCTGTGCCCGCTGCCCCGTGATGGTGGCCTGCCGGGAGCACGCGCTGCTGCAGCCCGAGCCGTACGGGGTCTGGGGCGGGCTCACGGCCGCCGAGCGCCGGGTGGTGCTGGCGCGGATGCGCCGCCGGGCGGGCGAGCTGCGGCAGGGGCCCGGCGCCGGCACGGTCGCCGCCGCGGGCTGAACCGGCCGCGCGCCGCCGCGGGCTGAACCGGCCGCGCGTCGTCAGGACACACGGGCACCCGCAGGACACACGGAAGGGCGGTCCCGCCGCACAACGGGACCGCCCTTCGTGTCGTCTGCCGCCGGCCCGGCTACTTCGCCCGGTCGAAGTCGATGGCGCTGTAGGCGCGCAGCTTCGACAGGCGGTGGGTGGAGTCGATCTGGCGGATCGTGCCCGACTTGGAGCGCATCACCAGGGACGAGGTGGAGGCGGTCTCCGAGCGGTAGTGCACCCCGCGCAGCAGCTCGCCGTCGGTGATGCCGGTGGCCACGAAGAAGACGTTCTCGCCGGACACCAGGTCGCCGGTGGTCAGCACCCGGTCCAGGTCGTGGCCCGCGTCGATGGCCTTCTGGCGCTCGGCGTCGTCCTTCGGCCACAGCTTGCCCTGGATGACACCGCCCAGGCACTTGATGGCACAGGCCGAGATGATGCCCTCGGGGGTGCCGCCGATACCGAGCAGCAGGTCCACGCCGGTGTTCTCGCGGACCGCCATGATGGAGCCGGCGACATCGCCGTCGGAGATGAACTTGATGCGCGCGCCGGTCTCCCGGATCTCCTTGACGATGCCCTCGTGACGGGGGCGGTCCAGGATGACGACGGTGACGTCCTCGGCGTGCATGCCCTTGGCCTTGGCGACCCGGCGGATGTTCACCGAGACGGGGGCGTTGATGTCGACGAAGTCGGCGGCCTCCGGTCCGGTGACCAGCTTGTCCATGTAGAACACGGCGGACGGGTCGAACATGGTGCCGCGGTCGGCGGCGGCCAGCACGGCGATGGCGTTCGGCATGCCCTTGGCGTTCAGGGTGGTGCCGTCGATCGGGTCGACCGCGATGTCCACCTCGGCGCCGGTGCCGTCGCCGACCCGTTCGCCGTTGAAGAGCATCGGTGCTTCGTCCTTCTCGCCCTCGCCGATGACGACGACGCCGTTCATCGAGACGGTGGAGATCAGGGTCCGCATCGCGTTGACCGCGGCGCCGTCGGCGCCGATCTTGTCGCCGCGCCCGACCCAGCGGCCGGCGGCCATGGCGGCGGCCTCGGTCACCCGGACGAGTTCCAGGGCGAGATTGCGGTCGGGGGCCTCCGGGGAGACCTCCAGTTGGGGCGGCAGGTTGTGCTCGGTCATCGGAGCGCACCTTTCTGTACGACGACGGCCGGAAGGTGAGGGTGCTGGAACTCTATCGGTACGTCGACATATTGAGCAGAGGGGGTCACGTATGAGCGGCATATCGGACACCCGTTTGTCCGGATGGACGTCCGGGGCGGACCCCTGTCCTTGATCGCCCGGGGCGTACGGGACGATAGGGGGCGTGGCAGGTATGAAAGGCAAGCAGACGATCCGTGACATGGTCCGGTCGCTGGCGGTGATCGGCCTGGTGGTCGGCGGGATCTACATCTTCATCCCGCACGACGAGAAGGCCGACCCGACCCGGGTGGTCGACTACCGCGTCGAGACCATCACCGCGCGGCGGGCCGCGCCCTACCCGCTGGCGGCCCCGGTGGGCCTGCCGCAGGAGTGGCGGGCGACCTCGGTGACGTACGAGCGGAAGAACTCCGACGCCTGGCACCTGGGCTTCCTCGACCCGGAGGACCAGTACGTCTCGCTGGAGCAGTCCAGCGACACCTCCGAGAAGTACCTCGCGAAGGTGACCCAGAAGGCCGCCGCGACCGGGCAGACCCAGCAGGTCGGCGATCTGGCCTGGGAGCGCTGGGAGGGTCCCAAGTACGACGCCCTGGTCCGCCAGGAGCAGGGGCACGTGACGGTGGTGACCGGCACGGCCTCCTTCGAGCAGCTGGGCAGGATGGCGGCGGCGCTGGAGTTCAAGAAGGACTGACGCGCACGAAGAAGGCCGCCCCAGGGGAACCGGGGCGGCCTTCTTCGTGTGCGCGGGGTGGCTCAGACGGTCGTGATGACCTGGTCGAGCTCCAGGCGCGGGGAGCGCGGGAACCAGGCGTTCTCGCCCGGCTTGCCGATGTTGATGACCATCAGCGGGGTGTGGTCGGCGTCCAGGAACTCCTTCTGCACGCCACCGAAGTCCAGGCCGGTCATCGGGCCGGCGGCCAGGCCGGCGGCGCGGACGCCGATGATGAAGTACGCGGCCTGCAGCGCGGCGTTCAGCACGGCGGACTGCTCGCGGACCGGGCGCTCGCTGAAGAACGCGTCCTTGGCCTGCGGGAAGTGGGGGAGCAGCTGGGGGAGCTCCTCGTGGAACTCGTTGTCCGCGGAGAGGATCGCGACCAGCGGGGCGGCGGCGGTCTTCGCCTGGTTGCCCTCGGCCATGTGCTTCACCAGGCGCTCGCGGGCCTCGGGGGAACGGACCAGGGTGATGCGCAGCGGGGTCTGGTTGAAGGCGGTGGGGCCGTACTTGACCAGGTCGTAGATGGCCTGGACCTGCTCCTCGGTCACCGGCTCGTCGGTGAACGAGTTGGCGGTGCGGGCCTCGCGGAACAGCAGGTCCTGGGCGGCGGCGTCGAGAACGAGGGACATCGGAAAGCCTCTTCCATCATGCGGTGGTCAAGCGATGTCACCGACTCTATGGCGAGATAGATGAAATTTCAACTAATTTCCCGGGACTGTGTCAGGTCTCACTCCACGACCCTCACCCCCCGGGGCCTCATCCCCGGGGTCTCACTCCCCGTCCCCGCCCTCGCCCTCGCGGGCCGCCAGGGCCGAGTCGAGCCGGGCCCGGGCCCCCTCCAGCCAGTGCCGGCAGATCCCGGCCAGCTCCTCGCCGCGCTCCCAGAGCGCGAGGGAGTCCTCCAGGGAGGTGCCGCCGGCCTCCAGCTTGCGGACGACCTCGATCAGCTCGTCCCGGGCCTGCTCGTAACCGAGCGCGCTCCGGGGCTCCAGCGATTCCAGCGTCGAGTCCGGCTCGGCCATTCCTGCCACCTTATATGTATTACGCATCGGAATTATTGCGGAAGTATGTCGTCACTTGAGCGGCTGCTCGGCAGCCCGCCCCTCCACCCGGACCGTCAGCTCCCCCTCCGCCACCCGCGCCCGCAGCAGCTCGCCCTCCGGTGCCTCGGCCGGGGACCGCACCACATGCCCGTCCGCCCGCTGCAACACCGCGTAACCCCGCTCCAGGGTGGCCGCCGGGGACAGCGCCACCACCCGGGCCAGGGTGTGCCCCAGCTCCGACTCGGCCCGGTCCAGCAGATGCCCCAGCGTCCGCCGGCTGCGCCCCAGCAGCGCCTCCACCTCGGCCTCCCGGGTCTCCACCATCCGCTGCGGATGCACGAACACCGGCCGCGCCAGCGCGTGCGCCAGCCCCCGCTCCTCCCGGTCCAACAGCCCCCGTACGGCCCGCAGCCCGCGGTCGCGCAGCTGCCCGACCCGCGCCAGCTCCTCGCCGACGTCCGGCACCACCTTCTTGGCCGCGTCGGTGGGGGTGGAGGCCCGCAGGTCCGCGACCAGGTCCAGCAGCGGGGAGTCCGGCTCGTGCCCGATCGCCGAGACCACCGGGGTCCGGGCCTCCGCCACCGTCCGCACCACCAGCTCGTCGGAGAACGGCAGCAGGTCCTCCACACTGCCCCCGCCCCGCGCCACGATGATCACATCCACCTCGTCCAGCGCGTCCAGCTCCTGCACCGCCCGCACCACCTGGGGCACCGCGTGCACCCCCTGCACGGCCACGTTCCGGACCTCGAAGCGGACCGCGGGCCAGCGCCGCCGGGCGTTCTCCAGCACGTCCCGCTCCGCCGCCGAGGCCCGCCCCACCACCAGCCCGACCAGCTGGGGCAGGAACGGCAGCGGCTTCTTCCGGTCCAGCGCGAACAGCCCCTCGGCGGCCAGCGACCGCTTCAGCCGCTCCAGCCGCGCCAACAGCTCCCCGATGCCCACCGGCCGTATCTCGGTGGCCCGCAGGGACAGCTGGCCGCGCGGGGCGTACCACTCCGGCTTCGCCAGCACCACCACCCGGGCGCCCTCCGCCACCGCCTCCCCGGCGTCCTCGAACACCTGGCGGTAGCAGGTCACGCTCAGCGAGATGTCGTGCGAGGGATCGCGCAGGGTCAGGAACACCACCCCGGCCCCGGGCCGCCGGGACAGCTGGGTGATCTGCCCCTCCACCCACACCCGGCCGAGCCGCTCGACCCAGCCCCCGATGAGCCGGGACACCTGGCCTACGGGCAGCGGCGCCTCGGCCGACGTATTCAGACCCATGCCAGGCAGGCTAACCGGCCCCGCCGACAGCGTCCCCGGGTTCCCCTCCCGGCGGACCGGCGCGTCGGCGCCCGCGCTGCGCGAACAGCACCAGCAGCCCCGCCGCCAGCCACACCGCCCCGACCAGCTGCGCCGCCGGCGAGGCCTCGACGATCACCGCCACCGTCACCAGCCCGCCCAGCACCGGCAGCACCAGGTGCTTCCACCAGTTCGGCGCACCCTCCCGCCGCTTGACCACGAACCAGCCCACCACCGAGGCGTGCAGCAGGGTGAACGCCACCAGCGCGCCCACGTCCACCACCGAGACCAGATGGTCCAGCCCGTCGTCCCGCCGGGCCGCCCACACCGCCGCCACCAGGGTGACCACGGCCGCGACCAGCAGCGCCGCCCGCGGAGTGCCCCCCGAGGTGCGGGCCAGCGGCCGCGGCAGCCGACCCTCCCGGGCCATCGCGAACAGCAGCCGGCCGGCCGCCGCCTGACCGGCCAGCGCCGCGAAGGCCGCCCCGATGGCCTTGCTGACCGCCACCAGGTCGTGCAGCCAGAACCCGACCGAGTGCTCCACCGCGTCGTAGAAGGCCGGCCCCTGCGCCCCCGGGTCCGCCGCCAGCTCCGCCGAGGACAGCGGGGACAGCAGCGCCGCCAGATAGGTCTGCGCGACGAACAGCACCCCGGTCAGCCCCAGACAGAACAGCACCGCCCGGGCCACCCGCCGCGACCCCCCGGTCACCTCCTCGGCGAAGGAGGCGATGGCGTCGAAACCGAGGTACGACAGCACCGCCACCGACACCGCGCCCAGTACCGCCGACAGACTGAACCCCAGCGAGCCGTCCCCGGTCAGCGGGGAGAGCCAGCCGCGCTGCGCCCCGTCCCGGACCAGCACCGTCACCGCGGACACCAGGAACACCAGCAGCACCAGGATCTCCATGGCCAGCACCGCGAACCCGACCCGGGCGGCGGCCCGTACGCCCCAAAGGTTCAGCGCCGTGGTGACCACCACGGCCAGCGCCGTCCACACCCACCGGGACACCTCCGGGACCAGCGCGTTCATCGCGATCCCGGAGAACAGGTAGGCCACCGCCGGGATCAGCAGGTAGTCCAGCATCGCCATCCAGCCCGCGATCAGCCCCGGCCCCTCGCCCAGGCCCTTGCGGGCGTACGTGAACACCGAACCGGCCTGCGGGGCCACCCGCACCATCTGCGCGTAGCTGAAGGCGGTGAAGGCCATGGCCACCGTCGCGCACAGGTAGACCAGCGCCACCGCGCCGTGGGACTTCGCGTCCAGGGTGCCGAAGATGCCCACCGGGGCCATCGGGGCGATGAACAGCAGTCCGTAGACGACCAGGTCCCGGAAGCCCAGGTCCCGCCGCAGCTTCCCGCCCACGGCCGCGCCCCGGGTCCCGTCCGGCGGTTCCCGGTCCGCCGACGGCGTCCTGACCTGGGGCATCGCATCCTCCGGGCGACGAGGGGAACAGGGGTCCGCCCCAGTCTCTGTCGCCGGACCGATCTTCGCCCTCCGCGACGCGGCCGTACGATGGTCCGTATGACTTCTGCCGCTCCCCGTCGCCGTGTCCTGCTCGCCGCGCCCCGTGGCTACTGCGCGGGTGTGGACCGCGCCGTGATCGCCGTGGAAAAGGCCCTGGAGCAGTACGGCGCGCCGGTCTACGTCCGGCACGAGATCGTCCACAACAAGTACGTGGTGCAGACCCTGGAGAAGAAGGGCGCCATCTTCGTCGAGCGGACGGAGGAGGTCCCCGAGGGGAACATCGTGATGTTCTCCGCGCACGGGGTCGCCCCGGTGGTCCACGAGGAGGCCGCCCGCGGCAACCTCGCCACCATCGACGCCACCTGCCCGCTGGTCACCAAGGTCCACAAGGAAGCCGTCCGCTACGCCAACGAGGACTTCGACATCCTCCTCATCGGCCACGAGGGCCACGAGGAGGTCATCGGCACCTCCGGCGAGGCCCCCGACCACATCACCATCGTCGACGGCCCCGCCGACGTGGAGAAGGTCACCGTCCGCGACGAGTCCAAGGTCGTCTGGCTGTCCCAGACCACCCTCTCGGTGGACGAGACCATGGAGACGGTCGACGCCCTGAAGACCAAGTTCCCGCTGCTGGTCTCCCCGCCCAGCGACGACATCTGCTACGCCACCTCCAACCGGCAGGCCGCGGTCAAGGCCATGGGCGCCGACGCCGACCTGGTCATCGTGGTCGGCTCCAAGAACTCCTCGAACTCCATCCGGCTGGTCGAGGTCGCCCTGGACGCCGGCGCCCGCGCCGCCCACCTCGTCGACTTCGCCGGCGAGATCGACGAGGCCTGGCTGGAGGGCGTGGCCACGGTCGGCCTCACCTCGGGTGCCTCGGTCCCCGAGGTCCTCGTCGAAGAGGTCCTGGCCTGGCTGGCCGAGCGCGGCTACGAGGACGTCGAGCTGGTGAAGACGGCCGAGGAGCACATCGTGTTCTCCCTGCCGAAGGAACTCCGCCGCGACCTGCGCGCCGAGGCCGCGGAACTGGTCGCAGACAAGTAGCGCCTTTCGTACCGTATGTCCATGGAGACGACGCGTCGGACGGCGCAGACGAACCAGCCGGCCCGGATCATGGGCGTGGACATCGGCGGCTCGGGGATCAAGGGCGCCCCGGTGGACCTCGTACGCGGGGAACTCGCCGAGGAACGCCACAAGGTCCTGACCCCGCACCCGGCCACCCCCGACGGGGTGGCCGACTGCGTGGCCGAGGTGGTCCGGCACTTCGAGTGGACCGGCCCGGTCGGCATCACCTTCCCCGGCGTGGTCACCGGCGGCATCACCCGTTCGGCCGCCAACGTCGACCCGGCCTGGGTGGACCTCGACGCCCGCGCCCTGCTCTCCGACCGGCTCGACGGCCTGCCGGTGACCGTGCTCAACGACGCGGACGCCGCCGGGGTCGCCGAGATGACCCACGGGGCCGGACGCGACCGCGCCGGCACCGTCATCCTGCTCACCCTCGGCACCGGCATCGGCAGCGCCCTCTTCACGGACGGCCGCCTCGTCGCCAACAGCGAGCTCGGCCATCTGGAACTGGACGGCCACGACGCGGAGCGGCGGGCCTCCATGAAGGCCAAGGAGGACCACGACCTCAGCTGGGAGCACTGGGCCAAGCGGCTCCGGAAGTACCTGGCCCACGTGGAGATGCTGTTCTCCCCGGACCTGTTCATCCTCGGCGGCGGCGTGAGCCGCAAGGCCGACAAGTTCCTCCCGCTGCTCGAAGGCATCCGAGCCGAGATCGTCCCGGCCGCCCTCCAGAACAACGCCGGCATCGTCGGCGCCGCCATGGCCGCCACCGACCACCCGAACCCGTAGCGGCGGCAGGCCGGGGGCACCGGGGCCGTACCCGCCCCGGCTCCGCCGGGCCGGCTTCAGCGCTCCTGGCCGGGCCCGGCGCTCCTGGCCGAGCCGGCGGCGGGGGCCCGCTGTGGCTCCGCCGACCCGCGCCGCCGGGCGACTGCCGGGCCACTCCTGCCCGTACGGGCCGGGGCGCTTCGGCTCCCCGTGACGGGACGGGTCGTACGGGACGGGGCCGCGTCGCTCGCCCCGGAGCACTCCGTGCCGCAGAGGGGCGGGGCCCGGGGAGCAGCCGGTGCGGGGCATAGGCGCCCAAGCGTCCAACAGGCGGTGCGGCGGCAGCCCTATGACCCCTGGCCTCGGGTGGCCCGTACGGCCTGGGCCGGCAGAGCCCGTACAGGTCCAGCCCGGCCGCAGGCGGTCAAGCGGCAGCCGGGCGGCAGATCCCGCCGGGGGCGAGCCGGGCCGCACGTCACCGAGAACGGGGGCGCGCGCCGGGCGCGGGGGCCGTACGGCGCCCCGGGCCTTCAAACGGCGCGGGCCCCGGCCGGGGCTAGGCCTGGGCGGGGAGGCGGCGGGCGGCCATCCGGCGGCGGTTGCTCAGCGCGGCCCGGCGGGCCAGCACGATCAGCGCGGCGACCAGCGTGCCCGCGTACAGCCAGCCGGCCTCCAGGGACAGCGCGCTGATCAACCCCATCAGCTGCCCGCCGAAACCTCCGGAGCCGCCCGCGATCGGCCAGACGCCCACCGCGAAGGCGATCGGCACCGACACCGGCGCGGTGATCAGATCGGCGGGCCGCACCCAGACCGCGGTGGCGGCGGCCACCGGCAGGAACAGCACCCCGTACGCGATCAGCGAGGAGCCGAACAGCAGCCAGGCGATCCCGCCGGCCAGCACCATGGCCGCGGAGGCGAACAGGCCGCCGCCGAGCCCGGTCAGCCGGGGCCGCGGCAGCCGCCGTACGGCCTTCCCGGCGCCGCCGGCCCGGACCGCGCGCACCGCGCGGGCGGCCCGTACCGCCTGGGCGGTCCCGGCCGGCCGTCCCGGCCGGTCCGGCCTCGCCCGCGCCACGGCCTTGGCCCCGGAACCCCCACCGGCGGGTCGCCGCTGGGCCGGGGGACGCTGCTGCTGCGCGGGGTGATGATCTGATCGCACCCTGTATCGCTCCACCCCCCGAGGCTAGGCGCCGCGACCCGGATCGGGGCCCCGGGACACGCGTAAACTGTCTGATGGCCCGTGCCCGGGCCGTACCCTCCAGCCAGCTACGGGAAGTCGCCAACGTGTCGCTCACGATCGGAATCGTCGGTCTGCCGAATGTCGGCAAGTCGACCCTGTTCAACGCCCTGACCAAGAACGACGTGCTGGCGGCCAACTACCCGTTCGCCACCATCGAGCCGAACGTCGGCGTGGTCGGCGTCCCGGACCCGCGGCTCGCCGTGCTGGCCGGCATCTTCGGCTCGCAGAAGGTCCTCCCGGCGACCGTCGACTTCGTCGACATCGCCGGCATCGTCCGCGGCGCCTCGGAGGGCGAGGGCCTCGGCAACAAGTTCCTCGCGAACATCCGCGAGTCGGACGCGATCTGCCAGGTCATCCGCGCCTTCAAGGACGAGAACGTCGTCCACGTCGACGGCAAGGTCTCGCCCAAGGACGACATCGAGACCATCAACACCGAGCTGATCCTCGCCGACCTCCAGTCCGTCGAGAAGGCGATCCCGCGCCTGACGAAGGAGTCCCGCCTCCAGAAGGACAAGGTGGCTGTGCTGGCCGCCGTCGAGGCCGCGCAGAAGATCCTCGAAGCGGGCGACACCCTCTTCTCCAAGGGCATCACCAAGGGCACCGAGCAGGGCGACCTCCTGCACGAACTGCACCTGCTCACCACCAAGCCCTTCCTCTACGTCTTCAACGTGGACGAGGACGAGCTGACCGACGAGGCCTTCAAGGCCGAGCAGAGCGCCCTGGTCGCCCCCGCCGAGGCGATCTTCCTGAACGCCAAGCTGGAGCAGGACCTGTCCGAGCTGGACGACGAGGAGGCCCTCGAACTCCTCCAGTCCGTCGGCCAGCAGGAGCCCGGTCTGGCCACCCTCGGCCGCGTCGGCTTCGACACCCTGGGCCTGCAGA
Source organism: Streptomyces sp. NPDC033845 (assembly GCF_055576225.1). Lineage (NCBI taxonomy): Bacteria > Bacillati > Actinomycetota > Actinomycetes > Kitasatosporales > Streptomycetaceae > Streptomyces > Streptomyces sp. NPDC033845. The sequence goes on along the minus strand of NZ_JBVIRI010000003.1, from coordinate 484,853 downwards.
CCTACCTGACGGCCGGCCCCAAGGAAACCCGCGCCTGGACCATCAAGAAGGGCGCCACCGCCCCCGAGGCGGCCGGCGTGATCCACACCGACTTCCAGCGCGGCTTCATCAAGGCCGAGGTCATCTCCTTCGCCGACCTCGTCGAATGCGGCTCGGTCACCGAGGCCCGCGCCAAGGGCAAGGCCCGCATGGAGGGCAAGGACTACGTCATGCAGGACGGCGACGTCGTCGAGTTCCGCTTCAACGTCTGATCAGCGGTCAGCACCAAGGGGCCGGCTCCTCAGGGAGCCGGCCCCTTGGCGTTCCACCGGGCGAGTGTTCGCACCTGCTGTGCTCTCCGGTGGACGCTCGTCGGCTCCTCAAGGCAGCCCGCTCTCACTACTGAGGGCCCCGCCGGGTTTCAGCTGGTTCGGGGCGGGGTGAGCTGGTCGAGGTCGAGGGTGATCTCGAAGGGGACCGGGCGGCGGAGGGTGTTCCGGAAGATGCCGGCGGGGGCGTAGGCGCCGGTGGGTTCGTCGAGTTCGTAGACGTGGACGACGGGCGCCCCGTTCTCGTCCTCGACGCACCAGTAGTGCGGGATGCCGGCCTCCGCGTACTTGCGGAGCTTCACGGTGCGGTCGCGGTGGGCGGATTCGGGGGAGACGACCTCGACGACGAGCCGGACGTCCTCCGGTGCGAACCAGGTGCGGTCGCCGTCGAAATCGGCCGTCGTCACCAGCAGGTCCGGTTCGGGACGGTTGCGCGGGTCGAGCTTGATGGTCATTTCGCGGCCGACTCTGGTGTCGGCGGGCACCTGCTCCATGAGTGCGACGGTGAGCATGGTGACGAGGTGGCCGTGCCACCACCTCTGGGGCGACATCATGAAGACGAGGGCTCCGTCGATCAGCTCGGTGTGGCGGGGTGCCTCGGGGAGGCGGTCGAGGTCCTCCGCGAACCAGCCTTCCGCGCGGGGCGGGCGCATCCAGTCGGGCAGGGCGGTCATGGGTTCACGGTAGCGGGCCGCGGCCTCGGCCGGGGGGCGTCGTGGGCCCGGGGTCACAGGTTGTGGACCTGGGCGATGGTGAAGGTGGTGGGGGCGCCGGTGGAGGGGGTGAGGGGGCCGTCCTTGTCGAACTGGGAGCGGACCACCAGGGTGTGGCCGGCGGTGCGGGTGAGGGTGGTGGGGATCTGGAGGGCGGGGTCGGTCAGGGTGCGGGTGAGGCGGGCGCGGGTGCCGTCTTCGGAGAGCTGCCAGCGGGTCAGGGTGTTGGGGAGGTTCTGGGCCACCCGCAGGACGCCGCCGGGGGAGAGGTGCAGGCCGTCGGCCGCTTTGAGGTCGGGGGCGCCGGTCAGGGTGACGGGGCGGACGGCGCCGGACCGGAGGTCGATCCGGTGCAGGGTGCCGGTGGACATGTCCACGGTGAGCAGGAAGCGGCCGCGCGGGTCGGTGACTATGCCGTTGAGGGTGAGGGCGCCCTCGGGCAGGTGCGGGTCGTAGGCCGTGTGCAGGGGGCCGGTGCCGCGGGCGAGGTCGGCCGGGGTGACGCGGTAGACCACGCCGCGGAGGCTGTCCGTCAGGTAGGCGGTGCCGTCGGGGGCCAGGGTCAGGTCGTTGACGAAGAACGGGGCGGTACCCGGCACTTCGAAGTGGGCCAGCCGGCGGCCGGTGGTGGTGTCGTGGACGGCGACCCCGGTGGTGGAGTCGGTGACCCAGAGCCGGCCGTGGCCGTCGGCGAGGAGTCCGTTGGCGGTGTCCCGGCCGTCGGAGCCGGCGGGCAGGAAGACCTCGGCGGTACGGCGGCCCGGGCGGGCCCGGTAGACGGTGCCGTCCGCGTACGAGCCGACGTACACCGTGCCGGTGCGCGGATCGGTGGTGATGCCCTCGGGGTAGACCTTGGCGCCCGGCAGGGTGAAGGCCGTGGAGACGGCCGGGCGGGGTCCGGGCCCGGATCCGGCTGGGGACCCGGCCGCGGATGCGGGTGCGGGGGTGGCCTGGGATGTCGGGGTGGTCGGGAGGGTGGTGGCGGCTATGGCCGTCAGGATGATCGCGGCTGATTTCAGGTGTGCTCGCATGATGGTGCGCCCCCTTTTGTATGTGTGGGTATGAAGGTATGTTAGAGGTCTAATGATTGCAAGGGTCGTAGGATTCGGGGATGACCTCCATGCCCGTCGACGAGCGCATCGGCTCCCACATCAAGCGCGCCGAGCAGGCCCTGCTGGCCGCGAAGAACGCCGCGCTCAAGCCGTCAGAGGTAACGGTTCCGCAGTACGGCGCGCTGCTCTGGCTCGGTGAGAAGCCCGGGATCTCCGCGGCCGCGCTGGCCCGGTTGTGCGGGGTCACCCCGCCGACCATGAACACCGTGCTGAAGAACCTCCAGGAGCGGGGGCTGATCGAGCGCACCCCGCACGAATGGCACCGCAATGTGCTGGAGACCCGGCTCACCGAGGAGGGCCGGCGGGTGGTGGACACCGCGGACACCGCCGCCGTGCGGGTGGAGCGGGCGCTGGCCGCCGAGTTCACCGAGGAGGAGCGGGAGCGGCTGATCGCTCTGCTGGGCCGGTGTATCGACGTACTTGCCGCTGAGCCGCTGAGCCGCTGAGCCGCTGAGCCGGGGGCCGGGGGCCGGCGGGCGGGCCGGTGATCGGCGTGGCAGGGAACCCGGGCGGGCCGTTTCCCCTCTCTATGGTGTGTAAGGGGATCAATCGGTAACGGTCGGAGAGTTTCCGTGCAGCAAGACCCGCAGGGCGACACCACTCCCGCGCGCAGCAAGTCCCGCCGGCCCCGGCTGCTGCTGATCTGCGGCGCCCTCGTCCTGGCGCTCGCCGGCGGCGGCACCCTGGTCGCCGACCGTCTCGGGGTCTTCGACGGCATAGGGGAGCCGATGAGCTTCGGGCGGTCCGGCGGTGGTGCCGCGGACGGTTCGGGTGCGGCGGTGCGGGCCAGGCCGGGGGTGCGGCTGCCCACCGGGCCGGCCGCCGAGTTCGTCCGGCAGGCCCGGCTCCCGGACGGCACCGAGATCGGCCGGACCACCCTGCGGGGCGCCAAGTCCGGGTTCACCGGCGACGTGTGGGTGTGGGTGCCGAAGGAGTACCACGACCCGGCCTACGCCGGCAGCGGCTTCCCGGTGCTGATCTCGCTGCCCGGCGGTCGCGGCTATCCGACCAACTACTGGGGGACGGGCCCCGGGCTCGGCCTCCAGAAGGCGGTGAGCGAAGGGGCGGCGGCCGGCCGGAGCCTGCCCTTCATCCTGGTGATGCCGGTCATCAACGCGGACACCAGGCACCACTTCGACGGCTCCGACATCCCCGGACAGCCCAAGATGGGCACCTGGATGGCGGAGGACGTCCCGGATTTCGCCAGGGCCAACTTCCGCACCTTCACCTCCCGTGACGGCTGGGCCTTCATGGGCTCCTCCTCGGGTGGTTTCGGCGCCCTCAAACACGTCCTGAAGTACCCCGACCGCTTCAAGGCGGTCATCGCCAGCGGGGTGGACACGGCCCCCGACTCCCCGCTGTGGAAGGGGAACCGGGCGGCGATGGACGCGGACAACCCGGAGAAGCTCGCCCGGCGGCTGATCGCGGCCAAGGGGCCCGAGGTCTGGGTCGCCTTCCAGATCGGAACCCAGGAGACCGGCCGCGACATCGCCGAGAAGTTCATCAGGAACTACGGGAAGGGGCCCGTGCACACCCGGCTCCAGGTGATCCAGGATGGTGGTCACAACGGAAGGTCGTACGTCCGGGGCATGAGGGAGGGTTCGCTGGAGTGGATCAGCAAGGTGCTGCGCGCGCCCACCCCCGACCCGGCGGCGGACTCCCGCCGGACCCGGACCCAGGCCCGGGACGCCGCCGAAGCCCGGTGAGCCCGCTCGCCAAGGGCATATCCGCCACCGCGGCGGTGCTGGCGGTGCTCGCCGTCGCCCTGCTCGGACTGCCCGGCGGCCGGCCGGCCGAGGCCGACGTCCCCGCCGAGGCCCATCCGTTCCCCACCGTCGGGGTGCTGATGGCCGACGGCGAGCACTGGTGCACCGCCAGCGTGGTGGACAGCCCCCGGGGGAACGTGGTCGCCACCGCCGCGCACTGCGTGGCCCCGGAGGGCAAGGACGGCGAGCCCGGCGAGGTCGCCCACGACGGGCTGGCCATCGGAACCCTGTCCTTCGCCCCCGCCTTCTCCGGCGAGGGCAGCGGGCGGCAGCCGCTGGGCCGGTGGAAGGTGACCGGCATCCAGGTGGACGACCGCTGGAGCAGGTGGGGCGAGGACACCGCCGACTACGCCTTCCTCACCGTGGCCCCCGACGAGCAGGGGCGCAGCCTCCAGGAGGTGGTGGGCGGGAAGGCGCCCGCGCCCGACTGGCACTCCGGGTACGAGCGCGAGGTCACCGTGGTCGGCTATCCGGAGGAGCAGCGCAACCCGGAGAACGAACCGGTGGCCTGCACCACCCGGACCGCCCACGACGAGGAGGACCCGGACATGCTGTACATCTCCTGCGCCGGGTTCTGGACCGGCACCAGCGGCAGCCCCTGGGTCGCGGACCGGGGCGGGCCCGGCCGGCCGGGCCGGCTGATCGGGGTGCTCAGCGGCGGTGACACCGACGTGGACTCCACGGCGGCCCTGTTCGACGACCGGGCCAAGGCCCTCTACGACCGCGCCGCCCGCGGCTGACCTTCGGGCCGCGGCTGCGCCTCGGGTTCCGGGAGCCCGCCGTCCGGCCGTTTGCGGCGTTCGGTGGAGACGATCACCCCGACCGCCGCCACCACGATCCCGCCGCCCGCCAGTACCGGCCAGGACAGCGCCTCGTCCAGGACCAGGGTGCCGAGCAGCACGGCCACCACCGGGTTGACGTAGGCGTACGTGGCCACCAGCGACAGCGGTGCCGACTGCAGCAGCCAGGCGTACGCGGTGAACCCGACCACCGAGCCCACCAGGGCCAGCGCGGCCAGCGCAACCCAGGAGCGGGCCGAGATCGCGGCCGGGTCCAGGCCCCGCTGCTCGCCCCGGGCCAGTCCGACCAGTACGGCCGCGGCGCCGCCCGCGAGCATCTCGTAGGCGCTGGCGGTGAACGGGTTGGCGGGCATCGGCAGCTTCGAGGCGGAGAAGGAGCCCACCGACCAGGACGCGCTCGCCGCCAGGACCAGCAGCACCCCGGACAGTCGGACCGTCCCGGTGATCCCGGGGACGGTCAGGACCGCCAGCCCGGCCATGCCCAGCAGCACTCCCGCCAGGGTGCGGGCCGGCGGCCGGTCCCCGCCGGCGGTGCGCAGCAGCACCACCCACATGGGGACCGCGGCGATCAGCAGGGCGGCCAGTCCCGAGGGCACCGAGGTCTCGGCGAGCACCACCAGCCCGTTGCCGCCCAGGATCAGCAGCAGGCCGACCAGCACGGCCGAGCGCAGCTGGGCACCGGTGACCCGCAGGGCCGCCGGGCCCTGCCGCCAGCCCACCAGGGCGGTCAGCAGCAGCCCGGCGGCGAGGAAGCGGACGCCGGCGGAGAGGAACGGCGGCATGGTCTCCACCACGATGCGGATGCCGAGGTAGGTGGAGCCCCAGACCAGGTAGACGACGGCCAGGGCGGCCCAGACGGCCCCCGTCGCGCCGCGGCCGCGGACCTGGTCGCCGTACCCGGTGGTGTTCGTCGTGGACATGACCCGGATCCTAGGGTGGTTGCGCCATACAGGCTTCCGGGTTTCTCAGCCCTTGAGCAGGGCGTTGATCTCGCCGTAGGGGAGCGAGCCGGCCAGCGGGCCGTAGCCGCCCTCCGCCGCCAGCTGCTCGGCCGCCCGCCGCACCAGCGCGTACGCCGCCTCGGCGACCCAGGAGCCCAGGCTCACCCGTGCCGCGCCCAGCCGCCCCAGTTCGGCGACCGCGGGGGCGCCCGGGCCGGCCAGGACGTTCAGCGGGGCGGCGACGCCCTTGGCGAGCTCGGTCACGGCGCCGGGCTCGTGCACCCCGGGCACGAAGATCCCGCTGGCCCCGGCCTCCAGATAGCGGGCGGCCCGGGTGAGGGTCTCGTCCAGACGGGCGGAGCCGTCCTCGCCCCAGCCGCGGAGATGGGTGTCGATGCGGGCGTTGATGTAGAGGGGGACCCCGGCGCGGTCGGCGGCCGCCCGGGCCGCGGCCAGCCGCTCGGCGAACTCGGCGGGGGAGCGGGAGCCGTCCTCGATGTTGATGCCCACCGCGCCGGCGGCCAGCACCCCGGCGACCGTCTCCGCGACCTCCTCCGGACCGGCCCCGAAGCCGCCCTCGATATCGGCGGTCACGGGGACGGACACGGCGGACACCACCCGGGCGATCAGGTCCAGCGCCCGGTCCCGGGCCAGCTGGTCGCCGTCCGCCGCGCCCAGCGACCAGGCCACCCCGGCACTGGTGGTGGCGATGGCGGGGGCGCCGGTGGCCGCGACGATCCGGGCGCCGGCCACGTCCCAGACGTTGGCGAGGGCGAGCGGGGCGGCGGGGGTGTGCAGGGCGCCGAAGGCCCGGGCGCGTCCGGCGAGTTCGGCGGATCCGGCGAGTTCGGCGGATCCGGTGGTTCCGGTGGGCTGGGCGGGTGCGGGGTTCTCGGTCATGGGGGCAGTCCATCAGAGGAGCCGGGCCGGAGTCCGGCGGATTTCCGACGCGTACCGTCCCGTCGCGGACCCGCCGGTGCCCTCCGGAGGCTCGCGCTCACGAAAAATGCACAACTCGGTACGGGGCGGGGTCCGCCGGGGCCGGGCGGCCCCGGCCGGTGCCGGGGTGGCGGGAATCCGCCCCCGCTCCGGCGGGCCGGAGCGGATCCCTCCGCGGGCCGTGTCCCGCGGGGTTCGCTGAGCGTGTCCGGGAGGGCCGGTCCACCGGGTCCGGCACGGCTTGGCCGGATCCGGATCTGGGCAGCGGGGCCGTGCTGTGTACCGGCCCTTTGCCTTTTCATGGCTGTTGTGTGGCACGGATGTTACGCATCCGTTGTCCCCTTGTGGTTCGACCTGATGGTGGGTCAACCTCTTGGAGGCGACCGCCCCCGGCGATGATCGATTGTCATGGGCATGTCGCTAAACCCCCCGCAGCGCACCACCTATGAGGAGGACCCCTCACATGTCGATGCGTCATCACCGCAGGAAGATCGCCGGGCTCAGCGCGACGGCAGCCGTCGCCCTCGTGCTCGGTGCGGCCTCGGCCCTCCCGGCCTCGGCCTCCGGCGGTTCCGCCGCAGAGGGCACCATCGTGAACGCCGGAGCGGCCGGCACGATCGCCGACAGCTACATCGTGATCCTGAAGGACTCCGCCGCCCGGTCCACGCTCGCCAGCGGCAAGTCCGTGGCCGAGCGGCACGGCGCGAAGATCGACAAGGTCTACCGCGCGGCCCTCAACGGCTACTCGATCAAGGCCTCCGAGGCGCAGGCGAAGAAGATAGCCGCCGACCCGGCCGTGGCCTCCGTCGTGCAGAACCGGACGTTCACCGTCAGCGCCACGCAGCCCAACCCGCCGTCCTGGGGCCTGGACCGGATCGACCAGGCGTCGCTCCCGCTCAACCAGAGCTACACCTACCCGGACAAGGCCGGCGAGGGCGTCACCGCGTACGTCATCGACACCGGTGTGCGCATCTCGCACAGCGACTTCGGCGGCCGGGCCTTCAACGGCTACGACGCCATCGACAACGACAACGTCGCCCAGGACGGCCACGGCCACGGCACGCACGTGGCCGGCACCGTCGGCGGCACCGCGTACGGCGTGGCCAAGAAGGCCAAGATCGTCGGCGTCCGGGTGCTCAACAACCAGGGGTCGGGCACCACCGCCCAGGTGGTCGCGGGCATCGACTGGGTGACCGCGAACGCGGTCAAGCCGGCCGTCGCCAACATGTCGCTGGGCGGCGGCGCGGACACCGCGCTGGACACCGCCGTCCGCAACTCGATCGCCTCCGGCGTCACCTACGCCGTCGCGGCCGGCAACGAGAACACCAACGCCAACACCAAGTCCCCGGCCCGCGTCGCCGAGGCCATCACGGTCGGTGCGACCACCAACACGGACGCCCGCGCCAGCTACTCCAACTACGGCGCGATCCTGGACCTCTTCGCCCCGGGCTCCAGCATCGTCTCGGCGTGGAACACCAACGACACCGCCACCAACAACATCTCCGGCACCTCGATGGCCTCCCCGCACGTGGCCGGCGCGGCCGCCGTCTACCTGTCGCAGAACCCGTCCAGCACCCCGGCGCAGGTCAGCGCCGCGCTGGTGAGCGCCGCCACCCCGAACGTGGTGACCAGCCCCGGAACCGGCTCCCCCAACCTGCTGCTCCGGATCGGCTCCGGCGGCACCAACCCGCCCACCGGCCCGAAGTTCGAGAACGCGGCGGACTACGCGATCGCGGACAACTCCACGGTGGAGTCCCCGGTCACCGTGAGCGGGGTCGCGGGCAACGCCCCGGCCACCCTCAAGGTCGGCGTGGACATCAAGCACACCTACATCGGTGACCTGATCGTCGACCTGATCGCCCCCGACGGCTCGGTCTACAACCTGCACAACCGGACCGGCGGCAGCGCCGACAACATCATCCAGACCTACACGGTCAACGCCTCCAGCGAGGTCGCCAACGGCACCTGGAAGCTGCGGGTCAGGGACGCGGCCAGCGCCGACATCGGCAAGATCGACGTCTGGTCCCTCCAGTTCTGACCGACCGAGTGACCGAATGAGTCAGTGAGTCGGTGACTCACGGCGGGGGCGACCGATCCACGGTCGCCCCCGTTCCGTGCGTTCCGTGCGTTCCGTGCGTTCCGGGGTGTGCGGGGACACGCTGTGAGGAAAGGCGTGACCCTGGGTAAGGGGTTTGAGTGACCTCGCTTCATCACATCGAGTGAAACTCTGGCCCTTGCTTGCGAGGTACAACCGTCGGTTGCCAGGCTGTAGCTGTCTGTCAACCTGATGGGAGTGGCGAGTGACTTTCGGTGAGCAGCCGGCCTACCTGCGCGTTGCCGGGGACCTGCGGCGGAAGATCGTCGACGGGTCCCTGCCCCCGCACGCCCGGCTGCCCTCGCAGGCGAGGATCCGGGAGGAGTACGGGGTGTCCGACACCGTGGCCCTGGAGGCCCGCAAGGTCCTGATGGCCGAGGGTCTGGTCGAGGGACGCTCCGGTTCCGGGACCTATGTGCGCGAGCAGCCCGTGCCGCGCCGGGTGTCCAGATCCGGCTACCGCACCTCCACCGGCTCCACCCCCTTCCGCCAGGAGCAGGCCGAGGCGGGGGTGCGCGGCACCTGGGACTCCAGCAGCGAGCAGACCGGGGCCCCGGGCGAGATCGCCGAGCGGCTGGGCATCGCCGCCGGCGACCGTGTGATGCGCACCAGGTACGTGTTCCGCGAGGCGGGCGAGCCCATGATGCTCTCCACCTCCTGGGAGCCGCTCGCGGTGACCGGGCGCACCCCGGTGATGCTTCCCGAGGAGGGGCCGCTCGGCGGCTGTGGGGTGGTGGACCGGATGGCCGCCATCGACGTGGTGGTGGACAACGTGATCGAGGAGGTCGGCGCCCGCCCGGGGCTGGCCGAGGAGATCATGTCGCTCGGTGGGGTCCCCGGCCATGTGGTGCTGGTGATCGGGCGGACCTACTTCGCCTCCGGCCGGGCCGTGGAGACGGCCGACGTGGTCATCCCGGCCGACCGGTACCGCCTCTCGTACCACCTCCCGGTCCGCTAGGTCCGCCCGGTGGCAGGACGGGGGGTGTGACGGTGGTATCCGGAGGCCGAGATTCTTGATCATTTTTGGCCGGGTCTGATCTAGCCTGCCCCCATGGTCTTCAAACGTCTGCTGGGCAAGGGCGGCATACCGCTCGAAGTGAACACGATCGTGCAGTCCGAGCCGGCCCGTCCCGGGGGCCTCCTCACCGGTGAGGTGGTGGTCCGGGCCCCGGAGCGGGCGACCGAGGTGAGCGGCATCAACCTGGTGCTCCTCTACAACCCGCCGCAGGTCCGCAAGGGCGGCGGCGAGGGGGTCAAGGGGGACACGCTCAGCCACCCCTACGCCCAGGGCGGGTACTTCACCCTCGCCAAGGGCGAGGAGCGGCGGGTGCCCTTCGAGCACCGGCTGCGCTGGGAGACCCCGGTGTCCGAGACCCGGGGCCGGAGCCTCGCCGGCACCGACCTGTTCCTGACCACGCGCGTGGACATCGCGGGGGACGAGGACCCCCGGGACTTCGACCCGGTGCGCGTCACCACCCTTCCGCTGCACGAGGCGGTCCTCGACGGGTTCGCCGCCGCCGGGTACGACTGCGAGCGCGCCGTGGTCCGCAAGGAGCACGTCCCCGAGGTCGAATGGCACCACTACCTCCACCAGACCCTCCTGCTCACCGGTCCCCGGTCGCTGGAACTGACCTTCCACACCAATGCCGTCGGCAGCGAGATCTTCCTCCGCGAAGCCGGCCGGCCCGGTCAGGACTGGGGCAAGAGGCCGCCGGCCCTGCGCTTCGTCGCCGCCCACCACGACCTCGGCCGAGTGGAGTTCGGCGAGGAGGTCCGGCGCTGGACCGACGGTCTCGACGCCCTCGGCGGGGCGCGGAGCTGATCCAACTCCGGTCGTTCCGGGCGCCGTTCGCGCCGGAGTGCGCGGCCCGCTCGTACGCATGGCCGGATGCGTACGCCCCGGAGGTACCTCTTCGTGAAAACACGTATCCGCTGAGTGAAGGTCGGGCGTAAGCTCAGGCATATGCGCAATGCGGTTTCCCGGGCGGGTACGACGGCGGAGGATGAAGCGCGATGAGCGACAGCGGTGCCCTGCTCGCGTGGCTGGTCATACGGCAGGACGACAACGGCAACCGCTACCGGGTGGGCCGTTACGCCACCCGGGCCGAGGCCCAGCAGGTCGTCGACAGCCTCGACGACCGGGGACACAAGCAGCTCTACTGGGTCGAGCGGACCGGACAGACCGCCACCGCGAACTGAAAAGGAGCACGGTGCGGCCGTGCCATAGGCTCCGCCCATGACTGAACGCGTGGTCGTGGGCGGAGCCCTTTGCCGTGACGGGCGCCTGCTGGCCGCCCGCCGCAGTGCCCCGCCGGAGCTGGCGGGCCGCTGGGAGCTGCCCGGCGGCAAGGCCGAACCCGGTGAGAGCGGACCCGAGGCGCTCGTGCGCGAACTGCGCGAGGAGCTCGGAGTGGAGACCGAACCGCTGGAGCGGATCCCGGGGGAGTGGCCGCTGCGGCCCGGACTGGTGCTGCACGTGTGGACCGCCCGGCTGCTGTCCGGGGAACCGGAGCCGCTGGAGGACCACGACGAGCTCCGCTGGCTCGCCCCGGCGGAACTGGACTCGGTGGACTGGCTCGACCAGGACCGCCCGGCCGTCGCCGAGCTGGGCCGCCGGCTCCGCACCGCGTCCGGGGGCGCGTGAGGGGCGCGCTCTAGGCCGTACGTGCCACAGTGCGCCGGTGCGGGGGGCTTGGGGCGGTACGGAGGCCCGATATCGGGTATGTCGTTATTAATCCCTATCTCGTCCCTGAAGAACCGCACTGGGGTCCGCTGCCGGCCCGGGAAGTGATCGGCGTGATCGAGACAGACGGTGACTGCGCCGAATGGGCCTTTCCCGCCGAGCCGGGGGCCGTCCGCACGGCCCGACACGCGGTTCTCGGCACACTTCGGGCCTGGGGCCTCGACCCCCTCTGCGATGTGACCGTCCTGCTGGTCAGCGAGCTGGTCACCAACTCCCTGCGCTACGCCTCGGGCCCCATCGGGGTCCGGTTGGTCCGTCGGGATCCGGCCACCGAAGTATCGTCGGGGCGTCCGGCCCTTCTCGTGGAGGTTTCCGACCCGCTTCCGGATCCGCCCCGCGCGCGGACCGCCGCCCCCGACGACGAGGGGGGCCGCGGCCTGCACCTGGTGGCGGTCTCGGCGCAGCGGTGGGGTACCCGTCACGGGAAGACGGGCAAGACAGTGTGGTTCGAGTTGGCTCTTCCTGGTGAGTAACAAGGGGAAGGACGGCAAGGCGTCCCTCCCGGACAGACCCCGGGAGACATCGCACGAGGTTGGCTGAAACCGAACGAGACCTTGCTGTGATCGTGAACGCCGTGCGAGCCGTGCCCGTGGTGCTGAATACTTCGGTCATGGCCGGTCCGGTTGCGGTGAGCTGGAGGGGACGGTCGCGTGAGCGAGATACCTGCGCAGGCACATCAGGCCCGAGTGCCCCGGGAGGATTGGCATGACTCCTTGTGGCACAGCAGTCCGCCTGGCTCGATGTACGACTACATCAAGATCGCGTCCTTCTCGATCGGACCCGACGGGCTGGTGGACCAATGGAGCCTGCGCGCCGAGGAACTGTTCGGCCTGACCGCCGCACAGGTGGTGGGCCGTGACCCGGTGGACGCCTTCATGCCGCCCGAGCTGCGCGCGGACGGGCACCGCAAGGTGGCCGAAATACTCGACGGCAAGGAGTGGACGGGGCTGATCCCGTTCCGCGTCCCGGGCGGCGGGAACGGCGCCCACGGCGTGGCCGAGATCTATGTGATGCCCACCCAGACCGAGACCGCCGAGCGGGCCGCCCTCTGTGTGGTCGTCGACGTCCGGGCACTGCGCCGGATCGAATCCGATCTGGCCGCCTCACAGGCGATATTCGGTCAATCCCCCTTCGGGTTCCTGCTCTTCGGTACGGACCTCACCGTGCAGCGCGCCAACAGCCGATTCGCCACCGTCTTCGGCGGAGCCGTCGAGGACCACCGCGGCCGCACCGTGCACGACTACCTGCCCGCCCGCGAGGCCGACCGGATGACCGGCGCGCTCCGCCGGGTCCTGGACACCGGGGAGTCCGTCACCGACCTCCAGATCAGCGGGGCCGCCCCCGGCAGCCGCGAGAAGCGCCACTGGTCCATCAACCTCTACCGGGTGCACGGCGGCAGCGGCCGCCCCATCGGCATCGCCGGCATCGGCACCGACGTCACCCGCCGCCACCTCGCCGCCCGCGAGGCCGCCGGGGTCCGCCGCAACCTGGCCCTGCTCAACGAGGCCGGCCACCGCATCGGGAACTCCCTCGACCTGGAGACCACCGCCCGCGAACTCCTCGACGTCACCGTCCCCGGCTTCTGCGACCTCGCCTCCGTCGACCTCTACCAGGGACTCCTGCTCGGCGACGACGACCGCCCCGCCCGCCCGCAGGGCCCCGGCGTGCCCTCCCTCCCCGGCAGCGGCGCGGGCCGCGCCCCCTCCGCCCCGCTGCGCCGGGTCGCCTTCGCCAGCGCCGTCTCCGACGCCCCGCTGTCCGGCCCGCCCATCGCCGTCGGCGAAACCCACCGCTACCCGGCCGCCTCACCCGTCGCCCTCGCCCTGCGCACCGCCCGCCCCCGGCTGATCGGCGGCGGCGGACCCGAGGAACTCGTCCAGTCCACCCTGGTGGTCCCGCTGGTCGCCCACGACACCGTCGTCGGACTCGCCCAGTTCTCCCGGACCAAGGGCAGCGAACCCTTCGGCGAACGCGACCGGGCCGTCGCCGTCGAACTCGCCGCCCGGGCCGCCGTCTGCATCGACAACGCCCGCCTCTACCGCCGCGAGCACGAACGCGCCCTCATCCTCCAGCGCAGCCTGCTGCCCCCCGGCGACCCCGAGGCGGCCGGCCTGGACATCGCCTGCCGCTACCTCCCCGGCAACGCCGCCACCGAGGTCGGCGGCGACTGGTTCGACGTCATCGAACTCCCCGGCCACCGCACCGCCCTCGTCGTCGGCGACGTCATGGGCCGCGGCCTGCGCGCCGCCGTCGCCATGGGCGAACTCCGCACCGCCGTCCGCACCCTGGCCCTCCTCGACCTGGAACCGGCCGAAGTGCTCTCCGCCCTCGACGAGGTCGCCCGCGGCCTCGGCGCGCCCGGCGGCAGCCAGCAGGCCTCCCGGGCCGCCCTCCAGTCCCGCGACGCCGACCTCTCCGAGGTCTACCTCGCCACCTGCGTCTACGCCGTCTACGACCCGGTCACCCGGCGCTGCACCATCGCCAACGCCGGACACATGCCGCCCGTCCTGGTGGAACCCGGCGAACCCGGCACCGAACCCCGCCCGGGCCTGCTCCTGGAGGTACCGCCCGGCATGCCGCTCGGCGTCGGCGGCGAACCCTTCGAACAGGTGGACGTGGACCTCCCCGAGGGCGCCCTGCTCGCCCTCTACACGGACGGGCTGGTCGAATCCCGCGACCAGGCCCTCGAAGAGGGGCTGCGCGGACTGCGCGACGCCCTCGCCGACCCGGTCCGCCCCCTGGAGGACGTCTGCGACCACGTCCTCGCCACCCTCGACACCCGGCACGGCGAGGACGACATCGCCCTCCTGATGGCCCGGGTCCAGGGCCTGCCGCCCGACGCGGTCGGCGACTGGCAGCTCCCCAGGGAGGCCCGCTCGGTCGGCCGGGCCCGCGAACTGGCCCGCACCAAACTCCCCGCCTGGGGACTGGAGGGACTCCTCGACACCACCGAACTCCTGGTCAGCGAACTGGTGACCAACGCGCTCCGGTACGGCGAGGGGGAGATCAGGCTCCGGCTGCTGCTCGACCGGACCCTGGTCTGCGAGGTCTGGGACGCCAACCTGGTCCAGCCGCGCCGCCGCCGCGCCCGGGACACCGACGAGGGCGGCCGCGGCCTCCAGCTCGTCGGCCTGCTCTCGGCCGGCTGGGGAACCCGCCGCACCCACCGCGGCAAGACGGTCTGGTTCGAACTCCCGCTGCCGGGGGCCGTCGCCGAACCCGTCACCGAACTGTCCGCGGAGCAGCTCCTCAACATGTACGGCTGACCGGCCCGGACGGCTGACCGGCCCGGGGGCGGGACCACCCGCCCCCGCGGCCACGGACTAGGAGGCCGTCCCCGACTTCAGGGCGGCCAGCCGCGCCTCGATCTCCGCGTCCTTGCCCAGGTCGTCCAGCGCCTCGAACTGCGCGTCCAGCGAGGAGGCCGCCAGCTCCTGCTTGCCCAGCGCCCGGGCCTCCTCCCGCCGCACCTTGTCCTCGAAGCGGCTCAGCTCGCTCGTCGGATCCAGCACGTCGATGTTCTTCACCGCGTCCATCATGGTGTTCTGGGCCGCCGCGGTCTTCGACCGCGCCACCAGCTCGTCCCGCTTCGCCTGGAGCTCGGTCAGCTTGTTCCGCATCGAGTCCAGCCCGCTCTTGAGCTTGTCCACCACCTCGGTCTGCGCCGAGATCGTCGGCTCGGCGGTCTTCGCCTCCTTCTCCGACTGCATCTGCCGGCCCAGCGCCACCTTCGCCAGCCCGTCGAACTTGTCCGCGTCCGCCGCCGAACCGGCCGCCCTCAGCTCATCGGCCTTCCGGCTGGCGGCCAGCGCCTTGTCGCCCCACTCGGCCGCCGCCCCGATGTCCTCCGCATGGTCCTGCTCCAGCAGCCGCAGGTTCCCGATGGTGGTCGCCACCGCCTGCTCCGCCTCGGAGATGTTGTTGGTGTAGTCGCGGATCAGCTGGTCCAGCATCTTCTGCGGGTCCTCCGCCTGGTCCAGCAACGCGTTGATGTTGGCCTTGGCGAGCTGGGTGACCCGGCCGAGGATGCTCTGCTTGCTCATGCGCTCTGTCTCCTTGTGAGATCACGATCGGTCAGAAACGGCCGCCGCCGCCCATCCGGCCACGGGTGCCACCGCCCCCGAAGGAGCCGGGCCCGCCGCCGAAGCCCCCGCCCCCGCCGCCCCCGCCGCCCCCGCCGCCCCCGCCGAAGCCGCCGCCGCCCCCGCCGCCGAAGCCGCCGCCCCGGCTCCGGCCGCCGCCGAGGATCTCGCCGAGGATGATCCCGCCCAGCACCGCCCCGCCCATCCCGCCCCCGCGCCGGTCCGCCCCGTACGGGTTCCGGTAGCCGCCGACGTCCTGCTCGGCCAGCCGCTGGGCCTCCCGTGCCAGCGCGTCCGCCCGCTGCGCCTCCGCCAGCGCCCCCGAGGCGTCCGTGGCGGCCAGCGCCGCCGAACGCTCCAGATGCCGCTGCGCCTCCGCCAGCCGGGTGCGGGCCGTGCTCCCCACCGCGCCCCGGCTGGTGGTGATGTAGTCGGCGGCCGCCCCGATCGCGCTGCGCGCCCCGAGCACCGCCTGGTCCAGCAGGGACCGGGCCCGCTGGTTGCCCGCCTCCCGCTCCCGGGCCCCGGCCAGCGCCTCGTCCAGGGCCGCGTCGGCCTCCTCCACCCGGCGCAGCGCGTCGATCGGGTCGTACCGTCCGGCCTCCCGCTCCCGGCGGACCTCCGCCAGTACGGCCTCGGCCCGGCCGATCCGGCCCCGCAGGTCCGCCGTGGACACCCCCTCCGAGGTGCCCGTCAGCAGGCCCCGGGCATCCGCCAGATCGGTGTCCGTCTCGCTCAGCGCCCCGTCCAGCTTTCCCGCGGCCTCCGCCAGCTCCTTGGCCCGCCGCTCCACCGCGTCCACCAGGGTGCCGGCCTGGTCCACCGCGCCCTCGGCGGCCCGGACGTGCACCGCCGCCCGGCCGTTGTCCGCCGCGGCCACCGCGGTGCGCGCCTCCGCCAGACTGGTGCCGGCGAACAGCAGCCGGTCCTTGGCCTGGTCCGCGTTGGAGGCCACCGGGGCGGCCGCAGATACGGCGTAGGTCCGGCCCAGCGCGGTCAGCGTGGCCTCCGCGGTGGCGGTCCGGCCGGACAGCGCACCGAACCGGGCCTCCACCGCCGCCAGCGCCTGCGGGGCGTTCTTCTCCAGGGCCCTCAGCCGGTCGAAACCGGCCGACTCGGCGTCCAGCCGGCGGTTCGCCTCGGTGCACCGGGCCACGATCTCGTCCAGCATCCGCCGTCGGGTGGCGTCGTCCTCGGGGTAGGCGTCGTCCAGCTGCTGGCGCAGCCGGAAGGCGTGCGTCAGCTCGTCCTTGGCGTGCGCCAGGGCCTCCTGGAAGGGGGCCACGGCCTCGTCCCCGAACTGGGCCGTGGCGAAACCCAGCTCCTCGGTGCTGGTGCGGATCGCGTCGTCGGTCTCCACCAGCAGGGCCTTGGCCCGGGAGTCCAGTTCGGGCAGCGGCAGCCCGCCGGCCGCCCGGTCGCCCCAGCCGGCCGGGGCCTTCCCGCCGCCGGAGCCGCCCGCGCCGCCCGGGCCGCCGGAGCCGCCCTTGCGCCGCCGGCTGCGGGTGTACGCGTACGCCCCGAGCGCGCCGGCCGCTCCGACCGCGACCACCGGGAGGACGAAGTCCCCGGCCCCGCTCACCCCGCCGCCCGAACCGCCGGGGTCGGCCGGGCCCGGGGTGACGGCGGGCACCGGCACCGGCTGCCCGGAGAGCACCGCGCCGTAGCCGTTCGCCGCGCCGATCGCGGCGCCCGCCCAGTCGTTCTCGCGCAGGGCCGGCTCGATCGCGGTCCGGGCGACGTCCGCCAGCTGCTCCTTGGTGAAGCCGGAGTCCAGGTCCGCCGAATAGGCGTACTGCCGGTCCCCGGTGGCCACGGCCAGCAGCAGGTCGTTCTGGCCCAGCCCGTTGCGCTCGGCCGTGGCGTCGGCCCAGCTCTGGGCGGACCGTCCGGAGAAGTCGCGGACGTACGCCACGAACAGCTGCACCCGGTGGTCGGCGTACAGCTTGTCCAGGGCGGCGGTGACGGCGGGCCTGCGGTCGCCGAGGGCCCCCACCCGGTCGGTGATCTGCCCCTGCCGGTCCAGGGTGACGGGATCCTCGGCCGCGGCCGGCGGCGCCGCCCATGCCAGCCAGACCGCGCACGCCAGCAGGGCGGCGGCCAGGGCGAGCAGGCGGTGCGGGGCGCGAAGGGGCAGATCACTGACCGGGTCGGGGGCGCGTCTCTTCGGCGGAGTCACATTTCGGAGGGTATGGGCGGATCTGGGCTGTCGCACCCGGACGGTCGCCCCCGGACGGCCGGCCCCGGACGGGCGCCCCGGACAGTCCCCGGCACCCGGGGCCACCGTCCGCCCCGGTGCCGGGAGGTCCGCCCTCCCGGCACCGGGCCCGGCACCCTCAGGGCTTGCGGCGGCCGATCTTCGAGCCCAGCCAGACCAGCGGGTCGTACTTGCGGTCCACCGCCCGCTCCTTCAGCGGGATCAGGGCGTTGTCGGTGATCTTGATCCCCTCGGGGCAGACCTCCGTGCAGCACTTGGTGATGTTGCAGTAGCCCAGCCCGTGCTCCTCCTGGGCCGTCCGCTTGCGGTCCAGGCCCTCCTCGGCGGCCGCGTCGAGCGGGTGCATGTCCAGTTCGGCGACCCGCATCAGGAAGCGGGGACCGGCGAAGGCCGGCTTGTTCTCCTCGTGGTCACGCACCACATGGCAGGTGTCCTGGCACAGGAAGCACTCGATGCACTTCCGGAACTCCTGCGAGCGGTCCACGTCCACCTGCTGCATCCGGTACTCGCCCGCCGCCACGCCCTGCGGCGGGACGAAGGCCGGCACCTCGCGGGCCTTGGCGTAGTTGAAGGACACATCGGTGACCAGGTCGCGGATCACCGGGAACGCCCGGAGCGGGGTGACCGTGATCAGCTCGTCGCGGGAGAAGGTCGACATCCGGGTCATGCACATCAGCCGCGGCCGCCCGTTCACCTCCGCACTGCACGAACCGCACTTCCCGGCCTTGCAGTTCCAGCGGACCGCCAGGTCCGAGGCCTGGGTGGCCTGGAGCCGGTGCACGATGTCGAGGACCACCTCGCCCTCGTGCACCTCCACGGTGAAGTCCCGCAGCTCCCCGCCCTCCGCGTCGCCCCGCCAGATCCGGAAGCGGGCTTCGTAACCGGTACCAGTCGCAGTCACTCGTACAGCTCCTCTTCGGCGAGGTACTTGACCAGCTCTTCCTTCTCGAAGAGCGCCAGCAGGTCGGGGCGGATGGGTTCGGTCCGGGTGCGGACCAGCCGGATCCGGTCGGCCGCCGGGTCGGCGGGGGGCGGCAGCACGGGCCGGCAGACCAGGTTCACCGGGCGCCAGTCCCGCTCCATGGACGGGCAGTCCTCGCGGGTGTGGCCGCCGCGGGACTCGGTGCGCTCCAGCGCCGCCCGGGCCACGCACTCGCTGACCAGCAGCATGTTCCGCAGGTCCAGGGCCAGGTGCCAGCCCGGGTTGAACTGGCGGTGGCCCTCCACCCCGGCCCTGGCGGCCCGCACCCGCAGGGCCCGCAGCCGGCCGAGGGCCTGCTGCATCTCGCCCTCCCGGCGGATGATCCCGACCAGGTCGTTCATGCTCTGCTGGAGCTCCTGGTGCAGGGTGTACGGGTTCTCCGCGCCCTCCTCGGCGTGGAACGGGGCCAGCGCCTCGGCGGCGGCCTCGTCGATCTGCTCCTGGGAGACCGCCGGACGGCCGCCGTCCCCGGCGGTGTGCCCGGCCGCGTGCTCGGCGGCGTGCAGTCCGGCGCGCCGGCCGAAGACCAGGAGGTCGGAGAGGGAGTTCCCGCCCAGCCGGTTGGAGCCGTGCATCCCGCCGGCGACCTCACCGGCCGCGAAGAGGCCCGGCACCCCGACGGTGGCCGCGGTGTCGGAGTCCACCGCGATGCCGCCCATCACGTAGTGGCAGGTCGGGCCGACCTCCATGGGCTCCGCGGTGATGTCCACGTCCGCCAGCTCCTTGAACTGGTGGTACATGGACGGCAGCCGGCGCTTGATCCGCTCGGCCGGCATCCGGGTGGACACGTCCAGGAACACCCCGCCGTGCGGGGAGCCGCGGCCGGCCTTGACCTCGGAGTTGATGGCCCGGGCCACCTCGTCGCGGGGGAGCAGCTCGGGGGGCCGCCGGTTGTTGTCCGGGTCCTCGTACCAGCGGTCGCCCTCGGCCTCCGTCTCGGCGTACTTCTCCTTGAAGACGTCCGGGACGTAGTCGAACATGAACCGCTTGCCCTCGCTGTTGCGGAGCACCCCGCCGTCGCCGCGGACCGACTCGGTGACCAGGATGCCCTTCACCGAGGGGGGCCAGACCATCCCGGTGGGGTGGAACTGGACGAACTCCATGTTGAGCAGCGGCGCTCCGGCGAGCAGGGCCAGGGCGTGGCCGTCGCCGGTGTACTCCCAGGAGTTGGAGGTGGTCTTGAAGGACTTGCCGATGCCGCCGGTGGCGAGGACCACGGCGGGGGCCTCCAGCACGAAGAAGCGGCCGGACTCGCGTTCGTAGCAGAAGGTGCCGGAGACCTGGTCCCCGTCCTTCAGGACGCGGGTGACGGTGCACTCCTGGAAGACCTTCAGGTGCGACTCGTAGTCCCCGGTCTCCTTGAAGTCCTGCTGCTGGAGCTGGACGATCTTCTGCTGGAGGGTGCGGATCAGCTCCAGGCCGGTGCGGTCGCCGACGTGCGCCAGCCGGGGGTACTCGTGGCCGCCGAAGTTCCGCTGGGAGATCCGGCCGTCCGGGGTGCGGTCGAAGAGGGCGCCCCAGGTCTCCAGCTCCCAGACCCGGTCGGGGGCCTCCTTGGCGTGCAGCTCGGCCATCCGCCACTGGTTGAGGAACTTCCCGCCGCGCATCGTGTCGCGGAAGTGCACCTGCCAGTTGTCGCCGCCGTTGACGTTGCCCATGGAGGCGGCGATGCCGCCCTCGGCCATCACGGTGTGGGCCTTGCCGAACAGGGATTTGCAGATCACGGCGGTGCGGGCGCCGCGCTCGCGGGCCTCGATCGCGGCCCGCAGGCCGGCGCCGCCCGCGCCGACCACGACCACGTCCCACTGCTGCCGGTCGACTTGAGCCATGTCAGAAGATCCTCGGGTCGGTGAAGGCGCCGCTGGCGAGCAGGTACACGTACAGGTCGCAGGCCGCCACGGACAGCAGGGAGGCCCAGGCGAGCTGCATGTGGCGGGAGTTGAGCTTCCCCACCCAGCCCCACATCCGGTAGCGGACCGGGTGCTTGGAGAAGTGCCGGAGGCGGCCGCCGATGATGTGCCGGCAGGAGTGGCAGGACAGGGTGTAGGCCCAGATCAGCACGATGTTGACCAGGAAGATCAGGGTGCCGAGGCCCATGTGGCCCCACTCGTACTGGGAGTTCCGGAAGGTCAGCACCGTGTCGTAGGTGAGGATTCCGGCGACCGGCAGTGCGAAGTAGAAGAAGTACCGGTGCATGTTCTGGAAGACCAGCGGGAACCTGGTCTCGCCCGTGTACGTGGTGTGCGGCTCGGCGACCGCGCAGGCCGGGGGAGAGGCCCAGAAGCCCCGGTAGTAGGCCTTGCGGTAGTAGTAGCAGGTCAGCCGGAAGCCGAGCGGGAAGATCAGGATCAGCAGGGCGGGGGAGAGGCCCCACCAGCTGCCGAGGATCTCCCAGTTGGGGCCGCCCTTCATGGGGACGCAGTTCTCCGCCAGACAGGGCGAGTAGAACGGGGAGACGTAGGGCGCCGCGTAGTAGTCGGCGTTCGCGAAGGCCCGCCAGGTCGAGTAGACGATGAAGGCGAGCAGCCCGGCCGCGGTGACGGCGGGGGCCAGCCACCACCGGTCGGTGCGCAGGTGCCGGTCCGGGATGGAGGCCCGGGAGGCGTCGTGGACGCCGGTGAGCTGGCGGGGTGGTTCCGTGCCTGTGGCCAAAGGGGACTCCGGGTGGAGTGGTCGGGGGTGGCCCAGGAGACCCGGCCGCCGGGAAAAGGGGCGGCCGGACCTGATGGGGGGTGCTGGGGGCTGCGGTCAGGGCGCGCGGCGGCCTCGGGCGCCGAGGCCCTCGTCGTCGCTGTCCGTCCACAGCGTGCTGTCGTACGGCGTGTCCGGGATCGTGACCATCCCGTCCTGGCCCGGGGGCCTGGGGGCGGCCGGTGATTGCCGGGCGACGTCCTGCTCCAGCCGCTCGACCGAGCGGATCAGATCGTTCAGGTTCCGCCGTACGGCCGTCAAATCGTCTTGCAGGGACATGACTTGCCCTCACTTCCGCAGGTTGCGGTGGCAACGCTCATGTGCGCCTGCGAGTGTCGCCCCTCACGGGCCCGGTTGTGAAGGGACGCGCAGCGATTGCGGGCGCGCGGGTGTCCGGCACGCGCCCCTGACCGCACCGATTTTCGTCCCCCGTCCGGCCGAATCCCGGATGCCGGGGCGGGTCGGATTGGTCCGCCCGGGTGGGGTTCGCGGCGTGGCGGGCTCCGGCTGCGGCGGAGCTGGGCGGCCGTCGATTTCAGTGGGTTTCGTCACCGGTCTGATCAGCTCCATATACCGCCATTAGTGATCACGTACGCGAACCACGTACGCCCCGCCCGCCCCGGAGGTACCACCCATGTCCCAGAGCCAGCGCCGGCGCCGATCCATGGCCTCCATGGCGCTCCTGACCTCGGGCGTCCTGGCGCTGCCGCTGCTGGCCGGCTGCAGCTCCGGCGAGGAAGACGGCGGCGCGCCGGCCGCCGGCCAGGACGTCGCGAGCACCGTCCGGGAGCGGGTGGCGGACGGAGGGGTGGTCCGCTGGGCCGTGGACGCGCTACCCGAGACCCTCAACACCTTCCAGGCCGACGCGGACGCCACCACCGCCCGGATCGCCGGAGCCGTGCTGCCCCAGCTCTTCACCCTGGACGCCAAGGGACGGCCGGTGGCCAACCCGGACTACCTGGAGAAGGCCGAGGTGGTCGCCCGGGAGCCCAAGCAGGTGGTGCTCTACAAGCTGCACCAGCAGGCGGTGTGGAGCGACGGCCGGGAGATCGGGGCGGCCGACTTCCTCGCCCAGTGGCGGGCCCTCAGCGGCAAGGACTCGGCCTACTGGACCGCCCGCAACGCCGGGTACGACCGCATCGAGAAGATCGAGCGCGGGGCCAACGACCTGGAGGTCCGGGTCACCTTCGCCAAGCCCTACGCCGACTGGCAGTCGCTGTTCTCCCCGCTCTACCCCAAGCAGGTCACCGGCACCCCGGAGGCCTTCAACGAGGGGGCCCGGGGAGCCCTGAAGGTGACCGCGGGCCCCTTCGGCCTCGGCGCGGTGGACAAGAAGACCGGGACGGTGGCGCTGTCCCGGAACCCGCGCTGGTGGGGGCAGCCCGCCAAGCTGGACACCCTGGTGCTGACCGCGGTGCCGCGGGCCGACCGGCCGTCCGCGCTGGCCGCCGGGAAGCTGGACCTGGCCGAGCTGGACCGGACCGGCGCCGACCGCATCGCGGCCGCCCGCCGGGACGCCGGCGCCAAGGGCGCCCCGGCCGGCGCCAAGGGCGCACCCGCCCCGGCCGCCGGAGCCCCGGGCGCCCCCGCCTCGCTGATCGGCGGGGCGGTCGGCGCGCACGGGCCGGGCCTCGCCCAGACCCCGGCCCAGGCCACCCGCTCCTGGGCGCTGGCCTTCGGCGCGGACGAGGAGAAGGCGGCCGCCGAGGCGGAGACCAGGAAGAAGGAGGCCGCGGCCGCGCAGCGGTACGCGGCCGAGCAGAAGGCCCTGGCCCGGTTCACCGTCCGCAAGTCCCTGGAGCCGGCCTACACCCAGCTGGCGATGAACGGCTCCACCGGCCCGCTCGCCGACGAGCGGGTCCGCCGGGCGGTGGCCCGGGCGCTGGACCGGCAGGCGCTGGCCGAGATCGTGCTCAAGCCGCTGGGCCTGCCCGCCGAACCGGTCGGCAGCCATCTGGCCCTGGCCGGGCAGCAGGCGTACGCCGACAACAGCGCGGCGCTCGGCGGCCAGGACACCCAGGCGGCCCAGGCGCTGCTGTCGGACGCCGGCTGGCGCAAGGGCGGCAAGGTCACGGCCCCGGCCGGGACCAAGGCGGGTGCCGAGGCGGACAAGCCCAAGGACGACCCCAAGCGGGCGCCCGGCCCGGGCACCGGCGAGGACGGCCTCTACATCGTGGGCCAGGACGACGGTCTGAACGGCGACCTCGCCCCGGCGGCCCGTACCGCCCGCCTCGCGGCGGACGCCGCCGCCCGGGCCGCCGCCCGACCGGCCGCCGCGCCCGCCCGTCCGGCCGCCGCGCTGGGCCGGGCCTTCCCGGCCCTCGGCCCCGCCCTCGCCGCCCCGCGCCCGGCCGCGCCCGCCGAGCCGGGGGACCAGGCCGGGCCGGAGGCCGGCGCGGCCGGGATGCCGGCCCTGCCGGAGGGCGCTCCGTACGGACCCGACGGGGAGATCGTCGACGCCGACGGGTTCGCCCCCGGCGCCCCCGCCGCGGCCCCGGCGGGCGACCAGCCGCCGGCCGCCGGGGACCCGGCGCTCGCCCCGCTCCCGCTCGCCGAGCAGCAGGACCCGGCGCTCGCCCCCGCCCAGGCGGACTCCGTGGACGACGGCAAGCGCAATCCGGTGCGGGACGGCGCCCGGGCGGTCCCGGCCGTGCAGGGCGGGGCCGCGGCGGCCGACGGCTCCGGCGCGAGCGCCGGCCCGGCCCGGCAGGCGGTCCAGGGCGCGGCCTCCACCGTGCTGGCCAAGGACGGCCGGCCCCTGACCCTGCGGTTCGTGCTCCCCTCGGGTCCCGGGTCGGAGCCGCTGCGCAGCGTCGGCGACCGGATCGCCGCGATGCTCCGCACCGTCGGCATCCAGACCGAGCTGACCAAGGTCGCCGACGACTCCTTCTTCAAGGACCACATCGCCTCCGGCCAGTACGACCTGGCCCTCTACTCCTGGCCGGCCACCGCCTACCCGGCCACCGACGCCCGCCCGATCTTCGCCAAGCCGGAGCCGGCGGCGGACGGCTCGCTGCTGGTGGAGCAGAACTACACCCGGGTGGGTACCGACCACATCGACCAGCTCTTCGACCAGGCCGTGGGCGAGCTCGACGAGGACGAGGCCCGGGAGCTGATGAAGAAGGCGGACGCCCGGATCTGGGCGGCCGCCGGGTCGATCCCGCTCTACCAGCGGCCCGAGCTGGTCGCGGCCCGCGCCGGTCTGGTCAACGCCGGGGCCTTCGGTCTGGGGGCGCCGCGCTACCAGGACATCGGGTGGAAGAAGGCGGTTCCGGCCAAGGAGAAGAACGCGAAGAACTGAACAAGAAGCGGTGACCGGGCCGTGGAGCCCGCGTGAATCCACGGCTCACCAGCTCAGAACTGCCTCAATTCCCTTGCCCGCCGCTCACCCCGGCGGGCAAGGTCGTTGCAGCCCATTGACCCGACCCGACCTGGGCAGGACCGGCCCCGCCCCCCTTTTCCGGGGCCCTTCCGAGACCCCTTCCGGCTGCTCCGCCGCTCAGTCGTCCAGCCTCTTGACAGACCCCCCGGCGGGCGGATCCCGCCACGCGACGTACCATGGGGTGAGGCCGTGGCAGGTATTCCGCCCGGCTCCAGGCTCGCGTGCCAGGCCGTACGCGACGCCATCCACGATCCCGGGAGAAGCGCCGAAGTGCCCACGCGCCACGACATCCGTAACGTCGCCATCGTCGCCCACGTCGACCATGGCAAGACGACCATCGTCGATGCCATGCTCAAGCAGGCCGGTGCCTTCGCCGCCCACCAGCAGCTCGACGACCGCATGATGGACTCGAACGACCTGGAGCGTGAGAAGGGCATCACGATCCTCGCCA
Source organism: Streptomyces sp. NPDC033845 (assembly GCF_055576225.1). Taxonomy (NCBI): domain Bacteria; kingdom Bacillati; phylum Actinomycetota; class Actinomycetes; order Kitasatosporales; family Streptomycetaceae; genus Streptomyces; species Streptomyces sp. NPDC033845. The sequence goes on along the minus strand of NZ_JBVIRI010000003.1, from coordinate 459,630 downwards.
AGAACACGGCGGTGAAGTACCACCCCAAGGACGGCGGGGCCCCGATCACGATCAACATCATCGACACCCCCGGCCACGCCGACTTCGGTGGCGAGGTCGAGCGCGGTCTGTCGATGGTGGACGCGGTCGTCCTGCTGGTCGACGCCTCCGAGGGTCCGCTGCCGCAGACCCGCTTCGTGCTCCGCAAGGCGCTCCAGCAGCGCAAGCCGGTCATCCTCTGCATCAACAAGACGGACCGCCCGGACTCCCGGATCGACGAGGTCGTCAACGAGACCTACGACCTGTTCCTGGACCTGGACGCGGACGAGGACCAGATCGAGTTCCCGATCGTCTACGCCTGCGGCCGTGACGGCGTCGCCTCGCTGACCAAGCCGGAGGACGGCACCGTCCCCGCGGACAGCGACAACCTGGAGCCGTTCTTCTCCGCCATCCTGGAGCACGTCCCGGCCCCGGTGTTCGACGAGGAGGCCCCCCTCCAGGCCCACGTCACCAACCTGGACGCGGACAACTTCCTCGGCCGCATCGCGCTGCTCCGCGTGGAGCAGGGCGAGCTGCGCAAGGGCCAGACGGTGGCCTGGATCAAGCGCGACGGCTCCATCTCCAACGTCCGCATCACCGAGCTGATGATGACCGAGGCGCTCACCCGCAAGCCGGCCGAGGTGGCCGGCCCCGGTGACATCTGCGCGGTCGCCGGTATCCCCGACATCATGATCGGCGAGACCCTGGCCGACCCGGAGAACCCGGTCGCCCTGCCGCTGATCTCGGTGGACGAGCCCGCGATCTCCATGACCATCGGCACCAACACCTCCCCGATGGTCGGCCGCGGCGGCTCCGGCAAGGGCGCGGACGCCAAGTCCGCGGTCAAGGACCGCAAGGTCACCGCCCGCCAGGTCAAGGACCGCCTCGACCGCGAGCTGATCGGCAACGTCTCGCTCCGCGTCCTGGACACCGAGCGCCCGGACGCCTGGGAGGTCCAGGGCCGCGGTGAGCTCGCGCTCGCCATCCTGGTGGAGCAGATGCGCCGCGAGGGCTTCGAGCTGACCATCGGCAAGCCGCAGGTGGTCACCCAGGAGATCGACGGCAAGACCCACGAGCCGGTCGAGCGCATGACCATCGACGTGCCCGAGGAGCACATGGGCGCGGTCACGCAGCTCATGGGCGTCCGCAAGGGCCGGATGGACAACATGTCGAACCACGGCTCCGGCTGGGTCCGCATGGAGTTCGTGGTGCCCTCCCGCGGCCTCATCGGCTTCCGTACGGAGTTCCTGACCAACACCCGCGGTACCGGCATCGCCCACTCGATCCACGAGGGCCACGAGCCGTGGTTCGGCCAGCTGGTCACCCGCAACAACGGCTCCCTGGTCGCCGACCGGGCCGGCGCGGTCACCCCGTTCGCGATGATCAACCTCCAGGAGCGCGGTGTGCTGTTCACCGAGCCCGGCACCGAGGTGTACGAGGGCATGATCGTCGGTGAGAACTCGCGTTCCGACGACATGGACGTGAACATCACCAAGGAGAAGAAGCTCACCAACATGCGTGCGGCCTCCGCGGACAACACGGAGAACGTGATCCCGCCGCGCAAGCTGTCGCTGGAGCAGTCCCTGGAGTTCTGCCGGGACGACGAGTGCGTCGAGGTGACCCCGGAGGCCGTCCGCATCCGCAAGGTCGTCCTGGACCAGAAGGAGCGTTCGCGCACCGCCTCGCGGGCGAAGTCCGCCAAGTGACGCAGTAACCGCCCGGGCCTTCCCAAGCGCACGGCCCCTCTGCCACGGTGATCCGTTGGTAGGGGGGCCGTTCGCGTTTGTCAAACGGATTGTGTCGTTCAGGTGTCCGCATACCGATCGTCACACTCCGGAAGGTGTGCTAACAGTCCGTTTCGGGTGTGTCTGTCTCTGCTCGCTTTGTCCGGATTTCGGTTTTCCGCCCCAGGTCGATGTTGTGAAAACGAGACCACTTAAGTGTGGTTTACGGTCATGGCGTCCCCGAGGATGGCTCCAATGAGCTCGGGTCAATGGGTCATGCACTGTGGGGAGTGCCGACTCACGAGCACACACTTGGGGTACCTGGAGATCTAGCCGTCAGGGGTGTCGGCGATCCCTCTGCGTGCCCCTCACATAGTGACAAGTGAACTCTTGAGGAGGACCCCATGCGTGGTGCCACAAGCGCCAACTGGGTCACGCGCGCGACTGAGATCGCTCTGGGGGCGACGCGATCGTGACCAGCCCTGCGCAGACTGAGGGTGCGGCAGCGCCCAACGTCCTTGTCGAAGAGCCGTCCAAGGACGACTCCAAGGCCAAGGACCCCGCCGGGCTGTCCCCTGGGCAGCTCATGTGGCGACGATTCAAGCGGGACAAGGCCGGCATCATCTCGGCCTTCATCGTGATCTTCTTCTTCGCCATCGCGCTGCTCGCGCCGGTGATCGCCAAGCTGTACGGGAAGAACCCGTACGACCTCTACGGGGCGAACGCCGAAGGACTCCTCGACGAGTTCAACATGCCGGTGGGGTCGTTCGGAGGCGTCTCCGGCGACTTCTGGTTCGGTATCGAGCCCACCCTGGGCCGTGACGTCTTCACGCAGCTGCTGTACGGCATGCGGACGTCTATCTTCACGGCTCTCGTGGCGACCGTCCTGATGGTCGTCATCGGTGTGCTGATCGGTCTGATCGGCGGCTACGCCGGCGGGAAGGTGGACTACTGGCTCGGCCGGTTCACCGACTTCCTGCTGGGTATCCCCAGTCAGCTGTTCTTCATCGCCTCGATGCCGGTGGTCGTGGCCGCCTTCGTCCGCCCGGACCGTGAGACCCCGACCGCCCTGCGTGCGGCAGCCATCATCCTGGTGCTGTCGTTCCTCGGGTGGATGGGCCTCTCCCGACTGATCCGTGCGGCGACGCTCTCCCTGCGCGAGCGGGAGTTCGTCGAGGCTGCCAAGATCGCGGGCGCATCTCCCTGGCGGATCATCCGCAAGGAGCTGCTGCCGAACCTGGTGACACCGATCCTCGTGCAGGCGACGCTGATGTTGCCCGCCACGATCCTTTCGGTGGCCTTCCTCTCCTACGTGGGCGTCGGCTACGTCGAGCCCACTCCGGACTGGGGGCGGATGTTCGCCATCGGTGCCGGCATCTACGAGCAGGACCCGGCGTACATGTTCTTCCCGGGTATCGCCATGGTCGTCTTCGTCGTGGCCTTCAACCTGCTCGGCGACTCGGTACGAGACGCCTTCGACCCCAAGTCCGGACGCTGACGTCACTGCAGCGGGACAGCTGCCGCCCCGGCATGCCCGATCGGGCTTCGATCGGCATGCCCGGCAGCCCAGTTGGATCACTACCTAACAGATAGGTACTCATCACCATGAGCATCTTCGGCACGCGCAAGGCGCGCGCGATCGTCGTCGCAGTCGCGGCGGGCTCGCTTGTTCTTACCGCCTGCGGTGGCAACGACGACAACAAGGGTTCTTCCAAGGAGCAGGGGAAGACCAAGGAGGACGCCGCGAAGCAGTCCGCCGCGGTCTCCTTCGGCGACGCGGCGGCCTCCACCGGCCCCGCGGCCCCCGTCGAGGGTTCCCGGGCGGGCGGCACCATCGCCGTCTACCAGACGGACGACTTCTCCCACCTGGACCCGGCTCAGAGCTACGTCTCAGACGCCCGCATCCTGGGCCGTCTGATCCACCGTGGTCTGACGCAGTACAAGGAGGACGAGACCGGCAAGCTGACGGTCGTCGGCGACATCGCCACGGACTCCGGCAAGACCACCGACGGCGGCAAGACCTGGACCTACACGCTGAAGGACGGTGTGAAGGACGCCAACGGCAACCCGATCACCTCCGCGGACGTCCGCCACTCGGTCGAGCGCCTCTACGCGCCGTTCATCACCGACGGCCCGGTCTTCCTGCAGAACTGGCTGTCCGGCGAGGGCACCACCTACCGCAAGGCGCTGCCGGACGGCCCCTACAAGGGCGCGCACCTCCCGAACGACGTTCTGGAGACCCCGGACGCGAAGACCGTCATCTTCAAGTTCAAGGAGCCGCAGGCCGACCTGCCGCAGGCTCTGGCGATGACCGGCTACTCCATCGTTCCGCAGAAGGCGGACACCAAGGAGAAGTACGACACCGCTCCGGTCGCCCTCGGTCCCTACAAGATCGCGGACTTCAAGCCGGGCAAGGAGATGAAGCTCGTCAAGAACACGAACTGGGACGAGAAGACCGACTCGGTCCGTCACCAGTACGTCGACGGCTTCAACATCAAGTTCAACCAGGACGACGAGGCCCAGACCAAGGCGATCCTGGCGGACCGCGACGAGGCCAAGAACGGCATCCAGCTGACCGGCACCGTGGCCACCACCCAGGTGCAGAAGGTCGTCGGCGACGCCGCCGCCAAGGCCCGGACGATCTCCGGCTACCAGCCCTACGTCTGGCAGCTGAACTTCAACCTGGACCGGGTCAAGGACAAGCGCGTCCGCGACGCCATCACCCTGGCGATGCCGAACAAGAACATCTTCCAGCCGGACGGTGGCGCGTACGGTGGTGAGGTCGCGACCGGCCTCATCTCCCCGACCACCCCGGGCTTCGAGAAGGACTACGACCCCTTCGGCAAGCTGAAGAAGCCGATGGGTGACATCGAGGCCGCGAAGAAGCTCATCAAGGAGGCCGGCGCCGAGGGCATGAAGCTCACGTACGCCTACGCCAACACCCCGAAGCGCCAGCAGCAGGCCCAGTTCATCGCTGACGCGCTGCAGAAGATCGGCCTCGACATCCAGAAGAAGGAGATCGACGGCGCGACCTGGTACGAGCAGGTCGGCAAGGTCGACAACGGCCTCGACCTCTACATGACCGGCTGGGGCCAGGACTGGCCGTCCGCCGCGACCGTCATCCCGCCGCTGTACGACGGCAACCAGCTGCAGGACGGTTCCTCCGTCTACTCGCACATCAACGACCCGAAGATCAACGCGGACATCGCCGCCGCGAAGAAGATCGTTGACCCGGCTGCCGCCCAGAAGGCCTGGACCGCGCTGCACCACGACATCGTGGAGCGCATCAACCCGGCCGCCCCGCTGTACTTCACGAAGTCGCTCCAGATCCAGGGCTCGAACGTCGGTGGCGCTCGCTACTCGAACGACCTGTCCGCGATCGACGTCACCCGCGTCTTCCTGAAGAGCTAGTCACTCTCAGGCCGAAGCCCCGGGGTTGTACGGACGGCGGTCCGTACAACCCCGGGGTACCGGTCCTCTTCCTTCAACCCCTCACGCCGCCGTCCTGAGAGCAGCGAGCCATGCTTCAATTCCTTCTTCGCCGGACGTTCGGCGCCGCACTGATCCTGGTCCTGATCAGTGCCTTCACCTTCTTCATGTTCTTCGCCATCCCGCAGGACCCGGCCCTGCTGGCCTGTGGCAAGAACTGCACCCCGGACGCCCTTGAGGTGATCCACAAGAACCTCGGTCTCGACTCGCCCGTTCCGGTCCAGTTCTGGAACTACATGGTGGGCATCTTCGCCGGACGTGACTTCTCCGTCGGGCACTGTTCCGCCCCCTGCTTCGGCGTCTCCTTCAACAACGGCCAGAACATCTGGGACACCATCCTGGACCGCCTGCCGCTGACCGTCTCGCTGTCCGTCGGCGGTCTGATCGTCTTCCTCGTCGTCGGCCTCGGCGCCGGCATGATCGCCGCGGCCCGCAAGGGCACCATGATCGACAAGGCCTTCAGCTCGGCCTCGCTGGTCCTGTCCTCGCTGCAGATCTACTTCCTGGGCCCGGTGGTCCTGGGCATCTTCGTCTACAGCACGGGCTGGCTGAAGAAGCCCGAGTACGTGCCGTTCAGCGAGGACTTCGGCGGCTGGTTCATGGGTCTGCTGATCCCCTGGCTGGTCATGTCGGTCATCTTCACGGCCAGTTACACGCGTATGGCCCGCTCCACGATGATCGAACAGCTCCAGGAGGAGTACGTCCGCGCCGCCCGGGCCAAGGGCATGAGTAACCGGTACGTGTTCTTCCGATACGCCTGGCGCGGTTCGCTGATCCCGATCGTGACCATCCTCGGCATCGACCTCGGCGCGCTGCTCGGCGGCGCGGTGGTCACCGAGTTCACGTTCGGTCTGGCCGGCATCGGCCGCCTCGCGGTGGAGTCGGTCCAGGACAAGGACCTGCCGATGACGATGGGCGTCATGGTGTTCAGCGCCGCGCTCATCCTCTTCTTCAACATCATTGTGGATGCGCTGTACGCGGTCATCGACCCGCGCGTGCGTCTGTCCTAGGAGAACGACCGTGACCACACTCACCAAGACCGAGGGCGCGCCGGCTCCGACCGAGTCCGACGCCTTCCTTTCGGTGCGCGACCTGCGAGTCCAGTTCTCCACCGAGGACGGCGTCGTCAAGGCCGTCGACGGGCTGTCGTTCGACCTCAAGCGGGGCCAGACGCTCGGCATCGTCGGCGAGTCCGGCTCCGGCAAGTCCGTGACCAACCTGACCGTCCTGGGTCTGCACAACCCGAAGTCGACCCACATCACCGGTTCCATCCGGGTCGACGGCCAGGAGATCACCGACATGCGGGACAAGGAGCTGGAGAAGCTCCGCGGCAACAAGATGGCGATGATCTTCCAGGACGCGCTGACCGCCCTGTCGCCGTACTACACCGTCGGCCGTCAGATCTCCGAGCCGTTCCGCAAGCACACCGGCGCCAGCAAGAAGGACGCCCGGGACCGCGCGATCGAGATGCTCGCCAAGGTCGGGATCCCCGACCCCAAGCGCCGTGTCGACGACTACCCGCACCAGTTCTCCGGCGGTATGCGCCAGCGCGCCATGATCGCCATGTCGCTGGTCTGCAACCCCGAGCTGCTGATCGCCGACGAGCCGACCACGGCCCTCGACGTGACCGTCCAGGCGCAGATCCTCGACCTGCTCAAGGACCTCCAGCAGGAGTTCGGCTCCGCCATCATCATGATCACCCACGACCTGGGCGTGGTCGCCAACATGGCCGACGACATCCTGGTCATGTACGCGGGACGGGCCGTGGAGCGCGGCACCGTCCGCGAGGTCCTCAAGGAGCCCTCGCACCCGTACACCGTGGGCCTGCTCCGGTCGATGCCGAGCCTGACCTCGGACGTCAACGAGCCGCTCATGCCCATCCCGGGTTCGCCGCCGAGCCTGCTCAACCCCCCGCCCGGCTGCGCCTTCAACGCCCGGTGCCCGCACGTGGACCTGGTCGGCGGCAACCGCTGCCGCACCGAGCGTCCGCTGCTCGCCGACGGACGGGCGGCCGCGTGCCACCTGACGCCGGAGGAGAAGCGGCAGGCATTCTTCGAGACGATTCAGCCCCGGCTGGGCTGAGTACAGGCGACTGGGACTGAGACGATGAGCGAGAACACCACCACCAAGACTGCCGGGGACACCGTCCCGCCGCAGCGCGACCCGGCCGCCGCCGAGCCGCTGATGGTCGTCGAAGGACTGACCAAGCACTTCCCGATCATGGGCGGCTTCCCGATCAAGCGGAAGGTCGGGGCGGTCCAGGCCGTCGACGGCCTCTCCTTCGAGATCGCCCCCGGCGAGAGCCTCGGCCTCGTCGGCGAGTCCGGCTGCGGCAAGTCGACCACCGGCCGGCTGCTGACCCGCCTGATGGAGCCCACCGGCGGCAAGATCACCTACCGGGGCCAGGACATCACCCGGGCCGGCCGCAAGCAGCTGGCGCCGATCCGGTCCGAGATCCAGATGATCTTCCAGGACCCGTACGCCTCGCTGAACCCGCGGCAGACGGTCGGCACCATCATCTCCAGCCCCATGGAGATCAACGGGATCAACCCGCCCGGCGGCCGGGAGAAGAAGGTCCGCGAGCTCCTGGAGACCGTGGGCCTCAACCCGGAGCACTACAACCGCTTCCCGCACGAGTTCTCGGGCGGCCAGCGCCAGCGCATCGGCGTCGCCCGCGCGCTCGCCCTGGAGCCGAAGCTGATCATCGCGGACGAGCCCGTCTCGGCCCTCGACGTCTCCATCCAGGCGCAGGTCATCAACCTGCTCCAGGAGCTCCAGCGGGACCGCGGCATCGCCTTCGTGTTCATCGCGCACGACCTGTCGATCGTCCGGCACTTCTCCGAGCGCGTCGCGGTCATGTACCTCGGCAAGATCATGGAGATCGCCGACCGCGACTCCCTGTACGAGCGGCCCCGCCACCCGTACACCCACGCCCTGCTCTCGGCCGTGCCCGAGGCGGACGTGGACCAGGACCAGCGCGAGCGGATCCGCCTCTCCGGCGACGTCCCCTCGCCGATCGCCCCGCCGTCCGGCTGCCGGTTCCGCACCCGCTGCTGGAAGGCCCAGGACGTCTGTGCCTCCCAGGAGCCGCCGCTGGTCCAGATCGCCGGCAGCAAGCCCGGGCACCTGACGGCCTGCCACTTCCCGGAGGACCCGACCACCGAGAAGCACGGCGAGGACATCGTCCTGGACCCGGCGCTGGTCGCCCTGGAGGACGGTCACGCCTGACCGCCGCCGTACGGCACCGTGACGCGCCGCCACGCGCACGCCACGACGGGCCCCGCACCCACCGGTGCGGGGCCCGCCGCCGTAAATCGGCTTGTCCCGCCCGCGGACTTCCCGGGAGAGTGGGCGGATGCTTACCGTCCGCCCCGCGGGGCCCGGCGACGCGGGTCACATCTGCGCCCTGCTCAACGCCGTCGACATGATCGAGATCGGCCGCCCGGAGACCGACCTGCACGAGGTCGAGGCCGACCTCAACCACCCCGAGGTCGACCTCGCCACCGACTCCTGGCTGGCCCACGAGGGCGGCCGGCTGGTCGCCTACGCCCTCGTCTGGCCCGCCGGGGAACCCGGCCGCACCGACGGCGACCACTACGTCCTCCCCGACCACCAGGCCGCCGGAGCCCGGCTGCTGGAGCTGATGGAGGCCCGGGCCCAGGAGATGGCCGGCCGGACCGCCGGATCCCTGCGGATCCAGCTCAACGTGGCCCCCACCCTGGACACCGCCCTGCTGGACGGCCGCGGCTGGCAGACCGTACGCCGCTACCAGGTGATGGTCCGAGGCCTCGACCCGGCCGCCGACCTGCCGCCGGCACCGCCCGCCGGACTGACCCTGCGCCACTGCGGCGCCGACGAGGCCGACCGGCGGCGCGCCCACGCCCTGGTCGAGGACTCCTTCGCCGAGCACTTCGGCCATGTGGAGCGGGACTACGAGGCCTGGCTCGACGACCTGGGCGCCCGCAACCTCGACTGGTCCCTGGTGTGGATCGCGAGCACCCCCGCCGACGGGGACATCGGGGTGCTGCTCAGCCGCGACGACCGCACGAGCATGGGCTGGATCAGCCGGATCGGCGTCCGCAAGGACCAGCGCGGCCGGGGCATCGGCGGCCATCTGCTGCGCCACGGCTTCGCCGTCTACGCGGCCCGCGGCCGGGACACCGTGGGCCTCGGCGTGGACACCCTCAACGCCACCGGCGCCCTCGCCCTCTACGAGGCGCACGGCATGCGGATGCACTTCGCGGTGAACACCTGGGAGCTGCCCTTGCACCCCAAGGGGTGACAGCGGGAGGACGCGTACCCGCAATCGGACGCACCTGCCGTGCGCGGCCCGGCGCATCGGGTGACATTGGCTGCCAGTCGAGTCGTGCGAGCCAAGGAGAGAGCCGATGCGCGGAGCCACCCACGCCCGATGGGCCGCATGCGCCGTCGCCGTCGCCCTGGCGGCGACCGCCTGCGGCGGCGGGAGCGACAGCGGGGGCGGCGCCGGGATCGTCAGCTCCTCCTGGGGCGACCCGCAGAACCCGCTGGAACCCGCGAACACCAACGAGGTGCAGGGCGGCAAGGTCCTCGACATGCTCTTCCGGGGTCTGAAGCGGTACGACCCCAAGACCGGCGAGGCCAAGGACATGGTCGCCGAGAAGATCGAGACCACCGACAGCCAGAACTTCACGGTCACCCTGAAGGACGGCTGGACCTTCAGCAACGGCGAACCGGTCACCTCGCAGTCCTTCGTGGACGCCTGGAACTACGCGGCGGACGTCCGGAACAAGCAGAACAACTCGCCGTTCTTCTCCGACATCGTCGGCTACGACGACCTGCACCCGGCCTCCGGCGACCCCAAGACCAAGACCATGTCCGGTCTGGTGGTGAAGGACCCCAAGACCTTCACGGTGGCCCTCAAGGAGAAGTTCTCCACCTGGCCCGAGACCCTCGGCTACCAGGCGTTCTCCCCGCTGCCCAAGTCCTTCTTCACCGACCACGCCGGCTGGCTGGACAAGCCCGTCGGCAACGGCCCGTACACGGTGGACTCGTACACCAAGGGCACCGGGATGCAGCTGCGCAAGTGGGACGCCTACCCGGGCCCGGACAAGGCGAAGAACAGCGGGGTGGACCTCAAGGTCTACACCGACAACAACACCGCCTACACCGACCTGATCTCCGGCAACCTCGACCTGGTCGACGACGTCCCCGCCCAGCAGCTCAAGAGCGTCAAGGCCGACCTGGGCAGCCGCTACATCAACCAGCCCGCGCTGATCATCCAGACCGTGGTCTTCCCGATGTACGACCCCCAGTGGGGCAAGGCCGGCATGGAGAAGGTCCGGCAGGGCGTCTCCCGGGCCATCAACCGGGACGAGATCACCAAGCAGATCTTCCAGGGCACCCGCACCCCCGCCAAGGACTGGACCTCCCCGGCCCTCGGCGACCAGGGCGGCTACAGCGCCACCGCCTGCGGGGACGCCTGCGTCTACGACCCGGCCGAGGCCAAGAAGCTGATCGAGGAGGGCGGCGGGCTGCCCGGCGGCAGGATGACCCTCACCTCGAACGTGGACACCGGCTCGCACCGCGAGTGGATGGACGCCGTCTGCAACAGCATCAACAACGCCCTCGGCAAGGGCCCGGTCTGCACGGTCAACCCGATCGGCACCTTCGCCGACTTCAAGAACCAGATGAGCAACTTCAAGATGACCGGCCCCTTCCGGTCCGGCTGGCAGGCCGACTACCCGCTCATCCAGAACTTCCTGGAGCCGCTCTACTACACCGGCGCCTCCTCCAACTACGGGAAGTTCAGCAGCCCGGAGTTCGACAGGCTGATCGACCAGGCCAACCAGGAGAGCGACGCCGCCAAGGCCACCGCCACCTTCCGGGACGCCGAGAAGATCCTCGCCGCCCAGATGCCGGCCATCCCGCTCTGGTACCAGAACGGCAGCGCGGGCTACTCCGAGCGCCTCTCCGGAGTGACCCTCAACCAGTTCAGCGTCCCCGTGTACGACCAGATCACCGTCAACTGAGACTCCTCTGACCCCCTGGAGGACTCCATGGGACGGTATGTGATCCGGCGGCTGCTCCAGATGATCCCGGTGTTCATCGGCAGCACGTTCCTGATCTTCTTCATGGTGTACGCGCTGGGCGACCCGGTGGCGGCGCTGTTCGGGGACAAGGCCCCCGACCCCGCCACCGCGGCGCGCATCCGCAAGGACCTCTACCTCGACCAGCCCCTGTGGAAGCAGTACTTCCACTACATGGGGCAGATCTTCCAGGGCGACTTCGGGACCGCCTTCAACGGCCAGCCGGTCACCGAGCTGATGTCCACCGCCTTCCCGGTCACCCTCCGGCTGACCTGCGTGGCGATCGTCATCGAGGTCGTCGTCGGGATCAGCCTCGGCGTGCTCAGCGGACTCCGCCGGGGCAAGGCCGTCGACACCGGGGTCCTCGTCCTCACCCTCGTGGTGATCTCGGTCCCCACCTTCGTCACCGGCTACCTCCTCCAGTACCTCTTCGGCGTCAAATGGGGCTGGGTGCGGCCCACCGTCTCCCCGGACGCCCCGTTCGGCGAACTGATCCTCCCGGGCATCGTCCTCGCGCTGGTCTCCCTCGCCTACGTCACCCGGCTCTCCCGCACCTCCATCGCCGAGAACGCCAAGGCCGACTATGTCCGCACCGCCGTCGCCAAGGGACTCCCGCGCCGCCGGGTCATCACCCGCCACCTGCTCCGCAACTCGCTGATCCCGGTGGTCACCTTCATCGGCACCGACATCGGCGCCCTGATGGGCGGAGCCATCGTCACCGAACGGATCTTCAACATCCACGGCGTGGGCTACCAGCTCTACCAGGGCATCCTGCGCAACAACGCGCCCACCGTGGTCGGCTTCGTCACCATCCTCGTCATCGTCTTCCTGCTGGCCAACCTGCTCGTCGACCTGCTCTACGCGGTCCTGGACCCGAGGATCCGGTATGCCTGAGCCCGAGCTGCCCTTCCAGGGACCGGACTACGACCCGGTCGGCCCCCGCCCCCGCGAGGCCGTCTCGCCCACCGGGCAGGGCGGCGCCATGGACCTCGCCATGGAGGAGGCCGAGAGCCTCGACAAGGTCCCCGGCCGCGGCCCCGGCCCGGCCGGCGGCCCCGGGGCCGGCGCCGGCCCGCAGGAGAAGGCCCGCTCCCTCTGGTCCGACGCCTGGCACCAGCTGCGCCGCAACCCGGTCTTCATCATCTCCGCCCTGCTGATCCTCTTCCTGGTCTTCATCTCCATCTGGCCGCAGGCCATCGCCTCCGGCGACCCCCTCCAGTGCGACCTGTCCAAGTCCCAGCAGGGCGCCTCCCCGGGCCACCCCTTCGGCTACGACACCCAGGGCTGCGACGTCTACACCCGCACCGTCTACGGGGCCCGCGCCTCCATCACCGTGGGCATCTGCGCCACCATCGGCGCCGCCCTCCTCGGCTCCCTGCTCGGCGGCCTGGCCGGCTTCTTCGGCGGCTGGAGCGACGCCCTGCTCTCCCGGGTCGCCGACATCTTCTTCGGGATCCCGGTGGTCCTCGGCGGCCTGGTCTTCCTGTCCGTGGTCACCAGCACCACCGTCTGGCCGGTGGTCGGCTTCATCGTGCTGCTCGGCTGGCCGCAGATCGCCCGCATCGCCCGCGGCTCCGTCATCACCGCCAAACAGAACGACTACGTCCAGGCCGCCCGCGCCCTCGGCGCCGGCAACGCCCGGATGCTGCTCCGGCACGTCGCCCCCAACGCCGTCGCCCCCGTCATCGTGGTCGCCACCATCGCCCTGGGCACCTACATCGCCCTGGAGGCCACCCTGTCCTTCCTCGGCGTGGGACTGCGCCCGCCCACCGTCTCCTGGGGCATCGACATCTCCAACGCGGCCCCGCAGATCCGCAACGCCCCGCACATGCTGCTCTGGCCCGCCGGGGCGCTCAGCGTGACCGTGCTCGCGTTCATCATGCTCGGCGACGCGGTGCGCGACGCCCTCGACCCCAAGCTGCGCTGAGGAGCTCCGCACATGCTGCTCGAAGTCCGCGACCTGCACGTCGAATTCACGACCCGGGACGGGGTCGCCCAAGCGGTCAACGGAGTGGACTACGCGGTGGACGAGGGCGAGACCCTCGCCGTGCTCGGCGAGTCCGGCTCCGGCAAGTCGGTCACCGCCCAGGCCGTGATGGGCATCCTGGACACCCCGCCCGGCCGGATCTCCGGCGGCGAGATCCTCTTCAAGGGCCGGGACCTGCTGAAGCTGAAGGAGGAGGAACGCCGGAAGGTCCGCGGCGCCGAGATGGCGATGATCTTCCAGGACGCGCTGTCCTCCCTGAACCCGGTCCTGACCGTCGGCAGCCAGCTCGGCGAGATGTTCGAGGTCCACCGCGGGATGTCCCGCAAGGACTCCCGGGCCAAGGCCGTGGAACTGATGGACCGGGTGCGCATCCCGGCCGCCAAGCAGCGGGTGGGGGACTACCCGCACCAGTTCTCCGGGGGCATGCGCCAGCGCATCATGATCGCGATGGCGCTGGCCCTGGAACCCTCCCTGATCATCGCCGACGAGCCCACCACCGCCCTGGACGTCACCGTGCAGGCCCAGGTCATGGACCTGCTCGCGGAGCTCCAGCGGGAACTCAACATGGGCCTGATCCTGATCACCCACGACCTCGGCGTGGTCGCCGACGTGGCCGACAAGATCGCCGTCATGTACGCGGGCCGGATCGTCGAGGCCGCCCCCGTCCACGAGATCTACAAGAACCCGGCCCACCCCTACACCCGGGGCCTGCTCGACTCCATCCCGCGGCTGGACCAGAAGGGCCAGGAGCTCTACGCCATCAAGGGCCTGCCGCCCAACCTGCTCGCCATCCCGCCCGGCTGCGCCTTCAACCCGCGCTGCCCGATGGCCCAGGACCGCTGCCGCACGGACGTCCCCCCGCTGTACCCGGTCACCGAGTCCCCGGAACCGCGCACCAGCGCCTGCCACTTCTGGAAGGAGTGCCTCCATGCCCGAAGCGGCCGCTGAAGCCATCCTGGAGGTCCGCGGGCTGGTCAAGCACTACCCGCTGACCCGGGGCGTGCTCTTCAAGAAGCAGGTCGGGGCGGTCAAGGCGGTGGACGGGGTGGACTTCACCCTCGGCGCCGGCGAGACCCTCGGCATCGTCGGGGAGTCCGGCTGCGGCAAGTCCACGGTGGCCAAGATGCTGGTCCATCTGGAACGCCCGACCGCCGGCTCGATCTCGTACAAGGGCGAGGACATCGCCAAGCTGTCCGGGAAGGCACTCAAGGCGGTCCGCCGCAACATCCAGATGGTCTTCCAGGACCCCTACACCTCGCTGAACCCGAGGATGACGGTCGGCGACATCATCGGGGAGCCGTACGAGATCCACCCCGAGGTCGCCCCCAAGGGGGACCGCCGCCGCAAGGTGCAGGACCTGCTGGACGTGGTCGGCCTCAACCCGGAGTACATCAACCGCTATCCGCACCAGTTCTCCGGCGGCCAGCGGCAGCGCATCGGCATCGCCCGCGGGCTGGCCCTCCAGCCCGAGATCATCGTGGCCGACGAGCCCGTCTCGGCCCTGGACGTCTCGGTGCAGGCCCAGGTGGTCAACCTGCTGGACCGGCTGCAGAGCGAGTTCCGGCTGTCCTACGTGTTCATCGCGCACGACCTCTCCATCGTCCGCCACATCTCGGACCGGGTCGGCGTGATGTACCTGGGACGGATGGTGGAGATCGGCACCGACGCCCAGATCTACGACCACCCCACCCACCCCTACACCCAGGCCCTGCTGTCCGCCGTCCCGGTCCCAGACCCGGAGGCCCGGGCCCGCCGCGAGCGGATCATCCTCACCGGGGACGTCCCCTCCCCGGCCGACCCGCCCTCCGGCTGCCGGTTCCGCACCCGCTGCTGGAAGGCGCAGCCGCGCTGCGCCGCCGAGGTCCCGCTGCTGGCCGTCCCCGAGGTGTTCCGGGCCGCCGGAGGACCCGCGGCCCATCCCTCGGCCTGTCATTTCGCGGCCGAGAGGCAGGTGGTCCCGCCCGCGCCGCCGGAGTAGCGGTCATGGGCTCGGCAGGGGTTCGGTGCTGAGCTCCGGCGATCAGTTCCGGACAGATTCGGACGGCTGAAAGTGGTGGCCAAGTCCGGTGACATCAACGGGACTTGATGGATCCGGCCAAGCCCGGAGCCGATGCTGCCCGAGTCCGGCGCCCTCCGCCCGGGCCCCGCCACCGCTCCGTGCTCCGCTCCGTGCGCGGCATGCGCCCCGCGTGCTGCCGGAATTCGATCGATGCGCTGGCACGGATAGTTATGATCCGTAGCGCACGGTGGGTATGACTCTGTCGTGTGCGCGTACCGATATCCGTCCGACATGGAGGTGAACCGCCGTGGCACTCTCGATCTCCGCCGTGGTGCTGCTGGCGATCGTCGTCTTCCTGCTGGTCCGCAAATCGGGACTGAAAGCGGGACACGCGGTGGTCTGCGTCCTGCTCGGCTTCTATCTCGCGAGCTCCTCGATGGCCCCCACCCTCGACCAGTTGACCTCCAACGTGGCCGGGATGATCAGCGGCCTCAAGTTGTGAGACCACCGGGCCGGGAGGGCCTCGTAGGCTGACCCCATGAACGGTCTTCCCGCACGTCGTCTGCTCCTCGTGCACGCGCACCCGGACGACGAGTCGATCAACAACGGCGTCACCATGGCCAAGTACGCGGCCGAGGGAGCCCATGTCACCCTCGTCACCTGCACCCTGGGCGAGGAGGGCGAGGTCATCCCGCCCGAGCTGGCCCATCTGGCGCCCGACCGGGACGACACCCTGGGCGCCCACCGGATCGGCGAGCTCGCCGCCGCCATGGCCGAGCTCGGGGTCACCGACCACCTGTTCCTCGGCGGACCGGGCCGCTTCCGGGACTCCGGGATGATGGGCCTCCCGCAGAACCAGCGCCCCGGCGCCTTCTGGGCCGCCGACCTCGACGAGGCCGCCGCCCACCTGGTGGAGGTCATCCGCCGGCTGCGGCCCCAGGTCCTGGTGACCTACGACCCCGACGGCGGATACGGCCACCCCGACCACATCCAGGCCCACCGGGTCGCCATGCGGGCCGCCGAACTGGCCGCGGAGAAGGCCTTCCGGCGGGACCTCGGCGACCCGCACACCATCGCCAAGACCTACTGGAACCGGATCCCGCGCTCGGTGGTCGAGGAGGGCTTCGCCCGGCTCCGGGCCGCCGGAGCCGCATCCCCCTTCCCCGGGATCGCCGCACCCGAGGACGTGCCCGGGGTGGTCGACGACAGCCGGATCACCGCCGAGATCGGGGACCCGGACGGGACCTACGGGGCGGCCAAGGCCGCCGCCATGCGCGCCCACGCCACCCAGATCGCCGTGGACGGCCCCTTCTTCGCCCTCTCCAACGACCTGGCCCAGCCGCTGTTCGCCCGCGAGTACTACGAGTTGGCCGCCGGCCTCCCCGGGGCCCCCGCGGGCACCCGCGAGGACGATCTGTTCGCCGGACTGGACCTCCCCGCCGGAACCGCGCGGACCACCGGATCCGCCGGAGCCGCGGACGTGGTGGGGGCGGACCGGTGACCGGCACCCTCACCCCCGGCCGGATCGCCGCCCTGCTCGGCCTGCTGGTGGCCGGTGCGGTCATCGGGGCGGCCGGCTGGCTGGTGGTCGACCTCTGGCTGCCGGCCGGCCTGCTGCTCGGCCTGCTGGCCCTGTTCGGACTCTTCCTGGCCGGCCGGCTGGCCATCGGCACCGGACTCGGGGTCGGCGCCGCCGCGGCCGGCTGGTTCCTCTCCTACGTGGTGCTCAGCATCCCGCGCGCGGAGGGGGACTTCCTCCTCAGCTCCACCGGAATCGCCATGTATGCCTACCTTTTGGGCGGCACCGCGGCCGCTGTGATGTGCGCCACGATGCGCGGCCCCTCCGGGGGGCCGGTTTCGGCCGCCCGGCCCGGCAGGTGACGAGCCGTTCGGGTGAGTCCCCGGAGGTGCACCGGGGGTTGTGAACCGCCCCCGCACGCCCGCCGGGCGCTCCCGTACCGGCCGCCGGGGCCCCCGTCCGGAGCACCCATCAACGGTGCCGCGGCGGCGGCCAGTATGGTGGACGGGCCGCCGAGCTGCCCGCGCACGGTATGACGGGCGGCGGAGCCAACCGGGAGACCTGCCTTGAGTCGTGAAACTGACAGTTCGTCCTCCGGGTCCCAGGGGCCCGGGGGCGCCGCGTACCCGTCGGGCATGCCGCCGTACGGATCAGGCCAGAACCCGGCGAACGCCCCGGAGGGGAACACTGTGACTTCCAAGCCGTCCGCGCCCGCCGGCGACGCCGCCGATCCCGACGGGCCGAAGACCGAGACCACGCTGACGACCCGGATCCGGATCAACATCCCGGGTTCGCGGCCGATTCCGCCGGTGGTGGTGCGCAAGCCGGTGGGCGACGCGGAGGGCGAAGCCCCGGCCGAGCCGGCCGCGGCCGCCCCGGCCCCCGCCCCGGCACCGGCCCCCGCCGAGCCGGAGCCGGCCGGCAACTGGTTCGCCCCGCGCAAGCCCGCCCCGCAGTCCCCCCGGCCCCAGGGCCCGGCCCAGGGCGCGGCCCCCGGCCGCCCGCAGGCCCCCGGCCAGGGCGCCGCCATGGGCCAGGGCGCGGCACTGGGCCAGGGTGCCGCTCCGGGCCCCGGTCCGGCCGCGGCTCCGCCGACCGCGGGCCGGCCGGGTCTGCCGACCCGTCAGCCGCAGGCCTCCGCCCCCGGCGCCGGATACGGCGCCCCGACCCCGGGCGGCCCCGGCGTCGGCACCCCGCCCGCGGGTCCCCGCAAAAACGCCTTCGGCGCCACCCCCCCACCCCCCCAGAACGGCCACCCGGGCCCCGGCAACCGTGCCCCGGGCAACGGCGGCCCCGCCCAGAACGGCTTCCCGGGCCCCGGCAACGGCGCTCCGGGCCAGAACGGCTTCGCGGGCCCCGGTACTCCGGCGCAGGGCACTCCCGCCTACGGCGGCCCCGGCAACGGTGGCCCGGGTAACGCTGCCCCGGGCCAGAACGGCTTCCCGGGCCCGGGCAACGGTGGTCCGGGCAACGGCGCCCCGGGCCGGAACGGCTTCGCCGGTCCCGGTACCCCGGCGCAGGGCACTCCCGCCTACGGCGCCCCCGGTAACGGTGGCCCCGGCACCGGCGCTCCGGGCCGGAACGGCTTCGCCGGTCCCGGTACCCCGGCGCAGGGCACCCCCGCGTACGGCGGCCCCGGCAATGGTGGCCCGGGTAACGCTGCCCCGGGCCAGAACGGCTTCGCGGGCCCCGGCACCCCGGCGCAGGGCACCCCCGCCTACGGCGGCCCCGGGAACGGCGGCCCGGGTACTCCGGCCGATGGCACTCCCGCCTTCGGCGGGGCCGGTGCGCCCGGTGGGGCCGGGTTCGCCCCGGCCGGTGCCGGGTTCGCGCCCACCGGGCCCGGGTCCGGCCCGGCCGCCGGTGCCGACCGGCCCGGGTTCCCCCCGGCCGGCGGCCCGACCCCGCCCGGCTTCGCCCCGGCCCCCGGAGCGCCCGGTGCCCCCGGAGCCGCCGGTGCGCCCGGTGGCCCCACCGGTGGTCCCGCCTTCGGTTCCATGCCGGTGGAGGAGTCCGCCGGGTCGCCGCGCTGGCCCGGCCCGGAGGTCGACGGCGGCGCGCCCACCAGCGCCCTGCCGCGCGTGGACCGCCCGGCCCCCGGCCAGGGCCCGGGTCAGGGACCCGGCCAGGCCCCCGGCCAAGGCGGCCCCGGCCAGGGCGGCCCCGGCCAGGGCGGTGCCCCCGCCCCGCTCGGCCCGCTGCAGATGGGCACGCCCATGCCGCGGCCCACCCCGGTCACCCCGGCCCCCTCGGCCAAGCCCGCGCCGCCCAAGAAGAAGGGCCGCAACAAGCTGGTGCTGGCCGGCGGCGGTCTCTTCGTGCTGCTCGGCGTGGCGTACGGCGCGGGCCTGCTGCTGAACCACTCCGACGTGCCCAAGGGCACCACCGTCCTCGGCGTGGACATCAGCGGCACCCGGGAGCAGGCCGTCGGCAAGCTCCAGACGGCCTTCGGCAATCGGGCCTCCGCCCCGCTGAAGCTCACGGTGGCCGGCAAGGAGGTCGAGCTGAAGCCGGAGAAGGCCGGGCTGTCGCTGGATGCCCAGACCACGGTCCGCAACGCGGCGGGCAGCGACTACAACCCGGTCACCGTCATCGGCTCGCTGTTCGGGCAGGAGCGCCCGGCGACCCCGGTGATCCCGGTGGACGAGGAGAAGCTCCAGGTCGCCCTCCAGGAGCTGGCCGGCACCTCGGGCAGCGCGGTGGAGGCCACCATCACCTTCGCGCCGAACAAGGTGACCGCGGTCCCCGGCAAGGCGGGCAGCGCCCTCGACGTGGACGCCTCCATCGAGAAGGTCACCCTGGCCTACCGGGCCCTGGTGGAGTCCGGGAAGACGGTGCCGGTGGAACTCCCGGTGGCGGAGAAGGCCCCGGCCGTCACCCAGGCCGAACTCGACCGCGCCATGAACGAGTTCGCCAAGCCGGCCATGTCCGCGAACGTCAAGATCGTGGCGGGCGGGCAGTCGATCCCGTTCGGCCCGGCCCGGTCCCTGCCGAAGATCCTGAGCATGACCGCGGTGGACGGCAAGCTCGTCGAGAAGTACGACCTGGTGGCGCTCAAGGAGCTCTACGGGAAGACCTTCGACGGGGTGCTGATCACGCGGGGCAACGGCGAGAAGACGGCCGTCACCCCGCAGGACGTGGCCGGTGCCCTCGGTCAGGCGCTGCGCGGCAGGACCGCCGCGGAGCGGACCGTGGTGATCGAGACCGACCCCAGCTGACCGACCCGCCCCGCCGCCCGGCCGGCCGCGGGTCCACCCCGGACCCGGCCCGTCCCGGACCGCCCGCCCCGGCGGGTCCGGGGCGGGCCGGGTCCGGGTTCAGTTGAGCAGTGCCCGGGCCGCCATGGCCTCCGCCCTGATCCGCCCGGCCGCCGCCGGGTCCACCGCCGCCGCCACCTCGGCGTAGGCGTCGAGCTCGGCCGCGCCCGCGGTGAACTCCCCGCGGCCGACGAGCAGTTTGGCCCGCTCGTAGCGCAGGGACGCCGGGTGCGAGGGCAGCAGCAGGGACAGTTCCAGGGCCCACAGGGCCACCGCGGACTCCTCGGGCCGGGTGGCGGCCCAGGCGCGGATGTTGTTCAGGACGCGCAGCACGATGTCCAGGGTCCGGGCGGGCTCCAGCGGCCCTTCGGCGGCCGCGGCGGCCGCCGGTCCGGTCCCGAGGGCGGCCCCGCCCGCGAACGGGTCCGCGTGCACCCGTTCCGCCGGATCGCCGAAGCCCACCACGAAGTGCCCGGGCAGGCCCAGCCCGTACACCGGGGCGCCCGCCCGGCGGGCCACCTCCAGCCAGACCACCGAGAGCAGGATCGGCAGTCCGCGCCGCCGCCGCAGCACCTCGTGCAGCAGCGAGGAGGACAGCCGGTCGTAGTCGGCCGGGGTGCCGTGGAAGCCCAGCCGTCCGCCGAGCAGTTCGCCCAGTGCCGAGGCCCAGGCCCGGGGGGTGCGCAGCCCGTAGGGCAGCAGTCCGGCCAGCCGGTCGAGTTCGATCTGCGCCTCGTCGAGGGCCCGTTCGTCCAGGGCCGGATCGGCCTCGGCGGCCAGGTACAGGCACATCAGCGCCAGGTCGGGGCGTTCGGAGCGGGCCTCCTCCGCGAACTCCGCGCGGAATCCGGAACTCATGCGTCCGAGGCCCGGAAGTGGTGGTACATGTGGTGGACGGTGAAGCCGAGGCCCTCGTAGAGCCCGCGGGCCCCGGCGTTGTCCGTCTCGACCTGGAGCCAGGCCGCCGAGGCGCCCTCGTCCAGGGCCTTGGCGGCCAGCGCCGCCATCACGGCCGTGGCCAGCCCGCGCCGGCGGTGCGCCGGATCCACCTCCACGGCCGCGAACCCGGCCCAGCGGCCGTCCACCACGCACCGCCCGATGGCCTTCCCGGGCACCGAGGCGAACCACACCGAGGGTCCGGCCGAGAGGACGGCCCGGGCGGCTTCCGGGTCGGCGACCTTCCCGTACCGGGCCAGCCAGTCCGCGTCGCAGTCCCGGGAGAGGACCACACCTGACGGATCCGCCGTCCGATTCCCGCCCCGATTCGCCCCCGGATCCTCGCCAGGACGCCCGGCCCGGTCCGCGATCGGGGCGAGGGCGGCGATCCGCAGTTCGGCGGAGACCTCCCGGACCCAGCCGCGTTCCGTGAGCGCCGCGCACAGCGCCTCCTGGGTGCCCGCGGCCCCGGTGGCGGTCTGGGCGTACGCGGGCAGCCCCCGGTGCGCGTACCAGGCCGTCACCCGCGCGAGTGCTTCGTCCAGCGGTATGCCCGGGTCGCCCAGCGGCAGCACCGAGTTGGCCCGGCGGGTGAATCCGGCCGCGGCCCGCAGCGTCCAGTCGCCCAGCGGGGCGCTCTCCAGGGGTTCCCAGGCGCGCGCGCCGACCCGGGCCAGCTCCTCGAAGGAGGCCGCCGGGCCGCGTCGGCGGGCCGGCGCGGGCGGCACGACCTTGCCCGCGACCAGGGAGGATTCCGCGATGCGGACGGATTCGCCGCTCTTTCGTGTGATCAGCAGCACACTCTCCGTCCACGATACGAGAACGCCTACCACGTCGGTGAAGCCGGGGCCGCCCTCACCGGCATCCAGAGCGCGCCGTACCGAGACCCGTTTACCCACGTCAGCCGGGGTAATGCGAATCTCCATCAGTGCGCCAGCGGTGATTTCCACAGCTCTCTAGCCCCTCTTGTTCGGATCGTGGCCGGGAACGGCGATACTAGGTGTGGGCATCGACGACGCCGCGCTCCCGCGCGATATGGACAGCCCTACCGAGGAGGAACGAGAGCGTGACCTACGTCATCGCGGAGCCTTGTGTCGACGTCAAGGACAAGGCATGCATCGAAGAATGCCCCGTCGACTGCATCTACGAGGGCCAGCGGTCCTTGTACATCCACCCGGACGAATGCGTCGACTGCGGCGCCTGTGAGCCGGTCTGCCCGGTCGAGGCGATCTTCTACGAGGACGACACCCCGGAGGAGTGGAAGGACTACTACAAGGCGAACGTCGAGTTCTTCGACGAGCTCGGCTCGCCCGGTGGTGCCTCCAAGCTCGGTCTGATCGAGCGCGACCACCCCTTCGTGGCAGCGCTGCCGGCGGACATCAACCCGGCGCACTGATCCTCCACCCCGGTCCTGTGCGGAGCCCCCCGCGCGGGGCCGGGGTGTTTTTTCCCCACCGCGTCCGTACCGGAGCCGGTACCAGAAAGAGAGCACGCACCGTGGCCGCAGTCTCGTCCCGTCTGCCCGCCTTCCCCTGGGACAGGCTGGAGCCCTTCAAAGCGACCGCAGCCGCCCACCCGGACGGCATCGTCGACCTGTCGGTGGGCACCCCGGTGGATCCGGTGCCCGAGCTGATCCAGCGGGCGCTGACCGGTGCGGCCGACTCCCCGGGCTATCCCACGGTGTGGGGGACCCCGGAGCTGCGGGACGCGATCTCCGGCTGGGTGGAGCGCCGGCTGGGCGCCCGGACCGCCGGGCACCGCAACGTGCTGCCGGTGGTCGGTTCCAAGGAGCTGGTGGCCTGGCTGCCGACCCAGCTGGGCCTGGGCCCGGGCGACAGGGTCGCCTACCCGCGGCTCGCCTACCCGACCTACGAGGTCGGGGCGCGGCTGTGCGGGGCCGAGGCGGTGGTCTACGACGACCCGACGGAGCTGGACCCCGAGCGGATCCGGCTGCTGTGGCTCAACTCCCCGTCCAACCCGACCGGCCGGGTGCTCCCCAAGGAGGACCTGGTCCGGATCGTGGCCTGGGCCCGGGAGCACGGGGTGCTGGTCTTCAGCGACGAGTGCTACCTGGAGCTGGGCTGGGAGGCCGAGCCGGTCTCGGTGCTCCACGAGGACGTGTGCGGCGGCTCCTTCGAGGGTCTGGTCGCGGTCCACTCGCTGTCCAAGCGCTCCAACCTGGCCGGATACCGGGCGGCGTTCCTCGCGGGGGACCCGGCGGTCCTCGGCGAGCTGCTGGAGATCCGCAAGCACGGCGGGATGATGACCGCGGCGCCGGTCCAGGCGGCCACCGTGGCGGCGCTGGGCGACGACGGGCACGTCCGGGAGCAGCGGGAGCGCTACGCGGCGCGCCGCGAGGCCCTGCGGGCCGCCCTGGAGGGCCACGGCTTCCGGGTGGAGCACAGCGAGGCCAGCCTCTATCTGTGGGTGACCCGGGACGAGCCCTGCTGGGACACCGTGGCCCATCTGGCCGAGCTGGGCATCCTGGTCGCGCCGGGGGAGTTCTACGGCGAGGCCGGGGCGCGTTTCGTCCGGGTGGCGTTCACGGCCACCGACGAGCGGGTCGAGGCGGCCGTGAAGCGGCTGGGCTGAGCCCGCCGGCGTCCGCCGGTGAGCCATACGCCCGAGGGGGCCCGGAGCGCGTGCTCCGGGCCCCCTCGGGCTTCGTACGGCCCCCAGTGGGGTCAGCCGCCGAGCGCGGGCAGGGTCTGGGCGACCGGCAGGGCGTCGGTGGTGGGGACCGCGGGGACGGCGTTCAGCTTGTCGGTGGGCAGGCCGCCGAGCAGCTGCTCCGTGGGGAGGGCGCCGTCCGGACCGGTGGCGCCGACCAGCCCGGTCGCGCTGTCCAGCGCGCTGACCGAACCCACCGCGGGGAGGGACTCGACGCCCGCGGCGCTCGCCGAGCCGGCCGCGACGACCACGGGGGCTGCTCCGGCCGCGATCAGCAGTGCGGCACGGGCGATCCGACGGGTCATGGGGAGGGACATGGTGCGTGCTCCTAGCGTTCGCTTGCTGAGTACGCCGTGAACAACCCCTCGAAGGGGGCCCGAGGTTGCGGAATTCCCGGGTAAAGAACTGGCAATGGGTCGTTTTATCGGCTTCATTGCCGCATTCCGCCCCCTCGGACGGGGGACGGCTCCGCACTACCGTGCGAGGAATATCCGGACCGTGCGCGAATCCGCGGCGGCCTGCCCGCCCGGAGAACCGGAACCGGAACCGCCACCCGTCCAGCGGCCCTTGTCCTTCCCCGCGGTCCACGACCGGTCCCCGTACGCGACCCGCGCGATACCGAGCTCCGAGGCGTGCGCCACCGCCCACTGGGCCACCGCCCAGCCGCGCCGCTCCGAGGCCGCGGCCACCGTCACCGCACCCCCGTCCGCCCCCGCGGACCCGGCCCGCGCGCCCCCGCCGAACACCCGGTCCAGCCGCTTCGCGACATCGGCCCGGTCGCCCGGCTCCACCGGCGCCGGACCCCCGCAGCTCAGCGCCCCCGGGACCCGCCCGGTCAGCACCGCCGCCAGCAGCACCGCGTTCGGCTCGTGCTTGGCGTACGCCTGCGGGAACCCGCTGCGCTGCACCTTCTGCGCGGCCACCGTCAGCGGCAGCCGCGAATAGCCCTTCACCTCGGCCAGCCGGTCGTAGAAGATCCCCGCCGAGTACACCGGGTCCATGATCTGGTCCGGAGTGCCCCAGCCCTGCGAGGGCCGCTGCTGGAACAGGCCCAGCGAGTCCCGGTCCCCGTGGTCCAGGTTCCGCAGCATGGACTCCTGCATGGCGGTCGCCAGCGCGATCGTCACCGCCCGCTCCGGCAGCCCCTTCACCGTCCCCACCGCCGCGATCGTCGCCGCGTAACCGGCCTGCTCCGGACTGAGCGAGTACGAGGAACCCTCACCGGAACCCCCGGCCGACCGGCCCGATCCGCCGTCCGCCGCCCGCACGACGCAGCGCGGAGCGCCGTCCCCGCCGGTGGACTCCCGCTGGACCGCCAGGTATCCGGCCACCCCGAGCAGCACGAGCAGGGCCGCCACCAGCCGGAAAGGACGGCGGCGACGCGGGCGCGGGCGGGACGGAAGGGTCTCGGACACGCGGCCCACCGTACTTGAGCCGAACGACACGTCCGCCCCCCGGACGGACGGCCCTCCGGCCGAGGGCGGAGCGTTAGGGTGCCTCATGACCGAATCCGAGCTCGACCTCACCCTGGACGCCGCCGAGCTGACCGCCCGGCTCGTCGACATCCCGTCCGTGAGCGGCGACGAGAAGGTCCTCGCCGACGCCGTCGAGGAAGCGCTGCGCAGGCTCCCGCACCTCACCGTGGACCGCTTCGGGAACAACGTGGTGGCCCGCACCCGGCTCGGCCGCCCCGAGCGGGTGGTGCTGGCCGGCCACCTGGACACCGTCCCGATCGCCGACAACGTGCCCTCCCGCCTGGACGAGAACGACGTCCTGTGGGGCTGCGGCACCACCGACATGAAGTCGGGAGTGGCCGTCCAGCTCCGGATCGCCGCCACCGTGCCGGAGCCCAACCGGGACCTCACCTTCGTCTTCTACGACCAGGAGGAGGTCGCCGCCGACCTCAACGGCCTCGGCAAGGTCGCCGAAGCCCACCCCGACTGGCTGGAGGGCGACTTCGCCGTCCTCCTCGAACCCTCCGACGCCGAGGTCGAGGGCGGCTGCCAGGGCACCCTGCGGGTCCTGCTGCGCACCGCCGGGGAGCGCGCCCACTCCGCCCGCAGCTGGATGGGCTCCAACGCCATCCACAGCGCCGCCCCCATCCTCGCCCGGCTCGCCGCCTACGAACCGCGCAAGCCGCTGATCGACGGGCTGGAGTACCACGAGGGCCTCAACGCCGTCCGGATCGAGGGCGGGGTGGCCAACAACGTCATCCCCGACTCCTGCACCGTCACCGTCAACTTCCGCTACGCCCCCGACCGCAGCGCGGAGGACGCCCTGGCCCACGTCCGCGAGGTGTTCGCGGACTGCGGGGTCGCCGAGTTCACCGTCGACGACCACTCCGGCGGCGCCCTGCCCGGCCTCTCCCACCCGGCGGCCGCCGCCTTCATGGAGGCGGTCGGCGGCCGGGCCATGCCCAAGTTCGGCTGGACCGACGTCTCCCGGTTCAGCGCGCTCGGCGTCCCGGCCGTCAACTACGGTCCGGGCGACGCGCTGCTGGCCCACAAGGTCGACGAGCGGGTCGAGACCAAGGCGATCCTGCACTGCGAGGAGCGACTCCGCGCCTGGCTGACCTCCTGAATTCCGCTTGTCGTCACCTTTGTGCGCCTACCCTGGCCCAACGATCGTCAGGAGGGAGCACACGATGGCCAATCCTGTGGGCGGCCGACGCAGGCCGGAGGAGCAGCAGCTCGGTCCGGTCCTGCGCAGGCGGAGCCAGGTACAGGCGGGCAGTACCACCGACCAGCGGCTGCTGGACTCGGCGGGGCCCTCGGAGTGGGTGCACACCGATCCCTGGCGGGTGCTGCGCATCCAGTCGGAGTTCATCGAGGGCTTCGGGACGCTGGCGGAGCTGCCGCCGGCGATCAGCGTGTTCGGCTCCGCCCGGACCCCGGCGGACTCGCCGGAGTACGAGGCGGGCGTACGCATCGGCCGGGCGCTGGTCGACGCCGGCTTCGCGGTGATCACCGGCGGCGGCCCGGGCGCCATGGAGGCGGCCAACAAGGGCGCCCGGGAGGGCAACGGCATCTCGGTGGGCCTCGGCATCGAGCTGCCCTTCGAACAGGGCCTCAACGAGCACGTGGACCTGGGCCTGAACTTCCGGTACTTCTTCGTCCGCAAGACCATGTTCGTCAAGTACAGCCAGGGCTTCGTGGTGCTGCCCGGGGGCCTCGGCACCCTGGACGAGATGTTCGAGGCGCTCACCCTGGTGCAGACCCAGAAGATCACCCGGTTCCCGATCGTGCTGTTCGGCACGGCCTACTGGAGCGGGCTGGTCGACTGGCTGCGCGACACGGTGATCGCCCAGGGCAAGGCCTCCGAGCGGGACCTCCACCTGTTCCACGTCACCGACGACGTGGACGAGGCCATCGCCCTGGTCACCAAGGAGGTCGGCAAGTAGCCGCCGGCCCCGAGGGCCGGACCGCCTAGGCGAGCCCCCGGCGGGCGACCGCCGGGGGACGCAGGCCCTGGATGGAGCGGACCATCTCCAGGACCTGCCGGGTCTCCGGGACCTCGTGCACCCGGTACACCTGCGCGCCCAGCCAGGCCGAGACGGCCGTGGTCGCCAGGGTGCCCAGCAGCCGGTCCTTCACCGGGCGGTCCAGGGTCTCGCCGACGAAGTCCTTGTTGGACAGCGAGACCAGCACCGGCCAGCCGGTGTCGGTCATCTCCGCCAGCCGGCGGGTGGCCTCCAGCGAGTGCCGGGTGTTCTTCCCGAAGTCGTGCCCCGGGTCGATCATGATCGCGTCGCGCCGGACGCCCAGCGCCGCCGCCCGCTCGGCCAGCCCCACGGTCACCCGCAGGATGTCCGCCATCACGTCCTCGTACGCGGTGCGGTGCGGCCGGGTGCGCGGCTCGACCCCGCCCGCGTGGGTGCAGACCAGGCCCGCGCCGTACCGGGCGGCCACCTCCGCCAGCTTCGGGTCCACCCCGCCCCAGGCGTCGTTCAGCACGTCGGCCCCGGCCTCGCAGACCGCCTCGCCGACCTCGTGCCGCCAGGTGTCCACGCTGATCACCACGTCCGGATGGCGGCGCCGGACCTCCGCCACGAAGCCCACCGTGCGGCGGGCCTCCTCGGCCGCGTCCACGTGCTCGCCCGGCCCGGCCTTCACCCCGCCGATGTCGATGATCGCGGCACCCTCGGCCACCGCCCGCTCCACCCGGTCCAGCGCCGGCTCGTCCAGGAACGTGGCCCCCTGGTCGTAGAAGGAGTCCGGGGTCCGGTTCACGATCGCCATGATCACCGGTTCGTGCGCCTCGAACTCACGCCTGCCCAGTCGCAGCATCCCCTGTTTCCTCCCTCGACGGTCCGCCTGCGACCCTAACCGGCGCGGGTCCGTGCGAGGATCGGGGCACCCCGTCTGCCTGGAGAGTGGTCGTGTTCTGGTTCTTGCTGCTCGCGCTGGTCGTGGTCGTCACCGCGGTCACCCTCGCGGTGATCGGGGGCGGCGAGACGGCCGTGCTGCCCGAGGTCGAGCCGGAGCGGGTGGCCGACGCCCTGCCCGGGCACCGGGCCGTGGTGGCCGCCGACGTGGACGCCCTGCGGCTGCCGGTGGCGGCCCGCGGCTACCGGATGGCCGAGGTGGACGAGGCCCTGGCCCGGCTGGGCGCCGAACTCGCCGCCCGGGACGCCCGGATCGCCGAACTGGAGGCCGGCCTGCGCCACCCGGCCACCGCGCACGGGCCCGCGCCCGTCGCCCCCGCCACCGCGCCCGCCGCCCCGACCGCGCCCGCCCAGACCTCCCCGGCCGGCCCGAGCCTGGTCAAGGGCGAGGAATGAGCCCGGCCGGCGCGCCCCTGCCGGGGCCGGACGGGGCGCTCCGCTGCCCCTGGGCGCTGGCCACCGAGGACTACGTCGCCTACCACGACCTGGAGTGGGGGCGGCCGGTGCACGGCGACGACGCCCTCTACGAGCGGCTGTGCCTGGAGGCCTTCCAGTCCGGACTGTCCTGGCTGACGATCCTGCGCCGCCGCGAGGGCTTCCGCACCGCCTTCTCCGGGTTCTCGATCGCCGAGGTCGCCGGGTTCGGCGAGGCGGACGTGGAGCGGCTGATGGCCGACACCGGGATCATCCGCAACCGGGCCAAGATCCTGGCCACCCTCGCCAACGCCGAGGTGCTGGCCGGCTGGGCCCCCGGCGCGCTGGACGAGCTGATCTGGTCGCACGCCCCGGCCGAGCCCGGCCCGGCCCCGCTGAGCACCACTCAGGTGCCGGCCGTCACCACCGAGTCCACGGCGCTGGCGAAGGCCCTGAAGAAGGCCGGCATCCGGTTCGTCGGCCCCACCACCGCCTACGCCCTGATGCAGGCCTGCGGCCTGGTCAACGACCACCTGGCCGGCTGTGCCGCCCGGGAGCCCCGCCCGGAGACCGGCGGGGCCCGCCGGAGTGCTCAGCGGCCCTCGTAGCGGGGGGCCTCCTTGGCGAGGAAGGCCCGGACCGCGATCCCGTGGTCCTCGGAGCCGCCCGCCATGGTCTGCAGCACGTCCTCCTTCTCCAGGGTGTCGGCCAGCGAGTGCGAGGCGCCGTAGGCCAGCGAGGCCTTGATCGCCGCGTAGGCCACCGTCGGCCCCTCGGCCAGCGCCCGGGCCACCCGGCCGGCCTCCTCGACCAGGGAGTCCGCCGGCACCAGCCGGTTGGCGATGCCGAGGTCGTACGCCTCCTGGGCGCGCACCGAGCGCGGGAACAGCAGCAGGTCGCTCGCCCGGGAGGCGCCGATCAGCCGGGGCAGGGTCCAGGACACCCCGGAGTCCGCGGTCAGCGCCACCCCGGCGAAGGAGGTGTTGAAGGAGGCGGTGTCGGCGACCACCCGGAAGTCCGCCGCCAGCGCGAAACCGAATCCGGCGCCCGCCGCGACCCCGTTCACCGCGGCCACCACCGGCTTCGGCATCTCGGTGAGGGCCAGCACGATCGGGTTGTAGTGCTCGGAGACCGTGGACATGGTCAGCGAGGAGCCGCTCTCGCGGTCCGCCGCCAGATTGCCGATGTGCTCCTTCAGGTCCTGGCCCACGCAGAAGGCCCGGGTGCCGGCGGCGGTCAGCAGCACCGCCCGTACGGCGGTGTCCTCGCCCGCCGCCCGGACGGCCTCCCGCAGCGCCACCTTCGCCTCGGTGTTCATCGCGTTCATCGCGTCCGGGCGGTTGATCGTGATGGTGGCGAGACCGTCGGTGAGGTCGTAGAGCACGCTGTCGGCCATGGCGGGGATCCCCCTTCGTCGCGGGTGTTCTGGGGGTCAGCATGGCGGACGGGGGAGGGGCCCGGCAGACGGCCGCATGTGATGTGCGTCAAAGATCGCGGGGGCCCGGGGCCGGTGGGGGAGGCGAAGTATCGCAGGCGGATCCCCGAAATGAGTGGTTTTGGTCGAGCGCGTTGCGCAAGCGTTCCCACCCGATGTTGGTCATCGGGTCCTGACATGCGGGATAATGGCTGGGAAGCAATGTGTTCGATGCCGGGTACTAGGCGCCTGAACGGGGCCGTCGGCTGACGATGAGCTGGTTTCAGGAAGGGGAACGAGCATGGCGGCCATGAAGCCGCGGACGGGCGACGGCCCGCTCGAGGTGACCAAGGAGGGGCGGGGCATCGTCATGCGCGTACCGCTCGAAGGCGGCGGTCGGCTCGTGGTAGAGCTGACCCCGGACGAGGCCGACGCCCTGGGTGACGCCCTGAAGAAGGTCGTCGGCTGACGTCGGCGCTCGTACTTCTCCGAGAGTTTTCCCGCTGCCCCGGTCGCCCCGTGCGACCGGGGCAGCGCTGTGTCCGGGGCCGGGCGGGACAGGCCGCGGGGTCCGCCGGGGATCCGTCGCGGGTCCGGCCCGGGGCCGACGGCTCAGCGGCGGACGACGCAGAGCAGGCCGTCGCCCACCGGCAGCAGGGCGGACTCCAGGGCGGGGCTCTCCCGCACCGTGCGCAGCAGCTCGCGGACCCGGAGCACCTCGGCGGGCTGGGCGGCCGAGTCGACCGTACGGCCGTCCGAGAACACCCCTTCGAAGCAGACCAGCCCGCCGGGCCGGAGCAGGCGCAACGATTCAGCGAGGTAGTCCAGCGACTCGCACGGGTCACCGTCGCAGAACACCAGGTCGTACCCGCCGTCCGCCAGCCGGGGCAGCACGTCCAGGGCGCGGCCGGGGATGAAGCGGGCCCGGTTGCCGGCGAAGCCCGCGGCGCGGAACGCCTGCCGGGCGAAGGCCTGCCGGTCGGGCTCGGGGTCCACGGTGGTCAGCACCCCGTCCGGACGCATCCCGTGCAGCAGGTGGATGCCGGAGACACCGGTCCCGGTACCGATCTCCGCGACCGCCTTGGCGTCCGCGGTGGCGGCGAGCAGGCGCAGCGCGGCCCCGGTGCCGGGGGAGACGGACCGCAGACCGGCCTCCCTGGCCCGGTCGCGGGCCCACCGCAGAGCGTCGTCCTCGGCGACAAACGCGTCGGCGAACGCCCAGCTCGTCTGCCGGTTGCCGCTAATGACCCTCTCCTGTCCCCATAGTTGGCGCAACGGTGACTGTAGCCGTTGGCTGCGGGAACCCGCAGATGGGACCGGGCGTTGTGAGGGTGTGAGGGCGTCCGGCGCCCCGGCCCGGGCAAAGTTCGGGCAAAAACACTTATCCGGAGCTGACGGAGGGGGTGGCTATGGTAGGGGCTCCAGTGGACTCCACCAGAGCCGATAGGGGAGGTGCGGCTGCGCCTGTGGATCGTGGGGGCGTGTTGAGACGCCTCTTCTGGTCGGCCGGTGAGCCGAAATCCGTGACTGACATTGCTGACCGCTTCCACACCGCTGCCGCCGCGACCACCGCGACCTTTGCCGATGATGCGGGCTCACAGGCGTGGACCCCTCCCACCTGGGAGGAGATCGTCAGCACCCACAGCGCGCGGGTCTACCGTCTCGCCTACCGCCTGACGGGCAACCAGCACGATGCCGAGGACCTCACCCAGGAGGTCTTCGTCCGGGTCTTCCGCTCGCTGTCCACGTACACCCCCGGCACCTTCGAGGGCTGGCTGCACCGCATCACCACCAACCTCTTCCTGGACATGGTCCGCCGCAAGCAGCGGATCCGCTTCGACGCCCTCGCGGACGACGCCGCCGAGCGGCTGCCCAGCCGCGAGCCGTCCCCCCAGCAGGTGCTGCACGACACCCACTTCGACGCGGACGTCCAGCAGGCCCTCGACACCCTCGCGCCCGAGTTCCGCGCCGCCGTGGTCCTCTGCGACATCGAGGGACTGTCGTACGAGGAGATCGCGGCCACCCTCGGGGTCAAGCTCGGCACCGTCCGCAGCCGTATCCACCGCGGCCGCTCCCACCTGCGCAAGGCCCTCAAGCACCGGTCCCCCGAGGCCCGGGCGGAGCAGCGTGCGCTGGCGGTGGTCGGCGCGGCAGGGGAAGGGGGAGTGCCGGAGTGAGCGGAGCCAGTGCCTCACCGTCACCCGCGGAACAGCACCTCGGCGACCGGCTCGCCGCCCTCGTCGACGGGGAGCTGAGCCATGACGTCCGCGAGCGGGTGCTCGCCCATCTCGCCACCTGCGGCCGCTGCAAGGCCGAGGCGGACGCCCAGCGCCGTCTGAAGACCCTGTTCGTGGAGAGCGCCCCGCCGCCCGTGTCGGCCGGACTGCTCGCCCGCCTCCAGGGACTGCCCGGCCAGCCCGGACCCCCCGGCGGCCCCGGACCCTCCGGCGGGAGCCCCTTCGGCTTCGAACTGCCCACCGCCCTGCCCGCCGACCGGCGGGGTCAGGAACCCCCGCGGCGCCAGGGCTTCCCCGTCCACGAGGTGGGCCGGCCGCGCCGCCGGTTCGCGTTCGTGGCCGCGGGCGCCGTCTCGCTGGCCGCCATCGCCCTGGGCGGTTCGCTGCCCGTGGACGCCCGGATCGGCCCCAACGCCCGGGGCGGGGGCGGCGCGGCCAGCGTCACCCCCTCGGTGCGCCCCGGTCCGACCGGAGTGCTCGGCGGCACCGGGGTGAACGGGGTGAACGGGGTGAGCGGCGGTGCCGTGCCGGTGACCGACGTGGCCGTCCGCAACCGCCGTCCCCTGCCCTCCTCGGTGGCGGGCTGGCGTCCGGCGGCCCAGTCGGCTCCGCTGCCGCCGGCCCCCTCCAACCGGCCGGTGTCCCTGAGCCGCTGAGCCCGGGGAGCCACCCCGGGCCCGGAACTGGTTGAATCCTCCGCAGACGCGCCGCCGGGCGGTGCGCGACGTACGCGGGGGAGTCACCCATGTCCGACAGCCAGCCGACCGATCCGGCCGCACCGACCGATCCGGCTGCGCCGACCGATCCGGCCGCGCCGACCGACGCGACCGCGGCGCTGGATGTGGCCGCGCCGGCCGATCCGGCCCCCACCACACCCCCGGCGCCCGCTGCCGTCCCGGCCCCGCGCTGGTGGAGCAGGCCGGAGCGGACCGCCCCGGCCCCCGACTCCGCCGCCTGGGGCCCGGCCGGGGCACCGGCGCCGGACCCGGGGCAGGCCGGCGGACACGGCCCGGAGTCCCCGGTCCCCTTCCCGGCCGCTGCCGCGGAGCCGCCCGTCCGCTACGACCCGTGGGCGGTGGCCGCCCCGCTCCAGGTGTTCGACACCGGCCGGACCCGGCCCCGCCGCCGCTGGCCCCTGGTGGCCGCCGGCGTCGGGATCGCCCTGCTGGCCGGCGGGATCGGCGGCTATGCCGGGGTGCTCGCCGAACGCCAGGCCTCCACCCGGCTGGAACTCCCGCAGGCGGGCCCGGAGAGCACCGACCGGGCCCCCACCAGCGTGGCCGGGATCGCCGCCACCGCCCTCCCCGGGGTCGTCACCCTGCACGTCAGCGGCGGCAGCGGCAGCGGCGGCACCGGAACCGGGTTCGTGCTGGACTCGGCCGGCCACATCCTCACCAACAGCCATGTGGTGGCCGGGGCCAAGCAGATACACGTCACCTTCAGCACCGGCGAGAGCGTGCCCGCCCGGCTGGTCGGCCGGGACGGCGGCTACGACCTGGCCGTGGTCAAGGTCAGCGGGGTCAGGGGGCTCAGCCCGCTCTCCCTCGGAAACTCCGCCAACGTCAAGGTCGGCGACCCGGTGGTGGCCATCGGCGCCCCCTTCGACCTGTCCAACACCGTCACCGCCGGGATCATCAGCGCCACCGGCCGCCCCATCACCGCCGGCGGTGGCGACGAGGAGGACGGCAGCGACATCAGCTATGTCGACGCCCTCCAGACCGACGCCCCCATCAACCCCGGCAACTCCGGCGGCCCGCTGCTGGACGGCCGGGCCCGGGTGATCGGCATCAACAGCGCCATCCGCGGGGCCGAGGAGGGCGACGGGGAGACCGGCGGCCGGCAGAGCGGCAGCATCGGACTCGGCTTCGCCATCCCGATCAACCAGGGGAAGCGGGTCGCCGAGGAACTCATCCGCACCGGCCGCGCCACCCACCCCGTCATCGGGGTCACACTGGACATGCGGTACAGCGGCGAAGGCGCCAGGGTCGGCACCGTGAACGAGGACGGCAAGCCGGCCGTGGTGCCCGACGGCCCCGCCGACCGGGCCGGGATCCGGCCCGGGGACGTCATCACCCGGGTGGACGGCCACCGGGTGCACGGCGGGGACGAGCTGATCATCAAGGTCCGGGCGCACCGCCCGGGCGACCCGCTGGAGCTGACCGTGCGGCGCGACGGACGGGAGCGGACCCTGAGGCTGGTCCTCGGTTCGGCGAACGGTTCGTGACGAGAGGATGAAAGCGGTAGCGAGGTGTCGATCCTCGCGCGACGGCGGGTACCTTTGTCGAGGCCCGATGGATGAGAGCCGAGGAGCGACAGGGTGTTCAACGACATAGGCGGCCTTGAGCTGGTCACCATCGTGGTGCTCGCGATCCTCGTCTTCGGCCCCGACAAGCTGCCGAAGGTCATCCAGGACGTCAGCGGGTTCATCCGCAAGATCCGGGCCTTCTCGGACAGCGCCAAGGACGACATCCGCTCGGAGCTCGGTCCGGACTTCAAGGACTTCGAGTTCGAGGACCTGAACCCCAAGACCTTCATCCGCAAGCAGCTCACCGAGAACGAGGACCTCAAGGAGATCCGCACCAGCTTCGACCTGCGCAAGGAGCTGGGCGAGGTCACCGACGCCGTCAACGGCACCGAGGCCGAGCCGGCCCCCGGGGCGCCCGCCGCGACCAGCGGACCCGATCTGCTGAAGAAGCCGGAGCAGCCCGCCGTGGACCAGCGGACCCGCTTCGACGCGGACGCCACCTGAGCCCTCCGCCACGCCGCCTGCGGGGCCCGGGCTGGCCGGGTGGCTATTCTCTCCATCTGTCCGGAGTCAGGACGCCCGAGGGGGGCCGGCCGTTCCGGGTCCCACGGAACGAGAGGCCGCACAGATGGAGACCACCAGCAGCCGGGTAGGAACCCAGCCCGCGTCGGAGCCCGCAGCCGAGCCCGCCGCGCAGCAGTCCGCCGGACAGCCCGTGCCGGCCGCCCGCCGTGCCGCGCAGGGCTATCTGGACGCCGACTTCCCCTGGTACGGACTGGACGAGGCCTTCACCGGGCAGCGCTGGCTGATGCAGGTCGGCACCGGCGCCGACGGCACCGTGGAGCACGGCTCGGTCGGGCACGGCGACGAGCCCTCGGTCCGCGGGGAGATCGCCACCGGGGAGAAGGAGCGCTTCGCCGTGGTCGTCACCGTGGCCAGCAACCCGCTCAGGCGCAGCGGAGACGGCACCGGAGTCCTGGAGGCCACCTCGGTGTCCTCGGCGGCCTGGCTGGCCGGCTCGGGGCTGCTGGCGTTCACCTGGCCCGGCCAGATGGACCACAACCTGCGCAACGACTGGCTGGAGCAGCAGACGGAGGCGGCCTGGGAGCTCGCCGACGACCTGGCCGGCCCCGACTGGTCCGCCCTGTCCCTGCCGGTGGACGGGGTACCGACCCCCTTCCACTACCGGGAGTCCGAGTTCGGCTGGGTGCTGGCCGGCTCCACCCCGGCGGGTGTGCACCTGGGCGCCTACGGCCGCGGCCTCAGCGCGTACGGCCTGGCCTTCGCCCAGACGGACCTGGCCGCCTACAGCTGACGCGAACGGCGGACGCGGACGGCCGGCCGGGAAGGAACCCGGCCGGCCGTTCGCGCGCGGCGGACCCGCGAAGACGGACCCGTACGGGCGGACCCGCGCAGGCGGGCCAGTACGGGCGGACCCGCGGAGGCGGGCCGCGCCCTCAGAACTTGTTGCGCGGGGTGATCCCCAGGGACATGCCCGCCAGACCGCGGGCCCGGCCGCCGAGCTTCCCGGCGATGGCCCGCAGCGCGGCCCCGGCCGGGGAGTCGGGGTCGGACAGCACCACCGGCCGCCCGTCGTCCCCGCCCTCGCGCAGCCGGACGTCGATCGGGATGGTGCCCAGCACCGGGACGTTCG
Source organism: Streptomyces sp. NPDC033845 (assembly GCF_055576225.1). Lineage (NCBI taxonomy): Bacteria > Bacillati > Actinomycetota > Actinomycetes > Kitasatosporales > Streptomycetaceae > Streptomyces > Streptomyces sp. NPDC033845. The sequence continues at coordinate 423,615 of NZ_JBVIRI010000003.1, read as the reverse complement.
CGCCGACCGTCTTCGTCAGTCCGTCGGCCACCTTCTGGCCGCCGCCCGAGCCGAACACGTCGACCATCTCGTCGCAGTGCGGGCAGGGCAGCCCGGACATGTTCTCGACCACGCCGACGATCTTCTGGTGGGTCTGCACGGCGATGGAACCGGCCCGCTCGGCCACCTCGGCGGCCGCCTGCTGCGGGGTGGTGACCACCAGGATCTCGGCGTTCGGCACCAGCTGGGCCACCGAGATCGCGATGTCGCCGGTGCCCGGCGGCAGGTCCAGCAGCAGCACGTCCAGGTCGCCCCAGAACACGTCCGCCAGGAACTGCTGGAGCGCCCGGTGCAGCATCGGGCCGCGCCACACCACCGGGGCGTTGCCCGGGGTGAACATGCCGATGGAGATGACCTTCACGCCGTTCGCCGAGGGCGGCATGATCATGTTCTCGACCTGGGTGGGCTTGCCCTCCACCCCCAGCATGCGGGGCACGCTGTGGCCGTAGATGTCCGCGTCCACCACGCCGACCTTCAGACCGTCCGCGGCCATCGCCGCGGCCAGGTTGACCGTCACCGAGGACTTGCCGACCCCGCCCTTGCCGGAGGCCACCGCGTACACCCGGGTCAGCGAACCGGGCTTGGCGAACGGCACCTCGCGCTCGGCGGTGCCGCCGCGCAGGGCCGTCGCCAGCTCCTTGCGCTGCTCGTCGCTCATCACGTCGAGGCTCACCGCCACCGAGGTCACCCCCGGCACCGCGGCGACCGCCTCGGTCACGTTCTTGGTGATGGTCTCCCGCATCGGGCAGCCCGACACCGTCAGGTACACCGTGACGGCGACCGCGCCGTCCTCGGCGACCTCCACCGATTTGACCATGCCGAGCTCGGTGATCGGCCGGTGGATCTCGGGGTCGTTCACCGTCGCCAGCGCCTCCAGGATCGCGTCCTGTGCGGGCCCGGCGGCGGAGCTTGTGTCGGTAGCCATGCCCCGATGGTACGGCCCGGTAGCCGGGCCCGGCACAGACCGCTAGCGGTCGCCTTCGTCACTCTCTAGCGGGAATAGACGGCGCTCGTCCATCTCCTTGATCAGATCCTGGAACTCGGACCTGATCCAGTCCCTGGTCGCCACCTCTCCCAGGCCCATCCGCAGTGCCGCGATCTCCCGGGTCAGGTATTCGGTGTCCGCGATGGACCGCTCGTTCTGCTTGCGGTCCTGCTCCAGGTTGACCCGGTCCCGGTCGTCCTGCCGGTTCTGCGCCAGCAGGATCAGCGGGGCCGCGTAGGAGGCCTGGAGGGACAGCGCCAGGGTCAGGAAGATGAACGGGTACTCGTCGAACCGGAGGTCCGCCGGCGCGAAGATGTTCCACAGCACCCACAGGATGATGACCAGGGTCATCCAGACGATGAACCGCCCGGTGCCCAGGAACCGCGCCACCCGCTCCGAGAGCCGGCCGAAGGCCTCCGGGTCGTACTCGGGCAGCAGCCGGCGGCGGGCCGGCCGCGGCAGGTCGAGCCGCACCCTGGGCCGCGACAGCGCGCTGGAACCCGAGCGCTCCCCGCCGTCCTCGCCCTTGGCCCGGCCGGCCTTCGCCGCCCGCTCGGCCTTCACCCGCTCGGCCTTCGTCCGGTCGCCCTTGGCCCGGTCGGCCCGAACCCGGTCCGCCAGCCCGTGCGCCCGGGCCTGCCGGCGGGCCTCCTCGCGGCGGGCCTCCCGGCGCTCCCGGAGCTGCTCCAGCCGGCCTTCCTCCCGCCGGGGCTCCCGGCGGTTCTCCCGGCGCGGCTCCGGCCGCGGATCGCGGTCAGTTCCCATGCGCGGCCTCCTCGGAGTGGAAGTCCGTCTCGCGCCAGTCGTCCGGCAGCAGGTGGTCCAGTACGTCGTCCACGGTCACCGCGCCCAGCAGCGAGCCGCTCTCGTCGACCACCGGCACCGCGACCATGTTGTAGGCGGCCAGATAGCTGGTCACCGCGGGCAGCGAGGCGTCCGGCCGCAGCGGCGGCAGATCGGCGTCCACCAGCGAACCGACCAGGGTGAACGGCGGGTCCCGCAGCAGCCGCTGGAAGTGCACGGTGCCCAGGTACTTGCCGGTCGGGGTCTCGTCCGGCGGCCGGCACACGTACACCTGGGCGGCCAGTGCCGGGGACAGGTCGGCCTGCCGGACCTTGGCCAGGGCGTCCGCCACGGTGGCGTCCGGCCGCAGCACGATCGGCTCGGTGGTCATCAGACCGCCGGCGGTGTTCTCCTCGTACGACAGCAGCCGGCGCACGTCCGCCGCGTCCTCCGGCTGCATCAGCGTCAGCAGCCGCTCCTGGTCGTCCTCCGGGAGCTCGGACAGCAGGTCGGCGGCGTCGTCCGGGTCCATCGCCTCCAGGACGTCGGCCGCCCGCTCCTCCTTCAGCTTCCCGAGGATCTCGATCTGGTCGTCCTCCGGGAGCTCCTCCAGGACGTCCGCCAGCCGGTCGTCGTCCAGGGCATTGGCCACCTCGGCCCGCCGCTTGGGCGTCAGATGGTGCAGTACGTTCGCCAGGTCCGCCGGACGCATCTGCTCGAAGGTGGCCACCAGGCTCTCGGCGCCCTGCCCGTGCTCCTCCAGGGAGAAGCCGGTGACGGCCGACCACTCCACCGTCAGCGTCTCCCCGCGCCGGCGCAGTGCGCCCGCCTTGCCCTTCCGGACGAAGATCCGGTCGATCTCCCAGTCGCGGCGGGCCGGCAGCTGCTGGATGGCCACGTCCAGCACGGTGGCCTCCTCGCCGGTGGCCACCAGCCGCACCCGGCGGTCCAGGAGCTCGCCGAGAACCAGCCGTTCGGTGGGGCGCTGCTCGAACCGGCGCATGTTGACCACCCCGGTGGTGATCACCTGGCCGGACTCGACACCCGTCACCCGGGTCATCGGCAGGAAGATCCGCCGCCGGCTGACCACCTCGACCACCAGGCCCAGCAGCCGGGGCGGCCGCCCGCCCACCCGCAGCATGGCGACCAGGTCCCGGACCCGGCCCACCTGGTCGCCGTTGGGGTCGAAGACGGGCACTCCCGACAGATGCGAGACGAAGATCCGCGGGGCGCCTGCAGCCATCCGAGCGCCTCCTGGAGCGTGTGTGTCCTGCACGGTTCTTCGGTGGTCCCGGCCGGGGCGCCGGTTCCGAGGCTCAGGCTAGCCCGTGCCACGGCAAACCGCGCTGGTGGGGCGGCCCGCCCGGGCCCGAGCCGCCGATCGGCGCCGGGTACGCTGCGAGCTGCCCGCCATCGACGACGAGAGGCATCCGCCCGTGACCGCCCCTTCCCCCGCCGCCCGGATCCGCCGGGCCGCCGGCGCCGGAGCCCTCTGCGTCGGCCTCGCCGTCACCGCAACGGCCTGTGGCGGCGGCGAGGATCCGGACAAGGGGACCAACGGGGTCGGGAAGCTGCCCGCCCAGCAGATCGAGGACAAGGCCCGCGCCGCGGCGCGGACGGCCGACTCGGTCCGGCTGTCCGGCACGGTGGTCACCGGCGGCAAGACCTTCACCCTGGACATGCGCCTGAGGTCCGACGGCGGCTCCGGAGAGGTGAAGTCCCAGGAGAACACCTTCGAGCTGCTCCGGGTGGGCGAGGAGCTGTTCCTGAAGGCCGACGCGGCCTTCTGGGGGGACTCCGAGGCCGCCGGGAAGCTCGGCGACAAGTTCGTGAAGGTGCCCGAGGGCGACCCCTCCTACAAGCAGCTGCGCGGGTTCACCGACATGAACGTGCTGCTGGACGGACTGCTCGGCCTGGAGGGCACCCTCGACAAGGGCGCCTACAGCAAGGTGGGGCACACCAGGACGATCCAGGTCGTCTCGGAGAAGGGGGCCGGCGGCCGGCTCGCCGTCTCCCTGGAGGGCACCCCCTACCCGCTGCGGATGGAGCGGGCCGGCGGCGCCGGGGCGGTGGAACTCGCCGACTGGGGGACCCGCTTCCAGATCGAGGCCCCGCCGGAGGAGCAGACCGTGGACTACGGCTCCCAGCTGCCCACCACCAGGGGCTCGGGCAGCCAGGGCTCCGGGACGGGCAGCGGCTCGGGCTCCGGCTCGGGCTCCGGCTCGGGCTTCGACCCCAGCCAGGGCTGACCGGACCGCGACGCCCGGGGGCCGCCGCCCGCCCGGCCTACTTCCCGGCCCGCTTCTTCCGCTTCAGCAGCAGCTTGGGCAGCGCCGCCGGCACCGGCCGCCGGGTGGTCACCGGCGAGGGCAGCGGCGGCGCCGCCAGCGAACCGTCCGGCAGCTCCGTCCGCACGGACTCCGGCTCAAGCCGCAGCAGCCGGCACTCACGCGCCCACCGCCCCGTCATCTCCTCGGAGTCCGGCGCGTTCAGCCGCTTCGTCTTCAGCTCGGCCGCGGCGGCGGCCCAGGCCTCGCCCTCCGGAGCCAGCTCCCGCACCCGGGCGGTCCAGGCCACCAGCCGTCCGCCCTTGTCCTTGCTGCGCACGGTCACCTCGGCGGTGCCCCCGTCCACCAGCCCCGGGAACGGCTGCTCCCCGGGACCGTCGCCCAGGACGTGGGCGGCGCCGTCCACCCAGGCGTGCCACAGGGCGCGGTCGGGCCCGGTGCCGCGGACCCAGATGAGCCCGGACTTCTTGGTGGCCTCCTCGACGAGGGCCTGTTCGAGCGTGCCGATAGTCATGGCCACAGGGTAGAGGGGGCGCCGCGGCCGCCTACAACCAGCCGTTGCGCCGGAGGGCCCGGTGGATGGTGAAGCAGATGCCGACGATGGTGACCATCACCATCGGATAGCCGTACTTCCACTGGAGCTCGGGCATGTGCTCGAAGTTCATCCCGTACACCCCGCAGATCATCGTGGGCACGGCGATGATGGCCGCCCATGAGGTGATCTTGCGCATGTCCTCGTTCTGCGCGACCGTGGCCTGCGCCAGGTTCGCCTGGAGGATCGAGTTCAGGAGCTCGTCGAAGCCGATGACCTGCTCGTGCACCCGGGCCAGGTGGTCGGCCACGTCCCGGAAGTACTTCTGGATGTCCGGGTCCACCAGCCGCATCGGCCGCTCGCTGAGCAGCTCCATCGGCCGCAGCAGCGGGGACACCGCCCGCTTGAACTCCAGGACCTCGCGCTTGAGCTGGTAGATCCGGCCCGCGTCCGCGCCGCGCGGCCCGCCCTTCCCGGCCGGGACCGCGAACACCTCGCTCTCCACCAGGTCGATGTCGTCCTGCACCGCCGCCGCCACCGCGATGTAGCCGTCGACCACGTGGTCCGCGATCGAGTGCAGCACCGAGGAGGGCCCCTTGGCCAGCAGCTCGGGCTCGTCCTCCAGCCGGTGCCGCAGGCCCTTGAGGGAGCCCTGGCCGCCGTGCCGGACGGTGATCACGAAGTCCCGGCCGGTGAAGCACATCACCTCGCCGGTCTCCACCACCTCGCTGGTGGCGGTGAGTTCGGCGTGCTCCACGTAGTGGATGGTCTTGAACACCGCGAACAGGGTGTCGTCGTAGCGCTCCAGCTTGGGCCGCTGGTGCGCGTGCACCGCGTCCTCCACGGCCAGCGGGTGCAGCCCGAACTCGGCGGCGATCCCGGCGAACTCGGCCTCGGTGGGCTCGTGCAGGCCGATCCAGGTGAACCCGCCGTCCCGGCGGACCTCGCGCATCGCGGCACGCGGGGTGGGACAGGCGGTGCGCGGCAGCCGGCGGCCGTCCCGGTACACGGCGCAGTCCACGACCGCGCTGCTCGCCGAGTGGTCACGGGTGCTGTCGTAGCCGGGCTGTACGGGATTGGACTTGCGCAGCGAGGGGCGCACGGCCGCACGCAGGTCGCGGATCATCGACATGGCAGGCTCCTTCGCACGGCTGCGGGCCGTACGGGTGGGAGGCCCTCCGCGGGGCGCGGTGCTCTTCGGCTACCGGCGACGGGCGGAAGGAACAGGACGACGGGGAGGTTGGCTGGTGCCGGTACTGCACGATCGACTTCGATCCACCGCAGCCCCACCTCCTCCGGCCGGTCCCCCGTGGGGGATGTCCTGTCCAGATGTCCTGTCCAGCGGTCAACAGTATCAGCCGACTGATGGTCAAAACCTTGGCTTTACCCGCCTCATATGAGTTCTATGCTCGTTCCATGGGAGATCTTCTGGCACGTGTCGAAGCCCGGCTCCGCACCGCGCTCGGCGAACCCGATGCCCGCGCCGCCGTCACCTTCCTCGGCACCGACCGCATCGAGGTGCTCCGGTTCCGCGGCTCCGACACCGGCGGCGAACTGGTCCGTTACGCCACCCTCGGGATGTCCGCGCAGCCGATGGCCGACCCGACCGCGGTGCTCGCGGACCCGCTGCGGGGGCCGCGGGCCGAACTGCTGCTGACCGTGCGGGCCGGGCTGGCCGAGACCGACAAGGTGCTGCGCCCGCTGGCCGTGCTGGCCTCCAGCCCCCAGGTGGAGGGGCTGGTGGTGGCCCCCGGCGCCTCCCTGGACCTGGGCGAACCGCTGTGGCCCGGGGCGCCGTTCGGATCGGTGCTGGTCGCCGAGCCGGGCGGGCTGGTCGAGGACCTGGAGCTGGCGGAGCCGATGGAGCCGGTGCGTTTCCTTCCGCTGCTGCCGATGACCGCGAACGAGGCGGCCTGGAAGCGGGTGCACGGGGCGGCGGCGCTCCAGGAGCGCTGGCTGGCCCGGGGCACCGACCTGCGCGATCCGCGCCGGGTGGCGGTGGCCCTCGACTGACCGCGGCGGCCCCTTCCGAGGGGGCCCGCCGCCCGCGGGGGGACGGATGGCATCCGGACGGGTGATCGTCCCTTGACGCGGCCCCGCGCGGGGAGGAACGTGGCTTCCCATGAGGGGCGAACCGAGTTGCCCGAAGTGCGGTGGCCGGGTCAGGGCGCCCGGTCTTTTCGCCGACTCCTGGCAGTGCGCTGCGCACGGCACCGTCCACCCCCTGCAACCCGTGATCCCGCCCAGTGTCGAGGGTCTCGGCGTGGTGGCGGCCCGGGCCCGGGTGCCGGTGTGGATGCCGTGGCCGCTCCCGGTCGGCTGGCTGTTCACCGGGGTCGCTTCGGCCGGTGACGACCGCAGCGGGGGCCGGGCCACCGCGGTGGCCTGCACGGGCCCCGGCCCGCTCGGCGGCATCGGGGAGCTGGTGCTGATCGCCGAGGAGCTCGGTGTGGGGCTCGGCGCCCGGTACGCGGGCATCGACGGCCCCGATCCCGGTGCCGGACTGGACATGGCCGGTCCGCCGCACGCCAAGGTGACCGCGGCCGGCCGGCCCACCCCGCTGTGGCACGTGTCCGGTACCCCCGACGACCGGGCGGTGTTCGCCGGCGAGGCGCGCGGGCTGTGGCTGTGGGCGGTGGTGTGGCCGGAGCAGTCCGGCCTGCTGATGTACGACGAGCTGGTGCTGACGGACCTCCGTGACGCGGGGGCCGAGGTGGAGCTGCTGCCCTGCGGGGCGCTGAGCCCGCGCATCCTGGCCGTCGACTGATCCACGGCCCGGCCCGGGTACCCTGGGGTGTCCCCTTTCGTCCGTCCTGCCCCGGGAGCCGTGCTGTGCGCATCGACCTGCACACCCACTCCTCGGCCTCCGACGGTACGGACACCCCCGCGCAGCTGGTCCGCCAGGCGGCCGCCGCGGGCCTGGACGTGGTGGCGCTGACCGATCACGACACGGTGCGCGGGCATGCCGAGGCCATCGCCGCGACGGCCGCGCTGCCGACCGGGTTCTCCCTGGTCACCGGTGCCGAGCTGTCCTGCCGGCTGGACGGTGTCGGGATGCACGTGCTGGCCTATCTCTTCGACCCCGAGGAGCCGGTGTTCGCCCGGGAGCGGGAGCTTGTCCGCGACGACCGGATCCCGCGCGCCCGGGCGATGGTGGCCAAGCTGCGGGAGCTGGGGGTGCCGGTCAGCTGGGAGCAGGTGGCCCGGATCGCCGGCGGGGGCTCCGTGGGGCGGCCGCACATCGCGACCGCGCTGGTGGAGCTGGGCGTGGTGGCGAGCGTCTCGGACGCCTTCACCCCGCAGTGGCTGGCCGACGGCGGCCGGGCGCACGCCGAGAAGCACGAGCTGGACCCCTTCGAGGCGGTCCGTCTGGTGAAGGCGGCCGGCGGGGTCACCGTCTTCGCCCATCCGGCCGCGGTCAAGCGGGGCCGGTGTGTCACGGACCAGGTGATAGCCGAGCTGGCGGCCGCGGGTCTGGACGGGATCGAGGTCGACCACATGGACCACGACACCGCGACCCGGGCCCGGCTGCGCGTGCTGGCGGGCGAGCTGGGACTGCTGACCACCGGCTCCAGCGACTACCACGGCAGCCGCAAGACCTGCCGGCTCGGGGAGTACACCACCGACCCCGAGATCTACGGCGAGATCACCCGGCGGGCCACCGGCGCCTTCCCGGTGCCGGGCGCGGGCGGACGCCCCGAGTAGCCGGGGCACCCCCGCCCCCGCTCCCCGCTTCCCCTCTTCCTTTTTCTTCCGGCCGGTCCCGAGGACCGGTCTTCCGCGCGCCCGGCCACGGCCGGGACCGCGCGCCCCCTGTTGTGTACGACCACTCCTGCAAGGCATCTCTGTGTTCGACTTCGCCGTCTTCGGATCCCTCTTTCTCACCCTTTTCGTGATTATGGACCCCCCGGGAATCACTCCGATCTTCCTCGCGCTGACCTCGGGGCGGCCCGCCAAGGTGCAGCGCCGGATGGCCTGGCAGGCCGTCTGCGTGGCGTTCGGCGTGATCGCGGTGTTCGGTCTCTGCGGTCAGCAGATCCTCGACTACCTGCACGTCTCGGTGCCGGCCCTGATGATCGCGGGCGGTCTGCTGCTGCTCCTGATCGCGCTGGACCTGTTGACCGGCAAGACCGACGAGCCCAAGCAGACCAAGGACGTGAACGTCGCCCTGGTGCCGCTGGGGATGCCGCTGCTGGCCGGGCCGGGCGCGATCGTGTCGGTGATCCTGGCGGTCCAGAAGGCCGACGGGGTTTCCGGTCAGGTCTCGGTGTGGAGCGCGATCATCGCCATGCACCTGGTGCTGTGGCTGGTCATGCGGTACTCGCTGGTGATCATCCGGGTGATCCGGGACGGCGGTGTGGTCCTGGTGACCCGGCTGGCGGGCATGATGCTGTCCGCGATCGCCGTGCAGCAGATCATCAACGGCGTGCTCCAGGTGATCCACTCCGCCTGACCCGGCTCCGCCTGACCCGGCCCTGGCACGCGAAGGCCCCCGCACCGAATCGTCGGGTGCGGGGGCCTTCGGCGTATCGGCAGGCTCAGGAGGACGCCGTCTCGGCCGGTCGGATCAGGATGCGCTGGCCGATCGCTGCGGCCTGTTGCACGATCCGGTTGACGGAGGCCGCGTCCACGACGGTGCTGTCCACGGCGTTTCCGTCGACATCGTCCAGGCGCAGAATCTCGAAGCGCATCGGCTTCTCCCTTCGTCGGTGTTCTCTCCTTGCACTGGGTCCAACGAAGTGTAGGGGGCAAACATTCCCTACGCTAAGGAAATTTTTTCACAGCCTAAAGATCTGCTGGTCAGGCGGTTCCCGGGACCGCCCCCGGGACCACCTCCGCGGCCGACCAGAACGAGGCCAGCGCGGCGGCCGTCGCCACCGGGTCCTCGGCGTTCGGCGAGTGCTCGGCGCCCGCCACCACCACCCGCCGTGCACCCAGCAGCCGGGCCATCCCGTCCATCAGCGGCACCGGCCAGGCGTGGTCCACCTCCCCGGACAGCACCAGCTTCGGCAGCGCCGTCCGGGCCAGCTCCGCCACCCGGTCCGGCTCGGAGAGCAGGATCCGCCCGGTGGCGATCAACTGCTCGGGCACGGTCGCCAGCCAGCGCCCGCGCAGGAACGCCGCGAGCCCCGCCGGATCCGGCACGGCGTCCGCCGGATCCGCCGCCCGCATCGCCTCCCACACCGCGGGCATGTCCTCCCGCATCGTCTCCAGAGCCGCCACCAGCAGCTTGGTCCGGGCCTGCTGCTCCTCGCAGATCGCCGCCGGCCCGCTGCTCATCAGGGTCAGGCTGAGGAACGGTCCCGGGTCCCGGAGCACCGCCGCCCGGGAGACCAGACCACCCAGGGAATGCCCCACCAGATGCACCGGCCCGCCCGCCGCGGCGGCCTGCGCCAGCAGATCGCGGGCCAGCTCCGCCAGCTCGTACGCCGACTCCTCGCGCGGCCCCGGGCTCTCGTACTGGCCTCGCCCGTCCACCGCGAGCACCCGGTAGCCGGCATCGGCCAGCGGCTCCAGCAGGCCGATGAAGTCCTCCTTGCTGCCGGTGTACCCGGGAACCAGCAGGGCGGTGCCGCGCTCCGGGCTGCCCGCCTCGTGCACGGCGAACTCGCCGCGGGCGGTCGACAGACGGCGGGCACGGGCGCACGGGGGCAGCGTCAGGCGCGGCGGCTTGCTCATGCCCGCCACGTTACTGGCCGGTCGCCTCCGGCGGCCCCCACCGGGAACACCGAAGGCCCGGCACCTCCACGGGGGAGGGCCGGGCCTTTCAGGTCGTGCGGTGCGCCGGAGCGCCCCGGGGCTAGGCCTCGGGAGCCTCGGCGGCCTTGCGGGTCCGGGTGCGGCGCGGCTTGGCCGGCGCCTCCTCGGCCACCGGGGCCTCGGCCACCGGGGCCTCGGCCACCGGGGCGGCGGCCGTCTTGCGCGGGGCCCGGGTGCGGCGCGGCTTCACCGGCGCCTCCTCGGCCACGGGAGCCTCGGCCACCACGGCCTCGGTCACCACGGCCTCGGTCACCGGGGCCTCCGCCACGGCCGCGGTCTTGCGGGCGCGGGTGCGGCGCGGCTTGGCCGGCGCCTCCTCGACGGCCGGGACCTCGACCACGACCGTCTCGGCGACCGGGGTCACCGGGGCGGCCGCGACGGCCTTGCGGGGCCGGGCGACCCGACGGGCCCGTACCGGCTCCACCGGCGGAGCCATCTGGAAGTCGGGCTCCGGGGTGTCGGAGACGGCCACCTTGCGGGGACGCCGGACCCGGACCGGGGCCTCGGCGGCCACCGGGACCAGCTCGACCGGGGCCTCCGCGGCCTCGGCGGCCTTACGGGCGCGGGTGCGGCGCGGCCTGGCCGGCGCCTCCTCGACGGCGGGGGCCTCGGCGGCCGGAGCCACCGGGGCCGGGGCCTCGGCGACCGGAGCGGCCACAGGGGCGGCCTCGGGGACCGGGGTCACCGGGGTGACCGGGGCGGCGACCGTGACCGGCGCGCTGGACCGGGTCCGGCGGCGACGCGGCTTGCGCACCTCCGGGGCCTCGGCGGCCGGGGTCTCGACGGCCGGAGCGGCCGGGGCGGCCGCCCCGGCGGTCTCCGCGGCCTCGGACAGCTCGGACCCGCCACGGGTCCGGCGGCGCTGGCGCGGCGTACGGGTGCGCGCCGGGCGCTCCTCCGTCACCACGGCGGCGGCGGCCGGACCGCGACCGCCGCGGCCACCGCGGCCGCCGGTCTCGCCCAGGTCCTCGACGTCCTCGGCCTTCAGACCGGCCCGGGTGCGCTCGGCACGCGGCAGGATGCCCTTGGTGCCGGCCGGGATGTTCATCTCCTCGAACAGGTGCGGGGACGTGGAGTACGTCTCGACCGGGTCGTGGAAGTCCAGCTCCAGCGCCTTGTTGATCAGCTGCCAGCGCGGGATGTCGTCCCAGTCCACCAGGGTGACGGCGATGCCCTTGTTGCCCGCGCGGCCGGTGCGGCCCACCCGGTGCAGGAAGGTCTTCTCGTCCTCCGGCGTCTGGTAGTTGATGACGTGGGTCACGCCCTCGACGTCGATGCCGCGGGCGGCCACGTCGGTGCACACCAGGACGTCGACCTTGCCGTTGCGGAAGGCGCGCAGCGCCTGCTCGCGGGCGCCCTGGCCCAGGTCGCCGTGGACCGCGCCGGAGGCGAAGCCGCGCTTCTCCAGCTGCTCGGCGATGTCGGCGGCCGTGCGCTTGGTCCGGCAGAAGATCATCGCCAGTCCGCGGCCCTCGGCCTGCAGGATCCGGGAGACCAGCTCCGGCTTGTCCATGTTGTGCGCGCGGAAGACGTGCTGCTTGATGTTGGCGACGGTCACGCCCTCGCCCTCGGGGGAGGTGGCGCGGATGTGCGTCGGCTGTGTCATGTACCGGCGGGCCAGCCCGATGACCGCGCCCGGCATGGTCGCCGAGAACAGCATGGTCTGACGCTTCGGCGGCAGATAGTTGATGATCTTCTCGACGTCGGGCAGGAAGCCCAGGTCGAGCATCTCGTCGGCCTCGTCCAGGACCAGGGCCCGGATGTGGGAGAGGTCGAGCTTGCGCTGGCCCGCGAGGTCCAGCAGCCGGCCGGGGGTGCCGACGATGATGTCGACGCCCTTCTTGAGCGCCTCGACCTGCGGCTCGTACGCGCGGCCGCCGTATATGGCCAGGACGCGGACGTTGCGGACCTTGCCGGCCTGCAGGAGGTCGTTGGTGACCTGGGTGCACAGCTCGCGGGTCGGAACCACCACGAGGGCCTGCGGGGCGTCGGTCAGCTGCGCGGGGGTGGCCCGGCCTGCCTCGACGTCCGCGGGGACGGTGACCCGCTCCAGCAGGGGGAGGCCGAAACCGAGCGTCTTGCCGGTGCCGGTCTTGGCCTGGCCGATGACGTCCGTGCCGGAAAGGGCGACGGGGAGGGTCATCTCCTGGATCGGGAAGGGGGACACGATGCCGACGGCTTCCAGGGCTTCGGCGGTCTCGGGATAGATCCCGAGGTCTCGGAACGTAGTCAGGGTGCTGCCTCTTCTGTGAGACGCGGCCGAGGCGGCGAGGGGGGTCGTACCGTGCCTGGCTTGCAGTACTTGCCGTGTACGTACGAAGCTGCGCGGGACCACTGCCTTCGCTCAAGCGCTCTAGCCGCTGAGGGGGCCCCTCGTGGGAGGCGGCACGCTTGGACGTGCACACCAACACCGAGGGCGGTCGGTTGGAGCCGATCGGGCCACCGACCGGGCATCCGCATTCGGATGGCCCACCGAGAATCGGCAGGCGCAATACCACTGTACCCCGGAATCGCGCAGCTGTGTCGGGTGAATTCACCGGGTCGGCTCCGACGGGAGGGTCCGCGGCCTGCCGGAAGGGCGGGGCGGAACGGGTCGGGCGGGTGGTTCCGGGGGGCTTTTGGCGGGCTATTGTGCGGAGCATGTCGACCGAAGAAAATGCATCGCCGCCCGTGGCAGCCGCCGAGTCCGGTCCCGTCGGGATCGCCGCCCAGAACTGGGCGGACGCCTCCGGGTCCCCGCAGTACCGGGCGGCCGTGGTGGATCTGCTCGGCGCACTCGCGTACGGAGAACTCGCGGCGTTCGAGCGACTGGCCGAGGACGCGAAAATGGCGCCCACCCTCGCCGACAAGGCGGAGCTGGCAAAGATGGCCTCCGCCGAATTCCACCACTTCGAGCGGCTGCGCGACCGGCTCGCGGCGGTCGACGCCGAGCCCACCGCCGCCATGGAGCCGTTCGCCAAGGGCGTGGACGACTTCCACCGGCAGACCGCCCCCTCCGACTGGCTGGAGGGTCTGGTCAAGGCCTACGTCGGCGATTCCATCGCCAGCGACTTCTACCGCGAGGTGGCCACCCACCTGGACACCGACACCCGCGCCCTGGTGCTCGGGGTGCTCGACGACACCGGGCACGGCAACTTCGCCGTGGAGAAGGTGCGGGCCGCCATCGAGGCCGACCCCCGGGTCGGCGGCCGGCTGGCCCTGTGGGCGCGCCGGCTGATGGGCGAGGCCCTCTCGCAGGCCCAGCGGGTGGTCGCGGAGCGTGACGCCCTCTCCACCATGCTGGTCGGCGGGGTGGACGGGATGGCGGCCGGTTTCGACCTGGCGGCCGTCGGCGAGATGTTCACCCGGATCACCAAGGCGCACACCAAGCGGATGGCCGCCCTCGGACTGGCCGCCTGAGCGGGCCTTCAGTCATCCGCCCGTCGGGACCGAAAACGGAGCCCGGCGGGCGGGCCTCCCGGAGCGCCCGGCCGGACGCAGCAGCAGCGACAGCACCACCGCGGACACCAGCAGGGCTCCACCGAGGGTCGCGATCGGCGTATTGTGCCCCGGGCCCAGCGCGTAATGCGTCAGCCAGGCCCCGAACAGGGCCCCCAGCAGGCCGCTGACCAGCACCAGGCGCGGAGCGGGCAGCCGGCCGCCGAGGAGTCTGACAGCCGCGGCGGACAGGGCGAGACCCACCAGGGCCGAGCCGAGCGCTTCCATCAGCAGCATGTGGTTCCTCCCACGGGTCCGGGATACCGGGTCACAGCCGCTCCTACCCGAAGCGGAAGCAACGGAAACGGCCCGGCGGGTCACCCCCGGCGGGCCGTCTCCTCATGCTGTGCGTGCTCTCAGGCGCCGAACCCGACCTTGCGGGCGGTCGGCTCGCCGATGTCGACGTAGGACAGCCGGTCCGTGGGCACCAGGACCCGGCGGCCCTTGGCGTCCGTCAGGGTGAGCAGCTGCGTCTTGCCCGTGAGCGCGTCGGCGACGGTGCTCTCAAGCTCCTCGGCGCTCAGTTCGGTCTCCAGCACGATCTCCCGGGGTGCGTGCTGCACGCCGATCTTGACCTCCACGGCTTGTCCCTCCGACGTCTCCGGGTCGCGCGTTCACCGCGCCGTACACCGGACACATTAGCCGGGCGGGAGGACCCGGACGGCGTACCCGGCGCATGCTCGCAGCGAACAGCGCCGGATACCGGACATCAGTGCTGGTCGGTGCCGTGCAGCGGGAAGCCGGCGATGCCCCGCCAGGCCAGCGAGGTCAGCAGGCCCACAGCCGTCTCCCGGGCCACCGGGCTCTCGCTGGACAGCCAGTAGCGGGCGACCACCTGGGACACCCCGCCCAGGCCCACGGCGAGCAGCATCGACTCGTCCTTCGACAGGCCGGTGTCCTCGGCGATGACCTCCGAGATCGCCTCGGCGCACTGCAGGGACACCCGGTCGACCCGCTCGCGGACGGCCGGCTCGTTGGTCAGGTCGGACTCGAAGACCAGCCGGAACGCGCCGCCCTCGTCCTCCACGTACGCGAAGTAGGCGTCCATGGTCGCGGCCACCCGCAGCTTGTTGTCGCTGGTGGAGGCCAGCGCCCCGCGCACCGCCAGCAGCAGGGCCTCGCAGTGCTGGTCCAGCAGGGCCAGGTAGAGGTCGAGCTTGCCGGGGAAGTGCTGGTAGAGCACCGGCTTGCTGACTCCGGCGCGCTCGGCGATGTCGTCCATCGCGGCCGCGTGGTACCCCTGGGCGACGAACACCTCCTGGGCCGCGCCCAGCAGCTGGTTGCGTCGGGCTCGGCGCGGCAGTCGCGTGCCCCGCGGGCGCGCCGCCTCGGTCTGCTCGATGGCTGTCACGCCGCCTCCCACTTTCTCTAAGAACACAGTGCGCTGTGCGCCGCGCCGCCATCGTACTTTTCGGTAACCGAATCTGGAGGGTCCGGACCGAGATTTCTCGCGGTACGGACGCCCTTAGCGCTGGTCAGCGCCCGTGGTTCGGGCGGCGGAGATCAGCGGTAGTCGTCCTCGTCCAGGGCGACGACCCGGGCCTGTTCGGCGGCGTCCCCCTCCGCGGCCTCGCCCGGCCGTTCCCGGCCGGTGAGCGGATCGTCCTCGGTGGGGGTGATGTCGGTCTGCTGTTCGGAGGCGTCCGCTTCGGGGGCCTCCGGGTCAAGCGCCTCCCGGAACTGGTCCCGGAAGGTCTCCGGCTCCGCTGGGTCGACACTCATGCGGCTCCCCTCGTCTCCTTGCCCCGTTCCGTCCCCCTGTCGCTCTCCTTGCCTACGAGCCTAGGGGGACGGGGGGTGCGGCGCTACGCGGACTTGTGACCGCGGACACACGGATCGGCGCGTGATCGTCTCGTAACATTGGCGCCATGTCTTCGACCGAGCTGCCCGGTGTACGGTCCGCCGCCGGGACCTCCCCCCAGGGCGGGGCGGTCCGGGTGACCGACGGCGAGCGGCTGCGCGAGGTGGCACTGCCCGGTCTGACGCTCAACGTCCGGTCCCGGCCGCCCGCCCGCCCGGGCCTGCCCCGCGCGTTGTTCGTCCACGGGCTCGGCGGCTCCTCGCTGAACTGGTCGTCGATGATGCGGGAGCTCCAGGACACCGTCGACGCCGAGGCCGTCGACCTGCCGGGCTTCGGCGCCTCCCCGCCGCCCGTCGATCGCGACTATTCCGTCACCGCCCTTGCCAGGGCGGTGATCCGGTACCTCGACGCCGACGGCCGCGGCCCGGTCCACCTGATCGGGAACTCCCTCGGCGGGGCCGTCGCCACCCGGGTCGCCGCGGTCCGCCCCGACCTGGTCCGCACCCTCACCCTGGTCTCCCCGGCCCTGCCCGAGCTCAGGGTGCAGCGGACCGCCGTCCCCACGGCGCTGCTGGCGGTACCGGGCGCGGCCGCGCTGATCGGCCGGCTCACCCGGGGCCTGGGCGCCGAACAGCGCACCCGCGGGGTACTCGGCCTCTGCTACGGGGACCCCGGACGGGTGACACCGGAGGCCTTCCGGGACGCCGTCGAGGAGATGGAGCGGAGGATGGCGCTGCCCTACTTCTGGGAGGCGATGTCCCGCTCCGCGCGCGGCATCGTCGACGCCTACACCCTCGGCGGTGAACACGGACTGTGGCGGCAGGCCCAGCGGGTCCTCGCGCCGACCCTCCTGGTCTACGGTGGCCGGGACCGGCTCGTCTCCTACCGCATGGCCCGCAGGGCGGCCGCGGCCTTCCGCGGCTCCCGGCTGCTGACCCTGCCCGAGGCGGGCCACGTGGCGATGATGGAATACCCGGAGCTCCTGGCCGGGGCCTTCCGGGACTTCCTGCGGGAGTCGCCGGAGCGCGGCGAAGACACCGACGGCAGAGGCTGAGGATTTCGTGGGACGACACAGCCGCAAGGCCTCCGCCGCGGAACCGGCGGCCGCCGTGGCGCCCGCACTGCCCGTACCGCCCGCCGGTGTCCCGGACATACCGCCGATGGGCACCGGTCCGGCCGCGGACCCTTCGGCCCGGCGGCGCCGGCCGGAACCGACCGTGATCCACCAGGGCTACGGCCAGCCACTGACGGGCCCCGGCCCGACCACGTCCGGGCACGCCGTGCCGCGCCGGGACGCGGGCGGGCATGCCGTGCCGCGTCCGGACGCGGGCCGGTCCGCCCCGGCCGGGGCGGGCGGCGGCGTGCGCTCGGGGCACCCCGAGCTCCGCGAGCCGGGCGGCGCCTGGGGCGCCGGAGCGGGCGCCGGTTCGGCGGCGGGCGAGGTCTACGGCGACTGGCGCGGCGTCCCCCGCACCCGCCCCTCCGGCCCACCCGCCCCTCCGGCCCCCGCCGCCCCCCGCGGCGCGGCCGCCCCACACCCCCCGGCCCCGACCCCGGGCTTCGCCACGGACTCCGGCTCCGCCCGGGACGCGGGCTTCGCCTCGGAGCGCGGCCACGCCGCGGGCGCGCCCGAGGCCGTGCCGGTGCCCGTGCCCGTGCCGGCCGGGCGCGGCGTCAAGGTGCGGACGTACACCGGGATGGCCGCGGCCGTGATCACCACCGTGCTCGCCGTGGTGGTGGCCGGGCAGGTCGCGGGCGACGAGGACGCCAAGGCCCGCGCGGGCGCCGGCGGGGAGGAGGTCAGCCGGTCCGCCCCGGGGCAGTCCGCCGCCTCCCGGTCCGACGACCGGCCGGCCCCCGAGGTGCAGGCCCCCCGGCCGACCGTCCTCGCGGCGCTGCCGAAGACGTACGAGCAGCGGATGGCCGAGCAGCTCCCCATCGACCCCGAACTCGCCGGTCCGGGCACCTTCGACACCGTCCAGGGCCTGGCCAAGGCCCCCGGCAAGGGCGAGCTGGTGCGCTACCGGGTGGACGTGGAGCAGGGGCTGGGCCTGGACGGGCAGCTGTTCGCCGACGCGGTGCAGCGCACCCTGAACGACGACCGCAGCTGGGCGCACGGCGGGGCCCGCACCTTCGAGCGGGTGCCCTCCGGGGAGGTCGACTTCGTGATCACCCTGGCCAGTCCGGGGACCACCGGGGAGTGGTGCGCCAAGTCGGGTCTGGACACCACCATCGACAACGTGTCCTGCGATTCGGCCTCCACCGACCGGGTGATGATCAACGCCTACCGGTGGGCCCAGGGCTCGCACACCTACGGCCCGCACGCGATGTTCGCGTACCGGCAGATGCTGATCAACCACGAGGTCGGCCACCGGCTCGGCAACGGCCACATCAGCTGCCGGACCCCCGGCGAACCGGCGCCGATCATGCAGCAGCAGACCAAGTCCCTGGAGCTGTACGGGATCCCCTGCAAGCCCAACCCGTGGGTGTATCCGGGTAGTTGACATGTCAGCTGACACGACGGCTGACATGACGGCTGACGTGGCGTCAGTTCGGCGCATTGACAACCGGTCCGATGGTCGGACATGGTTCTCCGCATGTCGCACCTCCACACCGTGAACGCGAGCGCCGCCATCGAGCTGGCGCTGCTCGGTGTGGCCGCGCACAGCGTGGCCGACATCCTCTGTCGCTGACGCCGCCCGCTGGCGCGCGCCGACAGGTCCTCCTCCCTGCTTTCCGCCGCGCCCGGGCATGTCCATGTCCGGGCGCGGCGTCCTGCTCCCCTGATGCCCCGACCCCGGCGTGGAATTTACCGTTCCGTTTTCCCTTCTCGCCGAGAGGTCCTTCCCGATGTTCCGTCAGTCCCGCACATCGCGCCGCATGGCCGCGGTCTCCGTCAGCCTCGTACTGGCCGGGGGCGCCGTGGCCTGCGGCCCCGAGGACGGCGCGGCCAAGGACGCCGGCAAGCCCGGTACCGCCGGTGCGGCGCCCGGCAAGGGCGGCACGCTGACCGTCCTGAACTCCGAGCCGCAGACCGACTTCGACCCGGCCCGGCTCTACACCTCCGGCGGCGGAAACGTTCCCTCGCTGGTGTTCCGCACCCTCACCACCCGCAACCGGGAGAACGGCGCCGCCGGCACCGAGGTGGTCCCCGACCTCGCCACCGACACCGGCCGGCCCAACGCCGACGCCACCGAGTGGACGTACACGCTCAAGGACGGGCTGAAGTTCGAGGACGGCACCCCGATCACCAGCGCCGACGTCAAGTACGGCATCGAGCGCTCCTTCGCCGCGGAACTGTCCGGCGGCGCCCCCTATCTGCGCGACTGGCTGGTCGGCGGCGAGAGCTACCAGGGCCCCTACAAGGACGGCGGCAAGGGCCTCGCCTCCATCGTGGTGCCCGACGCGAGGACCATCGTCTTCAAGCTCCGCAAGCCGGAGGGCGAGTTCCCCTACGTCGCCACCCAGACCCAGTTCGCCCCCGTGCCCAAGGCCAAGGACACCGGCGCGAAGTACGAGGAGCACCCCGTCTCCTCCGGCCCCTACAAGGTGGTCCGCAACCAGAACGACGGCGAGCACCTCACCCTGGAGCGCAACCCGCACTGGGACGAGAGGACCGACGCGGAGCGCAAGGCCTACCCGGACACCATCGAGGTCCGCTCCGGCCTCGACTCCGCGGTCATCAACCAGCGGCTGTCCACCAGCACCGGCGCCGACGCCGCCGCCATCACCACCGACACCAACCTCGGCCCCGCCGAACTCGCCCAGATCGGCGGCAACAAGGAACTCGCCGCCCGCGTCGGCACCGGCCGCTTCGGCTACGTCAACTACCTGGCCTTCAACCCCAAGGTCGCCCCCTTCGACAACCCGAAGGTCCGCCAGGCCGTCTCCTACGCGATCAACCGCACCAGCGTGGTCAACGCGGCCGGCGGCTCCGCCCTCGCCGAGCCCGCCACCACCTTCCTGCCCGAGAAGGAGGCCTTCGGGTACACCCCGTACGACCACTTCCCGGCCGGGAAGACCGGTGACCCGGTCAAGGCCAGGCAGCTCCTCGCCGAGGCCGGCCACCCGAACGGGCTGACCGTCACCCTCACCCACTCCACCGCCCAGAACCGGCAGACCAG
Organism: Streptomyces sp. NPDC033845; assembly: GCF_055576225.1. Taxonomy (NCBI): domain Bacteria; kingdom Bacillati; phylum Actinomycetota; class Actinomycetes; order Kitasatosporales; family Streptomycetaceae; genus Streptomyces; species Streptomyces sp. NPDC033845. The sequence goes on along the minus strand of NZ_JBVIRI010000003.1, from coordinate 403,826 downwards.
CCCCGAGGTCGCCACCGCCGTACAGCAGGCCCTCGCCGCCGCCGGGATCACCGTCAAGCTGGAGGGCCTGGAGAACAACGCGTTCAACGAGCGCCGCTGGGACGCCAAGAACACCCCCGGCTTCTTCCTCTCCCGCTGGGGCGCCGACTGGCCCTCCGGCGGCCCCTTCCTGGCCCCGATCTTCGACGGCCGACAGATCGTCACCAACGGCTCCAACTACAACCACGCGCAGCTGAACGACCCCGCCGTCAACAACGAGATCGACGCGATCAACAAGCTCACCGACCTCGCCGCGGCCGGCAGGCGCTGGGGCGCACTGGACAAGAAGATCGGCGAACTCGCGCTGGACGTACCGCTGTTCCACCCGGTCTACAAGCGGCTGGTCGGCAAGGACGTCAAGAACGTGGTCATCAGCGACTGGACCGGCGTCCTCGACATCTCGCAGGTCGCGGTCAAGTGACCTCCCTCTCCACCCCGCCCGCACCGGCGGCCGCGTCCGGGGCACCCTCCCCGGACGCGGGCGCCGCCCGCCTCGCCCTCCGGCGCCTCCGCCGCCGGCCCTCCGCCCTCGCGGCCGCCGCCGTCCTGCTCCTGCTGGTCCTGATCGCCGCCGCCGCACCCCTGCTCGCCCAGCTCACCGGCCAGGACCCCAACGCCTACCACGACGAGCTCGTGGACTCGGCTCGCGGCGGCGTCCCCCTCGGGCCCCTCGGCGGGATCTCCGCCGAGCACTGGCTCGGCGTCGAACCCGGCACCGGCCGCGACCTGTTCACCCGCCTCGCCCACGGAGCCCGGATCTCCCTGCTCGTGGCGCTCGGCGCCACCGCCGTCCAGATCCTCCTCGGCCTCACCGCGGGCATCGCCGCCGCCCTCGGCAGCCGGACCGCCGACCTCCTGGTCAGCTGGCTCACCGATGTGATGATCGCCCTGCCCATGCTGGTCATCGGCATCTCCCTCACCGCCGTGGTGCCCGCCGACTTCCCCCGCCCGCTGCTGCTGATCCTGGTCATCGGCCTGCTCGGCTGGGGACCGACCGCCCGCATGGTCCGCGCCCAGACCCTCACCCTGCGCGAACTCGACTTCGTGTCCGCCGCCCGGCTCTCCGGCAACGGCACCCTGCGCATCGCCCGCCGCGAACTGCTGCCCTCACTGGCCGCGCCCGTGATCACGTACGCGGCCGTCCAACTGCCCACCAACATGGTGACCGAGGCCTCCCTGTCCTTCCTCGGCGTCGGCGTCAAGCCCCCCACCCCGTCCTGGGGACAGATGCTGTCCAGCGCGCAGACCTGGTTCCGCGCCGACCCCATGTACGTCCTGCTGCCCGCCGGACTCCTCTTCGTCACCGTGCTCGCCTTCACCGTGCTCGGCGACGCCGTCCGCACGGCCCTCGACCCGCGCGAGGCCACCCGCCTCCGGGTCGGCACCGCCAAGGAGCACACCGCGTGACCCGCTTCCTCCTCAAACGGGCCGGCAACGCACTGCTCGTGCTGCTCACCCTGTCCGTCCTCGTCTACGCCCTCTTCTACCTCGCCCCCGGCGACCCCGCCCGGCTCGCCTGCGGAGAACGCTGCGACCCGCGGCAGATCGCCCAGGTCCGGCAGCAGCTCGGACTCGACCAGTCCACCGTCGCCCAGTACCTGCACTTCCTCCAGGGCCTGTTCGCCGGACGGGACTACTCCTCCGGCACCGCGATCCTGCACTGCGACGCCCCCTGCCTCGGCTTCTCCTACCAGTCCGACCAGCAGGTCACCGAACTGATCCTGGACCGCATCCCCGCCACCCTCTCGCTGGCCGCCGGAGCGCTCGCCATCTGGCTGGTCATCGGCGTCGGCACCGGACTGCTCTCCGCACTCCGCCGGGGCGGGGCCACCGAACGCGCCCTCACCGTCCTCACCCTGGCCGGCACCGGCACCCCCGTGTTCATCCTCGGGCTGCTGCTGCTCATGCTGGTCTGCGCCCACCTCCAGTGGCTGCCCTTCCCGACCTACGTCCCGCTCGGCGAGGACCCCGAGCAGTGGGCCTGGAACATGCTGCTCCCCTGGATCACCCTCGGCTTCTTCGAGAGCGCCAAGTACGCGCGGCTGACCCGCAGTTCCACCCTTGAGACGCTGGCCGAGGACCACATCCGGACCTTCCGCGCCTACGGGGTCCCCGAGCGGTCCGTGGTCACCCGGCACGCGCTGCGCGGCGCCCTCCCGCCGGTGATCGCGCTCAGCGCCGTCGATTTCGGCACCATGATGGGCGGCGCCGTGCTCACCGAGACCCTCTTCGGGATCCCTGGCCTCGGCAAATCCCTGATCGACGCCGTCAAGGTCATCGACCTGCCGGTGGTCGTCGGCATCGTCCTCGTCATCGGGCTCGCCGTGGTCCTGGCCGGGATCGTCGCCGATCTGCTGCACGCCCTCGCCGACCGAAGGGTGGCACTGTCATGACCGGGTCCGCCGAACCCCTGGTCCGGGTCACCGACCTCACCGTGGAGTTCCCCGTCGCCGGACCCGCCGGACACGTCCGTGCCGTCGACGGACTCTCCTTCACCCTGGGCGCGGGCCGGGCCCTCGCCCTCGTCGGCGAATCCGGCAGCGGCAAGTCCACCGCGGCCGCCGCCCTGCTCGGACTCCACCGGGGCACCGGCGCCCGGATCACCGGCACCGTCCGGGTCGGCGGACTCGACGTGGCCACCGCCACCGGCCCCGAACTGCGCGCCCTGCGCGGCGGCACCGCCGCCATGGTCTTCCAGGACCCGCTCAGCGCCCTCGACCCCTACCAGGCCGTCGGAGACCAGATCGCCGAGGTGTACCGGGTGCACACCACCGCCACCCGGCGGGCCGCCCGGACCCGCGCCGTCGAGCTCCTGGACCGGGTCGGCATCCCCGACGCCGCCCGCCGCTCCCGCTCCCGGCCGCACGAGTTCAGCGGCGGCATGCGCCAGCGCGCCCTGATCGCCATGGCCCTGTCCTGCGAACCCCGGCTGCTGATCGCCGACGAACCCACCACCGCCCTCGACGTCACCGTCCAGGCCCAGATCCTGGACCTGCTGCACGGGCTGCGCACCGAGCACGGGCTCGGCCTGCTGCTCGTCACCCACGACGTGGGCGTGGCCGCCGAGAGCGCCGAGGACATCCTGGTGATGCGCGGCGGCACGGCCGTCGAGCGGGGCCCCCTCGCCGAGGTGCTCGCCGCGCCCTCGCACCCGTACACCGCCGCCCTGCTGGCCGCCGTCCCCAGACTGGACGCCCCCGGGCGGCGCGCCGCCGACACCGGGGGCGGGAGTGCGCCCGGGGACACCGTGATCCGGGCGGACGGGCTGCGCCGGGAGTTCGGGCGGGGCCGGCGGGCCGTCACCGCGGTCGGCGGGGTCTCCCTCACCGTCCGGGCCGGCGAGACCCTCGGCATCGTCGGGGAGTCCGGCAGCGGCAAGTCCACCCTCGGCCGGATGCTGGTCGGGCTGCTGGCCCCCACCGCCGGCCGGATCCGGCACGCCGGACGGGACGTCACCGGCATCCCGGCCGGCGCCCAGATGGTCTTCCAGGACCCCGTCTCCTCCCTCAACCCCCGGCGCAGCATCGGCGAGTCCATCGCCGACCCGCTCCGGGCCGCGGGAGTACGGGACGAGCGCGCCCTCCGCGACAAGGTCGCCGGACTCCTCGAACGCGTCGGCCTCGACCCCGCGCACCACGGCCGCTACCCGCACGAGTTCAGCGGCGGCCAGCGCCAGCGCGTCGGCATCGCCCGCGCCCTCGCCCCGGACCCCTGGCTGATCGTCTGCGACGAACCCGTCTCGGCCCTGGACGTCACCACCCAGGCCCAGGTCACGGCCCTGCTCTCCGGACTCCAGCGGGAACTCGGACTGGCGCTGGTCTTCATCGCCCACGACCTCGCGGTGGTCCGGCAGGTCAGCGACCGGGTGGCCGTGATGCGGCACGGCCTGGTCGTCGAGGAGGGAACGGCCGAGGAGGTCTACGACCGGCCCGCCCACCCCTACACCCGGGAACTCCTCGCCGCGGTGCCCTCCCCGGACCCGGCCCGGGCCGCCGAACGGCGCACCGCCCGCCGGTCGCCCGCCGCCCCGCCGGTGCCCGCGTAGCGGGGTCGAACGCCACCCGCACGGGAAAGTTACGACTCTTCACCCCTTCCGGTGGCGGGGGGGGCCCCCCCCCCGCGCGCCCCCCCCCCCACCCCCTGATGTTTTTACCCCGCCGGGGGGCGCCCCCGCGGCCAACGGGGGGGGGCCCCGGCGGCTAGGGGGTTTTTGAAGACGGGGGT
>NZ_JBVIRI010000003.1:0-399553 GCF_055576225.1 Streptomyces sp. NPDC033845 | reverse complement strand
CCCCGGCGGCCCGCCCCGCCGCCCCCCACCCCCCCCCCCCAACACCCCCCCCCCCCCCCCCCCCGCCCCCCCCCCCCCCCCCCCCCCCCCCCCCCCCCACCGGCACATCCGATTGAGTTTCTCCCGCGGCGGGTCGCCGCAAACGGGAGAACGGGGGTGCCACACGTGCGGATCGGATTGCTGACCGACGGTGGTTCGAGGCTGTGGTGCGAGCGGCTCGTCCGCGGCCTCCCGCAACACGAGTTCGTGCTCTACGGACAGCCCGCCGCGGGCGGGGGCCCGGCAGCCGGGACCCCCGGCGCCGCCGGACCCGGACGGCACCGGGGCTACCGGCGCCGGGACCGGCGGGCCTTCCTGCCGGCCTACCGGGAACTGGTGACCGGGATCTGCGCCGCCGACTCAGGAGCCTTCGCCGCCGGCCTCTACAGCCTCGCCCGGCTCGCCCGCGAACAGGGGCCGCTGACGGCCGCACTGCGCTCCGAGGACGCCCTGCGGGCCCTGGAGGCCGGCTGCCGGGCCCCCGGCGCCGGGCGCACCCTGCAGACCGCCCGGGTCCCGGACCTGCTGACCGTCGCGGTGGAACTGGAGCGGGCCCTGCGGCCGCTCTCCGAGGACTGGTACGGGCGGCTCGCCACCGCGGACGTGGTGCACGCCTCCGCCGGCGGCCCGGCCGCCCTCCCCGGGCTCCTGGCCAAACGCTTCTGCGGAATCCCGCTGCTGCTCACCGAGCACGCCGTCCAGCTCCGCGCCCACTATCTGGGCCACCCCGGCCGGCCGGCCGCCGTCCGGGCGCTGCTGGGCTCCTTCCACTTCAGGCTGGCCACCGAGACCTACGCCCGGGCCGATCTGCTCACCCCCGGGAACGCCCACGCCCGGCGCTGGCAGCAGCGCTGCGGCGCCCCCCGCAACCGGCTGCGGACCGTCTACCCCGGCATGGAGGCGGACCGATTCGCCACCGTTGGCGAAGCCGTGGACCAGGGGGACCCCGGCACCGTCGTCTGGGTCGGCCGGATCGAACCGGCCAAGGACCTCATCGGACTGCTGCACGCCTTCGCCGAGGTCCGCCGCTCCGAGCCGGCCGCCCGGCTGCGGATCCTGGCCACCGGGGCACCGGCCACCCCCGAGGCCGCCGCTTATCTCGCCGACTGCCGGGCCCTGGCCGCCCAGCTGTTCCCCGACGAGGCCGCCGACACCCTCTCGGCGGGCGAGAACCCGGTCTCCTTCGAACGGGTCGGCGGACCGGACGTCCCCTCGCTCGCGGAGGCCTACGGATCCGGCCGGGTGGTCATCTCCTCCTCCGTGGTCGAGGGCTTCCCGATCACCCTGGCCGAGGCCATGTTCTGCGGCCGGGCCACCGTGTCCACGGACGTCGGCGCGGTCTTCGAAGTCATCGGCGGCACCGGGCTCGTGGTGCCGCCACGGAACCCCCGGGCCCTCGCGGAAGCCTGCGTCTCCCTGCTCCGCGACCCGGAACGGGCCGCCCGGCTGGGCGCCGCCGCCCGGGCCAGGGCGCTCGAACTGTTCACCGTCGAACAGAACGTGGCCGCCTTCCGGGGGATCTACCTGGACCTGATCGCCGGCGGGGCCGCCCAGGCCGCGCCCACGGAGGACGACGTGCCGTTCGCCATGCCCGCCGAGGCGCGGGTCCCCGGCCACTGGACCACCCCGACCTGGGCGGCGGTATGACCTCCCTGCACCTCGTCGGCCCCACCCCGCCCCGACCCGGCACCCCGGGCGGCGCCCAGGTCGCGCCGCGCAGCTCCGACCCGGCCCCGGTCTCGGTGCTGCCGGGCGCGCCGGAGGCGCCCGGGCCGGGCGGCGGAGGCCTGCCCGTCAACTGGCGCGGCGGGATCGCCCAGGGCTTCGCCCCGGAACCGCCCGCATCGTCTGCACCACCCGCACCGTCCGCATCGACGGCACCGCCGGTCTCCGCCGACGCGGCGGCTCCCGAACCCGACCCCGAGCCCGCCGCCACCCCGGCCCCGGCCGCCGGGGCGCAGGTGCGGCCGCGCGGGGGCGGGGATCCGGTCAAGGGGCTGGTGCGGCGCAACCGGGAACTGTGCGAGCGGGCCGTGGACCCGCTGGAGATCGCCGCCGGACTCGAAGCCCTCGGGGTCACCGACCGCACCGCCGCCCGGTTCCGCCACCGGGACGTGTTCTCGCTCGCCGAGGAGGTCTACGCCCGGGTGCCCCGGAGCCACACCCGGACCGGGGAACCCCCGGCCCGGGCCACCCGCCGGACCCTTCGGCTGCCGCGCGGCACCGGCTACGCGCTGGCCCCCGGAGCCCTGGTCCTCGCGCTCGGCCAGGCACCGCTCCCGGCCCCCGCCGCCGCCCTGCTCGCCGGGCTGCTGCTGGCCGCCGCCCTGGTGTGGCCCGGGCGCCCGCGCGGCCGGACCGGAGCGTCGGCCGTCGCCCATCTGGTCGCCGCCGCCGGTCTCGGCTACGCCGTCCACCGGCACGGCCCGGCCCTCGGAGCCGCCCTGGCGCTGGCCGTCGCCCCCGCCCACTGGACGGCCGCCGGCTACGCCGCCCGGGCCCGCCGCCGGCTGGCCGGGGCCCGCACCCTGGCCGAGTTCACCGCGGCCGTCCGCCCGCTGCCGGTCCTGGCCGCCGCCGTGCCCGCCGCGGCCGCGGTGCCGCTCGCCCTGGCGGTCGGGGCGGGCCCGGGCGCCGTGATCCCGCTGGTCCTGCTGCTGTTCCTGGCCCGGCTGTCGCTCCGGCACGGATCCGCGGGCCCGGCCGCCGCCGCCCTCGCGGCCGGTCTGCTGCCGGTGCCCGGGGCCGCCGCGGTGGCCGCCGCCGGGCTCCTCGTACACACCACCGTCGCCCTGTCCCGCGCATCCGCACACACCCGTGCCCGCGACACCCGTGCCACCAATGACAAGGAGAAGGACATGACCGGCCAGCCAACCAACCAAGGGGCCGCGCGATGAGGGTGCTGCTGATCGGAGCCAACGGATACCTCGGCCGCTACGTCGCCGACCGGCTGCTCGCCGACCCGGCGGTCCAGCTCACCGCCCTCGGCCGGGGGGACGACGCCGACGTCCGGTTCGACCTGGCGACCGGCAGCCCCGGCGCCCTCACCCGCTTCCTGGACGCCGTCCACCCCGGAGTGGTCGTCAACTGCGCCGGGGCCACCCGCGGCGGAGCCCGCGAACTGACCCGTCACAACACCGTGGCCGTCGCCACCATCTGCGAGTCGCTGCGCCGCAGCGGCTGCGGGGCCCGGCTGGTCCAGCTCGGCTGCGCCGCCGAGTACGGGCCCAGCCAGCCCGGGTCCAGCACGGCCGAGGACGCCGTCCCGAGACCGGGCGGCCCCTACGGCGTCAGCAAGCTGGCCGCCACCGAACTGGTCCTCGGCTCCGGACTGGACGCCGTCGTGCTGCGGGTGTTCTCGCCCGTGGGCCCCGGCACCCCGGCCGGCTCACCGCTCGGCCGGCTGGCCGAGGCCATGCGCCGGGCCATGCAGTCCGGGGACAGCGAGCTCAAGCTCAGCGGTCTCGGAGTGCAGCGCGACTTCGTCGACGTACGGGACGTGGCGCGGGCCGTGCACGCGGCCAGCCTGTCCGCCGCCCAGGGCGTGGTCAACATCGGCACCGGGCGGGCCGTCCGGCTCCGCGACGCGGCCTCCGTCCTGGCCCGGGTCGCCGGATACGGCGGCGCCCTGCACGAACTCGACGTCCCCGACCGGCCGCACGGCCACGGGCTGCCGCCCGGCCGGCACATCGGCATCGGCGCCCCCCGCTCCGAGTCCACCGCCGAACAGCTCGCCGCGGCCGCCTCGGCGGCACCCCCCTACCCGTATCCCGACGGCTGCGGTGCCTGGCAGCAGGCCGATGTCCGCACCGCCCGGGACCGGCTCGGCTGGCGGCCCCGGATCAACCTGGAGGAGTCCCTGGCGGACATCTGGATGGAGGCGGCGTGCCGCATCTGACCACCCCGCCGGGAGCCGCCCCGGCCGCCACCGAGGCCGGCCGGCTGGGCCTGGGGGTCCCCGGCTACGCCCATCCGCTGCTCGCCCCGGCCGAATGGGGGGAGCTGGCCCGGCCCGGCACCCCCCTGCACTGGGCCGTCCTCAACGTCACCGACGGCCCCGGGCAGCGGCCCGACCCGCACTGCGGCACGGCGGCCGTCCGGCTCCGCGAGGCGGGCGGCACCCTCCTCGGTCATCTCGCGATGCGAGACGGTGAACGCTCACTGGGCGAGCTGCTCTCGGATGCCCACCGCTACCGGGACTGGTACCGGGTGGGCGGGTTCTATCTGGCCGGGGCCCCCTCCGACCGGGCCGCCCTGGACGGTGTCCGCCGGCTGACGGACACCCTGCGGACCCTGGGGGAGGGCCTGCGGATCGTCCTCGGCCACGGCATCCACCCCTGCGAGGACTACACGGAGATCGGCGACCAACTGGTCACCTTCTCCGGCCGATGGGCGGACTACCGGTGGTCCCAGGTGGCGGAATGGACGGCCGACCATCCGCCCGAGCGGTTCTGCCACTTCGTCCACGGGGTGCCCCGGACCCATCTGGAGGAGGCCCTGCGGGTGGCCCGCTGGCAGGGCGCCGGAACCGTCTGGTTCACCGACCGCACGGACCGCGCCGACCGCCCGGGCCGCCCCACGGCGGCCGACCCCTGGGCCGGTATGCCCGGGTACTGGGACGAAATCGTCTCGCGGATCGGACCGGGTGTCTCGGAATGAAGAAGGGCGTGGCAGTGTTACGGGAAGAACCACCGTTCGACTCAACCTCTCCGGAGTCCCCGTGTCGCTGCCACCCCTGGTCGAGCCAGCTGCTGAGCTCACCGTTGACGAGGTCCGTCGGTACTCCCGTCACCTGATCATCCCGGATGTCGGGATGGACGGCCAGAAGCGCCTGAAGAACGCCAAGGTGCTGGCCGTGGGCGCGGGCGGCCTCGGCTCGCCCGCACTGATGTACCTGGCCGCGGCCGGCGTGGGCACGCTGGGCATCGTGGAGTTCGACGAGGTCGACGAGTCGAACCTGCAGCGCCAGATCATCCACAGCCAGGCGGACATCGGCCGCTCCAAGGCGGAGTCCGCCCGTGACTCGGTCAAGGGCATCAACCCGTACGTGAACGTGATCCTCCACGAAGAGCGGCTCGAAGCCGAGAACGTGATGGAGATCTTCAGCCAGTACGACCTGATCGTCGACGGCACCGACAACTTCGCCACCCGCTACCTGGTGAACGACGCCTGCGTGCTGCTGAACAAGCCGTACGTGTGGGGCTCGATCTACCGCTTCGACGGCCAGGCCTCGGTGTTCTGGTCCGAGCACGGCCCCTGCTACCGCTGCCTCTACCCGGAGCCCCCGCCGCCGGGCATGGTCCCCTCCTGCGCCGAGGGCGGCGTGCTGGGCGTGCTCTGCGCCTCCATCGGCTCCATCCAGGTCAACGAGGCCATCAAGCTGCTCGCCGGCATCGGCGAACCGCTGGTCGGCCGTCTGATGATCTACGACGCCCTGGAGATGCAGTACCGCCAGGTGAAGGTCCGCAAGGACCCCGACTGCGCGGTCTGCGGCGAGAACCCGACCGTCACCGAACTCATCGACTACGAGGCCTTCTGCGGCGTCGTGTCGGAGGAGGCCCAGGAGGCCGCCCTCGGTTCGACGATCACTCCCAAGCAGCTCAAGGAGTGGATCGACAACGAGGAGCCGATCGAGATCATCGACGTCCGCGAGGTCAACGAGTACGAGATCGTCTCGATCCCCGGCGCGAAGCTGATCCCCAAGGGCGAGTTCCTGATGGGCACCGCCCTCCAGGACCTGCCCCAGGACAAGCGGATCGTCCTGCACTGCAAGACGGGCGTCCGCAGCGCGGAGGTCCTCGCGGTGCTGAAGTCCGCCGGCTTCGCCGACGCGGTCCACGTCGGCGGCGGGGTCATCGGCTGGGTCAACCAGATCGAGCCGGACAAGCCGATCTACTAGGACACCGCCCGGAGGGGCCGTACCGCGCGGGACGCGGTACGGCCCCTCCGGCGTGCGCGGGGTCGGGCGTGCGCGGGGTCAGACGGCCGTGCAGACGGTCTCCGGGGAGGGCACCTTGCCGTCCAGCAGATAGGAGTTCACGGCCTTCTGGACGCAGGGGTCGCCGCTGTTGTACGCGCCGTGGCCCTCGCCCTTGTAGGTGAGCTCCACCCCGACGCCGGGGCCGAGGCGCTCCACCATCCTGCGGGCGCCCTCGTACGGGGTGGCCGGGTCGCCGGTGTTGCCGATCACCAGGATCGGGGCCGAGCCGGGGGCGCTGACGTCCGGGGTGTTCCAGGCGCCGGCCACCGGCCAGTCGGTGCAGCCCATCATGGCCCAGCCGAGGAAGTCCCCGAAGACGGGCGAGGCGGCCCGGAACTGCGGGAGCTTTGCCTTGGTCTGCTCCAAGGTGTACCGCTCCTTGGAGTCGGCGCAGTTGATGGCCGTGTTCGCCGCCCCGATGTTGCTGTAACTGCCGTCCTGGTTGCGGCCGTTGAGGGAGTCGGAGAGGGCCATCAGCAGCTGGCCCTGGCCGCCCTCCGCCTCGTCCAGCCCCTGCTCCAGCAGCGGCCACAGCTCCTTGGAGTACAGGGCCTGGGCGATGCCGTTGGTGGCGGCGGAGCGGGTCAGCATCCGGTCCCCGATCCCGGGGATGGGCTTGGCCTCCAGCCGCTTCTGCAGCTCGATGATGTTCTGCTCGATCTCCTCGGCGGTGCTGCCCTGGATCCGGCAGGCGTCACCCCGGTCCACACAGTCCTGGGCGAAGTTCCCGAGGGCCAGCTGGAACCCCTTGGCCTGGCCGAGGGCGCCCTGTTCGGCTGTCTGGGTGGGGTCCACCACGGCGTCGAACACCGCCCGGCCCACGTTGCCCGGGAACAGATGGGCGTACACCCCGCCCAGCTCGGTGCCGTAGCTGATCCCGAAGTAGTTCAGCTTCTCGTCGCCCAGGGCCCGGCGCAGGGCGTCCAGGTCGCGGGCGGCGTTCTCGGTGCCCACGTACGGCAGCACGGTCCCGGAACGCTTCTCGCAGGCCTGCTGGTAGCGGCGGATGCCCTCGACGTACTTCGCCTCCTCGGCCGGGGTGGCCGGGGTGTTGTCCTGGGCGTAGTAGGCGTCCAGCTCCTTGTCGCCCTCGCAGAGGACCGGGGCGCTGCGGCCCACCCCGCGCGGGTCGAAGCTGACCAGGTCGTACCGGTCGCGCAGGGCGGCGTACTCGGAGGCCGCGCCCGGCAGGGTGGTGATGCCGGAGCCGCCGGGGCCGCCGAAGTTGAAGACCAGGGAGCCGATCCGCTTGGCCTGGTCCTTGGCCCGGGCCCGGATCACGGCGAGCTCGATCTGCTCGCCCTCCGGTTCGGCGTAGTCCAGCGGGACCTTCAGGGTGGCGCACTCCCAGTCCTGGGACGGGGCCTGGCCGCCGCCCTCGGCGGGGGAGGGCGGCGGGCAGGCGTCCCATGCCAGTTTCTGGGCCGGCAGGGCCTGCCCGCTGGAGGTCCCGGTCGCGTTGCCGGTGTTCGGCCGGTCCTTGCTGTCGGAGCAGCCGGCCGTGCTGAGCAGGGCGGCGGCGAGGGCGGCGGCAGCGGTGGCCCGCAGGGCGTTTCTCGGCATGCCTCCCATCCTGTGGGTGAATCCCCGGGGCCGCCCCTGCCGTGAGCCGTTCGGGTCGGGGCGGGCCGGGCCGGTCCGTGGTGACCTGGAGGGTATGAACGGGAACGGGAACGCGCTCGGCATGGCGGAGGCGGCGGCACTGACCGGGATCACCCCGGCGGTGCTGCGCGGCCTCCATGTGGACGGTCTGCTGCCGGAGCCCTGTCACGGGCCGGACGGGGTCCGCCGGTACGGCTACCGGGACCTCACCGGGATCCTGTGGGCGCTGCGGCTGACCGCGCTGGGGCTGCCGCCGGCGGAGGTGCGGGCGGTCCTGGCCCCGGCCGGGGGAGCGGCGGCGGATCCGCTCGGCCGGCTGGCCGCGCTGGTGCGGGGCGGCCGGCCGGAGCCGGATCCGGGGCATCCGCTGGGTCCGGAGGTGGCGCGCCGGGAGGCCGCCGGGAGGCACCTGCTGGCCCTGCACCCCCGGCTGCGGGCGGAGCGGGAACGGCTGGCGGCGGAACTGGCGGAGCTGGCGGAGGCGGCGGCCGCCGATCCCCGGGTGGAACGGCTGGCCCACGACTGGTTCGTGCACCTGCGCTGTCTGGAGGCGGCGGAGCTGGCGGCCTGCTTCCCGGAGCCCGATTTCAGCGGCGGGTGCGCGGCGGACGCCCCGGCCGCCCCGGCCGCCGGGGAACCGCCGGAAACGGACGGCCGGGAGGGCCAGGGAGCCGGGGCCGGGTCCGGCGAGGTGTCGCCGGCCCAGGCCCGGGTCGCGGAGCTGTTGGGCGGGCTGCTGCTCCAGCGGCAGGGCTGAACCGGGGGCCGGGAGCCGGGAGCCGGGGCCGGCGCGCCGCACCGGCCAGGCTCAGCCACGGTCCAGCAGCTGCCGGGCGGCCGCCCGGCCGGTGGCCACACAGGCCGCCACGCCCACGCCCTCGTACGCCGCCCCGCACAGGGCCAGACCCGGCAGCTTGTCGGCCGCCTCCCGGATCCGGGCCACCCGCTCGCGGTGGCCCACCCCGTACTGCGGCAGGCCGCGGTCCCAGCGGGTGACCCGGGTGGCGACCGGTTCCCCCATCGGGCCGACCGCGTGGTGCAGTTCGGCGATCGCGCTGCGGACCAGCCGGCGGTCCGGGCGGTCCAGGAGGGCCTCCTCGCCGATCCGGCCGATCGAGGCGCGCAGCACGAAGGTCTCGGGGGCCGCCTCGCCCAGCCAGGACCACTTGTTGGAGAGGAAGGACGCGGCCTTGAGGGTGTGCCCGTCCACCGGGGGCACCAGGAAGCCGTTGCCCTCCGGGAGGAAGTGGGCCTGGGCCCGGGAGAAGGCCATGGTGATCACGGCGGTGGAGGCGTGCGCGATGGTGGACAGCTCGTACTCGGCAGCCGGCGAGTGCGGCCGCAGCAGTTCGGCGGCCGCGAAGGCGGGCAGGGCGAGGACCACGCCGTCCGCCTCCATGGTCAGCGGCCCGTCGGCGGTCATCGCCTGCACCCGCCAGCGGCCGGAGGGGGTGCGGTGCAGACCGCGGGCCGTGGTGCCGGTGAGGATCCGGGCCCCGCAGGCCCGGGCCACGGCCTGCGGGAAGCGTTCGGTGCCGCCCGCCACCCCCTGGACGGCGACCGCCGCCGAGCGCGGGGCGCCGGCCGCCCGGATCCGGCGCAGGGCCGGCAGCAGCGGGGTGCCCTGCTCGGCGAGGGCGGCGATCCGGGGGAGGGCGGCGCGCAGCGAGAGCCGGTCGGCGCGGCCGGCGTAGACCCCGCCGAGGAGCGGTTCGACGAGCCGGTCGACGGCCTCCTGCCCGAAGCGGGCGGCGAGGTAGGCGGTGACGGAGCAGTCGCCGGTGAGGGCGGTGGCCGGGAGGTGTTCCTCGGCGGCGACCCGGGCGATGCCCTCGGGGGAGAGCAGTCCGGTGCCTTCGAGGGCCGCCGGGTCGGTGGGCACGCCCATCACGTGTCCGGCCGGCAGTGGGCGCAGCGCCCCGTTGGTCCAGACGGTGGTGGGGGAGCGGGCGGGATCGCGGAGGGCGTCGCCGAGGCCGACGGCGGCGGCCAGTTCCACCGCCTCCGGGCGCAGGGCCATCAGGGATTCCGCGCCCTCGTCCACCGCGATGCCCGCGATGGTGCCGGTGCGGAGTTTGCCGCCGACCCGGTGGTGGCTTTCCAGGACGGTGACGTCGGCCCGTCCGCGCAGCTGCCAGGCGGCCGCGAGTCCGCTGATTCCGCCGCCCACCACGATCACTGAACGCATGCTGCACTCCTGAACAGATATGTCCCCTTACGGAACATATCGGGGGGTGGTGGACGGCCGCATCGTCCTTTCGGCCGGAGCCGTCAGCGCCGCCACCTCTTCCTGGTACGGGAAGCTGCCGGGCCGGTAACCGCAGTACGGATCGGCGGCGAGGTAGTCCCCGGTGGCCCCGTACGCCCGGGACCGGGAGCCCCCGCACACCGTGCGGAACTCGCACTCCCCGCACTTCCCGCGCAGCAGTGAGGGGTCCCGCAGGTCCTCGAACAGCGGCGAGTCCCGGTAGATCGCGGTCAGCGGGCGGTCCTTCACGTTCCCCGCCGACAGCGGCAGGAACCCGCTCGGATGGACCTCCCCGGTGTGCGAGACGAACACGAACCCGCGGCCCGAGGACACGTCCATCGGCGGCCGCCGCACGGCCCGCCGCTCTCCCTCGAACAGGCCGAGCTCCGCCGCGCGGGCGGTCAGCCGCCGGTACAGCGGGCCCAGCTCGGGGGTCTCCCCGCGGGCCTCCAGCACGGTCCGCTGGAGCGCCACCCGCCGGAAGTGGTGGCCCTCGGTGGTCTTGGTGGCGAACACCGCCCCGCAGTCGTAGAGGAAGTGCAGGACGTCCTCGGTCTCCTCGCAGCTCAGCGCGCCCAGCTGCTCGCCGCGCCCGGTGGGCACCAGCAGGAACCCGGACCAGAGCATCGCGCCCTCCCGGCGGACCAGGGCGGCGATGTCCGCGAGGTCCTCCAGGCTGCCGCGCGAGACGGTGGTGTTGATCTGCACCTTCAGACCGAGTGCGCGGGCCGCCCGCCAGCCGTCCAGGGTCCAGTCGAACACCCCGTCCACTCCGCGGAAGGCGTCGTGGCGGGTGGCGGTGGAGCCGTCCAGGGACAGCGACAGGGCCACCGCCCCGGCCTCGCGGACGGCGAGGAGGTTCTCCCGGGTCAGGGTGGGGGTGCCGGAGGGGGAGACCGCGACCCGCAGGCCGAGGGAGGTCCCGTAGGCGATCAGCTCGGTCAGGTCGGGCCGTTGGAAGGGGTCCCCGCCGGTGATCACGAACAGCGGGGAGGGGCGGCCGAACTCGGCGATCCGGTCCATCACCCGGCGGGCGTCCGCCCCGTCCAGCTCGTGCGGGTGCCGGGTGGTCACGGCCTCCGCCCGGCAGTGCAGACAGGCCAGCGGGCAGGCCCGGGTGGCCTCCCAGATGACGATGAAGGGCCGGTCGGCCACCGGGTGCCGGGGCCGCCGGACCACGCCGGTGGGCTTCACGAGACCCGCTCCCAGCCGCGCTTGTCGGGGCGGTTGGCGAGCTGCTTCGGGTTCCGGGCGCGGTAGACCACGTACGGGCGGAACAGGTACGCCACCGGGGCCGAGAACATGTGGACCAGCCGGGAGTAGGGGATCAGGGCGAACAGGGTGAACCCGAACAGGATGTGCAGCTTGAAGGCGAGCGGGGCGCCGGCCATCAGGTGGTAGTCGGGCTGGAGGGTGAACAGGCTGCGGAACCAGGGGGAGATGCCCTCCCGGTAGTTGTAGCCGCCGGTCTGCCCGGTGGAGTTGAGGACCGTCGCCGTCAGGCCGAGGACCAGGGCGCCCAGCAGGAAGGTGTACATCAGGTGGTCCGAGCGCAGGGTGGCCCGGCGCACCGCCGGCACCCTGAACCGGCGGTACACCAGGAGTGCGATGCCGGCGGCGGCGGCGAGGCCCGCGACCGCGCCGGTGGACACGGCCATCAGGTGGTAGGCGTGGTCGTCGAGCCCGACCGCGTCGGTCCAGCTCATCGGCACCAGCAGGCCGACCACATGGCCGAGGACCACGAACAGCATCCCGAAGTGGAACAGCGGGGAGCCGATCCGCAGCAGCCGGGACTCGTGCAGCTGGGAGGAGTGGGTGGTCCAGCCGAACCGGTCGAACCGGGCCCGCCAGACGGTGCCCGCGACCAGCAGGGCGACGGAGACGTACGGGAGCACGCCCCACAGGAGGAGGTCCATCAGGCCGTCTGCCTTTCCGGTGCTGCGGGTGCTGCGGGTGCGGTGCGGGGTGCGGTGGGCCACGGGAGGTCGGCCGGCATGTCCAGGCCCGGGCCGAAGGGCTCCAGGGCCGAGCCGGCGCCGACCAGTTCCTGCGGCGGGCCGAGCCGGGCGAGGGCCTTGGCCTCCGCCCTGGTCGCGGGGGAGGTGCCGGGCAGCGTGGTGCAGACCGCCTCCAGCACCCGGGCGTAGGGGCTGCCGGACTCGGTGAGCGCGAGCCGCAGCAGTTCCAGTCCGGCCCGGTGCTCCTGGAGCAGCTCGGTGCCGGCCTCCTCCCGCAGGGCGGCGAACTCCAGGGCCACCGGGAGGAAGTCGGGGAGTTCCTCGCCCGCGAACTCCAGGCCGAAGTCCCGGTAGATCCGCTTGAGGCGGACCAGGGAGAGCCCGCGCCGGCGGGTGTCCCCGTCCACCCACCAGGTCAGGTACAGGCAGCGCCGGTTGCGGGTGTCGAAGGTGCCGGTGTACTCGGCGCACAACTCGATCGGGCCGAGGGACTCGGCGTGGTCGAGGAACCCGCCGAGCAGTGCGGCCGGTTCGGCGGGCGCCCCGTCGAGGGCCGCCCGGAGCCGGGGGAGCTCGTCGTGGAAGTGGTCGCCCGGGTACTGCAGGACGCAGCCGGCGACCAGGCGGACCAAGCCATCGGGGTTCACGCGCTCCTCCTTCTGGTGGGACTCAGGTTGAGCATCACCCGGGGTTCGGCGACCGCCCCGACGGGGCATTCGGAGTCCAGCGGGTGGGTGTCGGCCAGGGACTCGGCGTCGGCACGGGCCGCCGTCGGGATCACGAACCGGTCCTCCTGCTTGGCGACGGCCAGCAGCCGGAACATGTCCTCCATCTCAGCCCCGGTCAGTCCGACGGCGCGGGCGACGGACTCGTCCCGTTCCTCGCCGAGGTTGATCCGCCGCATGTAGGACCGCATGGCCGCCATCCGGCGCAGCACCGCCTCCACCGCATGGGTGTCGCCGGCGGTGAGGATCGCGGCCAGGTACTCGACCGGGATGCGCAGGGCGTCGATGGCCCCGAACAGGTTCCCGGCGTCCTCGCCGTCGCTGCCGGTGGCGGCGACCGCCTCGACCACCGGGGAGAGCGGCGGGACGTACCAGACCATCGGCATGGTCCGGTACTCCGGGTGCAGCGGGAGGGCCACCTGGTAGGTGGCGATCAGGTCGTGGACCGGGGAGCGGCGGGCCGCCTCCAGCCACTCCTCGGTGATGCCGTCGCGCCGGGCGGCGGCGGCCACCGCCGGGTCGTGCGGGTCGAGGAAGGCCTCCAGCTGGGCCGGGTAGAGGTCCTGTTCGTCCTCCACCGAGGCGGCCTCGGCGACCTTGTCGGCGTCGTAGAGCATCACGCCCAGGTAGCGCATCCGGCCCACGCAGGTCTCGGAGCAGACGGTGGGCATGCCGACCTCGATGCGCGGGAAGCAGAAGGTGCACTTCTCGGCCTTGCCGGTGTGGTGGTTGAAGTAGACCTTCTTGTACGGGCATCCGGTGACGCACATCCGCCAGCCGCGGCAGGTGTCCTGGTCGACCAGGACGATCCCGTCCTCCTCGCGCTTGTACATGGCGCCGGAGGGGCAGGAGGAGACGCAGGCCGGGTTCAGGCAGTGCTCGCAGACCCGCGGCAGGTAGAACATGAAGCTCTGCTCGAACTCGAAGCGGATCTTCTCGCCGACCTGCTCGCGGACCTTCTCCACCATCGGGTCCCGGGGCCCGTGCTCGGGGGCGCCGCCGAGGTTGTCGTCCCAGTTCGGGCCCCACTCGACCTTGTCGATGGGTTCGCCGGTGATCTGGGAGACGGGCCGGGCGGTGGGGAGGTCGTCGCCGGCCGGGGCCTCGGTGAGGTTCTTGTACTCGTAGGTCCACGGCTGGTAGTAGTCGTCCAGCTCCGGGAGGTCCGGGTTGGCGAAGAGGGTCCCCAGCTTCTTCAGCCGGCCGCCGGCCTTCAGCCGGAGCCGGCCGGAGCGGGTGCGCTCCCAGCCGCCCTTCCACTTCTCCTGGTCCTCCCAGCGGCGCGGGTAGCCCTGGCCGGGGAGGGTCTCGACGTTGTTGAACCAGACGTACTCGGTGCCCTGCCGGTTGGTCCACGCCTGCTTGCAGGTGACCGAGCAGGTGTGGCAGCCGATGCACTTGTCGAGGTTCATGACCATCGCGATCTGTGCCATCACGCGCATGCGGATCAGTACTCCACCTTCTGGTCGCGGCGCCGGATGACCGTCACCTCGTCGCGCTGGTTCCCGGTCGGGCCGAGGTAGTTGAAGGCCCAGGTCAGCTGGGCGTAACCGCCCACCAGATGGGTCGGTTTGAGCATCACCCGGGTCAGCGAGTTGTGGATGCCGCCGCGGCGACCGGTCTTCTCGGTGCGGGGGACGCCGACGGTCCGCTCCTGGGCGTGGTTCATGTAGACCGTGCCGGGCGGCATCTTGTGCGAGACGATCGCCCGGGCGGTGACCACCCCGTTGCGGTTGACGGCCTCGATCCAGTCGTTGTCCGCGACCCCGATGGACGCGGCGTCCTGCGGGGAGATCCAGACGGTCTGACCGCCGCGGCCCAGGGTCATCATGTAGAGGTTGTCCTGGTACTGGCTGTGGATCGCCCACTTGTTGTGCGGGGTGAGGTAGCGGACGGCCACCGTCCGGCCCTCCTCCACCTGCCCGAGCCTGGGCTCCCCGTACAGCCGGTGCATGTCCAGCGGCGGCTTGTAGACGGGGAGGGACTCGCCGACCTCGTGCAGCCAGTCGTGGTCCAGGAAGAAGTGCTGCCGGCCGGTGAGGGTGTGCCAGGGCTTGAGGTGCTCGGTGTTCACCGTGAACGCCGTGTACCGGCGGCCGCCGGACTCGCTGCCCGACCACTCCGGGGAGGTGATCACTGGGACCGGGCGGGCCTGGGTGTCGGCGAAGCTGATCCGCTTGCCCTCGGCCTCGGCCGCCAGGTGCGCCATCTCGGTGCCGACCTTCTTCTCCAGGGTCTCGAACCCCTGGGTGGCCAGCCGGCCGTTGCTGGTCCCGGACAGCGACAGGATCGCCTCGCAGGCCCGCTGCGCGGTGTCCAGCCGGGGCCGGCCGTCGGCGACCCCGCCGCGGACCGTGCCGTTCTTCGCCCCGAGGTAGGCCACCTCCTCGCCGACCTCGAAGGTGATCGCCTTGGTGGTGACGCCCAGCGAGTCCACCAGCGGGCCGAGCGCCGCGAACTTCTCGCCGACCGCCCCGTAGTCCCGCTCCACCACGGCCAGGTTGTACATGGTCCGGCCGGGTACGGGCTCGCACTCGCCCTTCGACCAGTCCAGCGCGACCCCGCCCGGCTGGGCCATCTCCCCGCCCGGGGTGTCGTGCTGGAGCGCGGTGGCCACCAGGTCCCTGCGTACGCCCAGGTGCTCCCCGGCGAGCTCGCCGAACCGGCGGGCCAGCCCGAGGAAGGCGTCGTAGTCGGACCGGGCCTGCCAGGGCGGGTCCACCGCCGGGGTGAAGGCGTGCAGGAAGGGGTGCATGTCGGTGGAGGACAGGTCGTGCTTCTCGTACCAGGTGGCCGCCGGGAACACCACGTCGGACAGCAGGGTGGTGGAGGTCATCCGGAAGTCCATGGACATCAGCAGGTCGAGCTTGCCCGCCACGTCCTCCTCCCGGTACGCCACGTCCCGGGGGGTGCAGCGGGGGCCGTCCTCGGGCAGGTTGGAGTGGGTGCCCAGCAGGTGCTTGAGGAAGTACTCGTTGCCCTTGGAGCTGGAGCCCAGCAGGTTGGCCCGCCAGACGTTCAGCACCCGCGGCCAGTTGCCGGGTGCGTCCGGGTCCTCTCCGGCGAACCCGAGGGTGCCGGCCTTGAGTTCGGCGACCGCGTCGGCCACCGGGTCGGCGGAGGAGCCGAGGTCGAGCGGGTTCCGGTCGAAGGTCGGATAGGAGGGCATCCAGCCCATCCGGGTGGCGGCGGCCAGGCAGTCGGCGCCGGTCATCCCCTCGAAGGCGCCGGTGGCCAGCGGGGAGGCGAGGGCCTCGGCGGGCAGGGTGTCGTACCGCCACTGGTCGGTGTGCAGGTAGAACCAGGCGGCGCCGATCATCTGGCGGGGCGGCCGGGACCAGTCGGAGGCGGCGGCCAGGGTGGCCCAGCCGGTGACCGGGCGGCACTTCTCCTGGCCCACGTAGTGGCCCCAGCCGCCGCCGTTGCGGCCCTGGCAGCCGGTCAGCGTCAGCAGGGCGAGGAAGGCCCGGTAGATGGTCTCGGAGTGGAACCAGTGGTTGGTGCCGGCCCCCATCAGGATCATGCAGCGGCCGCCGGACTTCTCCGCGGTCTCCGCGAACTCCCGCGCCACCCGGGCCGCCTGCGCGGCCGGCACCGAGGTCAGGGACTCCTGCCAGCCGGGGGTGCCGGGCTGGGAGGCGTCCTCGTAGCCGGCCGGCCACTCGCCGGGCAGGCCCTCGCGGCCCACCCCGTACTGGGCGAGCATCAGGTCGAACACGGTGGTGACCAGCCGGTCGCCGAGCCGGCGGACCGGGACCCCGCGGACCACCGTGCCGCGCTCGTCGTCCTCGAACCGGGGCAGCACGATCTCGGCGGTCTCCCCCTCGGAGAGGAGGGTGAGCCGGGGCACGGTGTCCCCGAGGTCCAGGTTCCACTCGGGGGTCTCGTTGCTGCCCCAGCGGTGTCCGAGGGTGCCGTTCGGGACCACCGGCTCGCCGCTCGCGTCGTCGATCAGGACGGTCTTCCAGCGCGCGTTCTCGGTGTCCTGCCCCAGGTCGGCGGCGGTGACGAACTTGCCCGGCACCAGCCCGTGCCCGGTCTCCTTCAGGGAGACCAGGAACGGCAGGTCGGTGTACCTGCGCACGTAGTCGGTGAAGAACGGGGTCTGCCGCTCGACGAAGAACTCCTTCAGGATCACGTGCCCCATGGCCAGGGCCAGCGCCCCGTCGGTGCCCGGGTGCGGGTGCATCCACTCGTCGGCGAACTTGGTGTTGTCCGCGAAGTCGGGGGAGACCGTGACCACCTTCTGGCCGCGGTAGCGGGCCTCGGCCATCCAGTGGGCGTCCGGGGTCCGGGTCACGGGGACGTTGGAGCCCCACATCATCAGATAGGCCGCGTCCCACCAGTCGCCCGACTCCGGGACGTCGGTCTGGTCGCCGAACACCTGCGGGGAGGCCACCGGGAGGTCGGCGTACCAGTCGTAGAACGACAGCATCGGCGCGCCGATCAGCGAGTGGAAGCGGGCCCCGGCCGCGTGCGAGGCCATCGACATCGCCGGGATCGGGGAGAACCCCGCCACCCGGTCCGGCCCGTGCTCCTTGATGGTGTGCACGTGCGCGGCGGCGACGATCTCGGTCGCCTCCCGCCAGTCCGCCCGCACCAGCCCGCCCTTGCCGCGGGCCCGCTGGTAGCGGCGCCGCCGCTCCGGGTCGGCCTGGATGTCCGCCCAGGCCAGCACCGGGTCGCCCAGCCGTTCCTTCGCCTCCCGGTACATCTCCAGCAGCGCCCCGCGCACCAGCGGGTAGCGGACCCGGGTGGGGGAGTAGGAGTACCAGGAGAAGGAGGCGCCGCGGGGGCAGCCGCGCGGCTCGTACTCGGGCCGGTCCGGGCCCACCGAGGGGTAGTCGGTGGCCTGGGTCTCCCAGGTGATGATGCCGTCCTTGACGTACACCTTCCACCGGCAGGAGCCGGTGCAGTTCACCCCGTGGGTGGAGTAGACGACCTTGTCGTGGCTCCAGCGGTCCCGGTAGAAGGCCTCGCCGGCCCGCCCGCCCGTGTGGTGCGCGCTCCGCAGGTCCTCGGAGACCTCGGCGCGGGTGAAGTAGCTCCCCGCCTTGATCAGATGCTCCTGCAACGCGACCCTCCAGGCCATCGGAAAGAGAAATCCCTGTATGACCGTATGCCTGGCAAATGTCCGCAACCGATGACAAAGGTCCCCACCAGGGGTGACCAACAGCCGGAGTTTCCCGGGCCGATCGGGTGCGATCCTGGGAAGGTCAACTCCCCGCTGACGGGAGGCGGATCACGCGGAGAGCGCGGAGAGCGCGGAGAGCGCGGAGGCGGCGGCCATGGCGAAGAAGCGCGGCGGGCCGTCCCGCTGGCTGCCGGACCAGCACGGGGCCTGGGCGATGCTCGCGGTGCCCTTCCTGACCGGCACCTTCCTCGGCACCCCCCGCTGGGCCCATCTGCCGCTGTTCGCCGCCTGGCTGCTCGGCTACATCGCCGTCTTCCACGGACAGCAGTGGCTGCGGCTGCGCCGGCTCTCCCGCAACCCGAAGGCCGCCGCCCGGCACGTCCGGCCCGCCCTGGTCTTCGGGGCGGCCTTCGCCGCCCTCGGCGTCCCGCTCGCCCTGCTCCACCCCTGGCTGCTGCTCGCGGCGGCCGCCGCAGTGCCGTTCCTGGCGGTGAACACGTACCACGCCCGGATCAACCGGGAGCGGGCCCTGGCCAACGGGCTGGCGGCGGTGGTCCCGGCCTGCGGGATGCTGCTGGTCGCCCTGCACCTGGGCGGCGGCGGGATCCGCGCCGGCCTCGCCCCCGCGCTGGCCTGCCTGCTCTACTTCGGCGGCACCGTCCCGTACGTCAAGACCATGATCCGCGAGCGGAACTCCCGCGCCCACTACCGGGCCTCGGTGGCCTGCCACGCCGCCGCGCTGGCGGTCGCCGGCTGGCTGTCGCCCTGGCTGGCGATCCCCTTCGCCCTCTACCTCGCCCGGGCCGCCGCCCTCCCCGGGCGTGGCCTGAAGGTGCCGGTGGTCGGCGCCGTCGAGGTGGCCGGATCGGCACTCCTCCTGGGCACCCTGCTGGCCGTCGGCTGAGACCGCCCCGGCTCAGATCGCTTCCTTGCGGGTCAGGTAGTTGAACGACAGCCAGCCCGGCAGGACCGGCAGCCAGAAGGTCATCAGCCGGAACAGCAGGACCGCGGAGAGAGCGATCTCCTTCTCCAGCCCTGCCGCGATCAGACCCAGCGTCAAGGTGGTCTCCACCGCGCCCACACCACCGGGGGTCGGCGCCGCCGAGCCCAGTGCGTTGCCCGCGAGGAACACCACCGCGATGCTCGCCAGCGACACCATCTCGCCGCCGCCGAACGCCCGGATCGAGGCGTCCAGGCACATCACGAAGCAGCCGGTGAGCAGCAGCATCCCGCCGATGCCGGTCAGCAGCTTCTGCGGCCGCTGGAGGATGTCCAGCATGCGCGGCACCACCCCGGCGAACAGCGCCCGCACCCGGGTGGCCACGAACTTCCGCATGAACGGGATCGCCGTCACCACCAGCACCAGCACCGCGACCGTCAGCAGGCCCGCGATGACGGTCCGGGACGGGGTCATCTCCTGGGTGTTCTCGGTCCCGGTCAGATAGCCGAAGGACAGCAGCAGCACGATGTGGCTGGCCAGCCCGAACAGCTGCGAGGCCCCCACACTGGCCACCGCCAGCCCCGGCCGGACCCCGGCCCGCTGGAGGAACCGGGTGTTCAGCGCCACCCCGCCGATCGCGGCGGGCGCCACCAGCTTCACGAAGGAGCCGGCCACCTGCGCGCACACGGTCCGCAGGAACGGCACCCGCTCCGGCACGAACCCCAGCAGGCTCATCGCCGCCGCGAAGTAGCTCAGCGCGGAGAACGCGAGCGCCGCGCCCACCCACCCCCACTGGGCCTCGGCGACGATCGTCCCGAACTCCACATGGGTCAGCTGCGACAGCAGGAAGTACGCGGCGAACGCGCCCGCGATGAACGACACCAGGGTGCGCGGCCGGATCCGCTCCAGCCGGGCCGGCTCCACCGGGGCCTGCGGACGGATCAGCAGCACCTGGCGGCGGATCTGACTGAGCAGGTCCTCCTCCCGGGCCTCGTCCTCCGCCACGTCCAGGGCCTTCTTCTCGGCCCTCTTCTCCGCCTTGGACTCGGCCTTCGCGGACTTCGGCGACTCCCGGGCCGCCGACTCGGCCGCCCGGGCCGCCTCCCGCTCGGCCTTCGCCAGCCGCGAGGACTCCAGGACCGCGTCCCGCTCCCGCTGCGACCGCTCCCGGGCCAGCCGGCGCAGCGTGGCCCGGGTGGACCGGCTGAGCGCGATCGGCTGGAGCAGCGGCAGACAGTCCGCGACCGCGTCCGGGCCCAGCACCGACACCGCCGAGGCCACCGCCCGCTCCGCGCCCACCCGCAGACCCAGGGTGGTGAGCAGCTGGGCGATGTCCATCCGCAGCACCAGGTCGCCGGCCGCGATCTCGCCGCCGCGCAGATCCGTCAGGATCACCGTGCCGGAACGATCCACCACCAAGGCGTCCCCGGTGAGCCGCCGGTGCGCGATCCGCCGCGACTGGAGGGCCCGGACCTGCTCCCAGGCGTTCCGGGCCAGCTCGTCGGTGATGTCCTCGTCGGCCAGCGAGTCCATGCTCCGGCCGCCCAGGTGCTCGTACACCAGCATCACGGCGTCCGGGCCCAGCTCGGAGGTGGCGATCAGCTTGGGCGCGTTGGCCCCGGCGGCGATCGCCGCGTACGCCAGCAGGGCCTCCTGCTCCAGGGCCTGCCGCAGCGACTGGAGACTGCGGCGGGTGGTGATCCCGCGCAGCGTGACCCGGCGCCACACCCGGTAGAAGAAGCCCTGGGCCTGCTGCTCCCGGTCCACGACGGTGACGTCCAGTGGCGGGCCGTCCTCCAGGGTCACGTGGTAGCGGCGGCCCCGGTCGCCCTGCTCGGATCCCTCGGTGCCGTCCGCGGACTCCGCGCGCATGGCGCTGACCGGCTGGAAGCCGACCCGGCGCAGACCGGCGAGCAGGTTCTGTCCGGTGGGCCGGACATTGGGGGAGCCGACCGCGTAGAGGGTGCCGTAGGCGACGCTCCAGCCGATCAGCACGGTCAGGATGATCGAGAACGGGGTGGTGTAGCCGGTGACCAGCATGGCGAACGCGTCCAGCAGCAGCACCAGCCACAGGGCCACCCGCCAGCGGGGCCGCCGGGTCATCCCCACGGCGGTCATGTACGCGATCACGGGCGCGAGATAGCCGTGCACCGGATCGGTGAGGGCCGCGCCGGCCCCGGTGGCCCGGGTCAGCGCCTCCTGGATGGTGTCGGGGGCGGCCCGGGACACCCACAGGTCGGTGGCGAGGGTGACCCCGTGGGCGAGGACGGCGGCGAGCACCCCGTCGGCGATCCGCAGACCGTCGCGTTTGATCAGGCGCTCGATGGCGAAGGCGACCGGGACCAGCAGCACCGCGATGCTGCCGACCAGCCCGGCCACCTTGATCAGCATCGGCGGGGCCTGGTCGGTACCGGCGCTGATGTCCGCCTCCAGGCCGGCGGCGGTGCCGTGCGCGAAGGCGGCGATGCCGAGCACCAGGGCGATGCCGAGCAGGCCGATCAGCAGCCGGACCAGGTCCGAGGGCCGGTGCACACGGGCGGCGAGCAGCGGTTCGTCGACCTCGACGGTGTCGGCGGCGGTGTGCCCGTACGGCAGCCCGTCACCGCCGCCGACGGACCCGGCCGCGGTCTCGGCCCCGGGCGCGGCCGGGCCGTCCCCTGTCGTCGCCTCCCGCGCGTCACGCGTGTCCCGCGCGGGCGCGCCGCGTCGCGCGTCGCGCTCCGCGTCCGCGTCGTCAGGAGGGCTCGCACCCCGTTCGTTCCCCGTCACTGCCGTCTCTTCTTGATCACGTATCACCGGTCACCGCCCGGACGATGGTGGCACGGACCGGCGGCGGGGCGGGGCACCAGGGTGCGCGCCCCGGCGGAAGAAAACCATCCGAGCGCTCCCCGGAGCGGTACGGCACCATGTCCCGAATGAGCGAGGAGCACACCGCCCCGGCCGCACTCCCCGACTACGCGGAGCGGGTGCTGGAGGCGGCCGAAAGGATTCCGTCCGGCCGGGTGATGACCTACGGGGACATCGCCGAATGGCTGGAAGAAGGAGGCCCGCGCCAGGTGGGGCGGGTGATGGCCCTCTACGGCGGAGCCGTCCCGTGGTGGCGGGTGGTCCGCGCCGACGGCCTCCCGCTGCCCGGCCACGAACACCGCGCCCTGGAGCACTACCGGGTCGAGGGCACCCCCCTCCGGGACAGCCCCTCCGGCCCCCGCCTCGACATGCCCCGCGCCCGCTGGAACGGCAGCACGAACCGCCCGTAGGACTGACGCCACACCCTCCACGACTGACGCACACCCCCCGGACCGCCCCGCGCCGGTCCGACGGGCGGGCCCCGCGTCCGGGTGGCGGCCGGCGGTGGACGCCGTCACCTGCGCGGCTTCGCCCGCCGGGCCCGGTGCCGTAGCGTTGCCCCTTCGCCCCACGCACCCCTCAGGACCGGACCGGCACCTCACGTGAACACCTCGCCTTCCCACAGCCGTACGCGCACGTCCGACGCGTACCGGCTCGTGCGCGGCGAGCCGGAACCGGTGACTCCTCCTGTCCTGGACGCAGCGCAGCGCGCCGTGGTTGAGCACCGGCCCGGAGCCGGACCCCTGCTGGTCCTCGCCGGACCCGGCACCGGCAAGACCACCACCCTGATCGAGGCGGCCGCCGCCCGTGTGGAGGCCGGTACCGACCCCGCCCGGATCCTGATCCTCACCTTCAGCCGCAAGGCCGCCGTGGAACTCCGCGACCGGGCCGCCGTCCGGCTGGGCGGCGCCCGCGCCCCGCAGGCCACCACCTTCCACTCCTTCTGCTACGCCCTGCTCCGCGCCCACCAGGACGCCGACCTGTACACCGAGCCGCTGCGCCTGCTGTCCGGCCCGGAACAGGACGTCACCGTCCGCGCTCTGCTCGACGGGCAGCGCGAGCTGCGGTCCATCGCCTGGCCGGACGACCTGCGCGCCGCGCTGACCACCCGCGGCTTCGCCGACGAGGTCCGCGCGGTCCTGGCACGCAGCCGGGAACTGGGCCTGGGCCCGGCCGCCCTCGCGGACTTCGCCCGCCGCATCGGCCGGCCCGACTGGGCGGCCGCCTCCGCGTTCCTCTCCGAGTACCTGGACGTCCTCGACCTCCAGGGCACCCTGGACTACCCGGAGCTGCTGCACCGGGCGGTGCTGCTGGCCGACCGCACCCCGTCGGTGGCCGGGCTGTACGACGTGATCTACGTGGACGAGTACCAGGACACCGACGCCTCCCAGCTCCGGCTGCTCCAGGCCCTGACCTCCACCGGCGCCGCACTGGTCGCCTTCGGCGACCCCGACCAGTCGATCTACGCCTTCCGCGGCGCGGACATCAACGGCATCCTCGACTTCGAGGCGGCCTTCCCCGGCGCCGCCGTCACCCCCCTCACCGTCTCCCGCCGCTCCGGCGCCGCCCTGCTGGCCGCGACCCGGCTGCTGACCACCCGGATGCCGGTGCCCCGGCTCCCGTCGGCCGCCGTCCGGGCCCACCGGGACCTGCGGCCCACCCGGCCCGGCGGCCGGGTCGAGGTGCTCACCTATCCGACGGCCGGCGCCGAGCTGGACAACATCGCGGACATCCTGCGCCGGGCCCATCTGGAGGACGGCCTGCCCTGGTCCTCGATGGCCGTCCTGGTCCGGGCCGGCGGCCGCACCCTGCCCTCGATGCGCCGCGCGCTGATCTCGGCGGGCGTCCCGGTGGAGACCGACGGCGCGGACATCCCGCTCCGCCACGAACCCGCCGTCACCCCCCTGCTCACCGCCCTCCGGCTGTGCGCCGAGTCCACGACGGCGCCGGGCTCCCCGTCCCTGATCCCGGCCCCCCGGACCGCGGAGGCCACCCCGGCCGACCCCGCCGGGCCGGAGCCGGCGGAGGACACAGGGCCCGACGCCCCCGGGGCCCCCGCCGGCCCGTGGGCCGCCGAGGTGGCCGTGGAACTGCTCGGCTCCCCGCTCGGCGGGCTGGACGCCGCCGACCTGCGCCGCCTCGGGCGCGCCCTGCGCGAGGAGGAGCGGGCCGCCGGCGAGCTGGTGCCCGCGCCCTCCGACGTCCTGCTGGCCCGCGCCCTCGCCGAACCGGAACGCCTGGTCGCCCACGAGGGGCAGCACGCCCGCGCCGCGCACCGGCTCGGCACCCTGCTCCGCAAGGCCACCGAGCTGCTGGCCGGCGGCGGCACCGCCGAGGAGGCCCTCTGGACCCTCTGGGACGGCACCCCCTGGCCGCAGCGCCTGGAGCGCAACGCCCGCCGGGGCGGCGCCGCCGGCCGCAACGCCGACCGCGACCTCGACGCGGTCTGCGCGCTCTTCGACACCGCCGCCCGCGCGGAGGAACGCACCGGGGGCCGCGGCGCACTCAACTTCCTCGAACAGCTCGAAGCCGAGGACATCGTCGCCGACACCCTCAGCGGCCGCGCCGCCGTCCGCCCCGACGCGGTCCGGCTGATGACCGCCCACCGCTCCAAGGGCCTGGAGTGGAGCCTGGTGGTGGTCGCCGGGGTGCAGGACGGCCTCTGGCCGGACCTGCGCCGCCGCGGCTCCCTCCTCGAAGCCGACCGGATCGGCCCCGACGGCCTCGCCGAACCCCTCACCCCCGGCGCCCTCCTCGCCGAGGAGCGCCGGCTGTTCTACGTGGCCTGCACCCGGGCCCGCGACCGGCTGGTGGTCACCGCGGTCAAGGCCGCCGCCGACGACGGCGACCAGCCCTCCCGGTTCCTCACCGAGCTCGGGGTCGCCCCGCAGGACGTCACCGCCCGCCCCCGCCGCCCGCTCGCCGTACCGGCGCTGCTCGCCGAACTCCGCGCCACCACCGTCGACCCGGCGGCCGGCCCCGAGCTGCGGGACGCGGCCGCCCGCCGGCTCGCCCGGCTGGCCGCGCTCACCGACGAGGAGGGCCGCCCGCTGGTCCCCGCCGCGCACCCGCAGCGCTGGTGGGGCCTGTACGAGCCCACCCGCAGCGCGGTCCCGCTGCGCGACCGGGACCGGCCCGTGGCCCTGTCCGGCAGCGCCCTCGACCAGCTCGCCAACACCTGCTCCCTCCAGTGGTTCCTGGGCCGCGAGGTCAAGGCGGACGCCCCGGCGACCGCCGCCCAGGGCTTCGGCAACGTGGTGCACGTGCTCGCCGACGAGGTCGCCTCCGGCCGCACCCCCGCCGACCTGGGCGTGCTGATGGAGCGCCTGGACTCGGTCTGGGACGCGCTCGCCTTCGACGCACCCTGGAAGTCCCGGCAGGAGAAGGAGAACGCCCGGACCGCCCTGGAGCGCTTCCTGCGCTGGCACCACTCCGACCGGGCCGGCCGCACCCCGGTGGCCACCGAGCAGGACTTCGACGTCACCCTGGAGGCCGGCGGCCACACCGTCCGGATCCGCGGCTCCATGGACCGGGTCGAGGCCGACCCGCAGGGCCGCGCGTACGTCGTGGACTTCAAGACCGGCAAGGCAGCCCCCACCAGGGACCAGGTGGCCCGCCACCCGCAGCTCGCCGTCTACCAGCTGGCCGTCCGGGAGGGCGCCGTCGACCAGCACTTCGACGGCGCCCGCCCGGAACCCGGCGGCGCCGAGCTGGTCCATCTGCGGCAGGGCAAGGAGGAACCGAAGGTGCAGGCGCAGCAGGCGCTGCACCGGGACCCCTCGGGGGAGTGGGTCGGCGAGCTCCTCGCCACGGCCGCCGGCCGGGTCCTGGACGAGCGCTTCGCCCCCGCCACCGGCAGCCACTGCGACCACTGCTCCTTCCGCAGCGCGTGCAGCGCCCGCCCGGAGGGCCGCCAGACCGTGGAATAGCCCGTACGGCCGGGGCCCGGCCGGCCCCGGTCGCTACGGCCCGCAGACCGGGGCCCGCGCGCCGGGGCGGCGGGGGCTGTCGGTGACCGGGGCTAGCCTTGACGGGTGTCTGTACGCGCCCCCCGCCTCACCGATCCCGAGCAGCTCAAGGAGCTCCTCGGCATCCCCTTCACGCCCGAACAGACCGCCTGCATCACCGCCCCGCCCGCCCCCCAGGTGATCGTGGCCGGAGCCGGGTCCGGCAAGACCACCGTGATGGCCGCCCGGGTCGTCTGGCTGGTCGGCACCGGCCAGGTGGCCCCCGCCCAGGTGCTCGGCCTGACCTTCACCAACAAGGCGGCCGGGGAGCTCGCCGAGCGCGTCCGCAAGGCCCTCGGGCAGGCCGGCATCACCGACCCCGACCCCTCCCCGGCCGAGTCCGCCGCCGATCCGGAGGCCGCCGGGGAACCGCGGATCTCCACCTACCACGCCTTCGCCGGACAGCTCCTCAAGGACCACGGACTGCGCATCGGCCTGGAGCCCAGCGCCCGCCTGCTCGCCGACGCCACCCGCTTCCAGCTCGCCGCGAAGGTGCTCCGGGAGGCCCCCGGCCCGTACCCCTCGCTCACCCGCTCGCTGCCCGACCTGGTCGGCGACCTCCTCGCGCTGGACGCCGAGCTCTCCGAGCACCTGGTCCGGCCGGACGCGCTCCGCGCGCACGACACCGCCCTCCTCGATACCCTGGCCGGCACCAGGCTCACCAACGAGGACCTCCGCAAGGTCCCCGAGACCGCCCGTGCCCGACTGGAGCTGCTGGAACTCGTCGGCCGCTACCGGGCCGCCAAACGCTCCCGCGACCTCCTCGACTTCAGTGACCAGATAGCGCTCTGCGCGGAGCTCGCCACCACCCGCCCCGAGGTGGGGGCACTGCTCCGCGAGGAGTTCCGGATCGTCCTCCTGGACGAGTACCAGGACACCTCCGTCGCCCAGCGGCTGCTGCTCTCCGGGCTCTTCGGCGGCGGCACCGGCCATGCCGTCACCGCCGTCGGCGACCCCTGCCAGGCCATCTACGGCTGGCGCGGCGCCTCCGTGGCCAACCTCGACGACTTCCCCGAGCACTTCCCGCACGCCGACGGCCGCCCCGCCGCCCGGCAGTCCCTGAGCGAGAACCGGCGCAGCGGCGGCCGCCTCCTCGACCTCGCCAACACCCTGGCCGCCCCCCTGCGGACCATGCACGAGGGAGTGGAGGCCCTGCGCCCCGCCGAGGGCGACGAGCACAAGGGGTTCGTCCGCTGCGCCCTCCTCGACACCCACGCCGAGGAACTGGACTGGCTGGCCGACTCGATCGCCCACCGGGTCCGCACCGGCACCCAGCCCAGGGACATCGCCGTCCTCTGCCGCTCCGGCGGGGACTTCGCCGCCATCCAGGCCGCGCTGGTGGCCCGCGAGGTCCCGGTGGAGGTGGTCGGCCTGGCCGGGCTGCTGCACCTCCCCGAGGTCGCCGACCTGGTGGCCGTCTGCGAGGTCCTCCAGGACCCCGGGGCGAACGCCGCGCTGGTCCGGCTGCTGGTCGGCCCGCGCTGGCGGATCGGCGCCCGGGACCTGGCCCTGCTGGGCCGCCGGGCCCGGCTGCTGGTGCACCGCGGGAACGGCCCGGAAGCCGACCCGGACCTGCGGCTGGCCGCCGCCGTCGAGGGCGTGGACCCGGCGGAGATCGTCTCGCTGTCCGACGCCCTGGAGACCTTCCTCGGCACCGCACCGGAAGGCGGGGACGGCGCCGACGACGGCCTGCCGTTCTCCGCCGACGCCCGGATCCGGTTCGCCCACCTGGCCCGGGAGCTCCGCGACCTGCGCCGCTCCCTCGCCGACCCGCTGATGGACGTCCTGCACCGGGTGCTGTCCACCACCGGGCTGGACGTGGAGCTCGCCGCCTCCCCGCACGCGCTGGCCGCCCGCCGCCGGGAGACCCTGTCCAACTTCCTGGACGTGGCCGCCGGCTTCGCCGCCCTCGACGGCGAGGCCTCGCTGCTCGCCTTCCTGTCCTTCCTGCGGACCGCCGCCCGCTACGAGAAGGGCCTGGACAACGCCCTGCCCGGCGGCGAGAACACCGTCAAGGTGCTCACCGCCCACAAGTCCAAGGGCCTGGAATGGGACGTGGTCGCCGTCCCCGGGCTGTTCGCGGGGGCCTTCCCGAAGGAGAAGCCCCCGGAGGCCTGGACCGCCCACCCCCGGGTGCTGCCGTACGCGCTGCGCGGCGACGCCCCCACCCTGCCCGCGGAGCCGGCCTGGACCTCGGCCGGCCTGAAGGCCTTCAAGGCCGAACTGAAGCGGCACAAGGCGGTGGAGGAGCTCCGCCTCGGCTACGTCACCTTCACCCGGCCGCGCTCCCTGCTGCTCGCCTCCGGCCACTGGTGGGGCCCCAGCCAGAAGCGCCGCCGCGGCCCCTCCGCGTTCCTGGACGCCCTGTACGAGCACTGCGCGGCCGGGTTCGGCGAGATCGAGGCCTGGGCCGGGGAACCGGACCCGGAGGCGGAGAACCCGACCCTGGCCGCCGAGTCCGCCTCCCCGGACCACTCCTGGCCGCTGCCCCTGGACCCCGACTCCCTCCGGCTGCGCCGCGCGGCCGCCGCCCTGGTCGAATCCCACCTCTCCGCCCCGCCGCCCCCGGCCCCCGCCCCCGACCCCGCCGCCGAGGACGACTACCTCTGGCCCCCGGACTGCGAGGAACCGGACTTCGAGGAGCCGGACTACGAGGAACCGGACGACGACCCGGACCAGGACGGCGACCCCGGCCCCGGCCCCGGCCCCGACCCCGACCCCGAGCCCGCCGAAGCCGAGGCCCTGACACACGGGGACCTGACACACGAGGACGCCAGAACCATCGCCTCCTGGGACCGTGACCTCGACGCGCTGGAGGGCGAGCTCCGGCGCGCCCGCGCGGCCGTCCGGGACGTCCCGCTGCCGCCCTCCCTCTCCGCCAGCGACCTGCTCCGCCTGGCCGCCGACGAGCAGGGCTTCGTACGGGAACTCGCCCGCCCCATGCCCCGCCCGCCGCAGCCCGCGGCCCGTCAGGGCACCCGGTTCCACGCCTGGGTGGAGTCCCGGTTCGAGGACCTCCCGCTGCCGCTGCTCGACGTACTGGACCCGGCCACCGGCCTCCCCGGCTCCGACCAGGAGATCGCCGACGCCCAGGACCTGGCCGGTCTGAAGGAGGCCTTCGAGCGCGGCCCGTACGCCGACCGGACCCCGTACCGGATGGAGGTGGCCGTCCAGCTGACCCTGGCCGGCCGGGTGATCCGGGGCCGGATCGACGCCGTTTACCGCACCGAGGACGGCGGCTTCGAGATCGTCGACTGGAAGACCGGCCGGACCGCCGAGGCCGACCCCCTCCAGCTCGCCGTGTACCGCCTGGCCTGGGCCGAGACCACCGGCACCCCCCTCGACCGGGTGACCGCCGCCTTCCTGCACGTCCGCAGCGGGAAGGTGGTCAGGCCCCGGAACCTGCCCGGCCGGGAGCGCCTTGAGAGGATCCTCCTAGGCAAAACGGACCCGGAAGGCGACCCCGGACCGGACGGCTAGGCTCGTCTTCATGAGCCCCACCACGGACAGCGCCGTCCGCGCGTACATCGAAGAGCACCGCACCGCCTTCCTCGACGACCTCGCGGACTGGCTCCGCATCCCCTCCGTGTCGGCCCAGCCGGAACACGCCGGGGACGTGCGGCGCAGCGCCGACTGGCTGGCCGCCAGGCTCGCCGCCACCGGCTTCCCGACCGCCGAGGTCTGGGAGACCCCGGGTGCCCCGGCCGTCTTCGCGCACTGGCCGAGCGAGGACCCCGAGGCGCCCACCGTGCTGGTCTACGGCCACCACGACGTCCAGCCCGCCGCCCTCGCCGACGGCTGGCACACCGAGCCGTTCGAGCCGGTGGTCCGGGACGGCCGGATGTACGGGCGGGGGGCCGCGGACGACAAGGGACAGGTGTTCTTCCACACCCTCGGGGTCCGCGCCCACCTCGCGGCCACCGGCCGTACCGCCCCCGCCGTGCACCTCAAGCTGCTGATCGAGGGCGAGGAGGAGTCCGGCTCCACCCACTTCCGCGCCCTGGTCGAGGCGCGGGCCGCGGAACTGGCCGCCGACGTGGTGATCGTCTCCGACACCGGCATGTGGAACGAGACCACCCCCACCGTCTGCACCGGGATGCGCGGCATCGCCGACTGCGAGATCGAGCTGCACGGGCCCGACCAGGACATCCACTCCGGGGCCTTCGGCGGGGCCGTGCCCAACCCGGCCACCGTCGCCGCCCGGCTGGTCGCCGCCCTGCACGACGCCGACGAGCGGGTCACCGTCCCCGGCTTCTACGACAACATCGCCGAGCTGACCGTGGCCGAGCGCGAGCTGATCGCCGAGCTCCCCTTCGACGAGTCCGAGTGGCTGCGCACGGCCAAGTCGTACGGCACCCTCGGCGAGGCCGGCTACTCCACCCTGGAACGGGTCTGGGCCCGGCCGACCGCCGAGGTCAACGGCATCGGGGGCGGCTACCAGGGGCCCGGCGGGAAGACCATCGTGCCCTCCTCCGCCCAGCTGAAGCTGTCGTTCCGGCTGGTCTCCGGACAGGACCCCCACACGATCGAGACGGCCGTCTCGGAGTGGATCGCCGCCCGGATCCCGGACGGCATCCGGCACTCCGTCACCTGGGGCGCCCCCACCCGGCCCTGTCTGACCCCGCTGGACCACCCGGCCCTGCGGTCCGTGGTCCGGGCCATGGAGCGGGCCTTCGGGGAGAAGGTCCGGTTCACCCGTGAGGGCGGCTCCGGGCCGGCCGCCGACCTCCAGGACGTGCTCGGCGCACCCGTCCTGTTCCTCGGCATCTCCGTACCGTCCGACGGCTGGCACTCCCCGAACGAGAAGGTCGAGCTCGACCTCCTCCTCAAGGGCGTGGAGACCGCCGCCCACCTGTGGGGGGACCTGGCGGAGAACTGGACCGCCGAACCCCGCTGAACCACCGCACCCACACACCGCACCGCATCCGAACCAGCGCGCCTGCTGCCTGTCCCACCACCGGGGGAGTTGGAAGTACCTGTGAGCATCTCGACCGAGCGGCCCGTCACCCTGACCGCGCCCAGCGGCATCGACCGCGCCGCCCACCACCGCCTCGACGAGGCCTGGCTCGCGGCGGCCTGGAGCCACCCCACGACCCGGGTGTTCGTGGTCTCCGGCGGCCAGGTGCTGATCGACGACGACCCGGACGGCGGCACCGGGATCGTGATGACCCCGGCCTTCGACGCCCCGCTCACCGAGACCCACCGCTACTTCCTGGGCACCGACGAGGACGGGGTCAGCTACTTCGCCCTCCAGAAGGACTCGCTGCCGGGCCGGATGGACCAGCAGGCCCGGCCGGCCGGACTCCGCGAGGCGGGCCTGCTGCTGCCCCCGAGGGACGCCGCCCTGATGGTGCACGCGGTGGCCCTGGAGAACTGGCAGCGGATGCACCGGTTCTGCTCCCGCTGCGGAGAGCGCACGGTGGTCGCGGCGGCCGGCCACATCCGCCGCTGCCCCGGCTGCGGCGCCGAGCACTACCCGCGCACCGACCCGGCCGTGATCATGCTGGTCACGGACGAGCACGACCGCGCCCTGCTCGGCCGCCAGGTGCACTGGCCGGAGGGCCGCTTCTCCACGCTGGCCGGCTTCGTGGAGCCCGGGGAGTCCATCGAGCAGTCGGTGATCCGCGAGGTCTGGGAGGAGGCGGGGGTGAAGGTCGGCACCGTCGAGTACGTCGCCAGCCAGCCCTGGCCCTTCCCGTACAGCCTGATGCTCGGGTTCACCGCCCGCGCGGTCACCTCCGAGATCAACGTGGACGGGGAGGAGATCCAGGAGGCCCGCTGGTTCTCCCGGGACGACCTGCGCACCGCCATCGAGAACGGCGAGGTGCTGCCCCCCTCGGGGATCTCCATCGCCGCCCGCCTGGTCGAGCTCTGGTACGGCAAGCCGCTGCCCAGGCCCACGGTCTGAGCCCCCGAGCCCCCGGACGCGCGCAGGGCCCCCGCCGGAGCGGGGGCCCTGCGCATGTCCGCCGCGGCGCGGGTCAGACGGCGAGCGCCTGCTGGACCTGGGCCAGGCTCGGGTTGGTCATGACCGACTCGGTGCCCGCCGGGGAGACGATGAGGACGGTCGGAACGGTCTGGTTGCCACCGTTCGCCTTCTCGACGAAGGCCGCGGACGCGGGGTCCTGCTCGATGTTGATCTCGGTGTAGGCGATGCCCTCGCGGTCCATCTGGCTCTTCAGCCGGCGGCAGTAGCCGCACCAGGTGGTGCTGTACATCGTCACGGAGCCCTTGTCCTGCATGGCGGCGCTCTCCTTCGGGGGGCGGGGTCGGATCCAGGTAGTCGAACGCGCGGGACCCCCGGCTCATTCCCGCCTGTGGACAACTTTCCCGGTCGGCGCACCCGACCTGGCAGCATGGTCGGGTGACAGCAGCAACGCACTCCTCATCCTTCCCGGCCGTCGCCGAGTCCGCCGACGCGGTGCTCCTGGGCCTGGACCCGGAGCAGCGCGAGGTCGCCACGGCCCTGCGCGGGCCGGTGTGCGTGCTCGCGGGCGCCGGCACCGGCAAGACCCGGGCCATCACCCACCGCATCGCCTACGGGGTCCGTTCCGGCCAGCTGATGCCCGCCAGCGTGCTCGCCGTCACCTTCACCAACCGGGCCGCCGGGGAGATGCGCGGCCGGCTCCGCGCCCTCGGCGCGGGCGGGGT
Organism: Streptomyces sp. NPDC033845; assembly: GCF_055576225.1. Taxonomy (NCBI): domain Bacteria; kingdom Bacillati; phylum Actinomycetota; class Actinomycetes; order Kitasatosporales; family Streptomycetaceae; genus Streptomyces; species Streptomyces sp. NPDC033845. The sequence goes on along the minus strand of NZ_JBVIRI010000003.1, from coordinate 367,422 downwards.
CCAGGCCCGGACCTTCCACTCCGCGGCCCTCCGCCAGCTCCAGTACTTCTGGCCGAAAGCCGTCGGCGGCGAGCTGCCCCGGCTGGTCGAGCGCAAGATCCAGCTGGTCGCCGAGGCCGGAGCCCGCTGCCGGGTCCGCCTCGACCGCAACGAGCTCCGCGACGTCACCGGCGAGATCGAATGGGCCAAGGTCACCCAGACGGTGCCCGCCGACTATCCGGCGGCCGCCCTCAAGGCCGGCCGCGAGGCCCCCCGGGACATGGCCGAAATCGCGCAGATCTACGGCACCTACGAACAGCTCAAACGCGACCGCGGAATGATCGACTTCGAGGACGTGCTGCTGCTCACCGTCGGCATCCTCCAGGACCGCCAGGACATCGCCCAGACCATCCGGACCCAGTACCAGCACTTCGTGGTCGACGAGTACCAGGACGTCAGCCCGCTCCAGCAGCGGTTGCTGGAGCTCTGGCTCGGCGACCGGGACAGCCTGTGCGTGGTCGGCGACGCCAGCCAGACCATCTACTCCTTCACCGGCGCCACCCCCGACCACCTGCTGACCTTCCGCTCCCGGTACCCGCAGGCCACCGTGGTCAAGCTGGTCCGCGACTACCGCTCCACCCCCCAGGTGGTCCACCTGGCCAACGGGGTCCTCGCCCAGGCCCGCGGCCGCGCCGCCGAACACCGGCTGGAACTGGTCTCCCAGCGCGAGCCCGGCCCCGACCCCTGCTACGCCGAGTATCCGGACGAACCCGCCGAGGCCGAGGGGGTCGCCCGCCGGATCCGCGACCTGATCGCCGCCGGGGTGCCGGCCGGCGAGATCGCCGTCCTCTACCGGATCAACGCCCAGTCCGAGGTCTACGAACAGGCCCTGGCCGACGCCGGAGTCCCGTACCAGCTGCGCGGCGCCGAGCGCTTCTTCGAGCGCCCCGAGGTCCAGAAGGCCCTGATCACCCTCCGCGGGGCCGCCCACTCCCGGGCCAACGACCCCCTGCTGGCGGATGTGGTCGAGCTGCCCTCCCAGGTCCGCGCGGTGCTCAGCGCGAGCGGCTGGACCCCCGAGCCGCCGGCCGGCTCGGGAGCCGTCCGGGACCAGTGGGAGTCCCTGGCCGCCCTGGTCCGGGTCGCCGAGGACTTCGCCCGGGCCCGCCCGGACGCCACCCTGTCCGACCTCACCGTCGAACTGGAGGAGCGCCGGGCCGCCCAGCACGCCCCGACCATCCAGGGGGTCACCCTCGCCTCCCTGCACGCGGCCAAGGGCCTGGAGTGGGACGCCGTGTTCGTGGCCGGGCTGACCGACGGCATGATGCCGATCACCTACGCCAAGACCGACGAGCAGATCGAGGAGGAGCGCCGGCTGCTCTATGTCGGGGTCACCCGGGCCCGGGTGCACCTGACCCTGTCCTGGTCCCTGTCCCGGGCCCCCGGCGGCCGGGCCGCCCGCAAGCCCAGCCGCTTCCTGAACGGCCTGCGGCCCGGCTCCGCGGCCCCGGCCGGCCGGATCGCCGCCGAGGTCCTCACGCGCAAGCGGGGCCGCCGGGGCCCGGTGCTGTGCCGGGTCTGCGGCAAGACGCTCACCGAGGCCGGCGAGCTGAAACTGATGCGCTGCGAAGACTGTCCGTCCGACATGGACGAAGGACTCTACGAACGCCTCCGGGACTGGCGGGCGGATCAGGCGAGGCTCCAAGGACTGCCCGCGTACTGCGTCTTCACCGACAAGACCCTGATGGCGATCGCCGAGGCCGCGCCCGCCGAGGCCGGCGAGCTCTCGATGATCTCGGGCGTCGGCGGCCGCAAGCTCGACCGCTACGGAGCCGATGTCCTGGCCATCTGCGCAGGTCAGGAGCCCGGCGAGGGCCTCGGGGACGACGCGTGAAAACTCGTCGGAAAAATAGTTTGCACATGCCCGGGCAAGCCCCATAGGTTCTTAACCACGAGAACAACGGCTTCTCCGAAGCCCTGTCCTTGTGCTGTACTTATCCGAATACGTGCGGGACCGGCCCACCAGCCAGTCCCACCAGAGACGCCGAGAGGAGGCGAGACCAGTGATCAGCTTCAAGACCGAAACCAAAATGACCGATCGTCCGGTCGTCGCTTCCTGCCTGCTCGGCTCCTCCACGCTTCTCGCCGCGCCCGCTTTCCTGGGTCAGGGCACCGGTCTGTCCGCGATTCCCGCGAACAGCGCCGCCCTCCTGTCCGGTCTGCCGGTCCGTGAGCGCAATGAGCGACCGACCCAGGCACCGGTGGCAGTAGTGAAGGACCAGGCAGCCCATGGCGCCTATGCCTTTGCCGCGACCGGTGCCGGATCCGGCAAGCAGACGACGACGCAGCACCACCTGATGTGGGCCTTCCGCGGGCTCGAACCCTGGAGTGATCCAGCCTGATCGCATGATCAGGCCGGCGCCTTCAGGGCCGCGGAACCCCACCCGGGATCCGCGGCCCTTCTGTTTGTCCCCGAACGGGGACGACGGAGCGAAGGGGCCTCGGGACTGGCAAGACCAGGTACCAGCAGCCGACCCCCGGCCAACCAGGCCGGACCGACTAGTCACCCAAGACGAGGAAGAAAACACCGTGCAACTCGAAGCGCACGCCCCGTCCGTACCGCAGAACCGAACGATCTCCCCGCTCGCAGTCCCGGAGGACTCCACCTTGACCCCGCCCGCTCCGCTCACCGCGCTCACCGCGCTCGATGACGCCATCGAGAACCTCGGTGCCCCCGTCCCCTGCCGCTCCTTCGACCCCGAGGTCTTCTTCGCCGAGTCCCCGGCCGACGTCGAGTACGCCAAGTCCCTCTGCCGCACCTGCCCGCTCGTCGAGGCCTGCCTCGCCGGAGCGCAGGAGCGCCGCGAGCCCTGGGGCGTCTGGGGTGGCGAGCTCTTCGTCCAGGGTGTGGTCGTCGCCCGCAAGCGGCCGCGTGGCCGCCCGCGCAAGAACCCGGTCACGGCATGAAAGCCACCGGAACCATCGACCGCCCCCTGACGCACGACCCCCTGAAGCAGGCCCTCATGACCCCCCACGCCACCAGCGAGCAGACCGCCACCGAAGCGGCCTCCGCCACCGCAGACTTCATCACCACCGGCGCGATCACCTCGCGTCAGAACAGGACCCGCGAAATGCAACTCATCCCAGAAGCCCTGGCTCGTGCCCATATGGCCGACCGGCTGCGTGAGGCCCAGGAGGACCAGCGGGCCATCCGCCTGGTCACCGCGCGCCGCATGCAGCGCCGGGCCGAGCGCGCCTCGCTGCGCGCCCGGCGCGCGCTCGCCATGGCCGTCATGAACTGATGGCGGACGCCATCACCTGATGCCATCCGGGGGGACCGGTCCGAACGGACCGGTCCCCCCGGTGCGTTGCCTCCCCGGAGACCCCGCGCGGAGGTACCGTCCGGAGGTGGACCAGCCGACTCCCCACCCCGCACCCGCGGACCCCGAGGCACGGACCGCGGTGTGCGCCCTGTGCGGCGCCCGCTCTCCCGAAGGGGCCCCGCTCACCTGGACCTGCTCCGTCGAGAACGGAGTCCGGCAGTACTTCTGCCAGGACTGCGCCCGGACCCATATCCGGTCCATCGAGGGCAGACTCGACTCCTCCTGGTGGTGACCCGCCCGCCGCGGCTCAGTCCTCGGCGAGGAACCCCGGCAGCCAGGCCTCCAGTTCGTCCCGCAGCCGGACCCGCGCCCCCAGCTGGCACAGCACCCCGATGGTGCTCAGCGTGACCCGGTGGATCAGCAGGTACGAGGGCGGCAGGTTGAGCTGCTTGCCCAGCTGGTGCGCGGGGGAGCGCGGGTCCGCGATCCGCGCCGCCTGACCGCGCATCCACCCCCGGGTGAAGGTGAACTCCTCGACCACCGCCGGCTCGATGATCGGCCGCAGATAGTCGAGCACCGCGTCCGGGTCGAGCTCGATGGACTCCTTCACGAACCCCTCGGCGCACAACTGCCCGTAGACCGCCTCGGCGTCCCCCCGCAGGGTCAGCCGCAGCGAGGCCCCGATGGACGCGGGCAGCCCGCCCGGCAGCCGGTCCACCGTCCCGAAGTCCAGCACGCCCAGCCGCACCGCACCGTCCGCCCCCGTCACCAGCCGGAAGTTCCCCGGGTGCGGATCCGCGTGCAACAGCCCCGTCCGGGCCGGGCCGGAGAACAGGAACCGCGCCAGCAGCTGCCCGGCCCGGTCCCGCTCCGCCTCCGTGCCGCCGGTGATCACCTCGGACAGCGGAACGCCCTCGATCCATTCGGTGACCAGCACCTGATCGCCCTGGTGCACCACATCCGGCACCAGCACGTCCGGATCCCCCTCGAAGGCCTCCGCGTGGATCCGCTGGGCCTCCGCCTCCAGCTCGTAGTCCAACTCCTCGGCGACCCGGTCCCGCAGCTCCCGGATCAGCGGCTTGATGTCCATGCCCGGGATCAGCGGGCCCAGCAGCCCGGCGAACCGGCCCAGCTGCTTCAGATCCGACAGCAGCGCCTCCCCGGCCCCCGGATACTGCACCTTGACCGCGACCTCCCGGCCGTCGTGCCACACCGCCCGGTGCACCTGCCCGATCGAGGCGGCCGCCGCCGGCTTGTCCTCGAAGGAGACGAACCGCTCCCGCCAGTCCGCACCCAGCCGCTCCGCCAGCACCCGGTGCACCGTGGCCGTCGGCAGCGGCGGCGCCGCCTCCTGCAACTTGGTCAGCGCGGCCCGGTACGGCCCGGCCACCTCCTCCGGCAGTGCCGACTCGAACACCGACAGGGCCTGCCCGAACTTCATGGCACCCCCCTTGAGCTCCCCGAGCACCCGGAACAGCTGCTCCGCGGTGCGCTGCTGGAGCTCCCGCGCCACGATCTCGGCGGACTTCCCGCCGATCCGCTTGCCCAGCCCCCAGGTGGCCCGGCCCGCTATGCCCAGCGGCAGCGCGGCAAGCTTCGCGGTCCGGGTGACCGCCTTCCGGGGAAGATCGGACATATGCCCCTCCAGTGCCCTGACGCCCGCGCCGCAAGCGGCCGTTACCCGGCCATTGTGTCCTGTGACCACGGGGCCGCGGACGAGTCCCCCCGGCCAGAACCGGCGGCCCCGCAGGGGCACTCCGGATGAGGGGCCAGCTCGGTGTGCTCCCAGTGGAGTCCGGGGAGCGCCGCCTCCCACCGGCCCCCGGTGGACGCGGGCAGCTCACCGTCCAGGAAGGACAGCGCGTGGGCCGCCGCCAGACCGGCCACCGCCGTGGCCAGACCCAGCTCACAGGCCGGCACCGCCCGGCGGCGGTGCGCCGACCGCCACTGCACCAGCAGCCGGGGCCAGGCCGGATCCCGGCCGATCCGCTCCCGCTCCATACAGCCCGCGCAGGCCGTCCCCCCGGGCAGCACCAGCGGCCCCACCATCCCGGTGCCCTCCAGCACCCCCGCGTACAGATGCGGGATCCCCGCCGAGACCCATCCCGCCGCGAGGTCCGGATCCGGGGCCCAGGACTGGAGTCCGTCCCTCGGAGCGACCACCACCAGGGCCGGTGCCGACACCCCGGCCGACCGGCCCGCCGCTCTCGGGGGCCGCCCCACGGAGGCGCCCCGGACCAGCGAGGCCGCCGCCTCCGCCCGCATCAGTCCCACGCTCTGCGGGTCCAGTCCGCCCGGGGCCAGGTCCCCCGGCTCCACCCGCCCGCCGTCCAGCACCTCCACCCGGCCCACCCCGGCCGCCGCCAGCACCGCCGCGACCGCCGCCCCGACCCGGCCCGCCCCGCGCACCTGGACCCGGACCGCCCGGCGGGCCGCCAGCCCCTCCTGGGCGCCGGCCGGGGCCGGCCGCACCACCGCCAGCGAGCCCAGATCGGGACCCAGCCGCTCCGGCGCCTCCCGGCACTGCTCCCGGGCGGCCGGATCGCCCGCCGTCGCGTCCTCGATCAGACCGGCCCCCACCAGCCTCCGGACCAGCTCGTCCGCCCGCCCCTCCGGCAGGCCCAGCGCCCGGGCGTCCGCCCGCAGCAGGTCCATGCCCCGGGTCCCGTCGATCCGGTCGATCAGCGACCCGGTCGCCGTGTCCACCGGACCCAGCACCACCGCGTGCGCCGGGGTCACCCCGAACTGCACGGTCTGCAGATCCCGCCAGGCCCTCGCCAGCACCGGCTTCACCTTCGGATACATCGCCATTCCCCCTCCGACACGGACCGTCCACCGCCATGCGACGAGAATGCCCGCCCCGCCCCCGGCCATGGATTCCGTTGTCCACAGCCCCCTCCATTCGTCACACGAGATGACGGGACGTCGGTCGGGAGCAGCGGGTACCGTCGTGCCGTGTCCGCCGATCCACCGCACCGCCCCGTCGAGGTCCGCCGGAGCGCGCGCCGCCGCAGGACCGTATCCGCCTACCGGGAGGGTGACCGTACGGTCGTGCTCATCCCTGCCCGGATGTCCGAGGCCGAGGAGCGCCGCTGGGTGGGCGTGATGCTGGACAAACTGGCCGCCCAGGAGAGCCGCCGGACCCTGGGCGACGCGGAACTGACGGAGCGCGCCGAGCGTCTGTCCGAGCAGTACTTCGACGGGCGGGCCCGTCCCCGCTCGGTGCGCTGGGTCACCAACCAGAACACCCGGTGGGGGTCCTGCACCCCGGCCGAGGGCAGCATCCGGCTGTCCCACCGCCTCCAGGGAATGCCGGAGTACGTGGTCGACTACGTGCTGCTGCACGAGCTGGCGCACCTGCTGGTGCCCGGCCACGGACCGCTCTTCTGGGAACTCCTGGAGGGGTATCCGCGGACCGAGCGGGCGCGCGGCTACCTGGAGGGCGTGGTGGCCGCGGAGCGGCTGCCGAAGCCGCCCGCCGAACCAGGGGACTGACAGCCGGTCAGCCGGCGGCGGGGTCCGCCCGGACACCTGCTTGGCCGAATGTGAGCCGCTCCGGATAGCCTGACGGCACGCATTCACTTTCGGATGGGGGACGGTCGGAGCGTATGGCCAGGGAATTCCAGCGCGGCCACAAGGCCAAGATCAGCGATCTGACGGCGGGGACGGATCTGTACGTGGGCGTGCAGATCGCCGCCCCGGGTCTGTCGTTCGACATCAGCTGCTTCGGGCTCGACGCCGACGAGCAGCTCTCCGACGACCGGTACTTCATCTTCTTCAACCAGCCCAAATCGCCCGAGGAGTCGATCCAGCAGCTCGGGCCGCAGTCCGGTGACACCGAGTCCTTCCGGGTGACCCTCGACCGGATCCCGCCCTCCGTGCACAAGCTGTCGTTCACCGCGACCGTGGACGGCGACGGGACCATGTCCCAGGTCGGCCCCGGATACATCCGGATCGTCGCGGGCGGCGAGGAGGTCGTCCGGTACGCCTTCTCCGGTGCGGAGTTCAGCACCGAGCGCGCGGTGATGCTCGGCGACTTCTACCTCAAGGACGTCTGGCGGTTCGCCGCCGTCGGCCAGGGGTTCGACGGCGGTCTGGACGCCCTGCTGCGGAACTTCGGCGGCGAGGTCGCCGAGGAGCAGCCGCCGGCCCCGGCCCCGGCCGAGCCCCCGGCCGCCGCCCCCGCCTTCGCCCCGCCCGCCTTCCAGGCCCCGCCGTCGGCCCCGGCCCCCGCCGCCTTCCAGGCCCCGCCCGCGCCGGCCCCGCCCGCGCCGGCCCCGCCCGCGCCGGCCCCCTTCCAGGCCCCGGCCCCGCCGGCCCCCGCGCCCGCCCCGGTCCCGGTGCAGGCCCCCGCGCCCGCCCCGGCCTTCGGCAGTCCCGCCCCGCAGACCGCCTCCTTCGGCTCCCCGCCGCCGTTCGGTGCCGTCCCCGCCCCGGCCCCGCAGGGTCCCCCCGGCGTCCCGACGGCCCCGCCCTTCGGTGCCGTCCCGCCGCCCGGCGCCCCGATGGCCCCGCCGTTCGGCGCCGCCCAGTCGCTGGCCCCGGTGCCCCCGGAAGCCGGACTCCGCGCGGTCCTCACCAAGTACGCCGAGGCGGCCGTCGGCGACCGCTGGACCGAGCAGAACCCCCAGCAGGTCCGGGTCACCCTCACCAAGAACCAGGGCATCCTGGCCAAACAGGGCACCATGGTGGCCTACCAGGGCGACATCGACTTCGCCCACAAGGGCTCCGGTCTGCTCGGCAAGCTCACCGGCCAGCTCACCGGCCAGGGCATGTCCCTGATGCGCTGCTCCGGTGACGGCGAGGTGTTCCTCGCCGACGAGGCCAGCCGGCTCTTCGTGATCCGCCTCGAAGGCGCCGACCAGCTGTACACCAGCGCCCAGGGGGTCCTCGCCTTCGACGAGTCCCTGGAGACCGAGGTCCGCCGGATCGAAGGGGCCGGCCTGCCCGGCGGTGGCCTGTTCTCGATGCTCTTCTCCGGCACCGGAGCCGTGGTCGTCAAGACCCGCGGCACCCCGGTGGTGCTCCCCGTCGGTCCCGCCACCTATGTCGACGGCAACGCCGTGATCGCCTGGTCGGCCGGTGCCCAGGCGGTCACCACCACCGCGCTGCGGCTGCGCCGCTCCGGGTACGCCAGCCGGACCGGGGAGGCCGTGAACCTCCAGTTCCGCGGAGCGCCCGGGAACTTCGTCGTCGTACAGCCCTTCGAGGTGTAAGGCAGTCATGGACACGCAGACACTCGACGCCCACCGGGTCGCCACCACCGGCCTGCGGATGGCCGTCCACAACTCCAAGACCCTCAAAGTCACGATGATCACCGGCCAGGACCTGATCGCCAAGGCCGGCTCGATGATCGCCTACGAGGGGTACGTCCAGTTCCACGCGGCCCCCGCGAGCCTGCGCCGCTCCGCCGAGGAGATGGTCACCGGCGAGGGCGGCAAGCTGATGCTCTGCCAGGGCGACGGGGACCTCTTCCTCGCCGACTACGGCGCCGACGTCCTGGTCGTCCACCTCGACAACGAGGCCCTCTCGGTCAACGGCGCCACCCTGCTGGCCTGCGACGCCACCCTCCAGCTGGCCATCGAGCCGGTCAAGGGACTGGCGAAGCTCTCCGGCTCCGGACTCACCAACCTGGTGATCCGCGGCACCGGCTGGGTCGCCCTGGTCAGCCGCGGCCTGCCCACCGTCCTCGACTGCGCCGAACGCGAGACGTACGTCGACCCGGACGCCCTCATCGGCTGGACCACCGGGCTCGAACTGAAGCCCAAGCGGACCATCAAGGCGAGCGCGCTGATCGGCCGGGGCAGCGGCGAAGCCCTCCAGATCGGCTTCAAGGGCCAGGGCTTCGTGATCGTCCAGCCCAGCGAGGACACCGGCGACCGATTCAAGATCCGGGGCTGAGAGGAGCACCGAGTCACCATGCACAGCACACTCTTCGCGCACGTCCCGGTCCAGTCCACCGGCCGCTACACCCTGCAGAACTCCCAGCTGCTCAAGGCCGAGGTCGGCCCCGGCAGCGGCTCCGTCCTCGCCCGGCAGGGCGCGATGGTCGCCTTCGAGGGACAGATCGACTTCCAGAGCCAGTACCGGAACAACAGCTGGCGCAACGTCCGCCAGATGACCGGCGAGGGCCTGGAGCTCATGAAGTGCAAGGGCCAGGGCAATGTCTACCTGGCCAACTTCGCCCAGCACATCCATGTGATGGAGGTGGGCCGGGGCATCACCGTGGACAGCAAGTCCGTCCTCGCCTTCGACTCCACCCTCGGGGTCGGCATCGTCGCCATCGACAGCGCCGTCGAGATCGCCTCGGCCGGGGCGTACAACCTGGAGCTCACCGGCACCGGGCAGGTCGCCCTGCTCACCTCCGGCGAGCCGCTGGCCCTGCAGGCCGGACCGAACAAGAACATCTGCGTGGACGCCGACGCCGTCATCGCCTGGTCCACCACCCTGCGCACCCAGCTCCAGGCCCCCACCTCCAGCTCCGGGGTGTGGCGCCGCCGGGGATCCACCGGGGAGGGCTGGGAGATGCACTTCCAGGGCGAGGGATACGTCCTGGTGCAGCCCAGCGAGCTGCTTCCGCCCACCCATCTGCGGGGCGGGGTCCTCGGCCTGGGCATGCGCGGCAACTCGCTCGGCGGCAGCCGCGCCTGACCCCCGCGCGCCCACCCGCCCGGAGACGGGCGGAGGCACCGCGGCACCGCGCCCGCGGCACCGCGCCCGTGACACGGCGAAGGGGCGGCCACCGGATTCCCGGGGGCCGCCCCTTCCGTCCACCGCGGCTCTCAGAGCCGCGCCAGCGTCGCCTCCAGCAGCCGCACCACCGACTCGTCGGCCACCCCGGCCACCTCCTCGTACCCGAACCAGCGCAGGTCCAGCGACTCCTCGCTGATCGCCGACACCGCCCCGGCCGGGGCCAGCGCCGCGTACTGCACGTCCAGGTGCCAGTTGCAGGGGGCCGGGATCGGATGCCGGTCCAGCCGGACCGGACCGCCCGCCAGCAGGGTCAGCCCCGAGCCGATCCCCGACTCCTCGACGGCCTCGCGCAGCGCCACCGCCGCCAGGGTGGGGTCACCCGGCTCGCAGTGGCCGCCCATCTGCAGCCACATGCCCAGCTTCTTGTGCAGGGTCAGCAGCACCCGGCCCGCCGACGGGTCGATCACCAGCGCGCTGCCCGTGACGTGCCCCGCCCCACAGGGCTTGTAGACCCCGTCCGGATGGGCCGCCAGATGCTCCAGATAGACGTCCCGCAGTGCGAGCTGGCCCGCTTCACCGCCGCCCTGGTACTCCTTGAGCACCAGGACCGCGTCCTCGAACAGACTCACTTCTCGTCTTCGCCCTTGTCCTCGCGCTGCTCGGCGGCCTCGCCGAGCATCTTGTCGATCTCCGAGAAGTCCAGCTGCTCCCGGTGCACGAACCCGTCCGGGTCGTCCAGGTCGGAGGCGGTCGGCAGCATGTCCGGGTGCTCCCAGAGGCCGTCCCGGCCGTCCACCCCGCGCGCGTCGGTGAGCGAGGCCCACAGCCGCGAGGCGTCCCGCAGCCGGCGCGGCCGCAGCTCCAGCCCGATCAGGGTGGCGAAGGTCTGCTCCGCCGGACCGCCCGAGGCGCGCCGCCGGCGCAGGGTCTCGCGCAGGGCGTCGGCCGAGGTCAGCCGGGGCTTGGCGGCCTCGTGGACCACCGCGTCCACCCAGCCCTCGACCAGCGCGAGCGCGGTCTCCAGCCGGGCCAGCGCCGCCTTCTGCTCCGGGGTGTCCTGCGGCTGGAACATTCCGCCCTGGAGGGCCTCCTGCAGCTGCTCCGGGTTCGACGGGTCGAGCTGGCCGACCACGTCCTCCAGCTTGGAGGTGTCGACCTTGATCCCCCGGGCGTAGCCCTCGACCGCGCCGAACAGGTGCGAGCGCAGCCACGGGACGTGCGCGAACAGCCGGGCGTGCGCCGCCTCGCGCAGCGCCAGGTACAGCCGGACCTCGTCCGAGGGGACGCCCAGGTCCTTGCCGAAGGCCTCGATGTTCAGCGGCAGCAGGGCCGCCTTCCCGGCCGGACCCAGCGGCAGACCCACGTCGGTGGAGCCGACGACCTCGCCCGCGAGCGCGCCCACCGCCTGGCCGATCTGCTGGCCGAACATGGCCCCGCCCATGGAGCGCATCATGCCGAGCAGCGGGCCCGCCATCGCCTGCATCTCCTCGGGCAGCACCTGGCCCATGGCCGCGCCGACCCGCTCGGCGACCGGGTCGACGAGCTCCTTCCACACCGGAAGGGTGGCCTCCACCCACTCGGCGCGGCTCCAGGCCACCGCCGTCCCGGCACCGGAGGGCAGCGAGGTGACGCTGTCCAGCCACAGGTCGGCCAGCCGGACGGCCTCCTCGACGGCGGCCTTCTCGGCCACGCCGACGCTGGCGTCCTTCACCCCGTCCGCGGTGCCCTGGGCCACCGTCTGGCGGGCGATGTCCTTGGCCATGTCCCAGTTCACGGGACCGCCCTCGTAGCTCAGCATCTGGCCGAGCTGCTGGAAGGCGGCGCCCAGGTCGTTCGGGTTCATGTTCATGGAGCCGAACATCGCGGCGAACGGGTTGTCCGCACCGCCGGGCAGGCCGGAGAACCCGAACGGATTCGCCGGACCGCCCTGGCCGCCGGCCGGGCCGCCCTGGTCGCCCTTCTTCTTGCCCTCGTCGCCGTTCTCCGGCTCCTCGGGCGGAAGGCCGAATCCGAATGGGGTGTCACTCACGGGTTTCCTCGGCTCGTAGGGCCGCCGGCTCGGGCCGGCGGGCAATGGTCCGACAACACCACCCAGCGTAGACACCACACCCGCTTCCGGGCTCGGTGCTCCGCCGGCTCCAGGCCTGCGGCAGGATGGACGTCACCTGGTAGGTACGCGTCAGGACGCGGCCCCTACTGAAGACAACCGCTGGAGACGCCCGGTGAGTTCCCCAGATCCGCAGGTTCGAGCGCCGTTCGACGGCGAAAGCCGGCCCGAACGGGCCGAAGCCGACGCCGTGGCCGACGTGTCCGCCGGCGTTCGCCGCCCGCGTAATCCGGCCGCCCGCGGTCCGGTCGTGGCCGTGACCGGGGCCGCCGGCGGGGTCGGCGCCGCCCTGGTGGCCCGGCTGGCGGCCTCCGAGGAGGTCAAGCAGGTCGTCGCCATCGACGAGCGGCGGGGCGAGAGCGCCGCCGCCCAGTGGCACGTCCTGGACGTCCGGGACCCGGCCATCGCCGAGAAGCTGCGGGGCGCCGACGTGGTCGTCCACCTGGCCCTCGACCTGGACCTGGAGACCGACTCCGCGGCCCGCACCGCGTACAACGTGCGCGGCACCCAGACCGTGCTGACGGCCGCCGCCGCGGCCGGCGTCCGGCGGGTGGTGCTCTGCACCTCCGCGATGGTCTACGGGGCGCTGCCCGACAACGACATCCCGCTGTCCGAGGACTCCGAGCTGCGGGCCACCGCGGAGGCCACCGGGGTCGGCGACCTGCTGGAGATCGAACGGCTCGGCCGCCGGGCGCCCCGCGCCCACCCCGGCCTCAACGTGACCGTGGTCCGGCCGGCCGTGCTGGTCGGCGGCACCGACACCGCGCTCACCCGCTACTTCGAGTCCCCGCGCCTGCTGGTGGTCGCCGGATCCCGGCCCACCTGGCAGTTCTGCCATGTGGAGGACCTGGTCAGCGCCCTGGAGTACGCGGCCCTGGAGAAGGTCGAGGGGGAGCTCGCGGTCGGCTGCGAGGGCTGGCTGGAGCAGGAGGAGGTCGAGGAGCTCAGCGGGATCCGCCGGATGGAGCTGCCCTCCGCGGTGGCGCTCGGCGCCGCGGCCCGGCTGCACCGGATCGGTCTGACCCCGTCCCCGGCCGGCGACCTGGCCTACACCATGCACCCGTGGGTGGTCAGCGTGAGCCGGCTGCACGCGGCGGGCTGGCGGCCGCGCTGGACGAACGAGGAGGTCCTCGCCGAGCTGCTCCAGGAGGCGGCGGGCCGGCACACCGTGGCCGGCCGCCGGCTGGGCCGCAAGGACGCGACCGCCGCGGGTGCGGCCGGTGCGACCGTGGCGCTGCTGGGCGCGGCCGCGGTGGTCCGGGCGGCCCGCCGCCGCCGCGGCCTGTGACCCGGCCCCGGCCGGGCGGCGGCGGGGCCGGCGGGGGCTGTAGGAGGCTCCCAACGGGGACCCGCCGGGACGGGTGATCCGGGTATTTCGCGCGGTCGGCGGGGTGGTGCACGATGAGGGCATGGCACCGCACTACGACCACCCCGGCGAACAAGCCGCCACGGACCCCATCAGGCTCCTGGCGATCCGCGACACCCCGCTCTCGCTCGACGAGGTCCACCGGGCCGTCGGCGACGACTCCACGGGCGGCACGACGCTCTTCGTCGGCACGGTGCGCAACCACGACGGCGGCGCCGACGTGGACTCGCTCGGCTACTCCTGCCACCCGACGGCGGAGGCGGAGATGCGCCGCGTCGCGGAGCGGGTGGCGGCCAAGTACCCGGTCCGCGCCCTGGTCGCGGTGCACCGCGTCGGCGACCTCGCGGTGGGTGACATCGCGGTGATCGTGGCGGTCTCCTGCCCGCACCGCGGCGAGGCGTTCGAGGCCTGCCGGATGCTGATCGACGACCTCAAGCACGAGGTCCCGATCTGGAAGCACCAGACCTTCTCCGACGGCACCGAGGAGTGGGTCGGCGCCTGCTGACCGGACACCCCCGTCCGGACGCGCAACACGCCCTCGATTTGCGTAACCGGGCCCCGGGCACGAGCGTTGAGAGCACCGACAGCTCGCACTCGGGGTAGGGAGGCACGGGAATGGCGTCACTGGCCTGGTTGCTGATTCCGTTTTTCGCCGCGATAGGCGCCGCAGTATGGGGCACCTGGGCCGCCCGCGACCGCACCTCGGGAGACATATCCGAGCTGGCCGGCTACGCCCGCTTCCGCGAGGCCATGGACCGTCCCGGCCGTGACGCGCAGGCCGCCCAGGCCGCTGCTTCCCGTTCCTCTTCCGACGGCGTCTGACACCGCCGCCCGAGGACCGCGGGAGTGCTCCCCGGACGGACCGGCCCCGAAGGCCGACCCCCAGGAGCTTCCCGTACTGTCGTTCCATGCCACGCCGCACCGCGACGATGCTCGCCTCCACCCTGATGCTGTTCGCGCTGCTCTGCGCAGGGGTGTTCATCAAGGTCCCGTACTCGGAGATGAGCCCGGGCCCGACGGTGAACACGCTCGGCGAGGCCGGCGGCGAGGCGGTGCTGCAGATCTCCGGGCGCAAGACGTACCCGACGACCGGTCACCTCAACATGACGACCGTGCGGGTCACCGGCGCCGACTACGACATGAACCTGCTGGAAGCGGTCTACGGCTGGCTGGCCGGGGACAACATCGTGGTCCCGCACGAGAACCTCTACCCGAACGGCAAGACCGAGGAGCAGTCCACCCAGGAGAACGCCGAGGAGTTCAGCCAGTCGCAGGAGAGCGCCAAGGTCGCCGCCCTGAAGGAACTGGGGATCCCGGTCACCGCGCGGGTCGCGGTGTTCACGGTGATCAAGGACAGCCCGGCGGAGGGGAAGCTGCACGCCGGTGATGTGATCAAGGCGGTGGACGGGACCCCGGTGAAGGCCCCGGAGGACGTCGCCAAGCTGGTCACCCGGCACAAGGCCGGCGAGAAGGTCGTGTTCACGATCATCCCGGCCAAGGAGGCCGCCGCCGCCGAGAAGGCCGGCCGGACCCCCGGCACCGAGGCCGAGGAGAAGGTGACCGTGACCACCGCCAAGGCCGAGGGCGACGGGCACGCCATCGTCGGCATCCGGGCCGAGACCGACCACACCTTCCCGTTCCACATCGACATCAAGCTCGCCGACGTGGGCGGCCCCAGCGCCGGTCTGATGTTCGCCCTGGGCATCGTCGACAAGCTGACCCCGGAGGACCTGACCGGCGGCAAGTTCGTGGCCGGCACCGGGACCATCGACGACACCGGCGAGGTCGGACCGATCGGCGGCATCCAGATGAAGACCATCGGCGCCCGGGAGGCCGGTGCCCGCTACTTCCTCACCCCGGCCGACAACTGCGCCTCCGCCGCCAAGAACGTCCCGGACGGGCTGACCCTGGTGAAGGTGGAGACCATCGCGGACGCCACCGCCTCGCTGAAGAAGATCAGCAAGGGCGACACGGCCGGCCTGCCCCGCTGCACCAGGGGATAGCGCCCGGGGCAGCCGCGCGGGGCAGGCCGGGTACGCCTCAGGAGAAGGTGGCCGACAGGGCCTCCGCCAGGCCCGGCACCAGCGAGGCCCCGGTCAGCACCTCGGTCGCCGAGTCCTTCTCCCGCAGCCGTACGGCCGACTCCCGGGAGCCGTCCCGCAGCACCGCCACGGTGATCCGCACCTCCTGCCGCTCCGGGTGGCCGGCCACCCACTTCGACAGCTGCTTGTCGGTCAGCCCCGTCGGAACGGTGGCCTCCGCCGAGGGCGGGAGCATCATCCGCTCCACCGTGAGGGCGCAGCCCACCACCGCGTCGGGCCAGGCGATCGTGCCCAGGAACTTGTCCAGCGCCATCCCGGCGGGCAGCTTGTCCTGCTCGATCGGGGTGTACTGGGCCTTGCCGGCGTCGTCCTGGTCCAGGCCGAGCTGCCCGGCCAGCCGGGGCTCCTGCCTGCGCAGCTTCGCGGTGTCGACCAGGGCGAACAGTCGGGCGGGCTGGTCCCAGCCGAGCCCGGAGGCGTACTCGTCGATTTCGAGGCAGGCGCGGGTCAGCGGGCCTGCCGCCATCGGGGTACCGGAGGAGGAAAGGTTGGACATGGGCAACATCCTGCCTGGTTCCGGCCTGATACCGGGAACTGACCAAAGCCTCAGTAAGTTGCATGAGTGGGCTCTACGATCGGGGGCCCCGACCAGACACACAGCGACTTCGAGGTGCGCACCTTGGCTTTCCAGATGCCGGACCGAGGCGGAGGCCCCTCCGGGCCACGGATGAGAGTCGGCCGCCCCTCCCGGCGTGCCCGGACCCTCCTGATGACCCTGGGAGTGCTGGCCGTCCTGGCCATGCTCTTCATCATGTTCGCGGGTTTCTGGACCGACTGGCTCTGGTACCGCTCGGTCAAGTACTCCACGGTGTTCACCACCACCCTGTGGACCAAGATCGGCCTGTTCGCCGTCTTCGGGCTGCTGATGACCGCGGCCGTCGGCTTCAACATCTGGCTGGCGCACCGGCTGCGGCCGCCGCTGGCCGCCATGTCGATGGAGCAGCAGAGCCTCGACCGGTACCGGATGGGCATCGCCCCGTACAAGAGGTGGCTGCTGCTCGGCATCTCCGTGCTGGTCGGCCTGATCGCGGGCGCTTCGGCCGCCGGCCAGTGGAAGACCTGGCTGATGTGGGTCAACGGGGTGCCCTTCGGGCAGAAGGACCCCCAGTTCGGCCTGGACGTGTCGTTCTACGCCTTCGACCTGCCCTGGTACCGCTTCCTGCTCGGCTTCGGCTTCGCCGCGACCGTGCTGTCGCTGCTGGCCGCCGCAGTGGTGCACTACCTCTACGGCGGGCTGCGGGTGACCAGCCCGGGCGCCCGGGCCACCGCCGCGGCCACCGGGCACCTGTCGGTGCTGCTCGGCCTCTTCGTCTCGCTCAAGGCCGTCGCCTACTGGCTGGACCGGTACGGCCTGGCCGTGAAATCCAGCGACTTCAAGGCCTCGGACAACTGGACCGGCCTGAGGTACGTCGACGCCAACGCCTACCTGCCGGCCAAGACCATCCTCTTCTGCATCGCCGCGATCTGCGCCGCGCTGTTCTTCGCGACGCTGTGGCGCCGCACCTGGCAGCTGCCCGTGATCGGCTTCGGCCTGATGGTGCTCTCCGCCATCCTGATCGGCGGGCTCTACCCGGCGATCGTGCAGAAGTTCCAGGTCCAGCCGAACGAGCAGGCCAAGGAGTCGCCGTACGTCCAGAAGAACATCAAGGCCACCCGTGACGCCTACGGCATCGCCTCGGCCGACGTCCAGGACTACGCGGGAGTGCCGGACCCCAAGGCGAACAAGACGGAGCTCCGCCAGGAGGCCGACACCAACGCCAGCGTCCGGCTGCTCGACCCGAACATCGTCTCCCCGGCCTTCCAGCAGCTCCAGCAGGTCAAGGGCTACTACGCCTTCCCGTCCACCCTCGCGGTGGACCGGTACAGCGGCCAGGACACGGTGATCGGCCTCCGCGAGCTCAACATCGCGGGCATCCCGAAGAACAACTGGATCAACGACCACTTCCGCTACACCCACGGTTTCGGCGTGGTCGCCGCCAAGGGCACCACGGCGGCACCCGACGGCGCCCCCGACTTCACCCAGTCCGACCTGCCCTCCAAGGGCCAGTTCGGCACCGACTTCGAGCAGCGCATCTACTACGGCGAGCAGACGAAGCAGTACTCGATCGTCGGCGGACCGCAGAAGGAGCTCGACTACTCGGACGACAAGGGCGAGAAGGAGACGACCTACCAGGGCAAGAGCGGGGTCAACCTCGACAACCCGTTCAACCGGGCGGCCTACGCGCTCGCCTTCAGCGAGCCGCAGATCCTCTACTCCGGGGCCATCGGCGAGGGCTCGCGGATCCTCTACAACCGCACCCCCAAGGAGCGGGTCGAGGCCGTCGCCCCCTGGCTGACCATCGACGGCGCGCCCTACCCGGCGGTCGTGGACGGCCGGATCAAGTGGATCGTCGACGCGTACACGACCAGCAACGGCTACCCGTACGCCTCGCGCACCACGCTGGGCGACAGCACCGCCGACTCCCTCACCAACAGCCAGCGCGCCGTGGTGGCCCAGGAGAACCAGGTCAACTACATCCGCAACTCGGTGAAGGCCACCGTCGACGCCTACGACGGCACGGTGGACCTCTACCAGTGGGACACCCAGGACCCGGTCCTCAAGACCTGGATGAAGGCGTTCCCCGGCACGGTCAAGCCCAAGAGCGACATCTCCAAGCCGCTCATGGACCACCTGCGCTACCCGCAGGACCTGTTCAAGGTCCAGCGCGAGCTGCTGACCCGCTACCACGTCACCGACCCGCAGACCTTCCTCAGCGGCAGCGAGGCGTGGCAGGTGCCGGACGACCCGACCACCAAGGCGGGCACGGCGGTTCCGCCGTACTACCTGTCGATGAAGATGCCGGGTCAGACCGACAAGAACCAGATCTTCTCGCTGACCACGACGTTCACCCCGAACGGCCGGGACAACCTGAGCGCCTTCATGGCGGTCAACGCGGACCCGGGCAACGCGGAGTACGGCAAGATCAGACTGCTGAAGCTGCCCACCAGTCGGCCGGTCGACGGCCCCAAGCAGGTGCAGAGCAAGTTCAACTCCGAACCCAAGATCGCCGAGTCGATCCGGCTGCTCCGCGGCGGCGACTCCGAGGTCGAGTACGGAAACCTGCTCTCGGTGCCGCTGGACGGCGGGATGCTCTACGTGGAGCCGGTCTACGTCCGCAGCGCCACCCTCAAGTACCCGCTGCTGCGCAAGGTGCTGGTGACCTACGGCGGCCAGACCGCCTTCGAGGACACCCTGGACAAGGCGCTGAACGTGGTCTTCGGGGCCGAGGCGCCGACGGTGCCCACCAACCCGGAGCAGCCGCCCGGCGACGGCACCACCAAGCCGCCGCCCAGCCAGGACCCGACCGTCAAGGCGGCCCTGGCGGATGCGCAGAAGGCCGTGGAGGACGCCGACAAGGCCATGAAGGCCGGTGACTGGACCGCCTACGGCAAGGCTCAGGACGAGCTGGAGGCGGCCCTGAGGCGGGCCATCGAAGCGGAGGCCAAGCTGAAGGCGCCCCCGGCGGCCGGCGGCTAGCCGGGCGGGGGAGGGCCGCCGGTCTCCCGGCGGCCCTCCCCGGCCTTCCGGCCCCTCGGGCTGCGGGCTTCCGCAGTACGGATTTCAGGCTCCGTTCCCCACCGTGCTACTGTGGTTTCACCGACGCGGGGTGGAGCAGCTCGGTAGCTCGCTGGGCTCATAACCCAGAGGTCGCAGGTTCAAATCCTGTCCCCGCTACTGCAGACGAAGGCCCGGATCCTTGGGATCCGGGCCTTCGTCGTGTCCTGTGTCGTTAACCCGGGGAAGACCCGCGTGTCCGTGCGGGTGAGTTGTCGGTGACGCGTGTTTGACTTGTCACTCTGTGGGCATGTCGACAAAACGCTGAAGTGACCTCACTGGCTGCGACATACCAGGTGTACGCGGGTATCAGGTGATGCGACGATGGGATATATGGGGGACAGGTCAACTCTGCTGGAGACAGGGCGGTTTGTGCGGGCGGAGACCGAAGAGGGCACGGAAGCCACCGGGGCGGCGGGACGGGTGGAGACAGCGGTCGGCCCCGGGAGCGGGGACGGGAAGACGGGCATCGCGCAGACCGGCGCGGTGACCGCGGCCGAGGTGTTCGCCGACGCCGACACCGAACCGGCGGGGGACGCCGAGCTGGAAGCCCGGCACCGCGGACCGGCGGACAGGGGCGACCCGGGCGCCATGAGCGTGCTCGGTGCCCTGCTGCTGCGCCGCGGGGACCTGGACGGCGCCGAACCCTATCTGCGCGGAGCCACCGGAGCCGGTGACCGCGCCGCCGCCAACAACCTCGGGGTCCTGCTCCACCAGCGCGGCTACGCCGAGGAGGCGGCCGGCTGGTGGCGGGTCGCCGCCGTCGCCGGATCCGCCCCCGCCGCCCACGCCCTCGGCCGCCACTACCGCGAGCGCGGGGACGAGCCCGCCGCCGAGTACTGGCTGCGCCAGGCGGCGGAATCCGGCCATGCCCTGGGCGCCTACGGACTGGCCGACCTGCTGGAACACCGCGGGGACAAGGGCGCCGAGCGCTGGCTCCGGGCCGCCGCCGAACAGGGCCACCGGGAGGCCGCCTACCGCCTCGCCCGGATCCTGCGCCGCCGCGAGCCCGCCGAGGCCGAGGCCTGGTACCGGCAGTCCGCCGCCCGCGGCCACCGCCGGGCCGCCCTCCACCTGGGCACCCTGCTGGAGGCCCGCGGCGAGCTCAAGGAGGCCGGCCGCTGGTACCTGACCTCCGCCAAGCAGGGCGAGGCGCGGGCCGCCTGCGCCCTGGGCTTCCTGCTGCGCGACGCCGGCGACGAGGACAACGCCGCCGCCTGGTGGCACCGGGCCGCCCAGGAGGGCGACGGCAACGCCGCCAACGCGCTGGGCGCCCTGCACGCGGCCCGGGGCGAGACCCAGACCGCCGAGAAGTGGTACCGGGCCGCCATGGACGCCGGCGACCACAACGGGGCCTACAACCTGGCCCTGCTCTGCGCCGCCCAGGAGCGGACCGCGCAGGCCGAGCAGTTCTACCGGCGGGCCGCCTACGCGGGCCACCGGGAGGCCGCCAACGCCCTGGCCATCCTGCTGCTCCAGGGCGGGGACGCGGCCGGTGCCGAGCCCTGGTTCTCCAAGGCCGCCGAGGCGGGCAGCGTGGACGCCGCCTTCAACCTGGGCATCCTGTTCGCCAGCCGGGACGAGGACCGCACCGCCCTCAAGTGGTACGAGCGGGCCGCGGCGGCCGGGCACACCGACGCCGCCCTCCAGGTGGGCATCGCCCTGGTCCGGGACGGCGAGCACCGGGCCGCCGAACGCCATCTGCGGTGCGCGGCCGGCGGCGGCAGCGCGGAGGCCGCCTTCCGGCTGGCCTCGCTGCTGGAGTCGCTGGCCCCGCCGCCGGAGCCGCCGGCCCTGGGCGAGCCCGTCGCCGCCCCCCGCGGCGAGAGCGAGGAATGGTACGAACGGGCCGCCGAGCAGGGGCACCGGCGGGCCCAGGTCCGGGTCGGCATGCTCGCCGCCGGCCGCGGCGACCTCGCCGTGGCCGCCCGCTGGTACCGGGAGGCGGCCGAGGCCGGCTCCCGCAACGGCGCCTTCAACCTCGGCCTGCTGCTGGCCCGGGAGGGCGCCGAGCCGGAGGCCGCCCTGTGGTGGACCCGTGCCGCGGTGGCCGGCCACGGCCGGGCCGCCCTCCGGCTGGGCCTCCTGGCCGCCCGGCACGGGGACCTCGCCGAAGGGCAGAAGTGGTGCACCCGCGCCATGGAACTGGGCCCGGAGGAGGTGTCCCAGCGGGCCGCCAAGCTCCGCGAGGCACTCGCCGAAGAGCTGTCCGCCTAGTGATTTGCGCTGGTCGGGGGGCTTCCCGTAGAGTCGGGTTTACCGACGCGGGGTGGAGCAGCTCGGTAGCTCGCTGGGCTCATAACCCAGAGGTCGCAGGTTCAAATCCTGTCCCCGCTACCAAGTATTCAGGGCCCGGATCCATTGGATCCGGGCCCTGAGTCGTTTTCGGGACCCGGTGGGGGCGAGGCTCCTCACGGCCCCACCGGCCCCACCGGCCCCACCGGCCCCACCGGCCCCACCGGCCCCACCGGCCCCACCGGTCGCGCGGTCGGCCGGTCAGGCGCCGGCGCAGTTGGGGCAGATGCCGCGGTAGGTGACCTCGACGCCCTGCACCGTGAAACCGAAGCGCTCGGAGTCGGGGAGGTCCGTCAGCGGGTTCCCGACCGGGTGGACGTCCCGGATCGCCCCGCACCGGGCGCAGACCAGATGCTGGTGCGGCCGGTGCGCGTTGGGGTCGTACCGCTTGGCGCGCCGGTCCGTGGACACCTCCAGGACCTCGCCCAGCGAGACCAGTTCGCCCAGGGTGTTGTAGACGGTCGCGCGGGAGATCTCCGGCAGCCTGGCCACCGCGCGCGCGTGGACCTCGTCGGCCGTCAGGTGAACGTGGTCACCGTCGAGCACCTCGGCCACGACGCGCCGCTGCGCCGTCATGCGCCAGCCGCGTCCGCGAAGTCGTTCCAGCAGGTCACTCATGGGCGTCAGCCTAACAGCGAAGGGTCCCCGGTTGGATAGGCGTGTAGATCGCGAATCCGTACGGAGTTGGATACAAGCTTGACTTAGACAATGTCCATTGTAGGATCGATCACGGCACAGGCCGAGGACAGGACCGCAGGAAAGACGCAGGAGGCGCACGTGACGCAGGGACCGCTCACCACGGAGGCCGGGGCTCCGGTCGCCGACAACCAGAACAGCGAGACGGCCGGCGTCGGCGGTCCGGTCCTGGTCCAGGACCAGCTGCTGCTGGAGAAGCTCGCCCACTTCAACCGCGAGCGCATCCCGGAGCGCGTGGTGCACGCCCGCGGCGCCGGCGCGTACGGCACGTTCACGCTCACCCGTGACGTCTCCCGGTGGACCCGGGCGAAGTTCCTCTCCGAGGTCGGCAAGGAGACCGAGACCTTCCTGCGCTTCTCCACGGTGGCCGGCAACCTCGGCTCCGCCGACGCCGTGCGCGACCCCCGCGGCTGGGCGCTGAAGTTCTACACCGAAGAGGGCAACTACGACCTCGTCGGCAACAACACCCCGGTGTTCTTCATCAAGGACGCCATCAAGTTCCCCGACTTCATCCACACCCAGAAGCGCGACCCGTACACCGGCTCGCAGGAGGCGGACAACGTCTGGGACTTCTGGGGTCTGTCGCCCGAGTCCACCCACCAGGTGACCTGGCTGTTCGGCGACCGGGGCATCCCGGCCTCCTACCGCCACATGAACGGCTACGGCTCGCACACGTTCCAGTGGAACAACGAGGCCGGCGAGGTCTTCTGGGTCAAGTACCACTTCAAGACCGACCAGGGGATCAAGAACCTCACCCAGGCCGAGGCCAACGCCCTGGCCGGCGAGGACCCCGACTCGCACCAGCGCGACCTGCGCGAGTCCATCGAGCGCGGCGAGTTCCCCTCCTGGACCGTGCAGGTCCAGATCATGCCGGCGGCCGAGGCGGCCGGGTACCGCTTCAACCCCTTCGACCTCACCAAGGTGTGGCCGCACGAGGACTACCCGCCGATCGAGATCGGCAAGCTGGAGCTCAACCGCAACCCGGAGAACGTCTTCGCCGAGGTCGAGCAGAGCATCTTCTCCCCGGCGCACTTCGTCCCCGGCATCGGCCCCTCCCCGGACAAGATGCTCCAGGGCCGGCTCTTCGGCTACGGCGACGCCCACCGCTACCGCGTCGGCATCAACGCCGACCACCTGCCGGTGAACCGCCCGCACGCCACCGAGGCGCGCACCAACTCCCGTGACGGCTACCTGTACGACGGCCGCCACAAGGGTGCCAAGAACTACGAGCCCAACAGCTTCGGCGGCCCGCAGCAGACCGACCGCCCGCTGTGGGTGTCCACCCCGGTGACCGGCGGCACGGGCAACCACGCCGCCCCCGGCCACGCGGAGGACGACGACTTCGTGCAGGCCGGCAACCTCTACCGGCTGTATTCGGAGGACGAGAAGGCCCGTCTGGTCGAGAACCTGTCCGGGTTCATCGCCAAGGTCTCGCGCGAGGACATCGTCGAGCGGGCGATCGGCAACTTCCGCCGGGCGGACGAAGACTTCGGCAAGCGGCTGGAAGCCGCGGTCCAGGCCCTGCGCGGCTGATCGACCGCTTGTCGTGGCGAGACGGCGGGCCGGAACCCCCACGGGGGCTCCGGCCCGCCGTCGTTCCCTCTGCCGGGGGTCAGGCCGCGACGGTGCCGCGGGCCCGGGCCGGCACCCAGCAGCGGATGATGTCGCGGACCGAGACGATGCCCACCGGTCCGCCGTGCTCCAGCACGATCAGATGCCGGAACCCGCCGTGGGCCATCGCCTCGGCGGCCTCCAGCAGGGTGGCCTCGGGGGTGCAGAACACCACGTTGTTGGTGGTGTGCGCACCCACCGTCTCCCGGTCGGGATCGTGCCCCGCGCCGATCGAGTTGAGGATGTCGCGCTCGGTCAGGATGCCGATGCCGCTGTGGTCGGTGTCGAGGACGACGGCCGCGCCGATCCGGCGGCCTGACATCAGTCCGGCGGCCTGCCGGAGGGTGTGGGCTGGGCCGAGGGTGAGGATCACGGTGCTCATGGCGTCGCGGACGAGCAAGAGTGCCACCTCCTGGGGTGAGTCCACCGCTCGGGCGGAGCGCTTCGAGAAAGCATTCACAAGCGCACAAGCGGCGGATTCTCAGATTCCCACGACCACCGAATGCCATCAAGGGGGCACACAGGGTGAAATCCCGGGTGCGCCGGTGGCGCCGGGTGCCCCGATGGCCGGACTTCGACGCCCACCGGGGCCGCGCGGTCTCAGCCGCGCTGCCCCAGACGCCCCAGCAGCTGCTCGTGCAGCAGCCCGTTGGAGGCCGCGGCATTGCCGCCGTCCACCCCGTCCACGCCGTCCAGGCTGGTGAAACGCCCGCCGGCCTCGGTGACCACCACCGCGATGGCGGCCATGTCCCACAGGTTCAGCTCGGGCTCCGCACACAGGTCCAGGGAACCCTCGGCCACCATCATGTACGGCCAGAAATCGCCGTAGCCCCGGGTCCGCCAGACCGACCGGGTCAGATCCAGCAGCCCCGGCAGCCGGCCCTGCTCCTCCCAGCCGCCCAGCGAGGAGAACCCGAAGGAGGCGTCGGACAGCGAGGCCACCTCCGACACCCCGAGCCGGGTCCCCTGCTCGGCGGCCAGAGCGCCCCCGGCGAAGGCCCCCGCACCCTCCGAGGCCCACCAGCGGCGGCCCAGCGCCGGAGCCGACACCACCCCGACCACCGGCCGGAACCGGCCGCTCCCGTCGTCCTCCATCAGGGAGATCAGGGTGGCCCACACCGGCACCCCGCGGACGTAGTTCTTGGTGCCGTCGATCGGATCCACCACCCAGCGGCGCGACCCGGTGCCCACCAGCCCGTACTCCTCGCCGAGGATGGCGTCGGCCGGCCGGGCCTCCTCGATCAGCCGCCGGACCACCGCCTCCGTGGCGGTGTCGGCCTCGCTCACCGGGGTCATGTCCGGCTTGGTCTCCACCTTCAGGTCGAGGGCCTGGAAACGGTCCATGGTGACCGCGTCGGCGGCGTCGGCGAGGGCGTGGGCAAGGCGCAGGTCATCGTCATACTCGGGCATGGCCGAACAGTATCGGCACCCCGCCGGCCCGGGCACGCGGGCTCTCTTGACACCCGCCGGAGGTCCGTCAACCCTGACGGGACGACAGCGGGAGGCAGCGTGCCGGCAGCGCGGGAGTCCTTGCTCGAAGCGGCCGCGGCCGCCCTGGCCGCGCGGCCCTGGCCGGCCGTCCGGATGACCGACGTGGCGGCCGCCGCCGGGGTGTCCCGGCAGAGCCTCTACAACGAGTTCGGCGGCAAGGAGGGCCTCGGCCGGGCCCTGGTCCGGCGGGAGGCCGAGTGGTACCTGGCCGGGGTCGAACAGGCCATGGCCGGGCCCGCCGCCGGCCCCGCCGAACGGCTGCTGGCACTCGCCGAATGGACCGTACGGACCGCCCGCGCCCGGCCGCTGTCCCGGGCCCTGCTCACCGGCGGCTGGGGGACCGGTCTGCCCGCCCCGGCCGCCCGCCACTCCCGGCCCGGCGAGCTGACGGCCGCCGTCCGGGACCGCGCGTCCGTCCTGCTGGGCCCGGGCGCGGCCTCCCCGAGGCACTGCGAGGTGGTGCTCCGGCTGGCGCTGTCGTACGTGGTGGCCCCCGGGGACGGGCTCCGGGAACTCCTGACCCCGTGAGCCCGCTCGCCCCGTCAGGCCCTCAGGTCCCCGCCCGCAGGCCCCGTCAGGTCAGTGGGAGGAACCGGAGAGCTGGAGCCCCACCACCCCGAGGATCACCAGCGAGATCGACACGATCTTCAGGGTGGACACCAGGTCGCCGAGGAACACCATCCCGTAGACGGCCGTGCCGGCCGCCCCGATGCCCGTCCACACCGCGTACGCCGGCCCCACGTCCAGTTTCTTCAGCGCCAGGGTCAGCAGGCCGAAACTGCCCAGCGCGAAGCACGCGAAGGCGATCGTCGGCCACAGCCGGGTGAATCCGTGGGACAGCTTCAGACAGACCGCGAACCCGGTCTCCAGGATCCCCGCGACCACGACCAGCAGCCACGCCATCTCGAACGCCTCCCGCCACTCGGTGCGCTTATGCATACACCGGACGGGGCGTCCGCCAAACGTCGGCGGCCCGGTCGTCCGCCCGTCAGTCGCCCTCCCGGCGCTCCCGGGTCGCCAGCAGCCGCCGCAGCGAGTACAGCCGGGCCGGATCCGCGTGACCGGCCTCCACCCAGGCGTCCAGCGCGCAGTCCGGCTCGTCGTGGCTGCACGCGCGCGGGCACTCCTCCGTACCGGGCACCAGCTCCGGGAACGCCAGGATCACCCGCGAGGGGTCCACGTGGTGCAGGCCGAAGGACCGGACCCCCGGGGTGTCGATCACCCAGCCGTCACCGCCGGGCAGCGGCAGCGCCAGCGCCGAGGTGGTGGTGTGCCGGCCCCGGCCGGTCACCGCGTTCACCCGGCCGGTGGCGCGCTTCCGGTCCTCGGCGACCAGCGAGTTCACCAGGGTGGTCTTGCCGACCCCGGAATGGCCGACGAACGCGGTGATCCGGCCGTTCAGCCGCTCCCGCACCCGGTCGGCGGCGTCCCCGGTGGCCAGCTCCTCGCGGTTGGTGACCACGTAGTTCAGCCCGAAGGTGGAGTAGATCTCCAGGATCTTGTCCGCGGCCGTCAGATCCGACTTGGTCAGCACCAGCAGCGGCTCCAGCCCGGCGTCGTACGCCGCCACCAGACAGCGGTCGATCATCCGGGGCCGGGGCTCCGGATCGGCCAGCGCCGTCACGATCGCCAGCTGGTCCGCGTTGGCCACCACCACCCGCTCGTACGGGTCGTCGTCGTCCGCCGTGCGCCGCAGCACCGACCGGCGCTCCTCGATCCGCACGATCCGGGCCAGGGTGTCCTTCCGGCCCGACAGGTCGCCGACGATCCACACCCGGTCACCGACCACCGCGGCCTTGCGGCCCAGCTCCCTGGACTTCATCGCGTGGACCGTGCGGTCCTCCACCAGGCAGGTCAGCCGGCCCCGGTCCACGGTCAGGACGAAGCCCTCCGAGGCGTCCTCGTGCTTGGGCCGGATGTTCGTCCGGGGCCGGTTGCCCTTGGGGTTCGGGCGGGACCGGATGTCGTCCTCGTCGGTGTGCTTGCCGTACCGGCGCATCGCGCTACTTCCCAGCTCCCGAGAGCATTCCGGTCCACATCCGGGTGAAGTCCGGGAGGGTCTTCGCCGTGGTCGCCACGTTCTCGATCCGCACCCCCGGCACCGCCAGGCCGATCACCGCGCCCGCGGTGGCCATCCGGTGGTCGTCATAGGTGTGGAAGACGCCCCCGCGCAGCCGGCGCGGCCGGATGTGCAGGCCGTCCGCGGTCTCCGTGACATCGCCGCCGAGACCGTTGATCTCCTTGGTGAGGGCCGCCAGCCGGTCCGTCTCGTGCAGCCGCAGGTGCTGCACCCCGCGCAGGGTGGACGGGGAGTCGGCCAGCGCGGCCACCGCGGCGATGCCCGGGGTGAGCTCGCCGACCTCGCCCAGGTCCACGTCGATCCCGTGGATCTTCCCGGTGCCGGTGAAGACCAGACCGGAATCCGTCAGCTCGCAGGAACCGCCCATCTCGGTGAAGATCTCCCGCAGCGCGTCACCGGGCTGGGTGGTCCGGCGCGGCCAGTCCGGGATGGTGACCGTGCCACCGGTGATCATCGCGGCGGCCAGGAACGGCTGCGCGTTCGACAGGTCGGGCTCCACCACCATGTCCCGGCCCAGCAGCGCCCCCGGCGCCACCCGCCACACGTCCTTCTCGCCGCCCGCCTCCGGGGTGTCCACCTGGGCGCCCGCGGCCCGCAGCATCTCCACCGTCATCCGGATGTGCGGCAGCGAGGGCAGGTTCCCGCCCACGTGCCGGACCTCCACGCCCTGGTTGAACCGGGGGGCCGACAGCAGCAGCGCCGACACGAACTGGGAGGAGTTGCTGGCGTCGATCTCGACCGTGCCGCCCTCCAGCGCCCCGCCGCCGTGCACCGTCATGGGCAGCGCGCCCCGGCCGTCGTCGTCGATCCGGGCACCCAGCGTCCGCAGCGCCGTGATGACCTGGCCCAGCGGACGCTCGTAGGAACGCGGGTCCCCGTCGAAGCGGATGTCCCCCGCGGCCAGGGTGGCCAGCGGCGGCAGGAAGCGCATGACCGTCCCGGCGTTGCCGACGTCCACGGTCGCCGGACCGTGCAGACCCGCCGGAATGACCCGCCAGGCCTCGCCGCCGGTCGCCGACTTGGCGTCCGAACTGGAGGAGACCGTCTCCTCGATGCCCACGCCCATCGCGCGCAGCGCGTCGGACATCAGCTGGGAGTCGCGCGAGCGCAGCGGGCGGCGCACCCAGCCCGGCTCGGAGGCGAGCGCGGCGAGCACCAGAGCCCGGTTGGTCACCGACTTGGACCCGGGCACGGTGACGGTGGCGCGGACGGCGCCGTCCGCGAGCGGGGCGGGCCAGAGGGCGGGGGACACGGGGGTCTCGGTCATGGCCAACACTTTAGTTGTTCGGCACCGGCCCCTCCGCCCGGCGAGGGGGGCGTCTCAGAGGTCGAGCAGCCAGCGGCCGCCGCCGATCAGCGAGCACAGCGACACCGCGTGGAACAGGAACAGCCACAGGGCCGGCGGCACGTTCGTCAGCCGGGACAGCTGGTCGGCGTCCGAGTCCGGGGCGCCGCCGTGCCGCCGCTTGGCCTGCAGCTCGAACACCGGCCGGACCCCGCCCAGCAGCAGGAACCACACCACCCCGTAGGCGAACGCCGACTGCACCTCGGCCGGGGCCAGCCAGGACACCAGCAGGAACGCCCCGCCGGACACCAGCACGGTCAGCACCCCGTACGCGTTCCTGATCATCACCAGCATGGCGAGCAGCAGCGCGGTCGCCAGCCACAGCAGCAGGGTGATCCGGTGCGCGGACACCATCCAGGCCCCGCCCAGGCCCAGCAGCGAGGGGGCCGTGTACCCGGCGGCCGCGGTCAGGATCATGCCCGGGCCGGTGGGCCGGCCCCGGGAGACGGTCAGTCCGCTGGTGTCGGAGTGCAGCCGGATCCCGTTCAGCCGGCGGCCGGTCAGCACCGCGACCAGCCCGTGCCCGCCCTCGTGCGCGATGGTCACCGCGTTCCGGGACACCCGCCACACGGCCCGGGGGAGGACGAAGGCCAGGGCGATCCCGGCGGTCAGCAGCACCAGCCACTGCTCGGGGGCCGGCTGCAGTCCGGTCAGCCGGTCCCACAGGTCGGCGGCGCTGGATATGTCGGTCTCCACAGTGTCCACGGTGTTCTTCGGGCTCCTTGCGCTGGCGGTCGGGGGGCCATGGCAGTGTGGCAGCCATGTGCGGACGCTATGCATCCAGTCGGAGTCCCGAGGACCTGGTGGAACTCTTCGGGGTCGAGAAGTGGGAGCCGGAGGAGACCCTGGCACCCGACTACAACGTCGCCCCCACCAAGGAGGTGTACGTGGTCCTCGACCGTCCCCTGAAAGACGCGGACAGCCCGCGTCCGGTTCGCCAGCTGAAGGTCCTGAAATGGGGCCTGGTCCCGTCCTGGGCGAAGAACCCCGAGGGCGCCGCCCGGATGATCAACGCCCGGTCCGAGACCCTCCACGAGAAGCCCTCCTTCCGGCGGCCCTTCGCCCAGCGCCGCTGCCTGATACCCGCCGACGGCTACTACGAGTGGGTGACCGGCGGCGAGGAACGGCAGCTGGAAGTGGAGGGCAAGCGCAAGCGCCCCCGCAAGCAGCCCTACTTCGTGCTGCCCGCCGACGGCTCCGCCCTCGCGATGGCCGGGATCTACGAGTTCTGGCGCGACCGGACCCTCCCCGACGAGCACCCGGGGGCCTGGTGGGTCACCTGCTCGGTGATCACCACCGAGGCGGAGACCGCACCGCTCGCCGCCGGACCCGCCGAAGGCCCCGGCTCGCTCGCCGCGATCCACCCCCGGATGCCGCTGATGCTCACCCCCGACCGCTGGGACGCCTGGCTGGACCCGCGGGACACCGACACCGAGGGCTCGCTGCGCGAGCTCCTCGCCCCGCCGCCGGGCGGGCTGATGCGGGCCTACCCGGTGTCCACCGCCGTCAGCAACGTCCGCAACAACGGGCCGGAGCTGCTTGCGGAGCTGGAGGCCCCCGAAGAGGGCACCCTGTTCTGATGACCCCCATGACCGAGACCGCCGAGACGGTCGACACCCCGGCCGGACCGGCCCGGATCACCTGGCACCCGGCGTCCCGGGCCCGGCTGGTCCTCGCCGTGGGCCACGGCGCCGGCGGCGGCATCGAGGCCCGCGACCTGCGGGCCCTGGCCGCCGCGCTGCCCGCCCGCGGGATCACCGTGGCCCTGGTCGAGCAGCCCTGGCGGGTGGCCGGCAAGAAGGTGGCCGCCGCCCCCAAGGTGCTGGACGAGGGCTGGCGCGCCCTCTGGCCCGCCCTGCGGGGCCCCGGCCTCCCGGTGGTGGCCGGCGGCCGCAGCGCCGGCGCCCGGGTGGCCTGCCGGACCTCCGCCGGGCTCGGCGCGGCCGGGGTGCTGGCCCTGGCCTTCCCGCTGCACCCGCCGGGCCGCCCGGAGCGCTCCCGGGCCGGGGAGCTCACCGAGGCCGCGGGATCCGGGCTGCCGGTGCTGGTGGTCCAGGGCGACCGGGACCCGTTCGGCCGCCCCGAGGAGTTCCCGCCGGGACCGTACGGGCTCGTGGAGGTGCCGGGCGGGGACCACGGCATGGCCGTGCCGAAGCGGGGGCCGCTGACCCAGGAGCAGGCCCTGGACGGGCTCACCGGGGCGGTGGCGGACTGGCTCGCCGGGGTCGACGGGGGCGCCGGGATCGGCGGGGTCGGCGCCGACGGGACCCGCACCCCGACCTGACGGAAGCGCGGCCGGATTTCGCCCCTGGCGCAGAGATTTCCGGCGGGACCTTCGGCCCCGGGGAATGTGCCGCACGGCCCCTTCGTTGTGGGGGATGTCGGAACGCACGGCCACCGCAAGCCAACAGGAATGGGAGCGAGCATGACCCAGGTCATCTGCCCGAACCGCCCGCAGGCCGCTGACCTGGACTGGTCCATCCTGCCCGCGGCCAAGCACGCCGGCCTTCGGGCGGCGGATGGCCGGGAAGGTCGACTATTCTCCGATTCGAGTGGGTCCGCATTCGGGTCCGCCACGCTGTCGGAGGAGGTGGGTCCTGTTACCGGGACCGACGAAGGCCAGACGGAGGAGACGACCGCGGAGCGCAACGCGCGCTTCGAACGCGATGCCCTCGGCTACCTCGACCAGATGTACTCCGCCGCGCTGCGCATGACGCGCAACCCGGCCGATGCCGAGGACCTGGTCCAGGAGACGTACGCGAAGGCATACGCCTCCTTCCACCAGTTCCGCGAGGGCACCAACCTCAAGGCGTGGCTGTACCGCATTCTGACCAACACATTCATCAACTCCTACCGCAAGAAGCAGCGGGAACCGCAGCGCAGCGCCGCGGAGGAGATCGAGGACTGGCAGCTGGCGCGTGCCGAGTCGCACATGTCGACCGGGCTGCGCTCCGCCGAATCGCAGGCGCTCGACCACCTGCCCGATTCGGACGTGAAGGAAGCTCTCCAGGCCATTCCGGAGGAGTTCCGCATCGCCGTCTACCTCGCGGACGTCGAGGGCTTTGCGTACAAGGAGATCGCGGACATCATGGGTACACCCATCGGTACGGTCATGTCGCGACTGCACCGTGGCCGCCGTCAACTCCGCGGAATGCTGGAGGACTATGCCCGTGAGCGCGGGCTGGTCCCGGCCGGCGCGGGAGAGTCGAACGACCGGAAGGGCTCGGGGTCATGAGCTGCGGAGAGCCGCACGAGACGGAGTGCGCGGAGGTCCTGGACCACCTGTACGAATTTCTCGACCACGAGATGCCGGACAGCGATTGCACGAAGTTCGAGACGCACTTCGGCGAATGCAATCCCTGTCTGGAGAAGTACGGCCTGGAACAGGCCGTGAAGAAGCTGGTGAAGCGCTGCTGCGGATCGGACGACGTGCCGTCCGACCTGAGGTCCAAGGTGATGGGGCGGATCGAGCTGATCCGTTCCGGCCAGGTTGTCCCGGACGAGGACATCACCGCCGGACCGGCCGCCGCGGCCGAACCCGCCGGCAGCTGAAAGGCGCCGGCCGAACCCCCTGTTCGTTCACCCGAAGGTGGTAATCCGGGAGACTCCGAACAGCGCAATACGACATTGTGGCCCACCCGGAACGGGGGGCCACTTATTGTCCCCCCTCGGTACCGGTTTCCCGCGGTACCCGATTCCGTCCGCGAGGGCACGGGGGGAGGAGAACGCCGATGCGGCCACTTCCGCCGGGCGCGCGCGTCCTCGTCCTCTGCGCCCTCGTCGCCGCCCTCGCCTGTCTGCTGCCCGCCCTCACCGACCCCGGCGCGGTCCCCGCACGGACCGTGCTGCTGCTCGGCGGCCTCTATCTGGGCTGCGAACTGGTCCGGTTCTGCCGGGTCCTCGGCAGCCGGGTCCCGCAGGGCATCGGAACCTTCTTCCCGGTGCTGCTCGCCGCCGTCTACCTGCTGCCGCCGGCCGCCGCCGCGCTCGTCGCGGTCCCCGGCGCCCTGGCCGGCCGGGCCGAACGGCCCGCGGCCGGGGTGCGCAGGGTCTGGCACGCTGCCCAGCAGGCCGTGGCGGCCTGGACCGCCGGCGGCACGTACGCCCTGCTGGGCGGCCCGGCCGCGCTCGGCGGACCGGGTCGCGCCGACTTCCCGTACGTGCTGCTGCCGGCCGCCGCCGCGGCCCTGGTCTTCTGCCTGGTGCTGACCGCCCTCGACGGCGCGGTCCTGGCCGCCGCCGAGCGCCGCCCGGCCGCCACCGCCTGGCGCGGCCCGCCGGCCCGCTCGGTGGCCCCGCACCTGGTGCACGGGCTGGCCGGGCTGATGATGGCCGTGATGTGGCGCAGCCCCTACGGGCCGCCGGCCGCCCTCGCCGTGCTGCTGCCCGTCTACATCTCCTGCTGGGTCTTCGCGCAGTACCACCGGGAGAGCGCCGCCCACCAGGCGACCATCCGGGCCCTGGTCCGGGCCGTCGACATCAAGGACCGCTACACCCGCGGCCACAGCGAGCGGGTGGGCCAGGCCTCGGCGATGATCGCCCACGAGCTCGGGATGGCCGGGGACCGCCTGGAAGTGGTCCGGATCGCCGGGATCCTGCACGACGTCGGCAAGCTGGGGGTGCCCACCCGGCTGCTCCGCAAGGACGGGCCGCTGACCCCCGAGGAACGCCGGATCATCGAACTGCACCCCGAGTACGGCCATGAGATGACCCGCGGGATCGGCTTCCTCGGCGAGGCCCGCGCCGCGATCCTGCACCACCACGAACGGGTCGACGGATCCGGCTACCCCTACGGCCTGACCGGGGACCAGATCCCCGAGCTGGCCCGGGTGGTGGCGGTGGCCGACGCCTTCGACGCGATGACCTCCACCCGCTCCTACAGCCGGGCCCGCCCGGTCCCGGTGGCCCTGGCCGAGCTGGAGCGCTGCGCGGGGGCGCAGTTCGACCCGGCGATGGTGCGGGCGCTGACCGGGGCCGTCGGCCGGCACGGCTGGCACCCGGTGGTCACCTCGGACGAGGACCTCCAGGTGATCCCGGCCGACCCCGCCGATCCCGCCGCCCCGGCCGACCCGGCCGGACCCGCGACCCCGGCCGCCGCCGCCCTGCCCGGTCTGCCCGCACAGGGCGGGGTGCCGGCCGACCGCACCCACCCGGCCTCGGTCCGCGCCGCCCCACCGACCGCCCAGACCGCCCAGACCCCCACCTCTACGGTCGGCCCGGCCGCGGAGCCCGACCCGGCCGGCCCGCCCCCGCCGGGCGGCGACGGGCCGGCGGGGGACCGGTGAGGGGCACCGCCGGCCGGGGCGTGCGCGCCGCCGCCGCGGCCCTGACCGCCGCCGCCCTCGCCCACACCCTCTGGTACGGCATCGCCGACCCCGGGATCGCCCTCGCCTTCGGGGTCCTGATCACCGTCGGCGAACTGGCCCGCCGGGACACGAGGGACCCCCGGGACCCCCGGGACCGGTCCGCCGCCCCCCTCCCCGAGGACCGGCAGCCCGCCCCGCTCGGCTCGGCGGGCGCCCTGGCCTACGCCCTGCTCGGCCAGAACGCCGGGAGCCCCACCCACCACGGGGTGCTCCAGACCGTGGCCGTGGTGGTCGCCGCCGCCCTGGCGGGCAGCGTCCCGCACATCGCCCGGGGCCGGGGTCCCGCCCTGGACCACGTCTCCCGGCGGGTGCTCACCGTCGGCTTCGCCGCCGTCTGCTTCCAGCCGCTCTACAACTCCGGCAGCCTGGACCGGGTCGGGCAGGGCCCCCGCCTGGTGCTGTTCCTGCTCTGCCTGCTGGGCCTGACCGCCCTCTGCGACGCGGTGCTCGCCGCCGCGCTCGCCTCGGCCCGCACCGGCTGGCCGTACGGGCCGCTGCTCCGCGACGAGCTGCACGCCCTGCTCGGCATCGGCTCGGCGATCTGCGCCACCGGGGTGGTGATGGCCCTCGGGGCGGCCGTGGCCGGCCTCTGGGCGCTGCCGGTGTTCTGCGTGCCGCTGCTGCTCACCCAGATGTCCTTCGGGCGGATCCAGGCGGTCCGCACCACCTACCGGCAGACCATCACCTCGCTGGCCCGGGCCACCGAGATCGCCGGCTACACCCCGCCCGGCCACTCCCGCCGGGTCGCCGCGCTGAGCCGGGCGGTGGGCCGGGAGCTGGGCCTGTCGGAGCGGGAGCTGACCGTCCTGGAGTACGCGGCCCTGATGCACGACATCGGGCAGCTGTCCCTGGTGGACCCGGTGCCCGCCGGGGCGACCGCCGCGCTGCCCGCCGCGCAGGCCCGCGAGATCGCCGCCCTGGGCGGTGAGGTGGCCCGGCTGACCGGGGTGTCCGCGGAGGTCGCGGTGGTCGTGGAGCGGCAGGCCGACCCGTACCGGGAGCAGCCCGTCGCCGCCCGCATCGTCCGGGTGGCCAACGCCTACGAGGACCTGGTCGGCGCGGCCGGTCACCCGGGCGGCTCACTGGCCGCCCTGGAGCAGCTCAGGCTCGGGACCGGCCGGGAGTTCCAGCCGGAGGTGGTCGAGTGCCTGGCCCGGGTGCTCCGGGGCGCACGGCCTTCGACATGATGGAATCACCGCTGTTCGGCCGGGGTAACCCATGGGTAATGAGCGGCCGTCCGAGTGGGCATGGTTGGATGCGAAGTGGAGAGTGTCCCCCAAGGCTGCACCCAGAGGCTGCACCGTTGGACCGGCAGGCGGGAATCGTGAGGATCTTCGGGAAGGTACGGCACAGGCCCTCCGCCTCTTGGCGGCAGGCCACCGACCGCGCGTTCACGCTGATCGGCGACGGGCGGTACGAGGACGCGGGCGCGCTGCTCACCAGAGCCGCCGATCTGGAGCCCTGGCTGTCGGAGTCCTGGTTCAACCTGGCGCTGCTGCACAAGTTCCGGCACGACTGGGAGCAGGCCCGGGCCGCCGGTCTGCGGGCCGTGGCCCTGCTGGACCGGGAGGCGGGCGCCCCCGACTGGTGGAACGTGGGCATCGCCGCGACCGCCCTCCAGGACTGGCCGCTGGCCCGCCGGGCCTGGCAGGCGTACGGGCTGCGGGTGCCCGGTGACCCGCACGGCGCGGGCGGGTCCGCGGAGCCGGTGGGCATGGAGCTGGGCAGCGCCGCGGTCCGGCTCTCCCCGGAGGGCGAGGCCGAGGTGGTCTGGGGCCGCCGGCTGGACCCGGCCCGGATGGAGGTCCTGTCGATCCCGCTGCCCTCCTCGGGCCGCCGCTGGGGCGAGGTCGTGCTGCACGACGGGGTCCCGCACGGCGAGCGGGTGACCGCGGCCGGGCCCTCCTATCCGGTGTTCGACGAGATCGAGCTGTGGGCGCCCTCCCCGGTGCCCACCTGGGTGGTGCTGCTGGAGGCGGCCACCGAGGCCGACCGGGACGCGCTGGAGCGGCTGGCCTCGGACGCCGGGTTCGCCGCCGAGGACTGGTCCTCCTCGGTGCGGCTGCTGTGCCGGACCTGCTCGGAGAGCGCCATGCCCAGCGACGAGGGCGACGGGGAGCACCTGGACCCGCACGACCACAGCGAACCGGGCCACCCCGGCCCCCTGGGCCACCGGACGAACGGCTCCGGCCCGCTCTGGGTGCCCGAGCGGGAGTGCGGGATCGCCGCCCCGGCCGGGCTGGTGCGCGGGCTGCTGGACGGCTGGGTGGCGGACAGCCCGGACAGCCGGGAGTGGCGGGATCTCGAAGAAGTCTGCTGAGGGCTGCCCGTAGTCTGTACGCGCACATCGGTGACTTACGGAAGGCGTACGGCGGACATGGCGCAGCAGGAGAACGAGGTCGTCGGCGGGGTCGGCGAGGCCGGCGGGATCGTGAACGACGGGTACGTCGTCGACACCGAGGACTGTGAGGCGCGCGAGCTGGCCTACCGCGAGCGCGGTACCGCCCGCCCGATCACGGTGGTCGGCAACCCGGTGCTGCACAAGGAGTGCAAGGACGTCACCGAGTTCGGCGAGGAGCTGGCCCGGCTGATCGACGACATGTTCGCCAGCCAGAAGGCGGCCGAGGGCGTCGGCCTGGCCGCCAACCAGATCGGTGTGGACCAGAAGGTCTTCGTCTACGACTGCCCGGACGACGAGGGCGTCCGCCACACCGGTGTGGTGGTCAACCCGCGGCTGGTCGAGCTGCCGGCCGGCGCCCGGGTGCTGGACGACTCCAACGAGGGCTGCCTGTCGGTGCCCACCGCCTACGCCGCGCTGGCCCGCCCGGACTTCGCCGAGGTCCATGGCCAGGACGCCCAGGGCAACCCGATCAAGGTCCGGGGCACCGGCTACTTCGCCCGCTGCCTCCAGCACGAGACCGACCACCTGTACGGCTACCTGTACATCGACCGGCTCTCCAAGCGGGACCGCAAGGACGCGCTGCGGCAGATGGCCGAGGGCACCCCGCGCTACCCGGTCGTCCCGAACGCCTGAACCGCCGGGGCGAACGCCCCCGCCCGGGGTTCCGGGCGGGGGCGTTCGCATGCGTGGGGTGCGGCCGGACTAGAAGTCCTCGTCCAGGTCGACCGTGCCCTCCACCGCGACCTGGTAGGCCGAGGGGCGGCGCTCGAAGAAGTTCGTCAGCTCCTGGACGCCCTGCAGCTCCATGAAGGAGAACGGGTTCTGCGAGCCGTACACCGGGGCGAAGCCCAGCCGGACCAGCCGCTGGTCGGCCACGCACTCCAGGTACTCGCGCATCGACTCGGTGTTCATGCCCGGCAGGCCGTCCCCGCACAGGTCCCGGCCGAACTGGAGCTCCGCCTCGACGGCCTCCCTGAGCATGTCGGTGACCTGCTCCTGGAGCTTGTCGTCGAAGAGCTCGGGCTCCTCCTTGCGGACCGTGTCCACGACCTCGAACGCGAAGTTCATGTGCATGGTCTCGTCACGGAACACCCAGTTGGTGCCGGTGGCCAGACCGTGCAGCAGACCGCGGGACCGGAACCAGTACACGTACGCGAAGGCGCCGTAGAAGAACAGGCCCTCGATGCAGGCCGCGAAGCAGATCAGGTTCAGCAGGAAGCGGCGCCGGTCGGCGGCCGTCTCCAGCCGGTCGATCTTCTCGACCGAGTCCATCCACTTGAAGCAGAACTGGGCCTTCTCGCGGATGGAGGGGATCTCCTCGACCGCGTCGAACGCGGCCGCCCGGTCGTCCGGGTCCGGGAGGTAGGTGTCCAGCAGCGTCAGATAGAACTGGACGTGCACGGCCTCCTCGAACAGCTGGCGCGAGAGGTACAGGCGCGCCTCGGGGGAGTTGATGTGCTTGTAGAGCGTCAGCACCAGGTTGTTCGAGACGATCGAGTCGCCCGTCGCGAAGAAGGCGACCAGCCGGCCGATCATGTGCTGCTCGGCCGGGGTCAGCTTGGCGAGGTCGGCGACGTCGGAGTGCAGGTCGACCTCCTCCACCGTCCAGGTGTTCTTGATCGCGTCCCGGTAGCGCTCGTAGAAGTCCGGGTAGCGCATCGGACGCAGGGTCAGTTCGAAGCCCGGGTCGAGCAGGTTCTTCTTTTCGGTGGAGCTCATTACTGGCAGGCCTCGCAGGACTCGGGGTTCTCAAGGGAGCAGGCCAGCGCCTCTTCGTCGACGGCCTGCGGAAGGGGGGTGGCGGCGGCGGGGACGGCGGCGCTGCCGGACGCGGCACGGGCGATCTTCGTCGCCGGGCGGGACCGCAGGTAGTAGGTGGTCTTCAGCCCCTGCTTCCAGGCGTACGCGTACATCGAGCTGAGCTTGCCGATGGTCGGGGTCTCCAGGAACAGGTTCAGCGACTGGCTCTGGTCCAGGTACGGGGTGCGGGCCGCCGCCATGTCGATCAGACCGCGCTGCGGGATCTCCCAGGCCGTCCGGTACAGCTCGCGGACCTCGTCCGGGATCCAGCCGAAGCCCTGCACCGAGCCGGAGGCCTCGCGCAGCGCCTCCCGGGTCTGCGCGTCCCACACGCCGAGCTTCTTCAGCTCCTCCACCAGGTAGGCGTTGACCTGGAGGAACTCACCGCTGAGGGTCTCCCGCTTGAACAGGTTGGACACCTGCGGCTCGATGCACTCGTACACGCCGGCGATCGAGGCGATCGTCGCGGTCGGGGCGATCGCCAGCAGCAGCGAGTTCCGCAGACCGCTGGTGGCGACCCGGGCGCGCAGCGCCTCCCAGCGCTCCGGCCAGTGGTGCTCGACCCCGTAGTGGTCGGGGTGCAGCACACCCTGCGCGGTCCGGGTCTCGGCCCAGGCCGGGACCGGGCCCTGGCGCTCGGCCAGATCGGCGGAGGCCTCGTACGCGGCCAGCATGATCCGCTCGGCGATCCTCGTGGACAGGGCCTTGGCCTCGGCCGAGTCGAAGGGCAGCCGGAGCTGGAAGAACACGTCCTGGAGGCCCATGGCGCCCAGGCCCACCGGGCGCCACTTGGCGTTGGAGCGGCCGGCCTGCTCGGTCGGGTAGAAGTTGATGTCCACCACCCGGTCCAGGAAGGTCACGGCGGTGCGGACGGTCTCGTCCAGCCGCTCCCAGTCCATCTCACCCGTGCCGGGGAGGACGAAGGCGCCGAGGTTGACCGAGCCGAGGTTGCAGACCGCGGTCTCCTCGTCGTTGGTCACCTCGATGATCTCGGTGCACAGGTTGGAGGAGTGGACCACGGTGCCGGGCAGCGCGGTCTGGTTCGCGGTCCGGTTGGAGGCGTCCTTGAAGGTCATCCAGCCCTGGCCGGTCTGCGCGAGGGTGCGCATCATGCGGCCGTACAGCTCGCGGGCCGGCATGGTCTTCTTGGCCAGCCCGGCATCCTCGGCCTTGCGGTAGGCCTCCTCGAACTCGGCGCCGTACAGGTCGACCAGCTCGGGCACGTCGGCCGGGGAGAACAGCGACCAGTCGGCGTCGGCGTTGACCCGGCGCATGAACTCGTCCGGGATCCAGTGCGCCAGGTTCAGGTTGTGGGTGCGGCGCTGGTCCTCGCCGGTGTTGTCGCGGAGCTCCAGGAACTCCTCGATGTCCGCGTGCCAGGTCTCCAGGTAGACGGCGGCGGCGCCCTTGCGGCGGCCGCCCTGGTTCACCGCGGCCACCGAGGCGTCCAGGGTCTTCAGGAACGGCACGATGCCGTTGGAGTGGCCGTTGGTGCCGCGGATCAGCGAACCGCGGGCGCGGATCCGGGAGTACGAGAGGCCGATGCCGCCGGCGTGCTTGGAGAGCCGGGCGACCTGGTGGTAGCGGTCGTAGATGGAGTCCAGCTCGTCCAGCGGGGAGTCCAGCAGGTAGCAGGAGGACATCTGCGGGTGCCGGGTACCGGAGTTGAAGAGGGTGGGGGAGGACGGCAGGTAGTCCAGCCGGCTCATCAGCCGGTAGAGCGAGGCCACTTCCTCCACGGCCGTGACGGACTCGTCCGCGGCGAGGCCGCAGGCCACCCGGAGCATGAAGTACTGCGGGGTCTCGATCACCTGGCGGGTGATCGGGTGGCGCAGCAGGTAGCGGCTGTGCAGGGTGCGCAGGCCGAAGAAGCCGAAGCGGTCGTCCGCGCCCTCCGCGAGGGCGTGTTCGACCAGGGAGTCCAGCCGGGCGGCGTGGGTGGCGACGAACGCGGCGGTGCGGTCCGCGATCAGGCCCTCGCGGTGGCCGACGGCCACCGACTCGGCGAAGGAGCCGGAGCCCTGGCCGGCGGCCTCGTCGGCGACGGCCAGCGTCAGCAGACGGGCGGCGAGCCGGGAGTAGGCCGGGTCCTCGGAGATCAGCCCGGCGGCCGCCTCGGTGGCCAGACCGCGCAGCTCGGCCTCGTCCGCGGCGGCGCTGCGGCCGCGCAGGGCGGCGGCGGCGACCCGGCCGGGGTCGGTGTCGGGCAGGTCGGCCGTCAGCTCGGTGAGAGTCCGCAGGAGTGCGGCCCCCGGCCCCTCGGAAGACGGGTCGGCGGACTCGGCGCGCGGTGCGGCAGGCGCGATGGTCACGGGGGGAGCTCTCCCTCGCTCGGCCCGGTCACCTACGGGAGCGGGGCGCGAGGAAGCACATGCGGGCGTGGCGGGAACGCGTTCACCACCGCATGGCGTCCACCGGCCCAACCGCGAGGCCCGGACGAATCGGCACCCGGACCGGGCGGCCAGGGCGCGCTGCGGGCAGGTGCTCGGACTCGAAGCGCGAAAGTGTGCGTTTCATACCGTTGCGGGACAGTTCCGGATTCGCACCGGATTCCCCTGCGGCGACAGCAGGCATGAGCATACATGTGGGGGGCCGCGGATGCGTGACCCCCCACATGTAGTGTCGGCGCGGCTACCGTACCGGCGCGTCCAGCTCCATTGCGTAGGTCCACAGTGGTACGGAGGGCAGCGGGGACCAGTCCCGATCCGGGGTCCGGACGAAGCCCAGCCGTTGGTAGATCCGGTGCGCCGAGGCCATCTTCGGCTGGGTGGAGAGCACCAGCCGGGTCACTCCCGGGAGCGCCCGGGCCCGCTCGGCGCAGGCCCGTACGAGGGCTTCGCCGGCACCCCGGCCGCGGCCCGCGGCGGCCACCGCGAGCATCCGGAACTCGGCCTCGCCGGGCCCGGCGATGTCGCAGAGCCGGCTCCCGGGGGCGGCGAAGGTCACACCGCCCAGCAGCCGCCCGTCGAGGACGGCCACCAGCACCTCCCCGTCGGCGGCCCGCCCGGCCACGTCCCGCAGCACCTTCTCGTAGTCGCTGTCCTCGCCGTTGAAGTCGAGCAGCCCGTCCCCGAGGTAGGCCTGCGCGGTGATCTCCCCCAGCTCGGCGTACTCGGCGGGATCCGCCGCCCTGATCACGATGTCCATGCCGTCGAGTGTGCCGGAAGCCCGAGGGCCCCCGCCGCGGGGTGCGGCGGGGGCCCTCGGCCGGGAGTGCGGGGGCGGCGGCGGGGTCAGCAGCAGTGGAAGCCCTCGCGGGGGTCGGCCTCGCGGGCGTCCGTGCGGGCCCGCTCGAAGGCCCGCCGGGTGGGCACCTCGGCCGCCGGGTCGTGGGCGCGCAGATGGGCCACGTGGCGGTCGTAGGCGGCCTCCCCGGAGAACTCCCGCAGGAAGTACCGGATCCGGCCCAGCACCCGCCGTACGGTCATGCCACCGGCTCCTGGACCTTGCCGCCGCCCGAGTCCAGCCCGGCGGCGGTGAGTTCGGCCCGCTCCTCGGGCGTGGGGAGCATCCCGGCCGGGGCGATGATCTTCGACTCGGTCCAGGGCACCTCGGAGAGGCGTACGGACCCGGGGTCGGCGACCGCCTTCAGACAGGTGCGCGCGGCGTCGACCAGCACCACGATGATCAGCAGCGCGAAGAGGGCGCAGAGCACCCCGTCCACGGTGGAGTTGGTGACCACGGTCCGCATGTCGTCCAGGGACTTCGCGGGAGCGATGATCTCGCCGGCGTCGATCCCGGTCTGGTACTTGTCGCGCTGGGCGAAGAACCCGACCTTGGGGTCGGCGGAGAAGATCTTCTGGTAGCTGGCGGTGAGGGTGACCGCCACGTCCCAGACCAGCGGGACCCCGGTGACCCAGGCCCACTTGAGCCGGCCGGACTTGACCAGCAGGGTGGTGCAGACGGCCAGGGCCACCGCGGCCAGCAGCTGGTTCGCGATCCCGAACAGCGGGAACAGCTGGTTGATGCCGCCCAGCGGGTCCTTGACCCCGACCCACAGGAAGTAGCCCCAGCCGCCGACGACCACGGCGCTGGCCAGCCAGACGCCGGGCTTCCAGCTGACGTCCTTGAAGGACTTGTGCACGTTGCCCAGGGTGTCCTGGAGCATGAAGCGGCCCACCCGGGTGCCCGCGTCGACCGTGGTCAGGATGAACAGGGCCTCGAACATGATGGCGAAGTGGTACCAGAACGCCTTCATGGAGGCGCCGCCGATGACGGCGGAGAAGATCTCCGACATGCCGAGTGCGAACGTGGGAGCGCCACCGGTGCGGGAGAGCAGGCTGGCCTCCTCCACGTC
Source organism: Streptomyces sp. NPDC033845 (assembly GCF_055576225.1). Taxonomy (NCBI): domain Bacteria; kingdom Bacillati; phylum Actinomycetota; class Actinomycetes; order Kitasatosporales; family Streptomycetaceae; genus Streptomyces; species Streptomyces sp. NPDC033845. The sequence goes on along the minus strand of NZ_JBVIRI010000003.1, from coordinate 324,875 downwards.
CTGGGCGGCCCGGGCGAGGGCCTCCGGGGAGATCGCGAAGCCCAGGCTCGTGACCGCCTCGGAGGCGGACTGGACGGTGGTGCCGACCACGCCGGCGGGGGAGTTGATGGCGAAGTAGAGGCCGGGCTCCAGGATGCAGGCGGTGATCACCGCCATCACGGCCACGAAGGACTCGGTGAGCATGGCCCCGTAGCCGATCATCCGGACCTGGGTCTCCTTCTGGATCATCTTCGGGGTGGTGCCCGAGGAGACCAGGGAGTGGAAGCCGGAGAGCGCGCCGCAGGCGATGGTGATGAAGACGAACGGGAACATCGAGCCCGCGAAGACCGGGCCGTCGCCGCGGGAGGCGAAGTCGGTGACCGCGGGCATCTTCAGGGTGGGCATCGCGATGAACACGCCGGCGGCGAGCAGCACGATGGTGCCCACCTTCATGAAGGTGGAGAGGTAGTCGCGGGGGGCGAGCAGCATCCAGACCGGCAGCACGGAGGCCAGGAAGCCGTACCCGACCATCCAGATGACCAGGGTCTCCTTCTCCAGGGTGAAGGTGTCGGCGAGCGAGGACTCGGCGACCCAGCCGCCCGCGACGATGGCGAGCAGCAGCAGGGCCACGCCGATGACGGAGACCTCGGTGACCCGGCCGGGCCGCAGCACGCGCAGGTAGAAGCCCATGAAGAGGGCGATGGGGATGGTCATGCCGATGGAGAAGACGCCCCAGGGGGAGTGCGCGAGGGCGTTCACGATCACCAGGGCGAGCACCGCCAGCAGGATGATCATGATGGCGAACACGGCGATCAGCGCGGCCGCGCCGCCCACCGGGCCGATCTCGTCCCGGGCCATCTGGCCGAGCGACCGGCCGTCCCGCCGGGTGGAGAAGAACAGCGTCACCATGTCCTGGACGGCGCCGGCGAAGATCACGCCGGCCACGATCCAGATGGTGCCCGGCAGATAGCCCATCTGGGCGGCGAGCACCGGGCCGACCAGCGGACCGGCCCCGGCCACGGCGGCGAAGTGGTGTCCGAACAGCACCCGGCGGTCGGTCGGGTGGAAGTCGACACCGTTGTCGAGGCGTTCCGCCGGGGTGGCCCGGGTGCGGTCCACCTTCAGCACGCGGTTGGCGATGAAGCGGGAGTAGAAGCGGTAGCCGATGGCGTACGAGCCGAGCGCGGCCGCGAGCAGCCAGGCGGCCGAGATCTCCTCTCCCCGGGAGAGGGCGAGCACCCCCCAGCCGACGGCGCCGACGAGGGCGAAGAGCACCCACACGGCGATCGACCGGGGACTGGTGCGGCGCCCGCCCCCGGATGCCTCGACTGTCCCTGTTGATCCCGGTTCCGACATGGCTCTCGTCCCCTCGTCGATCATCTGCGTGAGCGCAGGAATCTACGGGGGACGCCCCGGTCGATGTAAGACCCCGTCCGGAATCCGGTACGAGGGTGTCGTGTTCCGGCGCCCGGGCCGGCCGGCCCGGCCCGGTCCCGGACCGCCCTGGCGGCCCTAGACGGCCGGCCGCTTGAGGCGGGCGACGAACTTGTAGCGGTCGCCGCGGTACACCGACCGCACCCACTCCACGGGTTCGCCGTCGCCGTCGTAGGAGTGCCGGGAGAGCATCAGCATCGGCAGGCCGACGTCGGTGCCGAGCAGTCCGGCCTCCCGGGGGGTGGCCAGGGAGGTCTCGATGGTCTCCTCCGCCTCGGCCAGGTGCACGTCGTACACCTCGGCCAGCGCGGTGTAGAGGGAGGTGTACTTGACCAGCGAACGGCGCAGTGCCGGGAAGCGCTTCGCCGAGAGGTGGGTGGTCTCGATCGCCATCGGCTCGCCGCTGGCCAGCCGGAGCCGTTCGATCCGGAGCACCCGGCCGCCCGTGGTGATCTTGAGCAGTCCCGCCAGGGTGTCGTCGGCGGTCACATAGCCGATGTCCAGCAGCTGCGAGGTCGGCTCCAGCCCCTGGGCGCGCATGTCCTCCGTGTAGGAGGTGAGTTGCAGGGCCTGGGAGACCTTCGGCTTCGCGACGAAGGTGCCCTTGCCCTGGATCCGCTCCAGCCGGCCCTCGACCACGAGCTCCTGGAGCGCCTGCCGGACGGTGGTCCGGGAGGTGTCGAACTCCGCCGCCAGCGTCCGCTCCGGCGGCACCGGGGTGCCGGGGGGCAGGGTTTCGGTCATTTCGAGCAAGTGGCGCTTGAGTCGGTAGTACTTGGGCACGCGCGCGGTGCGAGTGACTGCCCCGCTGTCCGGCTCCGTGAGCGCCCCTTCGGTGGCCATCGCCGCCCGCCTTCCCGACTCCAGTTTCGTTGCCGTCACCGGCTCCTCCGATATGTGCGGTCACATCGTGACACGTGCCGGAGGGCGGACCTCGCCCCTCCCTCAGGTGTCGGTCCGATAACGGACCGAGCACCCGTTCATTAGACCCTTGACACCCCTAAAGGTCTAGGCCAAGCTCCGGGTACTGGTCTAAACCAATCATTGACCAGATCCCAGCCCCACAGGCACTACTTGGCGTATGTCCTCGCGGCGGGCAAGGGAAGTGCAATGCAGCATCCCTGAGGAGGGTGGCGTGAAGCGCAAGCTCATCGCGGCGGTCGGTGTCGCAGGCATGGTTATCGGTCTGGCGGCCTGCGGAGACAGCGGGGACGACAAGGGCAAGACGGCCGACGCGGGTGGTGGCAACAAGGAGATCACCGTCTGGGTGATGGACGGTTCCGCCCCCGAGGCGTGGCTGGCCGCCGTGAACAAGGAGTTCGAGGCCAAGCACCCGGGCACCAAGGTCAAGGTCGAGACCCAGCAGTGGAACGGCATCCAGGAGAAGGTCACCGCCGCCCTCTCCGAGAACTCCCCGCCGGACGTCCTGGAGCTCGGCAACACCCAGGCCGTCGGTTACGCGGCCACCGGTGGTCTCGCCGACCTCACCGGTGACAAGGCCAAGCTCGGCGGCGACGCCTGGGCCAAGGGCATGCTCGCCTCGGCCGAGGTCGACGGCAAGCTCTACTCCGCCCCCTGGTACGCCGCCAACCGCGTCGTGGTCTACGACAAGAAGGCCTACGCCAAGGCCGGCGTGACCCCGCCCAAGACCCGCGACGAGTGGGTGGCCGGCCTGGAGAAGCTGAAGAAGGCCGACCCCAAGTCCCAGGCCATCTACCTCCCGGGCCAGAGCTGGTACGTCCTCGCCGGCTTCATCTGGGACGAGGGCGGCGACCTGGCCGTCAAGGACGGCGACAAGTGGAAGGGCGCCCTCGGCACCCCCCAGGCCGCCAGCGCCATGGAGTTCTACAAGAAGCTCCAGTCCTTCTCCACCGCGCCGAAGGACAAGGACGAGGCCACCCCGCAGCAGTCCACCGACATCGTCCCCAAGGGCGGCGTCTCGTCCTGGATCGGTCTCGGCTGGGAGGCCGGCGGTGCCGCCGACGCCCTGAAGAAGGCGGGCAAGGAGGCCGACTTCGGCTTCTTCCCGATCCCGGGCAAGACGGCCGACAAGCCGGGCTCCGTGTTCCTCGGCGGCTCCAACCTGGCCATCGCCGAGCGCTCCAAGAACAAGGACCTCGCCAAGGAGTGGCTGGCCCTCGCCGCCGGCAAGGACCAGATGACCAAGTACGCCGCCGAGGTCAAGGGCGCGCTGCTGCCGAACCAGGCCGCCGCGAACTTCGCCGCCCCGGCCGGCACCTTCGCCGAGGCCATGGCGCAGGCCGCGGTCTCCGGCAACATCACCCCGATCACCGCGGGCTGGGCGAACGTCGAGACCGAGCCGAACCCGATCAAGGGCTTCATGACCAAGGTCCTGAAGGGTGAGGACGCCGCGAAGGCGGGCGAGGCGGCCGACAAGGAAATCACGGACCGCATCAACAAGTAACACCCGGCAGCGGGTCCCGTAGTACCGCAGCAGCAACGCACCGGGGGTGCGGCAGGAGCGCGCCCACGCGCTCGCCGCACCCCCGGTCGCGCATTGACGCCACAGTCAACCGCGAGGAAACCAGACATGACCGTGGACTCCCAGGGAGCGGCGACCAGCGCTCCAGAGGATGACGCACCACAGAAGTCCGCCGGCAGGCCGACGACTCCGCCGCCCCCCTCCGGGCGCCCTGTCCAGAAGTCTCCTCGCGGGGGCAGAACATCGCTGCCCTCGGGCTGGCTGCCGTACGCGCTGATCGCGCCCGCGGTGCTCAGCCTGGTGGGACTGCTGCTCTACCCGCTGGGCAAGAACCTGGTGCTGTCCTTCCAGGACATCAACCGGGTCGAGTTCATCCAGCGCAAGTCCCCGTTCGCCGGCCTGGACAACTACACCGAACTGCTCGGGGACTCGCAGTTCTGGACCGTGGTGGTCCGCAGCTTCGGCTTCACCGCCGCGAACGTCGCCCTGATCATGGTGCTCGGCAGCCTGATCGGCATCCTGCTCAACCGCCTCGGCAAGTGGATGCGACTGGTCCTCTCACTGGCCCTGGTGATGGCCTGGGCCATGCCCATCGTCGCCTCCGTCACCGTCTTCCAGTGGCTGTTCGACGAGCAGTTCGGCATCATCAACTGGCTGATGCGCACCCTCGGCTTCTCCGGCTACGAACAGCACAACTGGTTCGAGACCGGCTTCTCCACCCTGGTGATCATCACCATCCTGGTGGTCTGGGGCTCCATCCCCTTCGTCGCCCTCAACATGTACGCCGGCCTCACCACGGTGGGCGCGGAGCTGTACGAGGCGGCCCGGATGGACGGCGCCAACGGCTGGCAGACCTTCTGGAAGGTCGTCTTCCCCAACCTGCGGTCCTTCTTCATGGTCACCACCTTCCTTGAGGTGATCTGGGTCTTCAAGGCCTTCACCCAGGTCTACGCGATGCGCGCCGGCGGCCCCGACCGCGGCTCCGAGACCCTCCCCGTCTTCGCCTTCATCGAGGGCCAGGGCCAGGCCCACTACGGCATGGCCGCCGCCATCTCGATCCTGACCATCCTGATGCTGGTGGTCGTCATGTCCTTCTACTTCCGCCTGATCCTGAAGCAGGAGGATGAGCAGTGAGCCAGCAGCAGATCCTTCGCAAGCGCAAGCCGCTGCGTCCCGCCACCGTCGCGAAGAACCTCGGGGCCCTCGTCCTCGCCGTGGTGTTCGTCTTCCCGGTGTACTGGATGTTCTCCTCCTCGCTGAAGCCGTCGAGCCAGATCCTGTCCAAGGACCCGGTCTTCGTCTTCACCCCCACCTTCGAGAACTTCGGCACGGCCACCGGCGTCGACCTGTTCTGGACCTACGTCCGCAACAGCCTCCTCGTCACCGTGGTCGCCGTGCTGCTCGCCCTGCTCGTCGCGCTCGCCGCGAGCTTCGCGATCGCCCGGATGAAGTTCAAGGGCCGCAAGGGCCTGGTGCTCGCGGTGATGATGGCGCAGATGGCCCCCTGGGAGGTCATGGTCATCGCGATGTACATGATCGCCCGCGACTCGGACGTGCTGAACAGCCTCCCGCTGCTCACCGCCATCTACTTCGTGATGGTCCTGCCCTTCACCATCTGGACCCTGCGCGGCTTCATCGCCGCCGTCCCGGTGACCCTGGAGGAGGCCGCCCAGATCGACGGCTGCACCCGCGGCCAGGCCTTCCGCAAGGTGATCTTCCCGCTGCTCGCCCCCGGTCTGATGTCCACCTCGCTCTTCGGCTTCATCACCGCCTGGAACGAGTTCGCCATGGTCCTGATCCTCAACAAGGACAAGACGGCGCAGACCCTGCCGCTCTGGCTGACCCAGTTCCAGACCGCCTTCGGCAACGACTGGGGCGCCACCATGGCCGCCTCCACGCTCTTCGCCCTGCCGGTGCTGCTCGTCTTCTTCTTCCTCCAGCGCAAGGCCGTCGGCGGCATGACCTCCGGCGCCGTGAAGGGATAACGGCCATGACTGTCCTTGCGCACCGGACGACCGGCTCCGGCCCGGACGACGCCCTGGCCCAGGACGCGCTCGCGGTCCTCCAGCCCGGGTTCGAGGGCACCACCGCCCCGGACTGGGTGCTCCGCAGGGTCTCCGAGGGCCTCGCCTCCGTCGGCCTGTTCGGCCGCAACATCGCCGACCCCGGCCAGCTGGCCGCGCTCACCGCGCAGCTGCGGGCCGAACGGGACGACATCCTGGTCGCCATCGACGAGGAGGGCGGGGACGTCACCCGGCTGGAGGTCCGGGAGGGCTCCTCCTTCCCCGGCAACCTGGCGCTCGGCGCCGTGGACGACACCGACCTGACCCGGGACGTGGCCCGCGAGCTGGGCCGCAGGCTCGCCGAATGCGGGGTCAACCTCAACTGGGCGCCCTCCGCCGACGTCAACTCCAACCCGGACAACCCGGTCATCGGCGTACGGTCCTTCGGCGCCGACACCCGGCTGGCCGCCCGGCACACCGCCGCCTACGTGGAGGGGCTCCAGGCCGCCGGAGTGGCCGCCTGCACCAAGCACTTCCCGGGCCACGGCGATACCAACGTGGACTCCCACCACGCGCTGCCCCGGATCGACGCGGACCTCGACACGCTCCAGGCCCGCGAGCTCATCCCGTTCCGCGCGGCCATCGCGGCCGGCACCAAGGCCGTGATGAGCGCGCACATCCTCGTCCCGTCCCTGGACCCGACCCGGCCGGCCACGCTCAGCCCGCAGATCCTCACCGGACTGCTCCGCGGCGAGCTGGGCTACGAGGGCCTGATCGTCACCGACGGCATGGAGATGCAGGCCATCGCCGGGACGTACGGGATCGAGCGCGGCTCGGTGCTCGCCATCGCGGCCGGCGCCGACGCGATCTGCGTGGGCGGCGGACTGGCCGACGAGGGCACCGTGCTCCGGCTGCGGGACGCGCTGGTCGCCGCGGTCCGCGAGGGCAGCCTCCCCGAGGAGCGGCTCGCCGACGCCGCCGCCCGGGTCCGGGCGCTGGCCGAGTGGACCCGCAAGGCCCGCCCGGCCGGGGCCGAGGAGGGGAACCCCGGGATCGGACTCGCGGCCGCCCGCCGCGCCGTCCACGCCACCGGCACCCCCGGCCCGGTGGCCCGCCCCTACGTGGCCACCCTCGCCCCCGTCGCGAACTTCGCGGTCGGCGACGAGACCCCCTGGGGGGTGGCGGCCGAACTGGCCGCCCTGCTCCCGGACACCGCCGCGGCCGGCTACACCGAGGGCTCCACCGCGGCCGAGGTGCTGGCCGCCGCCGGAGAGCGCACCATCGTGGCCGTGGTCCGCGACGCGCACCGGCACCCGTGGATGTCGGCCGCCGTGGACGCGCTGGTCCAGGCCCGGCCCGACACGGTGGTGGTCGAGATGGGCCTGCCGCGCGCCGAGCCGCGCGGGGCCCTGTACATCGCGACGCACGGCGCCTCGCGCGTCTGCGGCCGCGCGGCGGCGGAGATCATCGCAGGGGTGTGATCCCCGCCCACCCAGCACCGCGCCCCCGGACCGGAGAACGGTCGGTCCGGGGGCGCGGGGCCGTCCGGGCGGGGCACGGAAAGGGCCGGGCCCCCCGAGGGGGACCCGGCCCTTTCCGCACGGGTGGCGCCGCCGGTGCCTACAGACCCTGCCAGGCCGGCTTGTTCGCGAAGGTGTGGCGGAAGTACTCGGCCAGCTTCAGCTTGGAGGCCGCGGCCTCGTCCACGACCACCGTGGCGTGCCGGTGCAGCTGCAGGGCCGAGGCCGGGACCAGCGCGGAGAGCGGGCCCTCGACGGTCTGCGCGACCGCTTCGGCCTTGCCCTCGCCGGTGGCCAGCAGGACCAGGTGGCGGGCGTCCAGGATGGTGCCGATGCCCTGGGTGATGACGTGGTGCGGGACCTGCTCTATGTCGTTGTCGAAGAAGCGCGCGTTGTCCACGCGGGTCTGCTCCGTCAGCGTCTTGATGCGGGTGCGGGAGGCCAGCGAGGAGCAGGGCTCGTTGAAGCCGATGTGTCCGTCGGTGCCGATGCCCAGCAGCTGGAGGTCCACCCCGCCGGCCGAGGCCAGCGCCGCGTCGTAGGCCTCGCAGGCGGCCACGATGTCCTCGGCGGAGCCGTCCGGGCCCATGAAGGACTCCTCGGACAGGCCGAGGGGCTCCACGACCTCGCGCAGCACCACCGCGCGGTAGGACTCGGGGTGGCCGGCCGGCAGGCCCACGTACTCGTCGAGCTGGCAGATCCGGGCCCGGGAGGCGTCGACCTCGCCGCGCCCGACCTTGGCGGCCAGGGCCTGGTAGATCGGCAGCGGGGTGGAGCCGGTCGCCACGCCGAGGAGGGCGTCGGGCTTGCGGCGGACCAGGGCTGCCATGGCCTCCGCGATGAGCTCGCCGCCTGCCTTGGCGTCCGGGACGATGACAACTTCCACGCTGGGCCTGCCGATCTGGAGAGGGGTGGAACCGCTGTTGTGGTATAGACCAATCTAGCAGAGCCGGGCCCGCCCCGGCGGTCTCCCGGCCACTCCCATGGTGATCCCGATCGGCCCTCCCGGCCTCCCGGCCTCCCGGCCGCGCGGTCGCCCCGCGGGCCCGGCGGAGCCAGACTGGTACCCGGGATCCACGTCCCGCCGGAGGTGCCCGACATGCCCGGACTGGAACGGCCCGGCAGCATCATGGCCGCGGAGATCGCCCAGCAGCCCGCCGTCTGGCGCCGGGTGCTCGACGAGGGCGCCGAGGCCGCCGCCGAGACCGCCCGGGCCATCGCCGCCCGGGCACCGAGGTTCGTCCTGCTCTCCGCCCGGGGCAGCAGCGACCACGCCGCGCTCTACGCCAAGTACCTGCTCGAAGTCGGCCACGGCATGCCCTGCGGACTGACCTCCATGTCCACCATCACCGCCTACGGGGCCCGGCCCCGGCTGGAGGACGTCCTGGTCGTCACGGTCAGCCAGTCCGGCGGCTCCCCGGACCTGATCGCCTCCACCCTGGCCGCCCGGACCGCCGGCGCGATCACCCTGGCCGTCACCAACAACCCCGACTCGGGCCTGGCGGCGGTGGCCGAACACCATCTGGACATCCTGGCCGGGCCCGAGCGGGCGCTGCCCGCCACCAAGACCTACACGGCCTCCCTGCTCACCCTGCGGCTGTTCACCGAGGCCCTGCGCGGGGCCGACGGCACCCTGGCGGCCCGGGGGCTCCCCGGGCTGGCCGAGGCGGTGCTGGACCGGCGGTCCGAGGTCCGGGAGCTCGCCGCCCGCTACCGCTTCGCCCAGCGGATGGTGGTCACCTCCCGCGGCTTCGGCTACCCGACCGCCCAGGAGGCCGCGCTGAAGCTGATGGAGACCGCCTACGTCGCCGCGCTCGCCTACTCCGGCGCGGACCTGCTGCACGGCCCGCTCGCCGTGGTCGACAACATCTTCCCGGTGATCGCCGTGGTCACCGAGGGCCGGGGCGGCGAGGCCCTCCAGCCGGTCCTGGACCGGCTGCGCGGCCGCGGCGCCGACCTCTGCGTGATCGGCCCCAAGGCCCGGGTGGAGGCCGCCACCACCGGTTTCGCCCTGCCCGCCGACGGGGTCCCGGAGGATCTCCAGCCCCTGCTGGAGATCCTCCCGCTCCAGCTCCTGGCGTACGAGGTGGCCGTCGCCCGCGGCCAGGACCCGGACACCCCCCGCGCCCTCGCCAAGATCACCGAGACGCACTGAGCGAGGGCCGAAGGGCCCCGAAAACGCCTCTGGGCCACGGTGCCGGGACGGGACCCTCAGCCCGTCCGGCACCGTAGCCCGGAGTTGTTTCGGCCGACGGGTGTGCGGTCCCGGCGGCCGGCGGGAGGTGCCGGCGCGGTCAGGGCAGAACGCGCGGCTTCCTCGATCCGCCCTCCTGTGCGGGGAGGACGGAAGCTTCACTTCAATTGTGGACTAGACCAATCTGTTCTGTCCATCCACCGAGGGGACATGTTCTCGTCCCGTGGATTCCTCCAACAGTACGCGGCCCGGGGTACTCCTGGGTATTCCTGAGGGAAAGCCATGCGGAAAGTCACCCCCGCAACCCGGGGTACGCTCGCACACGTGCCCTCCATGAACGACCTCGTACGCCAGCACACCGCTCTCAGTGAGACTGACCTGGAGTGGCTCCACCTGCTGGTCTCGGAGTGGCAGCTGCTCTCCGACCTCTCCTTCGCCGACCTCGTCCTGTGGGTGCCCACCCTGGACGGCACCCGGTACGTCTCGGTGGCCCAGATGCGGCCGAACACCGGGCCCACCTCCTACCAGGACGACATGGTCGGCCATCTGGTGCCGCGCGGCCGCCGTCCGCTGCTGGACGCCGCCCTGGACGAGGGGCGGATCGTCCGGGAGGGCGACCCGGAGTGGCGCGAGGAGGTCCCGGTCCGGGTGGAGTCCATCCCGGTCCGCCGGGAGGGCCGGGTCCTCGGGGTGATCGCCCGGAACACCAACCTGCTCACTGTGCGTACACCGAGCCGGCTGGAGCTGACCTACCTCCAGTCGGCCTCCGACCTGGCCCAGATGATCGCCGCCGGCTCCTTCCCGTTCCCCGGGCAGCAGGTGGACATGGACGCCTCCCCCCGGGTCGGCGACGGGCTGATGCGGCTGGACGCCGAAGGGGTGGTCACCTACGCCTCCCCGAACGCGCTGTCCGCCTACCACCGGCTCGGCCTGGCCTCCGACCTGGTGGGCCATCACCTGGGCACCACCACCGCCGAACTCGCCCCGTCCCGGGGCCCGGTGGACGAGGCCCTGGTCAAACTGGCCAGCGGCTGGGCGCCCAGGGAGACCGAGGTGGAGGGCAGCGGCGGGGTCATCCAGTTGCGGGCCATCCCGCTGAAGCCCAAGGGCACCCGGATCGGCTCCCTGGTGCTCTGCCGCGATGTCACCGAACTGCGGCGTCGCGAACGCGAATTGATCACCAAGGACGCGACCATCCGGGAGATCCACCACCGGGTGAAGAACAATCTGCAGACGGTGGCCGCCCTCCTGCGGCTCCAGTCCCGCCGGATGGACTCCGACCAGGGCCGGGAGGCCCTCAACGAGGCGGTCCGCAGGGTGGGTTCGATTGCGATCGTGCACGAGACCCTCTCGCAGAACCTCGACGAGCGGGTGGAGTTCGACGAGATCGCCGACCGGGTGATCGCGATGGTCTCCGAGATCTCCCCGGGCCGGGTGGACTGCCGCCGGACCGGACGGTTCGGGATCCTGGACGCCGAAGTGGCCACCCCGCTCTCGATGGTGCTCACCGAGATCCTTCAGAACGCCCTGGAACACGCCTTCGCCCAGGGGGAGCGGGGCACCGTGGAGGTGTCGGCGCTCCGCTCCGGGACCGGCCGCGACGACTCCCGGCTGCTGATCACGGTGCAGGACGACGGCCGCGGACTGCCCGAGGGGTTCGATCCGCAGCGGGCCGGCAACCTCGGACTGCAGATCGTCCGCACCCTGGTGGAGGGGGAACTCGGCGGCAGTTTCGACATGCTGCGGGGCGAGCCCCGGGGCACCAAGGTCGTCCTCGACATACCGGCCAGCCCGCAGAAGTAGTCACGTACGGTGACCGGCCGCGCGCGGCCGGCGCCGGGCACAGCACTGAGCCCCGGACCGAAGGGTGATCGGTCCGGGGCTCAAGAGCACGTTGCTGAGCGCTGATGCGGGTACTACGCGCTGCGGCTCGAGGCTCGAAAGTCGATGTCAGGCGGTGGCGTTGCGCGCCCGATTGCGAGCGGCGCGGCGCTTCATCGCGCGGCGCTCGTCCTCGCTGAGGCCGCCCCAGACGCCGGAGTCCTGGCCGGACTCAAGCGCCCACTGCAGGCACTGCTCCATGACGGGGCAACGGCGGCAGACGGCCTTGGCTTCCTCGATCTGCAGCAGCGCAGGACCGGTGTTGCCGATGGGGAAGAAGAGCTCGGGGTCTTCCTCGCGGCAAACGGCGTTGTGACGCCAGTCCATGGCTGCTCCATCTCCTTGTATTGCGGGCAGGTTGCTTGTGAATGTGAACGCTTTCACGAATCCCCCCGTGAGGGAAGGGCCAACGCCCAGTTACCCGGGGCGGTCCGTGATTCGTGGAGGGGTTCTGGCGGTCTTCGTGGGTGCCGGGTGCTGCGGGCTGTCCCGATCGCCATGTAGAGATTCGCAAACCTCGGACGGGGATACAACCCCTTCCGGAAAGTTTTTTTTGATTCGTCGGTGTCGACTAGGTCACAGCCGTACTTCTTAGGGGTGGACCAGCGTCAAAACGTTCGACTGAAAGGACTTTAGGCTCTTCTACTCACACAATCACACGCAGTGCACGGCGAACGCCTGTGAACCGAACGCTGGTACGCAGCCCGAGGTGATCGCCGTCCATCTGGAACGGAAGCGGCACCTTCGAATGCAAGGTGAAGTCGGTCAGATCGTGCAGAGACGTCGCGTGCTTGCCGCGCGGACCCCGCTCAGGAGTCGAGGTCAGGAGCTGTGTCGCGTACCGGGCCACCGCCGGAGTTGACAAACGGTTGAGCGCCAGCACGTCAAGCGCGGTGTCGAAGGAGGCCTCCGGGGAGGCGTAGAGGGGGCGGTTGCCCAGATATGTCCACGGGGAGGTGTTGCAGACTATCGACAGCACCAGATCGTGGACGGGGTCGGCCCCGGGCCGCTCCAGGGTGACCGTGCCGTGCCGACGGTTCGGCTCCTCCAGGAACTGCCGGAGCAGCTGTCGAACATAGAGGGCGTGCGTCGAACGCTTGCCCCGTTCCCGCTGCTGCTCCACTCGTCCCACGACACCCGCGTCGAAACCGAATCCGGCGCAGAAGGTGAACCAGCGCTCCGGAACGGATTCGTCCTCCGAGCCCGCCGGGCCGGCCGCCAGCCCCAGCCCCACCGTCCGCTCGCGCCGCTCCCGCAGCGCGTCCAGCAGTGCGCCGGTCGCCTCGACCGCGTCGTTCGGCAGGCCCAGCGCCCGGGCGAACACATTGGTGGAACCGCCCGGCACCACGGCCAGCCGGGGCAGCCGGTCCGGATCGGGCCCCGCGTGGAGCAGTCCGTTGACCACCTCGTTGACGGTGCCGTCCCCGCCGAGCGCCACGACCAGGTCGATGTCCTCGCTCTCGGCCGCCCGGCGGCCCAGGTCGCGGGCGTGGCCCCGGTACTCGGTGGTCACCGCCTCCAGTTTCATCTCGGAGGCCAGCGCGTGGATCAGGACGTCGCGGGTACGCGCACTGGTGGTCGTCGCTGCTGGGTTGGCCACGAGGAGTGCACGCATGAGCGTCAGAGTACCCACCCGTTCGCGGGACACCCATACCGGCCGCCCCCCGACGCCGCCGGGCCCCGCGCGGCTACCCTGCTCGGGTGAGTACGAAGCAGACCCCCGCGCCCGTGTCCGACCTCCCCGGCCGGCTGACCGCCGCCGCGGCGCTCACCGCCCTGGAGGGCCTGGCGCTCGCCGGGCTCGGCGTCTACCTGCTCTTCGTCGGCGTGGCCGGCGACCCCGACTCCCCGCAGCAGGCGGAGACCGGGGGCATCACCCTGCTCGCGCTGGCCGCCCTGCCGCTGATCGCGGCCCGGGGCCTGCGGCTGGGCCGGCGCTGGAGCCGCGGCCCGGCACTGATCACCCAGATCATGGCCATGCCGGTGGCCTGGACCCTGTGGACCTCGGGCGGCGCGATGACGGCCGCCGCCGTGGCCCTCGCACTGGCCGCCGTGGCCGTGATCGGACTGCTGGTGAACCCGACGGCCACCGAGGCCCTGGGCATCACGGGCCGGGACACCCCCTGAGGGGTGCCCGTTCCTACTCCTCGACCAGCAGCTTCTCGCGGAGCTGGGCCAGGGTGCGGGCCAGCAGCCGGGAGACGTGCATCTGGGAGATGCCCACCTCCTGGGCGATCTGCGACTGGGTCATGTTCCCGAAGAACCGCAGCAGCAGGATCCGCTTCTCCCGGGGCGGCAGCCCCTCCAGCAGCGGCTTGAGGGACTCCCGGTACTCGACCCCCTCCAGCGCCTCGTCCTCGGAGCCCAGGGTGTCCGCCACCGCCGGCGACTCGTCGTCGGTGTCCGGGACGTCCAGCGACAGGGTGCTGTAGGCGTTGGCCGACTCCAGCCCCTCCAGGACCTCCTCCTCGGAGATCCCGAGCCGCTCGGCGAGCTCGTGCACCGTGGGGGAGCGGCCGTGCTGCTGCGACAGCTCGGCGGTGGCGGTGGTCAGCGCCAGCCGGAGCTCCTGGAGCCGCCGGGGCACCCGGACCGCCCAGCCCTTGTCCCGGAAGTGGCGTTTGATCTCGCCGACCACCGTGGGGGTCGCGTAGGTGGAGAACTCGACCCCGCGGTCCGGGTCGAACCGGTCCACGGACTTGATCAGGCCGATGGTGGCGACCTGTGTCAGGTCGTCCAACGGTTCGCCGCGGTTGCGGAACCGCCGCGCGAGGTGCTCCACCAGCGGCAGGTGCATCCGCACCAGCCGGTTGCGGAGCTCGGCCCGCTGCGGCGAGCCCTCCGGCAGCTCCCGCAGCTGGAGGAACAGGGCCCGCGCCCCGCTGCGGTCGCGCGGGTCGTGCTGTTCTTGCCGTTCGTGCTGGTTCTCGCTCACAGGGCCCGCCCGTCGCTCCGCCGAGTCCAAAAAGCCGTCTGCCGCAGGTCTGCCCGCCGGCGGCCCGTCCGGCGCCGGTACCGGATGGGGCCGGGCGTGCTGCTCCGGGATGCCGGACGTCTCCCGCACCGGGGTGTCCCCGCCGCTCACGCCGCGCCTGGTCCCGCGCCGCGCTGTTTGTAGAGACTGATGCTGACCGTGCGGTCCTCCTCCACCGTGGACTCGACCTTGCCGGCCAGCGCCGACAGGACGGTCCAGGCGAACGTGTCGCGCTCGGGGGCCCGCCCGTCGGTCGTCGGGGCCGACACGGTCACCTCCAGCGAGTCCTCGACCAACCGGAACACGCAGCTGAGGACGGAGCCGGGCACGGCCTGCTGGAGCAGGATCGCGCAGGCCTCGTCCACCGCGATGCGGAGGTCCTCGATCTCGTCGAGGGTGAAGTCCAAACGTGCCGCGAGACCGGCCGTGGCCGTTCGCAGCACCGACAGATAGGCACCCGCGGCCGGCAGCCGGACTTCCACGAAGTCCTGGGTCCCGGGCTCGCCTGCGATCTGGGACACCCTCACCTCCAAGGTGGTACGAGCTGTGTTCGCCGGTGACGCTACCGCGATCCCGGCGATCGTGTCGCGGCACCCCCGGTGACACCCGCCCCCGGGCCCGCGGTCCGGGGACAGCAGGCCAGTGACTGATGGTAAGCCCTGCGGCACGCACAGTGGGTAGGGGGTTGCGGGTTCAAATCGGGGGGACCGGCGGAGGGTTGACCTACCCCGCCGCGGACGATCGAACCTCAGACGATCGAGGCATCGGTGAAACACCACCGCCAGGTCTCGCCGGGCTCGAAGCTCCGCATCACCGGATGTCCGGTTTCGCGGAAATGCGCGGTGGCGTGGCGGTGCGGCGAGGAGTCGCAGCAGCCCACGTAACCGCACCACAGGCAGATCCGCAGCTGCACCGGATGGCTGCCGTCCGCCTCGCATTCCCGGCAGGTCGGGGCAAGGGGGGCGGGCTCGGGGCGCGGCAGTTCGAGAAGATGCGGGCACTCGCTCATGATGGCCAGGTTACGCAGGCGGGCGCCCGGATCGAGGAACGGAGAGCGGATCTTCCATGGAGGTACTTCCGCTGGTGGCACTGGTGGCGGGCAGCGCCGCCGTGGCGGGACTGGCCCGCCGGACCCCGGTCCCGGCCCCGCTGCTGCTGGTGGCGGCCGGTCTGATCGCCGCCTATCTCCCGGGCGTGCCGTCGTACGTCCTCGATCCGCACATCGTGCTGCCGCTGCTGCTGCCCCCGCTGCTGTACACGGCGGCGGTGGACAGCTCCTACCTGGACCTGCGGGCCAACGCGCGGCCGATCGCGCTGCTGTCGGTCGGGTACGTGCTGTTCGCGACCCTGGCGGTGGGCTACCTGGCCTATCTGGTGGTGCCGGGGCTGCCGCTGACGGCGGCGCTGGTGCTCGGCGCGGTGATCGCCCCGCCGGACGCGGTGGCCGCCACCGCGATCGCCCGCAGGCTCGGGCTGCCCTCCCGGACCACGACCATCCTCCAGGGGGAGTCCCTGGTCAACGACGCCACCGCCATCACCGCCTTCAAGGTGGCGCTGGCAGCGGTGGTCGGCGAGGGGGCCGGCTGGGCCGGCGGGATCACCGAGTTCCTGCTGGCCTCGGTCGGCGGGGTCGGGGTGGGCCTGCTGCTGATGGTGCCGCTCCACCAGCTCCGCACCCGGCTCCGGGAGCCGCTGCTGCAGAACACCCTCTCGCTGCTGATCCCCTTCGTGGCCTACGCGGCGGCCGAACGGGTGCACGCCTCCGGGGTGCTGGCGGTGGTGGTGGTCGCCCTCTACCTGGGGCACCGCTCCTGGCAGGTGGACTTCGCCACCCGGCTCCAGGAGGAGGCGGTGTGGAAGATGGTCGCCTTCGTCCTGGAGTCGGTGGTCTTCGCGCTGATCGGCCTCCAGCTGCCGGTGGTCCTGGACGACCTCGGCGAGTACCGGGGCGTCGACCTGGCCTGGTACGCGCTGGCGGTGTTCCTGGCGGTGGTGGTGGCCCGGTTCGTCTGGGTGTTCCCGGCCACCTTCCTGCCCCGGGCGCTGTCCGCCCGGATCCGGGAACGGGAGGCGGACACCAGCTGGAAGTCCCCGGTGATCGTGGGCTGGGCGGGGATGCGCGGGGTGGTCTCGCTGGCCATCGCCTTCTCCGTCCCGCTGACCCTGGACGACGGGGAGCCCTTCCCCTACCGCAACCTGATCCTCTTCCTCACCTTCACCACCGTGATCGGCACCCTGGTGGTCCAGGGTCTGACGCTCCCGCCGCTGATCCGGCTGCTGCGGCTGCCGCCGAAGAACGTCCAGGCCGAGACGCTGGCCGAGGCCCAGGCGCAGAGCGAGGCCTCCCGGGTGGCCGAGGACCGGCTCGCGGAACTCCTGGAGGACCCCGCCAACCAGCTGCCCCAGCCGCTGACGGACCGGCTGCGGACGGTGCTGGAACGCCGGCGGAACGCGGTGTGGGAGCGGCTGGGGGAGACCAACCCGGTGACCGGGGAGTCGGCGGACGAGGTCTACCGCCGGTTGTCCCGGGAGATGATCGAGGCGGAGCGGGAGGTCTTCGTGGAACTCAGGGACCGCCGCCGGATCGACGACGAGATGCTCCGCGCCCTGCTCCGCCGGCTGGATCTGGAGGAGGCGGCCGCCTACCGCGAGGAGGCGCCCTGACCGGCCGGCGCCGACCTGGACCGGCCCGCACCGATCTGGACCGGCCCGCGCCGAACCGGACCGGCGCCGAACCGGACCGGCCGGTCAGGGCGACCCGGTGACCACGGCGGTCAGGGTGGTGCCCGGGGGGAAGGCGCCGTCCTCGGTCAGCCGCAGCAGCGCCCACAGCAGCTTGGCCACGTAGATCCGCTCCACCGGCAGCCCGTGCCGCCGCTCGAAGTCGGCGGCGAAGGCCTCCAGTTCCGCCGGGACGCGGGCGTAGCCGCCGTGGTGGAAGCCCTCGGCGAGCCACCAGTCGCCGCGCGGCCCGCCGTACGCGGCCGTCTGGAGGGAACGTATCTCCGCGCCCAGGAACTCCCCCCGGAGCACCGGCACGCCCAGCGCCCGCCGGCCGGGGCCGAGTCCGGCGGCCAGTCCGGCCAGGGTGCCGCCGGTTCCGCAGGCCACCGCGGCCACGTCCGCAGGGCGGCCGTCCGGGTCCGCGCCGCGGTCCGGCCGGGCGGCGAGCTGGGCGGCGAGTTCGCGGCCGAGTCCGGCGCAGCCGGCCACGGCGAGCGGGTTGCTGCCGCCCTCGGGGATCACGTACGCGCCGGCCGCCCCGGCCTCGGCGGGCAGCGCGGGGTCGTCCTTCTCCCGATACCGGGACCGGGACACGAAGTGCAGCCGCATCCCGTCCGCCGCGCACCGGGCCAGCGAGGGGTTGAGCGGGCGGCCGGCGAGCTCCTCGCCCCGGACCACGCCCACGGTGGGCAGCCCGAGCAGCCGGCCGGCCGCCGCGGTGGCCCGCAGATGGTTGGAGTAGGCCCCGCCGAAGGTCAGCAGGGCGGGATGGCCGCCCGCCACGGCGGCCCGCAGATTGGGCGCCAGCTTCCGCCACTTGTTCCCGGGGAGCTCCGGGTGCACCAGGTCGTCCCGTTTGAGCAGCAGCCGTACGCCGTGCGCGCGGAAGCGGTCGTCTTCGGCCTCGGCCAGCGGGGAGGGGGGCCTGGGGGCGAGGGGGGCGAGCTGGTTCACGGGGTCATTCTCCTCGCCCCCCGGGGCCGTCACTTCAGGCGTTCGGCCACTCGGTTGCGGAAGGAGGACATGGTGAACCCTCTCGGGTCGATCTTGCCGGGGCGCCATTCCCGGTGGCCGATGACGGACCGGGCGGTCCAGCCGTGCGCCCGGCAGACGGCGGCGGAGGCGCGGGCCATGGCGTCGAGCTGGACGGCGGGCCAGGGGTCGAGGCCGTCGCCCAGGTTCACGCACTCGAAGCCGTAGAAGTGCCGGTTGCCGTCGGTGTCGGCCTGGTTGTCGGGTGGGAGGGCCTTCTCGGCGATCACCGCGGCCAGTACGTCGGAGTCGCCCGCCCCGGCGTGGTTGGCGCGGCCGTGGCCGATCAGATGGACCCGGCCGTCCTTGGCGATCACCGCGTGGCAGAGCGGGCCGGGCAGGTCCGCGTCCCCGTGGCGGCAGAAGGCCACGGTGTCCGCCGTGCCCCGGGAGGCGGTGTGGTGGATCATCACCCCGTGGACCGGGCCCCAGGGCCCCTTGTGGTTGCGGTTGTGCGTGCGCCAGGCGCCGACCTCGACGATGGTCAGCCCCTCGTTCCGTAGTGCGTGGACGAACCGTTCCGCGGACATGGGTGCGGCCATGGCCGCCTCCTTCCTTGCGATCCCGTACTCGTCGGGTGTAGCGGAGGCGGCCGTTCCGCGGCTAGCGCGTTCGTACGGTGAGCGAACGGTTCCGGACAGTGACCACAGGGGTCATTCCGTGCTCGCCAGCCACAGGTCCGGGCCGAAGACCTCGTAGTGGATGTCCGCCGCCGGCACCCCCTTGGCCAGCAGCTGGCCCCGGACCGCGCGCATGAACGGCAGCGGTCCGCAGAGGTAGGCGCGGGTGCCCGGGGCCACGGGGAGCGGGTCCAGGTCGACCAGGCCGGTGCGGTCGCCCGGCCGGGCGGACGCCTCGTACCAGAAGTGCGCCGAGGCCTCCGGCAGCTTCCCGGTCAGCGCCAGGTGGTCGGCGCGCAGCGGGTGGTCGGCGGGGGAGCGGTCGGCGTGCACCACGGTGACCGGGGCCCGGTGGCCGGTGTCGGCCAGGTGCGCCAGCATCGACAGCATCGGGGTGCAGCCGATCCCGGCGGAGGCCAGCAGCAGCGGAATGTCGCGTTCCGTCGCGGTCAGCACCAGGTCGCCGTACGGGGCGGAGACCCGCAGGGGGTGGCCGGGGTGGACCCGGGCGTGCAGATGGTTGGACACCTCCCCGTCGGGGCCGCCGGCGGCCGGCCCGTGGACCCGCTTGACGGTGATGGAGCGGAGCGTGGAGCCGGGGGCGGAGGAGAGGCTGTACTGGCGGATCTGCCGGGCGCCGTCGGGCAGTTCGACCTGGACGGAGACGTACTGGCCGGGCAGGTGGGCGGGGGCCGGGGCGCCGTCGGCGGGGGCCAGCAGGAAGGTGGCGCAATCGGCGGTCTCCTCGATCCGCCCGGCCACCTCCCAGTCCCGCCAGACGTCCCCGGCCGCCACCCGGGCCCCGGCGTAGAGGCGTTCCTCGACGGCGATCAGGGCGTTGGCCATCAGCCAGTAGACCTCGTCCCAGGCCTCGGCGACCTCGGGGGTGACGGCCTCGCCGAGGACCTCGGCGATGGCGGCGAACAGGTGCCGGTGCACCACCGGGTACTGCTCGCGGGTGACCCCGAGCGAGGCGTGCTTGTGGGCGATCCGCCCCAGCATCACGTCGGGGCGGGTGCCGGGGTGTTCGAGGAGGTGGCCGGCGAAGGCGGCGATGGAGCCGGCCAGGGCCTGCTTCTGGAGTCCGGCCGCCTGGTTGCCGCGGTTGAAGAGGTCGCGGAGCAGCTCCGGATGGGCGGTGAACAGCTTCTCGTAGAAGAGTTCGGTGATCTCCCCGATGGCCGCGCCGACGGCGGGCAGGGTGGCTCGGACGGTCGCGGTCGACTTCTCGGAAAGCATCGGGATCCTCGGCGATCTAATGGGAGTGTGAGATGCGTATTTAAGCGTGCGGTCCGGTACGGGTGACCCGGGTCCGGGGGTGCGGAATTCAGTTCGAGTGGTCTCGGTGGTGAGCCTAGGAGGGTCGGGCGGCCGTGCAATACCGGCCATCCGGCCCTAGCGGCCGGGGCTTTCGGCCCGTCCCGAGATCCCCAGCAGCAGGGGTCCCGTCGGGGCCGCCACCAGGTCGTTCACGGTGACCGGGTCCAGTGCGGCGTAGAAGGCCTCCTGGGCCCGCCGGAGCGCGCCGCGCAGCAAGCAGGCGGAGCTCAGCGGGCAGGGGGTGGTGCCCTCGCAGTCCACCACGTCGCCGGTGCCCTCCAGTTCGCGGACCACCCCGCCGACCCGCGCGGCCCGGCCCGCTTCGGTGAGCGCGAGCCCGCCGCCGCGGCCCCGACGGGCCTCGAGCAGCCCCAGGTGCTGAAGTCGGGCGACCACCTTGGCGGTGTGCGTGTACGGCACCCGCATGGCCTCCGCCACCTCCCGGGTGGTCGGGTGGCCGGTCTCCTCGACGGCCAGGCGCATCAGTACGCGCAGGGCGAGGTCCGTGAATCGGGTGAGCCGCATGGGATCAGGGTAGGTAAATACGCATCTTGTGTGCAAGTTAACCGCCGGGGTGCCCCGATGGCCGAAACCGATGGGCCGCACGGGGTCCTGGTGACCGAAGAGAGTGCCCACACCCACACGGAGTAATCCCACTCTTTTGTGTAATGGTCCCACCACATGGAGTCCTGCAAGGCTGCGGCTCGCAGATCCATGGAGTGATCGAAGGGGAATGACACATGTCGGTCCAGGCAGGTTCCGAACCCGAGGCGCAGACCTCGCCGCAGCGCAGTCTCGGCACCTCGGCCGCACGGAACTTGGCAACCACGACCAAGTCCGCGCCGCAGATGCAGGAGATCACCTCCAGGTGGCTGCTGAAGATGCTCCCGTGGGTGTCGGTGCAGGGCGGCACCTACCGGGTCAACCGCCGGCTCAGCTACTCGGTGGGCGACGGCCGGGTCACGTTCATCAAGACCGGCGACCAGGTCCAGGTCATCCCGGCCGAACTCGGTGAACTGCCGCTGCTGCGCGACTACGAGGACCTGGAGGTGCTCGGCGAACTGGCCCAGCGCTGCCGCCAGATCGACTTCGAGTCCGGCCAGGAGCTCACCTCCTTCGGCAGCCGTGCCGACCAGGTCTTCCTGGTCGCCCACGGCCGGGTCGAGCAGATCGGCCCCGGCCCCTACGGCTCCGACGCCGTGCTGCGCACCGTCGCCGACGGCTCCTACTTCGGCGAGGACAGCCTGGTCGACGAGGAGGCCATCTGGGAGTACACCGCCCGGGCCGCCACCTCCGGCACCGCCCTGGTCCTCACCCGCCAGGACTTCCAGCTGCTCGCCGACCGGGTGGACTCCCTCCGGGCCCATGTGGACCACGTCCGCACCCTGCCCGAGCAGCGCACCAACAAGTACGGCGAGGCCGAGATCGACCTCTCGGCCGGCCATGTCGGCGAGGCCGTGCTGCCCGGCACCTTCGTGGACTACGACGCCCGGCCGCGCGAGTACGAACTGAGCATCGCCCAGACCGTGCTCCGGGTGCACACCCGGGTCGCCGACCTCTACAACCAGCCGATGAACCAGACCGAGCAGCAGCTGCGGCTCACGGTGGAGGCGCTGCGCGAGCGCCAGGAGCACGAGATGCTCAACAACCGCGAGTTCGGGCTGCTGCACAACGCCGACTACGACCAGCGGATCCAGCCGCACGACGGGGCCCCCACCCCGGACGACATGGACCAGCTGCTCAGCATGCGGCGCGGCTCCAAGCTGTTCCTCGCCCACCCCAAGGCCATCGCCGCCTTCGGCCGTGAGTGCAACAAGCGCGGGCTGTACCCGGAGTCGGTGGAGATCGGCGGCAGCCGGGTGCCGTCCTGGCGCGGGGTCCCGATCTTCCCGTCCAACAAGATCCCGATCAGCGACGCCCGCACCACCTCCATCCTCTGCATGCGCACCGGCCAGGACGAACAGGGGGTGATCGGCCTCCACCAGCCCGGCATCCCGGACGAGATCGAGCCGAGCCTGTCGGTCCGCTTCATGGGCATCAGCGAGCAGGCGATCATCTCCTACCTGGTCACCGCCTACTTCTCGGCCGCGGTGCTGGTGCCGGACGCGCTCGGGGTGCTGGAGAACGTCGAGATCGGGCGCTGGCGCTGAACCGGATGAACACGACCACGGCGACCGCGACCGGCGAGGGCCAGGAGGCCGCCGCCCTGCTGGAACAGACGAGGGAGGCGGTCACCCCGGAGCTCCGCCGCGCGGTGGAGCAACTGCCCGGCCCCATGCGCCGGGTGGCGATGTACCACTTCGGCTGGGAACAGGCGGACGGCACCCCGGCCTCGGGCCACGCGGGGAAGGCCATCCGGCCCGCCCTGGTGCTGGCCGCTGCCCAGGCCATGGGCGGGCCGGTCACGGACGCGGTGGTGCGGGCCGCCGTCGCGGTGGAGCTGGCCCACAACTTCACCCTGCTGCACGACGACGTGATCGACGAGGACGTCCGCCGGCGCGGCAGAGCCACCGCCTGGACCGTGTTCGGGATCCCGGACGCGATCATCACCGGGGACGCCATGATGTCCCTCGCCCTGCGGCAGCTGGCCGAGGACCCGCATCCGGCCTCCTCCCCGGCCGCTGCCCGGCTCTCGGCCTGTGTGATCGAACTGTGCGCCGGCCAGCAGGCGGACTGCGCCTTCGAACAGCGCACCGGGGTCTCCCTGGACGAGTGCCTGGCCATGGCGACCGCCAAGACCGGTGCCCTGCTCGGCTGCTCCTGCTCGCTGGGCGCGCTGTACGCGGGGGCGGGTCCGGAGGAGGTCGAGGCGATGGACGCCTTCGGCCGGGAGGCCGGGCTCGCCTTCCAGCTGATCGACGACCTGATCGGCATCTGGGGGGATCCGGAGCACACCGGCAAGCCCGCCGGGGCCGATCTGCTGGCCCGCAAGAAGTCCCTGCCCGTGGTCGCCGCCCTCACCTCGGGCACCGAGGCGGGCCGGGAACTGGCCGAGCTGTACGCCGGACCCATGACCGGGGACGACGTGCACCGCGCGGCCGAGGCGGTGGAGCGGGCCGGAGGACGGGACTGGGCGCAGGCCCATGCCGCGGACCGGATGGGCCGGGCGGTGCACCAGCTGTCCCGGGCCGTTCCGGACCTCGCGGCGGCGGGCGGCCTGCTGGCCCTCGCGGAGTTCGTGACCCGGCGGACGCGTTAGGGACCGCCGATCAGGCCTGTTCCGGCACCCCACGGTGCCGGAACAGGCCTTTTCGCGCGTTCCGGCCAACTCTAGGATCACTTACGGCTGTTGACACGTGAGTGAAGGGTGGGACCAGTGGTGCTGGACATACGCCGGGCGGAACTGTCGGACCGGGACGCGGTGGCGGAGCTGCTGGACCTGACCTTCCGGAACGACCCGGTGAGCAGCTGGGTGTTCCCCGACCCGGAGCACCGGGCGGCGGTGCACGGCAGGTTCCTCGGGGTGTTCGTGGACGTGGCGCTGGAGGAGGGCCGGATCGACTACGCGGCCGACGGCTCCTGCGCGGCCCTGTGGCTGCGGATCCCGGCGGGCGAGCCGGAGGGCGAGGACGAGGTCCCGGCGCGGATGCGGGCGGCGGCGGACCCGGACAACGAGCGGTGCGAGCTGGTCGGCCGGCTGACCGGCGAGGTGCACCCCACCGCCGAGGAGCACGAGTACCTGCTGATGATCGCGGTGGACCCGGCCCGGCAGGGCGAGGGCCTGGGTACCGAGCTGATCGCCCCGGTACTGGCCGCCTGCGACCGGGACGGGGTGCCGGCCTATCTGGAGGCGAGCAGCGAGCGCAGCATCCGGCTCTACGAGCGGCTGGGCTGGGAGCTCAGCGGGCCGCCGGTGCGGCTGCCGGAGGGTCCGCTGATGTGGCCGATGTGGCGGAAGCCGCGCGGCTGACCGGCAGGTCGGGGGCCGGTAGGACGCCCGGTCCGGCGGCCCGGTCGGCGGCCGGTACGGGAGATCCCCGGTGGGCCCTTCCCGAACCACTTCACGTGTAGTACTTTGCGTGCAGTGCTTCGGTTCGAAGTGCTGCACTCTGACGGGGAGACCGCTTGCGCAAGCTGACGTACTACATCGCCACCAGCATCGACGGGTTCATCGGGGAGCCCGACGGACGGGCCGAGTTCATCGAGCGGCTGGTGGACCCGGAGTTCATCGCCTGGATTGCCGCCGAATACCCGGAGGCGCTGCCCACCCCGGTCCGGGCGCACCTCGGGCTGGAGGGCGTCCCGGCCCGCCGCTTCGACACCATCGTCCAGGGCCGGGCCTCCTACGACCTCGCCCTGAAGATGGGGGTGACCAGCCCGTTCGCCCATCTCCGGCAGCTGGTCGCCAGCCGCTCGCTGACCGTCTCGCCCGACCCGGCGGTGGAGCTGATCTCCGGGGACCTGGTCGCCCGGGTGCGGGAGCTCAAGGCGGAGGACGGGCTCGACATCTACCTGTGCGGGGGCGCCGACCTCGCCGGGCAGCTGATCGAGGAGATCGACGAGTTCATCGTCAAGACCTACCCGGTGGTGGCCGGCAGCGGCATGCCGATGACCCGGGCCGGGTTCGGCGCCCGCGAGCTGGAGCTCGTCGGGGTCACGTCCTTCGGCGGCGGCCAGGTGGTGTCCACCTACCTCCGCAAGCGCTGAACCGGACGACGGCGGGCCGGCCCGGACCCCGGGCCGACCCGCCGTTCCTCCGTCCGGCGCCGCTAGCGGCCGGCGACCAGCCCGTTGGCCCACAGCTGGTTGACCCGGGACCGCTCGTTCGCGTTCGGGTAGGCGTTCTGGCAGGAGGTGCCCGGGCCGCCGCCCGACATCAGCTCGCTGCACGGACCCGAGTAGCGGTCCGGCAGGCCCAGCACGTGCCCGGTCTCGTGCGAGGTCACCCGGGTGGAGTTGTACTGCTGGTTCTGCCGGTAGTCCAGGAAGATGTAGCCCCGGCCGTGCCCGTCGGTGCTCGCGTAGGAGCCACGGGAGTCGTTGCCCTCGTAGTAGGCGAAGTTCCCGCCGGAGGAGACCTCCTGGAGCCGGACGTTCGACACCGAGCTGTTCCAGATCTGGGTCGAGGCCGCTATCTGGCTGCGGAAGCTGGGCGCGTTGCGGGTGTTGTAGGTGACGGTGACCGCGAGGGCGCCGGGGTTCGCCTTGCGCTGCTCGGCCACCGACTTCTGCACGGCCTTGAAGAAGGCGGCGTTCGCGGCCGCGTTCTCCTGGGAGCGTTCGTACGCGGCATAGCTCGACGTGCTCCCGGTGGGCGCGGCGGCGGCGCCGGCGGCCGGGGCGGCGACGCCGAGGGCGGCGGCCAGTCCGAGTCCGAGGGTGGTGGCCAGAACGGAGCGGCGGGCGCTGTGGGTAAGGCGCATGGTGGGGGGCTCCTCCTCATCCGGTGCGGGGGGTGGGTCGTTCCGGTACCGGAGTCTGGAGGAGCCGAGGCGGCCGGCGGATGATGTCAGTGCCCGATAACACCGGGCTATCGGCACATTGCCGACAGGTCAACACCCGTGAAAATGGCGGGAATAGGTGGGGTGTCAGTGGCTGGTGCGGTCCACCGGGCCCGCCCTACCCTCGGGTCATGGAGCTAGAGGTCAGGCACCTGCGCGCACTCTGCGCCATCGCCGACGCCGGCAGCCTGCACAAGGCCGCCCGGCAGCTCGGCGTGAGCCAGCCCTCGCTGACCACCCAGCTGCGCCGGATCGAACGCGCCCTGGACGGCGAGCTGTTCCTCCGGGAGCGCACCGGTTGCCGGCCCACCCCCTTCGGACGGACCGTACTGGGCCGGGCCCGGCCGCTGCTCGCCGGGATGGCCGCACTGGTCGCCGAGGCCCGGGCCCAGTCGGACGGCCGCCGGCTGCGGATTGGCTCCACCGCCAGCCGGGCCCTGCCGGGCTGGCTGCGCCGGCTCCACCGGCGGCTGCCGGACACCGACACCACCCTGGTGGTGGACGTCTCGGCGAACGCGCTGCTGCGGATGGTGGCGGCCGGGCAGCTGGACGTGGCCTTCGTGCACGAGGTGGAGGGCAGTCCGCTGCGGGTGCCGGAGGAGCTCCAGACCCGGGTGCTGGTGGAGCGGGAACCGCAGTTCGTGTCCATGGCCCGGCACCATCCGGCGGCCCGCCGGCCGGTGGTGGACCTACGGGACCTGGCGGGCGACCGCTGGACCGTGGACCCCTCGGTGGACGGCGAGTGGGACGGCCTGCGCCGGGTCCTCGCCGGGGCTGGCCTCGACCCGCCCGTCCTGCACACCGACTACCACACGGCCGCCTCGCTGATCGTCTCCGGCGAGGCGGTGGCCCCCTGCCAGCCCACCTCGGTACCGCGCGAGGACATGGCGATCCGGCCGCTCCAGGGGGACCCGCTGGCGGTCCGGCTGTTGCTGGCCAGCCGGCCGGGGGCGCACGCGGAGGTGTACGAGGACCTGCGCGCGGCCTACCGCGAGGCCGCCCTGCGCACCGCCCCCTACCGGGCCTGGCTGCACCGCACCGGCAGCCCCCTCCTCGGCGCGGCCTGAGCGGTCGCGCCCGGGCGCGGGTGCCGGGGCGGGCCGGGCCGGACGGCCGGCTCCGGCGTCAGCGCGGTCCGAGCCGCCGGCCGCGGCGGCCGCGGGTGCGGTCGTAGGCCAGGCCCAGGGCTCCGTGGGTGAGGAGCAGGGCGGCGGTGGCGGCCCAGGCGGGGCTGCGGCGGCGGGCCGCCCAGGCCAGCAGCGGGATTCCGGCCGCCAGTTGGGCGCCGCCGAGCAGCCGGGCCCGCGGGCCGCGGATCCACGGCCCGACCGGGCCGTCCTCGACGGCGTCGAGCTCGGCCCGGACCGCGTCCCGCCAGCCCGACCACTCCACGGCCTCGGCCCCCGGCGCCACCCGGGCGGCCTCGCGCAGCCGGTCGGCGGGCTCGCCCGGGGCCAGCCCGGCGGGCAGCGCCAGTCCGGCGCGGGCCAGCAGCGCGATCAGGGCGAGCAGCCGGGCCGGGCCGTCGGCCACCGGATCCGGCCGGGTGAGCCGCTCCAGTTCCTCCAGGTCCAGCACCGGGTCCAGCCCGAGCCGGGCGGCCAGGCTCCGCATCGAGCCGGGCTCGCCGTCGGGGGTTCCGTCGTCCTCCCAGGCGTAGGCCACCGGCCGGCGGAATCCGGCCGCGAGGGTGAAACCGGTCCGGCCGTTCTCCCACCACAGGCCCAGCACCGGCCAGTTGGTGCCGACGGCCACCGCCGAGGCCCAGCCGGCGAGCACCTCGTCCACCGGCTCCTCGCCGTGCGGCCAGGGCTTCCCCTCGGGGACCAGCACGCTCCATCCGCCGGCCGGGGCGAGCAGCATCCGCTCGCGCAGCAGGTGCGCGGGAGCGCGTACGGCCAGCGGAGCGGCGCGGCAGACCAGGAGTCCGCCGGTCGGGGTCATGGAGAGCGGCATGTCCACACGCTAAGCCAAACCGGGCCAAAGCGGCAGATCGCGGAAAGGGTCGACCCCATCTGCTTGACTTGGCCAGACCGCGATATATCGTGTTGAGAGGAAGACGCGATATGTTGCGTCATCGTGCCGACGTGCCGAGTGGACATCACCACGCGGGCATCACCATGAGGAGGATCAGCACCATGGCTCAGCAGACCTGGTCCATCGCCGAACCGCGGAAACTCACCTTCGAGCACCCGGTGACCCGGCTGCGGGTCCGCGTCCTGGACGGCACGGTCAACGTGGTCGCCGCCGACGAGGGCCCGGCCCGCCTGGAGGTCTCCGCGGTGGACGGCCCGCCGCTGCGGATCGTCCAGGACGGCGACACCCTCACCGTGTCCTACGAGGACCTGCCCTGGAACGGTTCCCAGGGGCTGCGGGAGTGGTTCGACTCCAAGCCCTGGGAGAACTGGCGCTCGGCCGGAACGGGCACCGGTTCCGGCCCGGGCCGCAAGGTCTGGGAGCGCAGCGCCGTGGTCACCCTCACCCTGCCCGCCGAGGCCAGGGTGCAGATCGCGGCGGTCGGCGCCGCCTCGGTGGTCTCCGGGATCCGCGGCGGCACCGAGCTGCACGGGGTGTCCGGCGACGCCACCCTCGTGCGGCTGGCCGGCAAGGTCCAGGCCCGGACGGTCACCGGCAGCGTCGAAGCCCAGTCCGTGGACGGGGAGTTCGGGTTCCGGTCGGTGTCCGGCGGACTCACCCTGGTGGACGGCGCGGCCGGCAGCGTACGGGCCGAGTCCGTCAGCGGGGACATGCTGCTGGACCTGGCGCCCTCCCCGGTCCCCGGGCGGCCCGTGGACATCAGCCTGAACTCGGTCTCCGGCCAGGTCGCGATCCAGCTGCCGCACCCGGCCGACGCCCGGGTGGAGGCCAGCACCACCAGCGGCGGGCTGTCCAACGCCTTCGAGGACCTCCGGGTGTCCGGCCGGATCGGCTCCAAGCGGATCGCCGGAACCCTCGGCGAGGGCACCGGCAACCTCCGGGCCACCACCGTCACCGGCTCCATCGCCCTGCTGCGCCGCCCCGAGGCCGACCCGGCGGCCGAGCCCGCGCCCGCCGCCCCCCTCCCGCTCGACAAGAAGGTGCTCTGACATGCCGCCCGTCTTCGCCCACGGCCGCCTCCGGCTGTACCTCCTGAAGCTGCTGGACGAGGCCCCCCGCCACGGGTACGAGGTCATCCGGCTGCTGGAGGAGCGCTTCCAGGGCCTGTACGCCCCCTCGGCCGGCACCGTCTACCCGCGGCTGGCCAAGCTGGAGGCGGAGGGACTGGTCACGCACGCCACCGAGGGCGGCCGGAAGGTGTACTCGATCACCGACGCGGGCCGGGCCGAACTCGCCGGACGCGGCGGGGAACTGGCCGACCTGGAGCTGGAGATCCGCGAGTCGGTCTCCGAACTGGCCGCCGAGATCCGGGACGACGTCCGGGGCGCGGCCGGCGACCTCCGGCGCGAGATGCGCGCCGCCGCCTCGGCGGGTGCGGCCGCCGACCCGGAGGACGGCTGGGCCGCGGCCAAGGAGGAACTGCGCCGGGCCCGCCAGGAATGGAAGGAACAGGCCCGCCGGGCCAAGGACGAGAGCCGCCGGGCCCGCGAGGAGGCCCAGCAGGCGCGCCGGCAGGCCAAGGAGGCGCAGGACAAGGCCCGGGAGGAGATCCAGCGGATCGCCGGGCAGGTCCAGGAGCAGTTCGCCCGCTCCGGCGTCCGCGGCCTGTCGGACTTCACCGACAAACTGGGCACCTGGCTGTCCGGCGCCCAGCCCGCCCCGGGCGGCGAGGGCGACCCGGCGGCGAAGGCCTGGCCGCCCGGGCCCACCGGTACCGGGCCGTCTGGTGCCGGGCCCACCGGTACGGGTCCCGCCGGCCCGGGGGCTGCCGACTCGGTGCCGACCGGCTCCGGACCGACCGGCTCGGCCACGCCTGATCAGGTGCCGGACTGGGCGCCGGACCTCGGTCCGACCGGGGAGCCGTCCCGCGACCTGGACCGGCTGCTGGACCGCTTCCGGGACGACATCCGCGACGCCGCCCGTGACCACGGCGTCTCCGCCGCCCAACTGGCCGAGGCCAAGCGGCGACTGGCGGCCGCGGTGGCCGACCTGGAAGGGACCCTCCGGGGCGGCTCCTGACCGAGCCCGGCGGGTGTTCCCCGCCGGTCCGGCGGGGCCCGGGCCGGGCCGGGCGGGCCGGTCGCGGACCCGCTGGGGGCTCCCGCCCCGGCCGGGTGGCGGTCAGGGGCCGGTGAGCAGGGTTTCCGCCCGGGTGTACGTGACGCCCTGGGCGGCGAGGGTGTCGGCGACCGGGCCGGGGGCGGCGAGCAGGGCCAGCAGCAGATGGGCCGCGCCGATCTCGCCGTCCCCGCGGCCCTGGGCCACCCGTAGCGACCGGGTCAGGGCCCGCTTGGCCTCCGCGCCGAACGGGACGTGGCCCGCCATGGCGCGGGAGCGCAGGGAACCCAGCGGTCCGCGCCGGCCCGACGCCGTCGGGGCCCGGCTGGCCGGGGCCAGGGCGCCGGTGCCGTGGTGTTCCTCCACCCGGGCCACGATCTCCGAGAGGTCGATGCCCCATCCCGCCAGGGCCGCCTCGTCCGCCCGGGACAGCCCGCCCCGGCGGTCCGCCTCGGCGAGTCCCGCGCGGACCGCGGCCCGGTCGGCGCCCAGCGGATCGAGCACCCCCTGGTCCAGCAGGGCGAGCAGCAGGTGCTGTGCGCCGACCGCGGCGGCCCGGTCCTGCCGGGCCAGGCCGACCGCGCCCGTCACGGCGTCCCTGGCCCCGCTCGTGAACCGTTCGAACATCAGAGCCTCCCGTGCTTCTTGTGCACGGCCTGCCGGCTGACGCCCAGTTCGGCCGCGATCTCCTGCCAGGACCAGCCCCGCGCCCGGGCCGCGCGCACCTGCACCGCCTCCAGCCGCTCCAGCAGCCGGCGCAGTGCCGCCACGGCGCGCAGTCCCACGCGCGGGTCCGGGTCACCGGCCCGCGCGGCGAGGTCCGTTGCTTCCGTCATGTCTGTCAACATAGGTTGACGGAAGCCCGGACGTCAACCCTCGTTGACGTTAACCCTCGTTGGCGTCGGCCCTAGTCGGCATCAGCCCTCGTCGACATCAGCCGGTGGTGAGCACCACCTTCCCGAACAGCTCGCCCGCCGCCAGCTTCTCGAACCCCTCCCGCGCCCGGTCCAGCGGCAGCACCTCGTCGATCACCGGCCGCACCCCGGTCGCCGCGCAGAACGCCAGCAGGTCCTCCAGCTCGTCCTTCGAACCCATCGTGGAACCCACCACCTTCAGCTCCAGGAAGAAGATCCGGGTCAGCTCGGCATGCGCCGGCCGGTCCCCGCTGGTGGCCCCCGAGATCACCAGGGTGCCGCCGGGCCGCAGCGACTTCACCGAGTGCGACCAGGTCGCCGCGCCCACCGTCTCGATCACCGCGTCCACCCGCCGAGGCAGCCGCGCCCCCGGCTCGTACGCCTCCACCGCGCCCAGCTCCACCGCCCGGCGCCGCTTGGCCTCGTCCCGGCTGGTGGCGAACATCCGCAGCCCGGCCGCCCTGCCCAGCACGATGGCGGCGGTGGCGACCCCGCCGCCCGCCCCCTGCACCAGCACCGAATCCCCGGGCCGGACCCCCGCGTTGGTGAACAGCATCCGGTAGGCCGTCAGCCAGGCCGTCGGCAGACAGGCGGCCTCCTCGAAGGACAGCCCGGCCGGCTTGGGCAGCACGTTCCAGGCGGGCACGGTCACCTGCTCGGCGAAGGTGCCCTGGTAGCGCTCGGTCAGGATGGACCGGGGCTCCTCGGGCCCGACCCCGTGTCCGGTCGCACCGATCACGGAGTGCAGGACCACCTCGTTCCCGTCCTGGTCGGTCCCGGCGGCATCGCAGCCGAGGATCATCGGGAGCTTGTCCTCGGCCAGACCCACCCCGCGCAGCGACCACAGATCGTGGTGGTTGAGCGAGGCGGCCCTGACGTTCACGGTCACCCAGCCGGGGCGCACCCCGGGAGCCGGGCGTTCGCCCAGCTCAAGGCCGTTCAGCGGCTGGTCACGGTCGATTCGGGCAGCATAGGCAGCGAACATGCCACCGGACGTTAGCACCGCCCATTACTCCCCGGTAATACCGAAGGGGCCCGGCCGCGGATCGCGGGCGGGCCCCTTCGGGGACGTCGTCGTGGCGACTAGGCCTTCTTGGTCTCCCAGAAGATCCGGTCGACCTCGGCGATGAGGTCCAGGGCGGCCTGGCCGGTGGCCGGGTCGGTGGACGCCTTGGCGGCCGAGAGGGCCTTCAGGGTGTCGTTGATGAGCTTGTGGAGCTCCGGGTACTTCTCGAAGTGGGGCGCCTTGAAGTAGTCGCTCCACAGCACCGAGATGTGGTGCTTGGCGACCTCGGCGCGCTGCTCCTTGATGATCAGGGCGCGGGTGCGGAAGTCGGCGTCCGTGTTGGCCTGGTACTTCTCCTGGGCGCCCTTGACCGACTCGGCCTCGATGCGGGCCTGGGCCGGGTCGTACACGCCGCACGGCAGATCGCAGTGCGCGGAGACCTTCACCTTGGGGGCGAAGAAGCGGGAAAGCATGGGGTCTGTCCTCCTCGTGATCGTCTTCTCAAGAGGGGAGATTACTCCGTGGGAAACCGGTTTTCGCGGTCGCCCCCGGAGGCTTGGGACAAAAGTCCAGGCTCGTGGCGGACCGCGTGAGCGAATGTACGGACGGATGGAAGGGCGAGGAGGGACACGGATGCACGGGATCGGCCGGACGCGCGGGCGGCTCGGGGTGGCGGAGGTGAGCGGGCCGTCGATGGCGCCGACGCTGGAGGACGGGGACCGGATGGTGGTCCGGTACGGGGCCAGGGTGCGGCCCGGGGCGGTCGTGGTGCTGCGGCACCCGTTCCAGCAGGACCTGCTGGTGGTGAAGCGGGCGGCGGAACGCCGGCCCGGCGGCTGGTGGGTGCTCGGCGACAACCCCTACGCCGTGCCGCCGGGGGACAGCACGGACTTCGGGCCGGTGCCGGAGGAACTGGTGCTGGCGACCGGGCTGCTGCGGCTGCGGCCGCGCGGCAAGGCTCAGAACTCGCCGCTGGCCAGGCTCTCCTGGGCGGTGCGCTCGGTCAGACCGCTGTTCGCGGACTCCTTGGCCTCCAGCCGTTTGCGGGCCCGGTAGGCGGCCACGTTGGCGCGGGTGGCGCAGCGGTCCGAGCAGTAGCGGCGGGACCGGTTGGTGGAGGTGTCCAGGTAGGCGTTGCGGCAGGGCGAGGCCTGGCAGACGCCGAGCCGGTCGGGGCCGTGCGAGGTGAGGTGGTAGGCCAGGCCCATGGAGGCGATCGCGGCATAGCCCGCGGTCGCGTTCGAGGGGTGGTCGGCGAGGTGCATGTGCCAGTTGGGGGCGCCGTCCTCGCCGAGGGTCTCGTGGCCGGAGATCTGCGGGCTGACCGGGAACTCCAGCAGCAGGGAGTTCAGCAGGTCCACGGCGAGCACGTGGTCGCCGGAGTCGGCGGCCTCGAAGACGGAGCGGAGCCGGCCGCGGACGTTGCGGAACCGGGTCACGTCCGCGTCGGTGACCCGGCGGGCCATCTGCACGCTCGCGCCGAAGAGGCCGCGGACCGCGTCCACCGAGGTGAGCGAGTCCTTGCCGCGGGCCGGTTCCTCGGTGTTGACCAGGCGCACGGCATAGTCCGAGTAAGAGGCCAGTTCCACTTGTAGTCCTTACGGCTGCGATCTAGGGTGGCGGGTAACAGTCGCTGATGCTTCGAGGGTATTACTTTTGGAGGGGGTCCGAATGACGGCGGAGACGGGAACCGGGGCGGGAGCGGGGACGGGAACGGACTGGCAGGCCTGGCAGGACAGCTGGGACCGCCAGCAGGAGTGGTACATGCCGGACCGCGAGGAGCGGTTCCGGGTGATGCTGGACCTGGTCGAGGCCGTGGTCGGCACCGCCCCCCGGGTGCTGGACCTGGCGTGCGGTACGGGAAGTATTACGGACAGGCTCCTCAAGCGGTTCCCGGAAGCGACCAGTACCGGAGTCGATCTCGACCCGGCCCTGCTGGCCATCGCCGAGGGGCACTTCGCCGGCGACCCCCGGGTCACCCTGGTCACCGCCGACCTCAAGGACCCCGACTGGACCGCGGCCCTGCCGCACACCGCCTACGACGCGGTGCTCACCGCCACCGCCCTGCACTGGCTGCACAGCGACCGGCTCGCCGTGCTCTACGGGCAGCTCGCCCCGCTGGTCCGGCCCGGCGGCGTGTTCATGAACGCCGACCACATGCCCGACCCCGGGACGCCGGTTCTGAACGCCGCCGACCGCGCCAGGCGGCACGCCCGGATGGCCGACGCCCGCGAGGCGGGGGCCCTGGACTGGGCCGAATGGTGGGCCGAGGCCGGCCGGGACCCGGTGCTGGCCGCCCCCACCGCCCGCCGGTTCGAGATCTACGGGGAGCACGCCGACGGCGACACCCCGCCCGAGGCCTGGCACGCCGCCACCCTCCGCGCGGCCGGCTTCGCGGAGGCCCGTACGGTGTGGCGCTCCCCGTCGGACGCCATGGTCCTCGGTCTGAGGTAGCCGCCCGGCGGGCGGCCCGGAACGCGCCGAGGGGCGGTACGGGAATCCCGTACCGCCCCTCGGCGCGTTGTGCGGCGACCGGCTAGAGCACCTTCGACAGGAAGGCCTTCGTGCGGTCGTGCTGGGGGTTGCCCAGGACCTCGCGGGGGTGGCCCGACTCGACGACCACACCGCCGTCCATGAAGACCAGGTTGTCGCCGACCTCGCGGGCGAAGCCCATCTCGTGGGTGACCACGATCATGGTCATGCCCGATTCGGCCAGGTCCCGCATGACGTCCAGGACGTCGCCGACCAGCTCCGGGTCGAGCGCCGAGGTGGGCTCGTCGAAGAGCATCAGCTTGGGCTCCATGGCCAGGGCGCGGGCGATCGCCACCCGCTGCTGCTGGCCGCCGGAGAGCTGGGACGGGTAGTTGCCGCCCTTGTCCCCGAGGCCGACCCGGTCGAGCAGCCGGACGGCGCGCTCGCGCGCCACCGCCTTGGACTCGCCCTTGACCATGACGGGGGCTTCCATGACGTTCTCTATGGCCGTCATGTGCGGGAACAGGTTGAACCGCTGGAAGACCATGCCGATGTCCCGGCGCTGGGCCGCGACCTCGCTGTCCTTCAGCTCGTAGAGCTTGTCGCCCTTCTGGCGGTAGCCGACGAGTTCCCCGTCGACGTACAGCCGTCCCCCGTTGACCTTCTCCAGGTGGTTGATGCACCGGAGGAAGGTCGACTTGCCGGAACCCGAGGGCCCGATCAGGCAGAACACCTCACGCGGGGCCACTTCGAGGTCGACGCCCTTGAGGATGTGCGCCGCGCCGTAGGACTTGTGGACGGCCTCGGCCTTCACCATGGCAGTCATCAGGCCACCGCCTTGCGGTTCGAGAAGCGGGTGATGTTCGCCTTGATCTTCTGCAGCGGGGTCTCCGGCAGGGTCCGCAGCGAACCGCGGGCGTAGTGCCGCTCCAGGTAGTACTGGCCGACCGAGAAGACGCTGGTCAGGGCCAGGTACCAGATGGAGGCGACGAACAGCATCTCCATCACCGCGAAGGAGGTGGCGGCGATGTCCTGGGCCGCGCGCAGCAGGTCGAAGTACTGGACCGCGACCACCAGGGAGGAGGTCTTCAGCATGTTGATGAACTCGTTGCCGGTGGGCGGCACGATCACCCGCATGGCCTGCGGCAGCACGATCCGGCGCATGGTCTTGGTCTGGGTCATGCCGAGCGCGTGCGAGGCCTCGGTCTGGCCCTCGTCCACCGACTGGATGCCGGACCGGACGATCTCCGCCATGTACGCGCCCTCGTTCAGGCCGAGGCCCAGCAGGGCGGCCAGGAACGGGGTCATCACCTGGGTCATCTCGTCCTTGTAGAACCCGAGGTTCAGGACCGGGAAGATCAGGGCGAGGTTGAACCAGACGAGGAGCTGGACGTACACCGGGGTGCCCCGGAAGAACCAGATGTAGAACCAGGCGATGGTGCTGGTCACCGGGTTCTTGGAGAGCCGCATCACGGCGAAGACCACGCCGAGCACCAGGCCGAGGGCCATGGAGGCGACGCTGATCCAGATGGTGTTCCGCAGACCGCGCAGGATGGTCGGGTCGAACAGCTTCTCCGGCACGGTGGCCCAGCGGACGTTGCCCTGGGAGAAGGCGTACGCGAGGGCCGCGACCAGCGCGAGGACGACGACGGCGCTGATCCACCGGCCGTAGTGGCGGACCGGGATCGCGCGGATCATCTCGGGGGGGACGGCCCCGGCCGGCGGGGTGTCCGCCGGCCCGGAGGCCTTGTCGAGCTTGTCAGTCACAGTGACTGCCCTTCAGTGCTGCAAGAGGTGCTGGGGAGGGTCACTGACCGGCGTTGACCTTGGCCTCGGTCACGGCGCCGGAACCGGCGTTCCACTTGTCCAGGGCGGCCTTGTAGGTGCCGTCCTTGATGACCGCGTCGAGGGCGGCCTTGAGGGCGTCGCGCAGCTCGGTGTTCTTCTTGTCCACGGCGATGCCGAAGAGGCCGGCGTCGGTGGGGTTGGCGATGGCCTCGAAGTCGTTGCCGCCGCCGGCGGTCTTCGCGATGTACGCGGCGACCGGGGAGTCGTTCAGGTCGGCCACGGCGCCGCCGGCCTTCACCCGGGTCTGGGCCTCGGCGTCGGTCGGGAAGGCCTCGACCTTCAGGGCGCCCTTGCCGTCCGTCTTGCACTTGGCGGCCTGGTCCTTGGCGGACTGCTCGTACGTGGTGCCGCGCTGCACGGCGACCGTCTTGCCGCAGAGGTCGTCGAGGGTCTTGATGCCCTCCGGGTTGCCCTTCTTGACCAGGATGCCGGTCGAGGCGGAGAAGTAGTCGACGAAGTCGACGCCCGCACCGGTCTTGGCGCCCTTGTCGTCGAGGCCCTCCTGGCGGGCCTTGGTGTCGGTCAGGGAGGACATGACCACGTCGCTGCGGCCGGTCTGCATGCTGCCGATGAGGGTGTCGAAGGTGCCGGACTCGAACTTGAACTCGACGCCGAGCTGCTTGGCCATGGCCGCGGCGATGTCCGGGTCCACGCCGACGATCTTGCCGCCCTCGGTGAACTCCATCGGCGCGTAGGTGGCGTCGGTGCCCACCTTGATCACGCCGGCGTCCTGGATCTTCTTCGGAAGCTTGGAGAACAGCGGGGCCTTGGCGGCGTCGGCGCTGCCCGACGGGGTGCTCTTGGTCGCCGAGTCGGTCTGGTCGCCACAACCGGTGAGGATCAGGGCGCCGGCCGCCGCGATCGCGCCGACCGCGGCGATCCGGGACCGGGCGGCGGTCGTGCGACGACGGGTGGTGCTAGCGGTCATGAGCTGGTTCCTCCGGCAGGTGGAAAAGCATCCGAGACGGTCGTGGCACGCACCATCGAGTGTCGCGACCTTGTGTGATTACGGCATCTTGCCATTCGGACTGACGCATTCAGGCAGCTCGTCAGGTCAAAATCGGATAACGGGCGACCCGGTCGGCCCAACATCAGTGCGGAACAGGGACGTCCGCGCCGGAGTATGTGCGGTGAAAGGCTTGTCCCACCGCGATTCCTACGGCTCGTCTCGACCGTTGGGCAGAGGCTCTTGGACTTTTCGCCGAAATCTGGACAAGAGGTTTGAGATCCAGTGGGAATCGACTCGTCTGGGCGAGTGTTCTTCGGGTAAAACAGATCCTTACACCCCTCATCCGGGGCCCAGGGCGCGCGTGCGGCGCGCCCGCGCGTACGAACCTCCCCCCGCGGAGGCGGCACACCACCGCCGAAGCGGAGCTCGGACGCGGTGCCCGCCCACCCCTTAACCAGGAGTGGCCAACCCTCAATGATCAAAGACTTAAGGGGTCAACAGAAGTGGCAGCGGAGATCGTCAATCCTCGCAGCGACAGCGCGACCGACGTGACGGACAACAACCCGGACGCGGTGTTCGCACTGCACCGGGGCGGCAAGATGGCCGTGCAGGCCACCGTGCCGGTCCGCAACAAGGACGACCTGTCCCTCGCGTACACGCCCGGCGTCGCGAAGGTGTGCAGCGCCATCGCCGAGCAGCCCGAGCTCGTGAACGAGTACACCTGGAAGTCCAACGTGGTCGCCGTCGTCACCGACGGTACGGCCGTGCTCGGACTCGGTGACATCGGGCCCGAGGCCTCGCTCCCCGTGATGGAGGGCAAGGCCATCCTCTTCAAGCAGTTCGGCGGCGTGGACGCGGTTCCGATCGCGCTCGCCACCAAGGACACGGACGAGATCATCGAGACCGTGGTCCGGCTGGCCCCCTCCTTCGGCGGGGTCAACCTGGAGGACATCTCCGCCCCCCGCTGCTTCGAGATCGAGCGCCGGCTGCAGGAGCAGCTGGACATCCCGATCTTCCACGACGACCAGCACGGCACCGCCATCGTGTCGCTGGCCGCCCTGCGCAATGCCGCGAAGCTCACCGGCCGGACCCTGGCCGACCTGCGCGCGGTGATCTCCGGCGCGGGCGCCGCGGGCATCGCCATCGCCAAGATCCTGGTGGACGCGGGCATCGGCGACGTCTGCGTCACCGACCGCAAGGGCGTGGTCTCCGCGGACCGCACCGACCTGACGGACGTCAAGGCGGAGATCGCGGGCCTCACCAACAAGACCGGCCTCACCGGCTCCCTGGAGTCCGCCCTGGCCGGCGCCGACGTGTTCATCGGCGTCTCCGGCGGCACGGTCCCCGAGGAGGCCGTGGCCTCGATGGCGAAGGACGCGTTCGTCTTCGCCATGGCCAACCCGAACCCGGAGGTCCACCCCGACGTCGCGCACAAGTACGCGGCGGTCGTGGCCACCGGCCGTTCGGACTTCCCGAACCAGATCAACAACGTGCTCGCGTTCCCCGGCATCTTCGCCGGCGCCCTGAAGGTCCGGGCCACCCGGATCACCGAGGGCATGAAGATCGCCGCCGCCGACGCCATCGCCGGTGTCGTGGGTGACGAGCTCGCCGCCGACTACGTGATCCCCTCGCCGTTCGACGAGCGGGTCGCCGTGGCCGTCGCCGAGGCGGTCGCCGCCGCGGCCAAGGCCGACGGGGTCGCGCGCCTCGCGTAACGCGCACCGAGGGCACCCGCGAAGGGGCCCGGCCGGATCACTCCGGCCGGGCCCCTTCCGCGTACCCGGCACCAGGTCCGGGCGTCCGGACTACTCGTCGTCGGACTCGTCGTACTCGTCGTCGAGCCGGGCCAGCCAGGTGGCCAGCCGCTCGACCGGAACCTCGAAGTCCGGGTTCAGGTCCACGAAGGTGCGGAGCTGCTCGGCGAGCCACTCGAAGGTGACCTCCTCCTCGCCGCGCCGCTTCTCCAGCTCTTCGATGCCGCGATCGGTGAAGTACACAACAGGCTCCATGGGTCATCGGTGGTTCCCGGCCAGAATAGTCCGGCCCCCGGCCCCCCGCGGAACCGGCGGCCATATCGCGGACGAGCAGAGGGAGTTGACCGCTTTCCGCCGTTAGTCACGGCCCCCCGCAGGGCAGGGATGGAGCGTCCCGCAGGGAGGAACAGGTGATGAGGCACCCCACCACGGCACAGGCCGCGGCCGGCCACGAGGCGGCCGGATGAGGCCCACCGACGGGGGACCGGCCCCGTTCGAGGTGCCCACGCGCACCCTGCGGGCCCTGGCCTCCACCGAACCCTCCCCGGAGGGCACCCGGCTGGTCGGGGACGCCCGCTGGGCCCGCCGGCTGGCCCAGCTGCGCGCAATCCTCGACGCGGCACCCCCGGGCGAGCCCCGCGCCCACGGCGAGCTGCTGGAGGAGGCCGGACGACAGCGGCCGGGAGCGGTCCGCGACGTGCTCCTCTACCCGGCCACCGGGGTCTGGGCCGAGGAGACCCTGCGCCGGCTGAGGGACCCGGAACGGAACCCGCCCGCCGACCTCGGACACCTCGGGGCGGTCGCCGCGGCCGCCGCCCTGCGCGCCGGCATCCCCTTCAAGGCCACCCTGAAGCCCGTGCACGGCAGGATCGCCCTGCCCACCCTCGGACTGCTCCGCCCGGCCCGCCCGGGCCCGCACACGCTCGGCGAACGGTCCTGGGACCCCGCCGACCCGGCCGTGCTGCCCCTGCACCCGCTGCCCGGCGGCCGCACCGTCCTCGACGACCTCGACCCCTACCGGGCCCCCGGCGGCACCGGCCGGGAGGGCCCCGAGGGCGAGGACGGCACCGTCCGCCCGGCCCGGCGCCTCACCCCCAGGGGGCACCGGCGCTGGGACATCCAGTGGACCGGGGCGCACACCCTCCTGGAGCGCTACGACACCGCCCGCGCCGGCGAGATAGCCGGCCTGCTGCGCTCCGTGGTGCCGCTCGCCGGGGGCTCCCGGTCCGCCGGAGCCACCCGGCCCGCCGCCTCCGGGTCCGTACTGGTCCGGGGACAGGCCCCGCCCGCACTGGCCGCCACCCTGGTCCACGAGCTCCAGCACGGCAAGCTCGCCGCCCTCACCGACGTGCTGCCCCTGCACACCGCCGACCGCGCCCCGCGCTACTGGGCCCCCTGGCGCCCCGACCCGCGCCCCCTGGAGGGACTGCTGCACGGGGTGTACGCGCGCCTGGCACTGGCCGGCTACTGGCAGCGGGCCGCCCTCTACGGGGCCCGGGCCGCCTGGGCCGGGCACGCCCGCTGCCGCGCCCAGGTCGCGGCCGTCCTGCCGGTGCTCCGGGCGGAGCCGCGGCTGACCCCGGCCGGCGCCGAGTTCGTCGACGCCATGGCGGCCGCCGAGCGGGCCATGGACGGGCTGCCGCCGCCCGGCGACCAGTACGCCACCGCCCGCCGCGCCGTGGACCGGGAGCGCCGCTCCTGGCGCGCCGCCCACCCGCAGCTGGCCGCCGCCGCCCCGGGCTGAACCCCCGGCACGGCCGCGGAACGCCGGAAGGCCCGGCCCCCCGAGAGGGGCCGGGCCTTCCGCCGTGCGCTCCGGGCGGTTACGCCTCGAAGACCTCGGAGATCAGCTGCTGCTGCTCCGCCTGGTGCCGCTTGGCCGAGCCGACCGCCGGGGACGAGCCGTGCGGACGGGAGATCCGCCGCAGCCGCTCGCCCGCCGGGATGTCCGCGCCGACCGCCAGGTCCAGGTGGTCGATCAGGTTGAGCGCGATGAACGGCCAGGCACCCTGGTTCGCCGGCTCCTCCTGCGCCCAGATGTACTTCGCCGCGTTCGGGAACTTGGCGATCTCCGCCTGGAGCTCCGCGCCCGGCAGCGGGTACAGCCGCTCGATCCGGATGATCGCGGTGTCGGTGATGCCGCGCTTCTCCCGCTCGGCCTCCAGGTCGTAGTAGACCTTGCCCGCGCAGAACACGACCTTGCGGACCGCGTTCGGGTCCACGGTGGAGTCGCCGATCACCGGGCGGAAGCTGCCCTCGGTGAACTCCTCCGCCTTCGAGGCCGCGGCCTTCAGACGCAGCATCGACTTCGGGGTGAAGACGATCAGCGGCTTGTGGTGCGGGTTGTGGACCTGCCAGCGCAGCAGGTGGAAGTAGTTCGACGGCAGGGTCGGCATGGCGACCGTCATGTTGTCCTGCGCGCACATCTGGAGGAACCGCTCGGGACGCGCGGACGAGTGGTCCGGGCCCTGGCCCTCGTAGCCGTGCGGGAGCAGCAGGGTGACCCCGGAGGTCTGGCCCCACTTCTGCTCGGCCGAGGAGATGAACTCGTCGACGACGGTCTGCGCGCCGTTGACGAAGTCGCCGAACTGCGCCTCCCACAGCACCAGCGCGTCCGGGCGGGCCAGCGAGTAGCCGTACTCGAAGCCCATGGCCGCGTACTCGGAGAGCAGCGAGTCGTAGACGTTGTAGCGGGCCTGGTCCTCGGAGAGGTACAGCAGCGGGGTGTAGTCCTCGCCGGTCTCCCGGTCGATGAGCACCGCGTGCCGCTGGCCGAAGGTGCCGCGGCGGGAGTCCTGGCCGGACAGCCGGACCGGGGTGCCCTCCATCAGCAGCGAGCCGAAGGCGAGGGTCTCGCCCATGCCCCAGTCGATGGTGCCGTCGTCGATCATCGCCGCGCGGCGCTGCAGCTGGGGCAGCAGGCGCGGGTGGACGGTGACGCCCTCGGGGATGGTGACCTGGGACTCGGCGATCCGCTTGACCACCTCGAAGGAGATGGCGGTGTCCACGGCCACCGGGAACTGCTGCGGGGTGACCGGGATCGACGCGCCCACGGACGGCTGCGCGGCCGCCTCGCGGACCTCGGCGAACACCTTCTCCAGCTGGCCCTGGAAGTCCTGGAGGGCCTGCTCGGCCTCTTCCAGGGTGATGTCACCGCGACCGATGAGGGACTCGGTGTACAGCTTGCGCACCGAGCGCTTCTTGTCGATCAGGTCGTACATCAGCGGCTGCGTGAACGCCGGGTTGTCGGACTCGTTGTGGCCGCGGCGGCGGTAGCAGATGAGGTCGATGACCACGTCCTTGTTGAACGCCTGGCGGAACTCGAAGGCCAGCCGCGCCACGCGGACCACGGCCTCCGGGTCGTCGCCGTTCACGTGGAAGATCGGCGCCTCGATCATGCGGGCCACGTCGGTCGCGTACATGGAGGAACGCGAGGACTCCGGGGCGGCGGTGAAGCCGACCTGGTTGTTGATGACCACGTGCACGGTGCCGCCGGTGCGGTAGCCGCGCAGCTGCGACATGTTCAGGGTCTCGGCGACCACGCCCTGGCCGGCGAAGGCCGCGTCCCCGTGGAGGGCCAGCGGCAGGACCGTGAAGTCGGTGCCGCCCTTGTTGATGACGTCCTGCTTGGCGCGGGCCACACCCTCCAGGACCGGGTCCACCGCCTCCAGGTGCGAGGGGTTGGCGACCAGCGAGACCTTGATCTGCTCGCCGTCCAGGCCGGTGAAGGTGCCCTCGGCGCCCAGGTGGTACTTGACGTCGCCGGAGCCGTGCATGGACTTCGGGTCGAGGTTGCCCTCGAACTCGCGGAAGATCTGCGCGTAGGACTTGCCGACGATGTTCGCCAGGACGTTCAGCCGGCCGCGGTGGGCCATGCCGATGACGACCTCTTCGAGGCGGGCCTCGGCGGCGGAGTCGATGACCGCGTCGAGCAGCGGGATGA
This sequence comes from Streptomyces sp. NPDC033845, assembly GCF_055576225.1. NCBI lineage: Bacteria > Bacillati > Actinomycetota > Actinomycetes > Kitasatosporales > Streptomycetaceae > Streptomyces > Streptomyces sp. NPDC033845. The sequence continues at coordinate 282,269 of NZ_JBVIRI010000003.1, read as the reverse complement.
CGGACTCGCCGCCCTCCAGGGAGAACCGCTTCTGGCCGACGTACTTGGTCTGCAGGAAGGTCTCGAAGGCCTCCGCCGCGTTGAGGCGGCGCAGGATCCGCAGCTGCTCCTCGCGCTCCGGCTTGGAGTGCGGGCGCTCGATGCGGTCCTGGATCCACTTGCGCTGCTTGGGGTCCTGGATGTGCATGAACTCGACGCCGGTGGTGCGGCAGTAGGAGTCGCGGAGCACGCCGAGGATGTCGCGGAGCTTCATCATCGACTTGCCGGAGAACCCGCCGACCGCGAACTCGCGCTCCAGGTCCCACAGGGTGAGCCCGTGCTCGGTGATGTCGAGGTCGGGGTGCTTGCGCTGCTTGTACTCCAGCGGGTCGGTGTCGGCCATGACGTGGCCGCGGACCCGGTAGGAGTGGATCAGCTCGAAGACGCGGGCGGCCTTGGTGACGTCGTCGTCGTGCGAGGCGTCGATGTCCCGGAGCCAGCGGACCGGCTCGTACGGGATGCGGAGCGCCTCGAAGACGTCGTCGTAGAAGCCGCTCTCGCCGAGCAGCATGTTGGCGACGATCCGGAGGAACTCGCCGGAAGCCGCGCCCTGGATGACCCGGTGGTCGTAGGTCGAGGTCAGGGTCATGACCTTGGAGATGCCCAGCTTGTTCAGGGTGTCCTGGGAGGTGCCCTGGAACTCGGCGGGGTAGTCCATGGAGCCGACGCCCATGATGACCGACTGCCCGGGCATCAGACGGGGCACGGAGTGGACGGTGCCGAGGCCGCCGGGGTTGGTGAGGGAGACCGTCACCCCGGTGAAGTCGTCCATCGTCAGCTTGCCGATCCGGGCGCGGCGGACGATGTCCTCGTAGGCCTGCCAGAACTCGAAGAAGTTGAGGGTCTCGGCCTTCTTGATGCCGGCGACGACGAGCTGGCGGTCGCCGTTGGGCTTCACCAGGTCGATGGCCAGGCCGAAGTTGACGTGCTCCGGCTTGACCAGGGTGGGCTTGCCGTCCTTCTCCTGGAAGGAGTAGTTCATCGTCGGCATGGCCTTGATGGCCTGCACCATCGCGTAGCCGATCAGGTGCGTGAAGGAGATCTTCCCGCCCCGGGCGCGCTTGAGGTGGTTGTTGATGACGATGCGGTTGTCGAACAGCAGCTTCACCGGGACGGCGCGGACGGAGGTGGCCGTCGGGACGTCGAGGGAGGCGTTCATGTTCTTCGCCACGGCGGCGGCCGGTCCGCGGAGCGTCACCAGCTCGGGGCCGCCGGGGGCCTCGGTGGAGGGCGCGGCGGCCTGCGGGGCGGCGGCGGTGGGAGCGGGGACCTGGGCGACCTGGGCCGGTGCGGCGGCCGGGGTCGATGAGGTGACAGTCACAGCAGGGGCACCAGAGGGGGTGGCAGGAGCAGGGGCAGGAGCTGACACAGGCGTGGCGGTCGGCGCGGCGGGAGGGGCCGTGGCGGCAGCGGCGGGGGCGGCGGCCGGGGCGGGTGCCGGGGTCGCGGTCGTGGTCGCTGCGGGGGCGCTGCTGACGGCGGTGCCGGCGGCCTGTGCGGGGGCGCCGTCCGTCGTCGTGGACTGCTCCGTCTTCACCGGGGCGGCGGCGCCCCCCGGCTTGTAGTCGGCGAAGAAGTCCCACCAGGCCCGGTCGACCGAATTCGGGTCCTGGAGGTACTGCTGGTAGATCTCGTCGACGAGCCACTCATTCGCGCCGAAGCCGGAGGCAGGGTTCTTCCCGCCCTCTGCTGCTTCGGTCGTGGTGGTCGAGTTACTGGGGGACTGTGGCGACACGGCGGCAACCGCCCTACTTCCGCTTCACAAGGTTTGGACAGCGGGAATAAAGGCTACGCCTCCCCGGCCCCGAGATGCAGACCGGGCGGGAGATCCGTCGTGCAGGTCACATCGAACGGCGGGTTTCACGGGGTGGAATGGCGGGAAACAAGCGTGGTTCGGGTAGGGCTGACCGCGGTTGCGGCCCCCTGGCTTCGCACCCCTGACGGACCCCGGGCACATGTGGCCGAGATCATCTCCTTCCCGTCTCGAACCCTACGTCAAGCCGGGTCGAGCCGCGTCAACCCGCAGCTCGGACGCTGCCCGGAAGGGTGACGAGGATCCGGCAGCCCCGAGCGGATTCGGCCACTCCGATATGGCCACCGTGCAGTGCGACCGCCCAGCGGGCGATGGCCAGCCCCAGACCGGTGCCCCCGTCGCCGCCCCGGGCACTGCCCCGGTTGAACCGCTCGAAGACCCGGTGGCGCTCCGACTCCGGGATGCCCGGGCCCTCGTCCACCACCTCCAGCCGCAGGCTCCCCGGGGCCTCCCCGGCCCGGGCGCGCACCGTCACCCGGCCGTGCTGGGGGCTGTGCTTGACGGCGTTGTCGATCAGGTTGGCCACCACCTGGTGGAGCCGCTCGGCGTCCGCGTGCGCGGTCAGCTCGGGCGGGAACACGTCCAGGTGCAGGTGCACGTCCTTGCGGGTGTGGTTCCCCGAGCCGGTGAGCGCCCCGCGCTGCCCGGCGGCCAGCCCGGCCTCCTTCAGTACGCCCGACAGGTACGGCCACACCTCGAAGCGGCGGGCCAGCAGCGGGACCACCCCGTTGTCCACCCGGGAGAGGTCCAGCAGGGTCTCCACCAGCCGGCCCAGCCGCTCGGTCTGCTTCAGCGCCGTCCGCATGGTCTCCGGGTCGGCGGCCGAGACCCCGTCCACCACGTTCTCCAGCACCGCCCGCAGCGCGGCGATCGGGGTGCGCAGCTCGTGCGAGACGTTGGCGACCAGCTCCTTGCGGTGCCGGTCCACCGCCTCCAGGTCGTCCGCCATCACGTTGATGGTCGCGGCCAGGTCGCCCAGCTCGTCCCGGCGCTCGGCCCCGTGCACCCGCCGGGTGTAGTCCCCCTGGGAGATCGCCCGGGCCACGGTGGTCATCTGGTCCAGCGGGGCGGTCAGGCTGTGCGCCACGAACTGGGTGATCAGCATGGAGGCGATCACCGAGAACACGGTGATGAACCGGACCTCGGTCTTGGTGCGCAGGGCCACCATCAGCAGCCCGGTGGTGATGAACACCGAGACCACGACCAGGGTGCCCAGCTTGGTCTTGATGGAGAACGGGGAGAAGGGGCGCAGCCCGCCCGGCCCGGTCACGCGCCCGCCGGGGTCTCCAGGGCGTACCCGACGCCGTGGACCGTACGGATCCGCTCGGCGCCGATCTTCCGGCGCAGGGCCTTGATGTGGCTGTCCACGGTACGGGTCCCGGAGGCGTCGGCCCAGTCCCACACCTCGGCGAGCAGCTGCTCCCGGGAGAGCACCGCGCGCGGGGTGCCGGCCAGGCAGACCAGCAGGTCGAACTCGGTCGGGGTGAGGTGCACGTCCTCGGACTGCACCCGGACCCGCCGCTGGGCGTGGTCGATCTCCAGGTCGCCGAGCCGGAGGGTGGAGCCCCGGGGGGCGGTGGCGGCGATGGTGGCCCGCTCCACCCGGCGGAGCAGCACGTGCACCCGGGCGGCCAGCTCCCGCATGGAGAACGGCTTGGTCATGTAGTCGTCCGCGCCGACCCCGAGGCCCACCAGCAGGTCGGTCTCGTCGTCGCGGGCGGTGAGCATCAGCACCGGGACCGGCCGCTGCGCCTGCACCCGGCGGCAGACCTCCAGGCCGTCGAAGCCGGGCAGCATCACGTCGAGCACCAGCAGCTCCGGCTGCCAGCCCTCGGCGGCGGCCACGGCGGCCGGGCCGTCGCCGGCCGTCTGCACCTGGAACCCCTCGGCGCGCAGCCGGGCCGCGATGGCCTCGGCGATGGTCTGGTCGTCCTCGACCACGAGCACGCGGCGCTGGGCACCGGGGGTCGCCGGGGTCGCCGCGGCACTGCTGTGGGTGGTGTGTACCTGTTCCGTCATCCCGGCCTCGTCCCCGCCCGTTCCCGGTCGTCCGTCTTCGTGCGTCTTCGTGCGCGGTCGTCTTCCGTGCTCGTCTTCGGTGGTCGTCGTCCGCGGTCGGCTTGGGGCAGCGTAGAGGAGCCGCCCCGCTGCGGCCATGCAGGGTCTACGTGGGGTTCCGTGCCAGATGGACCACGTCCGGGACACCTCGGGCAACGGGCACCTCTTCCGTCCGTACCGAGCTGAATCCGGCATTCCGCAATGCTTGTTCAAAGGCCGCGGAGGGCTGCGCGGACCAGAGGGCCAGCACTCCGCCGGGGGCCAACCGGGCCCGGCAGAGGGCCAGTCCGGCGGTCGAGTAGAGCGCCCGGTTGTCCTCGGTGACGGTCCAGTCGGGGCCGTTGTCGATGTCCAGACAGAGGGCGTCGTAGCGGTCCGGTGACGCGTGCAAGTGCTCCACGAGATCGGTGTGCAGGATTGTTACCCGCGGGTCCTCCAGAGCGGCCGCGGAGACGGCGTCCAGCGGCCCGGACCGGTGCCACCCGATGACGGCCTCCTCCCGCTCCACCACCGAGATCCCGCCCCAGAAGGGGTCGGCGGCGGCGTGCGCCAGCGAGAAGCCGACCCCGAGTCCGCCGATCAGCACCGAGGGGCGGCCCCCTTCCGGCGGGCGCGGACCGAGGGCACCCCGGGCGGCGTCCACGAGCAGCCGCTCCGAACGGCCGTCGGAGGTGTCCATCAGGAAGCAGCCGTTGGCGATGATCTCGAACACCGGGGGCTGCCCGCGGCGGCGCAACACGACTTCCCCATAAGGGCCGTGGCGGCGGTCGAGGGTGACGGGAGCGGTCATGCGATGCACAACGAAGCCCCCGCTCCGGGTGTTCCGGAGCGGGGGCCTGGAGTTGTCAGGTCGCCGGGGGCGACGGGTCGCGCGGGGCGAGGGGGCTGCTCAGGGGCGCGGGGCGGACTGCCGGACGTACTGCTCGACGCGCCGGAGCTCGCGCTGTGCGCCGGGCTGGCCGCCGAAGGTGCGGTCCCAGGTGATCGGGGCGATGGTCACGTGCCCCTTGCGCACCCACACGGAATCGGCGTCCGGACGGGTCTCCGCGCACTCCGAGCCCGGCTCCTCCGCGCACAGCCCGAGCACGATGGCGAAGGAGTCCCCGGCGCCCTGCCGCTCGTACGCGTGGAAGGCGACGGCCCCCGCGCCGACCCGGGTCCACACCGCGGACCGGGCCCGCTGCCCCTCGCTGACGTCCGGGTAGTCCACCTTGAGGGCGAAGGCCGGGGTGAGCAGGCCCCGGCCGCGCAGGCCGGCGACCAGCCGGGCCCCGAACTCGGCGTGCGCACGGTAGTTGACCAGCGGGAAGGAGGTGAGGGAACGGTCCGAGGAACTGCTGAAGGCGAGGGCCGGCACCCCGGAGTCGATGGCGGCCACGGCCGCGCCGACGGTGCCCGAGTCGTTGACCGAGGCGGACACGTTCCAGCCGGAGTTGATACCGGTCAGGACCAGGTCCGGCCCCTCGGTCCAGCCCGCCTTGGCCGCCAGCCCGCCGCGCAGGGCGAGCTTCACCGTGTCGGCGGGGGTGGCGCTGGGGCTGGCCGGGGTGCAGGGCGAGGAGTTCAGACAGACCCCGTACACCGCGCCCTTCGCGGGGGCGCCGGCGCAGTCGCCCCCGTACCCGGCCGGCAGCGCGGTACGGCGCTGGGCGGTGAGGGTGCCGCCGTTGGAGACGGCGGTGCCCCGGCCGCTCTGCACCCCCCAGGGGGCCATCACGACCACATCGGCCCCGGCCGCGCACATGGCGCGGCGGAGTTCGTAGAGGCCGAGGCCGTCGGAGTTCTCGGGCCTGGCGGCCTGCATGCCGTCGTCGTTGGTGAGGAGGACCCGGAGGCTGGCGAGCGGGGCCTTCGGGGTGTGGGAGGCCTCGGCGGCCCGAGGGGCTCCGGACGGTCCGGGCGCGGCGGTGGCGGTGCCGAGCCCGGCGAGGAGGGCGGCGGCGCTGGCGAGGACGAGCGCGGTGCGTCTGCCGGATCTGCCGGATCCGGTGGTTCCGGTGGATCTTCCGTGGTTTCCGAGGATGCTGCTGCGGCGCATGGGAGAGCGGTCCCTTCGGCGGTGACGGGTGGGGTGAGCGGGGAAGCGGGTGAGCGGGTGGTCGAGCGGTCCGCCCCGAAGGGGGCGGGGGTCGGGAGGGGTCAGAGGGCGAGGCCGTGGCCGCGCGGGAAGAGGGGGTCGGCGGTGTCGTCGGGCACGTCCGGGCGGGACGCGGCCACCGCCGCCATCGAGCGCGGCAGCTCGAACGGCAGCCGCCCCTCCGGCACGGCCCGCCCGAACAGCACGTCCAGCAGGGCCGCGTCCGAGGCGCCGTAGTCGGCGAGCAGGGCGGCCGCCCGGTCGGCGATCTCGGGGATGACGGCGGGCCGCTCCAGGTTGACGCAGACCACCGTCGGCACCGTGTCCAGCAGCCGCAGCACCGGCGCCAGCTCCTCCTCGGGGAAGGCCAGCGAGCCGGAGTGGAAGAGGGACTCGAAGAGGTTCTCGCGCGGCTCGTGCGGGGTGCGCAGCCGCAGTACCGCCAGATCGGCGGACGCCGGGTCCCCGACCGGCTCCGCGTACTCCGCCAGGACGGCCGGATCCACTCCCTCCGCGTACACCCGGGGCCGCGGGGCGGCCGGCAGCGGCAGCAGGCCCCGCCCGTTGGTCAGGACGGTCAGCGAACGCCGCTGCGCCGCCGCGCCCAGCGCCGTGAAGTCCGCCCGGCCGACGGTCTCGGCGGCCAGGTCCGGATCCACGTACGGGTCCTCGAACAACCCGAGCCGGAACTTCTCCCGCAGCAGTCGCCGCACCGAGGCGTCCACCCGCTCCTCGGCGATCCGGCCCGCCCGGACCAGCTCCACGACCACCTCGGGGCACTGCTCCCCGCCGAACTGGTCGGCGCCCGCGTCCAGCGCGCGGGCCGTCCGCTCGGCGGTGTCCAGGTGCTCCAGGCCCCAGGCGCGGGCCTCGTGGACCTGCCCGAAGATCGTGGAATCGGTGAGCAGGCCCCAGTCGGTGCACACGATCCCGTCGAAGCCGAGCTCCTCGCGCAGCAGACCGGTCAGGACGCCCCGGTTGAAGCCGAAGCCGACCTCCTCCCAGTCGGTGCCGACCGGCTGCCCGTAGTACGGCATCATCTGCGAGCAGCCGGCCGCGATGGCGGCCTTGAACGGCTCCAGGTGGTGCTCCCGCATCCCGCCCGGATAGACCTGCTCCTTGCCGTGCGCGAAGTGCGGGTCCTCGCCGTCCTTCTGCGGGCCGCCGCCGGGGAAGTGCTTCACCATCGCGGACACCGAGCGGGGACCCGGTTCGGGGTCGGGGCCCTGGAGGCCGCGCACATAGGCCCGTACGAGCTCGGAGGCCAGCGCGGCGTCCGAGCCGAAGGTGCCGGACTGGCGGGACCAGCGGGGTTCGGTGGCCAGGTCGATCTGCGGGTGCAGGGCGACCCGGAAGCCCACCGCCAGGTATTCGCGGCGAACCGTGTCGGCGAACCGGAAGACCAGCTCCGGGTCCCCGACCGCGGCCAGCCCGAGGGCCTCCGGCCAGGCGGAGAACGGCCCGGACCCGAAGGAGGCGCCGATGTTCTCCGTGAAGGCGTGCCGGGGGTCGGTGGACAGGGTGACCGGAATGCCGAGCCGGGTGCCGGCCGCCATCTCCTGCACCGCGTTCTGCCACCGGGCCGTCTCGCGGGCGCCGTGGCCGCCCAGCAGGTTGAAGTGGGAGATCAGCCGGCCCTCGACCAGCTCCGGGGTGGCGAAGGGGAGGAGGGAGCCGTCGGTCTCGGTGACGGGGGAGCCGTCCGGGTTCATGGTCAGCATGGAGTGGAAGAGCTGCCCGGCCTTCTCCTCCAGGGTCATCCGGGCGAGGAGGTCCTCGACGCGCCGGTCGACCGGGAGCGAAGGGTCGCGGTAGTCGGGGGCGTTCGGGGCGGCGGCGGGGGGCATGGGGGCTCCGGGGGCTCAGGGGCTCAGGGGCTCGGGGGGCGTGCGGGCAGGGCGGTACGAGCGCGGGGATGGGGGCTCGGGGTGCGCGGCGGGCGGGCTCGCGGGGTACGCGGGGCTCGCGGGGGTACGCAGTGCTCGCAGTGCTCGCGGCGAAGTGGTGACACGTTAAAGCGGAATCCCGAGTGGCCACTAGGTATTGGAAAAGTGACCTGGGTCACAGGTCGGTGGCGCCGGGGTGCCGCGCCCTACGCTGATCCGCATGGCGAAACAGCAGGTGAGGTCGGCCGGGGGCGCCCGGGGCGGCTACGCGGTGGGCGACGCCCGGCGGCGGGCCATCCTCGACGCCGCCGTGGAGCACTTCGGGCAGTGGGGGTTCCGGTCCTCCTCCCTGGCGCGGATCGCCCAGGACTGCGGCATCACCCAGGGCGGACTGCTCCACCACTTCCGCGGCAAGGAGGACCTGCTGCTGTCGGTGCTCGCGCACAGCGAGCGGCACGACATCGAGCGGCTGTTCGCCGCACCGGCGGTGTCGGTGGCCGAGCACTTCGCCACGGTGGTCGAGCTCGCCGAGGACAACGTGCGGCGGCCCGGCATCGTCCGCATGTTCAACGTGCTGGTCGGCGAGTCAGGCACCCCGGGCCACCCGGCCCACATCTACTTCCGGGAGCGCTACGCCAGGGTGCTCGCCCTGACCGCCGCCCTGCTGGCGGCGGGCGTCGAGCGCGGGGAGCTCCGGCCGGACACCGACTGCGAGCGGGTCGCCCGGGAGATGATCGCCGTCATGGACGGCCTCCAGATCCAGTGGGCCCTGGACCCGACGGCCCTGGACATGCCGGCCCGCCTCCGCGACTACCTGTCCCGCCTGCTGCGCGAACTCGCGGCGGCCGGGAACGCCGACCCGGCGGGGCCGGCGGGGTCCGCTCCGGTATCAGAACTCCGGTAGGTGGTCCAGGACCGGGTTCAGGCGCGGGGGGACGGCGCCGGTGGCGGTCGCGACCTCGTGGCCCGCGTGCACGAAGGCGTAGACGAAGCCGTCGTGGACGGTCTCCTCGCCCATCGACACCCGCGGCAGCCGCGGGAAGTCGGCCGCGACCAGGGCGGCGCGCAGCCGGGCCAGTCGGGCCGGGGCCAGCCGGCCGGCGGCGGTCTCGCGGGCGTTCCCGTCCAGTCGGGTCCAGGAACCGTCGCCCCGGATCACCAGGGTGCTCCGACGCCCGGCGTACCCGCCGCTGCGGGTCACCGTCAGCAGATCCTCGTCGGCCCTCGTGGGCAACGGGGCGGCGGGAGTGCCGGTGCCCGTGCCCGTGCCCGTGCCCGGGCCGGTGGTCGGGGCGCCGGCCGACGGGGTCGGCGAGCCCGGGCCCGGGGCGGCGTCCGGGGAGTCCGGCGCACAGCCGACCAGCAGCGCCACGCAGACCACCACCCCTGCGACCAGCACCCCTCCGGCCGGGTCGCAGGGCGCGGGGTGCCCGCGCAGGGCCCGTGCCGCCCGGACCGCCCGCGCCGCCCATGGCATTCGCATCGCTCGCACACCCCCCCACTCCCGCAAGGACTCCGCCGACCGAGAGTATGGAGCCCCCGCCCCCGTTCGGAAAGCACCCGGAGGAAGCCATCAGCAGCAGTCGCCCCGGCGCTCCCGGAGCCCGGTCCCGGGCGTGGCCGCGTGCCGTGCCGGTGTGGGGCGGGCCCGTGCTGGTGGCGGTCGCGCTCGGGCTGTGGGGGCTCGACCGGCGGGGCAGCATGTGGCGAGACGAGTCGGTGACCTGGCAGGTCGCGCACCGCCCGCTCGGCGAACTGTGGAGTCTGCTCGGCGAGGTGGACGCCGTCCACGGCCTGTACTACCTCCTCATGCACGGCCTCTTCGCCCTCTGGGACGGCACCGGCACGGCCACCACCGGCGCGGCTGCCGATCCCGCGCTCCCCTGGGCGCTCTGGGCGCTGCGGCTCCCCTCGGTGGCCGCGACCGCCCTCGCCGCCGCCGGAGTCGCGGTGATCGGCCGCCGGCTGTCCGGCGGCCGGGCCGGGCTGTGCGCGGGCCTGCTGTACGCGCTGCTCCCGCCGGTCCAGATGTACGCGCAGGAGGGCCGCTCGTACGCCCTGGTGGCCGCCGCCGTCGTCTGGGCCACGTATCTGCTGCTCCGCGAGCGCTGGCTGCCGTACGCGCTGCTGATGCTGCTGGCCTGCTGGCTGCACGAGTTCGCCGTACTGGCCCTGCTCGCCCACGCCTTCGCCGGCCGCCGCTCGCCGGGCTGGCGGCGGGCCGCCGCCGCGGTGGTGGTCCTGGTGCTGCCGCTCGCCGTGCTGGGCGCCGGGCAGGCCGGGCAGCAACTCGGCTGGCTGGGGCGGCCCAAGCTCGCGGACTGGGCGGCGTACGCGGTGGTGGCCGGGCTCTCCCTGCTGCTCTCGCGCGGCGCGGACCGGGAACTGGTCCGGATCGCGCTGCCGCTCGCGCTGCTGCCGGCCGGACTGCTGATGGCCGTATCGCTGGCGAACCCCTGGTACGTGGACCGGTACGTGCTCTACTCGCTGGCCGGACTCGCCCTCCTCGCGGGCGCGGCCCGCCCCCGTACGCTGCTGCCGCTCGGCGCGGTGCTGGTGGCGGCCGCCGTGCCGTGGTCGCTGTGGCTGCGGACCCCGGAGAGCCGCAAGGACGACGTCCTGGCGGTCGCCGAGGCGGTACGGGCCACCGCCCGGCCCGGTGACGCGGTGCTGTTCATGCCCGCCCGGCGGCGCGAATGGCTGCTGGCCTCCCCGGAGGTCTACGGCGGCCTGCGCGACCTGGCCCTGGACCGCGACCCGGTCGCCTCCCGCAGCCTCCAGGGCACCGAACGGCCCCCGGCGGACATCCTGGCCGGGCTGATGGACTCCCCCCGGGTACTGGCCCTCATGGACCCGGCGGACCAGCCGTGGGACCCGTATCCGCGCGAGGCCGTCAAACGGCAGACCCTCGGCGCCCACTTCGACCTCTGCTCCACCACCGAGGTGCGCGGCGCCCGCATCGCCCTCTACGCCCGCCCGGGCACCTGCCCGCCCTCTCCCACACCTGGAGGATCTCCATGACGGCCCGCCAGTCCGACGCACCCTCCCTCCCCACCCCGCTGGTCGGTCCGGACCGGCTCGCGGAACTGCTCGGTCAGCCGGGGACGGTGGTGTTCGACGCCTCGGTGGGGGAGCTGCGCGGCGGGGCGCCCCGGATCCCCGGGGCGCGGCCCTTCGACCTGGACGGCGAACTGTCCGACCACTCCGCGCCCGTCCCGCACACCATGCCGGGGCCGGACCGGTTCACCGAGGCGATGCGCGGCCTCGGCGTGGACGACACCGCCACCGTGGTCGTCTACGACGCCGCCGGGATCTACTCCAGCGCCCGGGCGTGGTGGATGCTGCGCGCGATGGGCTTCGACCGGGTGGCGGTCCTCGACGGCGGACTGCCGGGCTGGGTGGCGGCCGGGCTGCCGGTGGAGGACCGGCCGGCCGGGTACGGCGGTCCGCGCGGCACGTTCACGGCGCGGCCGGTGCCCGGGCTGCTGGTCGGCAGCGCGGAGGTGCTGGCCGCGCTCGGCGACCCGGCCGCGGCCGTCTTCGACGCGCGGACCCGGGGGCGGTTCGCGGGCACCGCGCCCGAACCGCGGCCGGGACTGCGGTCCGGGCACATGCCGGGCGCGCACAACCTCCCCTTCGGGGAGCTCCAGACCGGGGCGGGCCGGATGCGGCCCGCCCCGGAACTGCGGGCCGCGTTCGCGGCCCTGGCGGACCGCCCGGAACGGCTCTACTTCAGCTGCGGCTCCGGGGTCACGGCCTGCGTGCTGGCCCTCGCCGCCGAACTGGCGGGCCACTCGGCCCTGTCCGTCTACGACGGCTCCTGGAGCGACTGGGGCCGCCCCTCCCCCCTCCCGGTGACCACCGACCCGACCCCCTGATCCTCCCCGTTCGCCGGAGGCGAACAGGGGGCGGGGAACATCGGTGGGCTCCGAAGCATTGAGTCGGCATAGCTCAACTTCACTGCCGGAGGGAAGATCATGGCTTCGATGCCCGAAACGCTCACCCTGCCTGTGCTGCCGCTCGATGACGAGGTCGTGCTGCCCGGGATGGTGGTGCCGCTGGACCTGTCCGACGCCGAGGTGCGGGCCGCCGTCGAGGCCGCGCAGGCGGCGGTCGGGGGCTCGGCCGCCGGGGGCGCGGTCGGGGCCGGTGGTGGGAAGCCGCGGGTGCTGTTGGTGCCGCGGGTGGACGGGAAGTACGCCGGGACCGGGGTGCTCGGCACCGTCGAGCAGGTCGGCCGGCTGTCGGACGGGGACCCCGGCGCGCTCATCCGCGGCCGCGGCCGGGTGCGTATCGGGGCCGGGACCACCGGCCCCGGGGCCGCGCTCTGGGTGGAGGGCGAGACGGTCGAGGAGCACACCCCCGACCCGCTGCCGGGGGCCGTCGCCGAGCTGGTGAAGGAGTACAAGGCGCTCGCCACCAGCTGGCTGAAGAAGCGCGGGGCCTGGCAGGTCGTCGACCGGGTGCAGCAGATCGAGGGGGTCTCGGCGCTGGCCGACAACTCCGGCTACTCGCCGTTCCTCACCCTGGAGCAGAAGGTCGAACTGCTGGAGACCGCCGATCCGGTGGCCCGGCTGAAGCTGGCCGTGCAGTGGCTGGGCGAGCACCTCGCCGAGCAGGACGTGGCCGAGTCCATCGCCAAGGACGTGCAGGAGGGCGTGGACAGGCAGCAGCGCGAGTTCCTGCTGCGGCGCCAGCTGGAGGCCGTGCGCAAGGAGCTGCGCGAGCTGAACGGCGACGGGGAGGGCGAGGAGGCCGACGACTACCGGAGCCGGGTGGAGGCCGCCGATCTTCCGGAGGGCGTGCGGGAGGCCGCGCTCAAGGAGGTCGAGAAGCTGGAGCGGTCCAGTGACCAGAGCCCCGAGGGCTCCTGGATCCGGACCTGGCTGGACACCGTCCTGGAACTCCCCTGGAACGAGCGGACCGAGGACGCGTACGACATCCGCGGCGCCCGTGCCGTGCTGGACGCCGAACACGCCGGGCTGTCCGATGTGAAGGACCGGATCACCGAGTACCTGGCCGTCCGCAAGCGGCGCGGGGACCGCGGCCTCGGGGTGGTCGGCGGCCGGCGCGGCGGTGCCGTGCTGGCCCTGGTGGGCCCGCCCGGGGTCGGCAAGACCAGCCTCGGCGAGAGCGTGGCGCACGCCATGGGACGGAAGTTCGTGCGGGTCGCCCTCGGCGGCGTACGGGACGAGGCCGAGATCCGCGGCCACCGCCGCACCTATGTCGGCGCGCTGCCCGGCCGGATCGTCCGGGCCGTCAAGGAGGCCGGGTCGATGAACCCGGTGGTGCTGCTCGACGAGATCGACAAGGTCGGCTCCGACTTCCGCGGCGACCCGGCGGCCGCGCTGCTGGAGGTCCTCGACCCGGCCCAGAACCACACCTTCCGCGACCACTACCTGGAGGTCGAACTCGACCTCAGCGACGTGGTCTTCCTGGCCACCGCCAATGTGCTGGAGGCCATTCCGGAGGCGCTCGCCGACCGGATGGACATCGTCCGGCTGGACGGCTACACCGAGGACGAGAAGGTGGTCATCGCCCGCGACCACCTGCTGCCCCGCCAGCTGGAGCGGGCCGGGCTGGCCGCCGAGGAGGTCACCCTCGGCGAGGACGCGCTGCGCCGGCTGGCCGGGGAGTACACCCGGGAGGCCGGGGTCCGGAACCTGGAGCGGGCCGTGGCCCGGCTGCTCCGCAAGGTGGCCTCCCAGCACGAACTGGGCGAACGCGAACTGCCCTTCGCGATCGGCGCGGAGGACCTGCGGGCCCTGATCGGGCGTCCGCACCACGTGCCGGAGGCCGCCCAGGACCCGGCCGAGCGGCGGACCGCCGTCCCCGGTGTGGCCACCGGGCTGGCGGTGACCGGGGCCGGCGGGGACGTGCTGTTCGTGGAGGCCTCGCTGGCCGACCCGGAGACCGGGGCGGCCGGGCTGACCCTCACCGGCCAGCTGGGCGAGGTGATGAAGGAGTCCGCGCAGATCGCCCTGAGCTTCCTGCGCTCGCACGGCGCGGAGCTGGAGCTCCCGGTGACCGGGCTGAAGGACCGGGGCGTGCACATCCACTTCCCGGCGGGCGCGGTCCCCAAGGACGGCCCGAGCGCGGGCATCACCATGACCACCGCGCTGGCCTCGCTGCTGTCCGGTCGGCAGGTCCGCACGGACGTGGCGATGACCGGTGAGGTCTCGCTGACCGGCCGGGTGCTGCCGATCGGCGGGGTCAAGCAGAAGCTGCTGGCCGCGCACCGGGCCGGGATCACCACCGTGATCATTCCCAAGCGGAACGAAGCGGACCTGGACGATGTCCCGGCCGAGGTGCTGGAGGGGCTGGAGGTGCACCCGGTGACGGATGTGCGGCAGGTGCTGGAGCTGGCCCTGGAGGAGGCCCGGGTGGCGGTCGGCGCGGCCGCCTGACCTGCCCGCATCGGCCGTCGGGGCGGTCGTGGAGGTCCGGGACCCGCCCACCGCGGGTCCCGGACCGGCGTGCCGGGAACGGCCTGGGAAATACTGTTCCCCCACACACCGCCGAAGGGAGCCTTCCGTGCACGGGAGCGAAGACCAGGAGTTCCTCGCGCTGGAGCGGGAGCTGTCCGTCTTCCTCCGGCGGGCCCGGGCCTCCTCGGGGGAGATGGCCCGCGAACTGCACCCCGAGCTGGAGCCGGCCGCGTACGGGCTGCTCGTGCGGCTGGAGGACGCCGGGCGGCAGCGGGCCACCGAGCTGGCCGGCTACTTCGGCGTCGGCAAGGCCACCATGAGCCGGCAGCTCCGGGCCCTGGAGGACCTGGGGCTGGTGGCCCGCGAGCCGGACCCGGCGGACGGCCGGGCCTTCCTGGTCGGAATCACCCCGGAGGGCCGGGAGCGTTTCCTGCGGGTGCGGGGGGCGCGCCGGGAGCAGTACATGCGCAAGCTCGCCGGCTGGGACCGCGGCGAGGTCGCGGAACTGGCCCGGCTGCTGCACCAGTTGAACGACCGGGCGGAATAGCGCACCGGGCGCCCCCGGCCGGACGCCGTTCCGGGGCCCCACCCGGCCGCCCCGCCCCGCCCCGGCGTCACAGTTCCGCGTACACCGCCGTCGCGTCGTCGTGGCGCTTCGAGCGGGCGTGCGGGGAGTCGGGTGCGGATTCGAGGGCGCGGACGCGGGCGATCAGGGCGGCGGCGCCCTCCTTGCGCAGCACCGCCAGGCAGTCCGGCCAGCCGCCCTCCCGGAAGGTCTCCGTCCAGCGGCCCGCCCCGTCCGTGAGGGCCGCCACCGCCCGCACCCGGTCCCGAGGGGTGCGCCCGGTCACCGCCCGGCCGGCGGCGGCCGGGTCCGCCGCCGCCGTGAAGAAGGCGAGCTCCGTCCCGTACGCGTTGCGCAGCGCGTCCGTCGCCGCGTGCGAGGCGAGCACCTCCGGCGGCACCCGGTCCAGCCGGTCGTCCCGCACCTCGGTCACCTCCCCGTCGAGGGCCTCCAGCAGCAGCACCGAATCGGACAGCACCAGGTGCTCGACCCACTCCTCGTCCCAGCGGACCAGCACGACGGTTGCCTGAGGAGTGCGAACGTGAGAAAGGTCACACTCCCCGCGGTGGGCCGAAGCGGTGTGGCGGATTGCCTCGGCCAGCACCAGGTCCAGCCGCATGTCCCGGCGCGATCCGGACAGTTCGGTCAATCGGCCGCCCAGACGGGCGGTGAACCAGGGCACCCCGTGCCGGCAGCCGTCCGGGCCGGCCGGCGGGGTCACCCCGTCCAGCAGCACCAGCGTCCCGCCCCCGCCGACCGCCGGAATCGCGGCGGACACCCAGTCCTCGTTGGGGCGTTCGGGGCTGCCGGGGGCGGTGCTGAGGTCGATGCGCATGGGGACATTCTGCCCGGGATGTCCGCAACCAGACCGGTCTGGACGGGGAGGAATCCCCCCGGCCGCCAACTGGTCCAGACCAAATCCCCTGTGCGGCAACCGGTATGACGGTCCGCCGGAACCGAGCGGTCCGTGGAGATGTGGGCGGGCATCCTGCCAAAGCCCCCGTCGATCTATCAACCGGGTGTCCACGCCCGCCCACTGCCCGGCCGACACCCGAGTTGTTCGCCAACTCATCCGTGATGTTCACTCGTTCGTGTGGCCGGGTGGGCGATGTGCGGCTCTGTCCCAAACACACTGCAATGGTCTGAAGCGGTACGAGGGAGCAGGGGGCGTTTACTTGTTGACCGGCCGTTACCTCGGCCACACGAGTAGACGAGCACGAGCACACGTACAGGATTGCGAGCACCGGTGCAGAAGAAGCGGTCTCGGAAGAACGGCACCGCCACCACCGCCGACGGACCCGCCACCGCAGGCCTCCCCACGGGACGCCGGGTACGCGTGCGCCGCAGGCTGGTCATCGGCGTCGCCGTCACGGGCCTTGCCGTCCTCGCGGCCGGCGCCCCCGCCGTCCTCTCCGCCACGGCGGACCTGAACGAATCCCAGCGGCTGGTCACCCAGGCCGAACGGATCCGGCAGACCCTCACCCTCGCGCACGCCCTCGCCGACGAACGCGACGCCGTCACCGGTTACGTCGCCGAGGGCCGGCCCGCCGCCGACAAGGCCGCCGTGGCCGAGCGCACCGCCCGGGTGGACCGGCAGACCGAGGAGGTCGCCGGCCAGACCGAGACCGACGAGGAACTCGCCCTCGCCGTGGGCCGGATCGAGTCCGTCCGCGGCACCGCCCTCACCGGCAGGGGCGGTGCGCTGGCCGCCCACCAGTCCTACTCCGCGGTCATCGCCGAACTCCTCGCCCCGGGCACCCGGCTGGCCGAGCAGACCCCGCCGCGGGCCACCGCCGCCCTCGCCACCACCCGGCCGCTGGCCCCCCTCGGCCTCGCCGTGGACCAGGCCTCGGCCGCCCGCGGACTGCTGCTCGCCGCGCTGGCCGTGCCCCGCGGCGAACAGTCCGACGAGGACTCCGACTCCGGCTCCTCGCAGGGATCCCGCTCCTCGGTGGCCTCGCCCGCCGAGGAGGAACTCGCCGCCGCCGGGCAGCGGGCCCGGGTCCGGGAGCAGGGCGCGCTGGAGGACTTCGCGCGGACCGCCCGCCCCGACGTACGGGAGACCCTCGCCGCCACCGTCACCGGCCAGGAGGTCAAGTCCGCCGAGGAGTACCTCCGTCGGCTCACCGACCGCCCCGGCCTGTCCACCGCCGACCGCCGGCTCGACCAGGAGGCCGTCGGCGCCGCGCTGACCGCCCGGGTCGACCGGATGCGTTCGGTGGAGGCCACCCTGGTCGCCGAACGGGCCACCGCCCTGGCCGGACTCCGCGACGACGACGTGACCGCCCTGGAGGCCCTGGTCGCCCTGCTCGGCGTGCTCTTCCTGTTCACCATCGGCGTCTCGACCGCCGTCGCCCGCTCGCTGACCCGCCCGCTGTCCGTACTGCGCCGGGGCGCCGCCCGGCTGGCCACCGCCGAGGGCTCGGTGGAGCCGGTCCGCTTCACCGGCCGCAACGACGAGTTCGCCGAGGTCGTCCGCTCGCTGAACGACGTCCGCGGGATGACCGTCTCCCTGCACACCCGGATCGCCGGACTGGACGCCGACCGGCGCCGGCTGATCGGCCGCAACGAGGCGCTGACCTCGGGCCGCGCCGAGCTGGAGGAGGAGCTCTCCCAGCTGCGGGCCGGTCTGGAGGAACACCGCCGGATCATGATCACGACCTCGGTGTCGCTGTCCCTGCGCACCCTCGGCCTGGTCGAGCGGCAGCTGGCGGTCATCGAGGAACTGGAATCCCGGGAGCAGGACCCGGACCGGCTGGCCACCCTCTTCAAGCTGGACCACCTGGCCACGGTCATGCGCCGCCACAACGAGAACCTGCTGGTGCTCGCCGGGCAGGAACACGGCCACGGCCAGTCCGGACCGGTCCCGCTGGTGGACGTGATGCGGGCCGCGGTCTCGGAGATCGAACGCTACGAGCGGGTCGACCTCCAGGCCCTCCCCTCCTACACGCAGGTGGCCGGCCACGCGGCCGACGACGTCTCGCACGTGATCGCCGAACTCCTGGAGAACGCCACCACCTTCTCGCCCCCGGAAGCCAAGGTGAAGGTCTCGGGCTGGCTGCTGGACTCCGGCGACGCCGTGCTGTCCGTGGTCGACGAGGGCATCGGCATCACCGCGGACCGGCTCGCCGTCCTCAACCAGCGGCTGTCCGACCCCGAGGCGTACGAGGCCGAGCCGGAGGAGGACCACGGCCTGGGACTCGGCCTCTACGTGGCGGGGCGGCTCGCCGCCCGGCACGGAGTCGAGGCGGAACTGCGGGCCTCCCGCAACGGCGGCACCGAGGCGCTGGTGGTCATCCCGGCCGCCCTGCTGCCGACCGCCCCGCCCACCACCCCCGTGCACACCCTGGGGGTGCCCGGAGCGCCCTCGCTGCACCTCCCCGGAGTGGTGGCCGAGGCCAACGAGAACACCCTCCCGCCCCGCCCCCGGCACGCCGCCGCCCCGGAACACACCCCCGAGCCGGAGTACGCGACGGAGCCCGAGTACGCGGCGGAGCCCGATCCGGGGCCCGCGCCGGAGTACGCCGCCGAGCCCGCGCCGGAGCACGCGCCCGGGGCGCCGTACGCCCCCGAACCCCCGTACACCCCCGAGCCGCCGGCCGGGGCCGGGCTGCCGCCCGCCGACCAGGTGTTCACCGCAGCCCCCCGCGATCCGCGGCTCGCGCCCGAGCCGCGGCAGGGGACCGGCGTCCCCGGAGCACGCACCGGGACCGCCCCCGAACCGGCAGTCGCCCCCGAACCGGCAGTCGCCCCGGAACCGGCAGTAGCCCACGAAACGGCACCCGCCCCGGCACCGGCGCCCGCGCCGGAGCCGCACACGGCCACCCCGGACGAGGCCCCGCAGGCCGCCGTCACCGTCAAGGGGCTGCCCAAGCGGACCCCCCGGGTGGTGGCCGCCCGGCGGACCGAGCCGGCCCCCGCGCACAAGCGGGTGGACGCCGACGAACTCCGGCGCCGGCTCGGCGGGTTCTACCAGGGAGCCCGGGACGGCCGCCGTGTCGTCGCGGCCGAACTCGCCGAGGGACACCACGATCAGGGGGACACCGCACAGGAGGCACGCACATGACCGCGCCCAGTACGTACGGACTGAGCACCCAGGCCCGCAACCTTCAGTGGCTGCTGACCGACCTGGTCGAGGAGGTACCCGGCATCGTCTCCGTCGCCGTGGTGTCCTCCGACGGCCTGCTGCTCCTCTCCTCCGACCCGCAGCCCCCGACCGACCGCCCGGCGGCCGCGCCGGAAGCGGCGGCGGGAGCGGACACCGGAGCGGGCGGACCGGAAGCCGGCCCCGGGGCCGGCCCGGAGGCCGCCAGGGGCCCCCGCGGCGCCTCCGCCGACCTCGCCACCATCGTCTCCGGACTCGGCAGCCTCACCACCGGTGCCGCCGAACTCATGGAGGGCGGGGCCGTCAAGCAGACCATGGTGGCGATGGAGCACGGCTCCGTCTTCGTGATGGCCATCAGCGACGGCTCCCTCCTCGGCGTGCACGCCACCCCCGACTGCGACATGAGCGTCGTCGCCTACCACATGGCGCTCTTCGTCGGCCGGGCCGGGCACGTCCTCACCCCCGAAGTCCGCGGCGAGCTCCGCCAGTCCCAGGAGAACCTCACGTGAGCGCCGCCCCGCCCTCGCGCCTGCCGATACGCGGGGCGGACCGCCGCCCCGCGCGCGTCCGCCCGTACTCCCTGACCGGGGGCCGCACCCGCTTCACCCAGGTCCTGCGCGTGGAGACCTTCGTCGCCGCCCTGGACCCGACCCCGCGCAGCGGCGACCGCATGCCCGAGATGCGCGCCATCGTCGAGGTCTGCCGCCGGATGCGCACCATCGCCGAGATAGCGGCCCTGCTGAAGCTGCCGCTCGGCGTGGTCCGCGTCCTGGTCAGCGATCTCGCCGACCAGGGAAGGATCCGCGTCTACGGCACCGGACACGGCTCCGGCCGGCCCGAACGCGCACTGCTCGAAAGGGTGCTCAGTGGGCTCCGCCGTCTTTGACCGAACAGCAGCCGAAACCCCGCCGGCCACGGCCGAGGACGACGGCGTCCAGCCGTGGCAGTACGACCGCTCCCGCGCCCCCATCGCCGTCAAGGTGCTGGTCGCCGGCGGCTTCGGGGTCGGGAAGACCACCTTCGTCTCCTCCGTCTCCGAGATCACCCCGCTGCGCACCGAGGCGGTGATGACCCAGGCCGGCGCCGCCACCGACGACCTGACCGGCACCCCGGACAAGAACACCACCACGGTGGCCATGGACTTCGGCCGGATCACCCTCGACGACGACCTCGTCCTCTACGTCTACGGCACCCCGGGCCAGAAGCGCTTCTGGTTCATGTGGGACGACCTGGTGCGCGGGGCCATCGGCGGGATCGTGCTGGCCGACACCCGCCGGCTGCGCGACTGCTTCCCCGCCCTGGACTACTTCGAGAGCTGCGGCCTGCCGTACGCGGTCGCCGTCAACCACTTCGAGGGCTCCGACTCCTACACGGAGGACGACGTGCGCGAGGCGCTGACCGTGCCGCCCCGCATACCCGTCGTGATCATGGACGCGCGGAGCCGGGCCACCGTCGTCGAATCGCTGCTGACCCTCGTCGGCCACGCCCTCGACACCACACCGGAATAGGGACGGACACCATGCGCAGGATACTCGTGGTGGGGGCCGGACAGTCCGGCCTCCAGCTCGCACTCGGACTCCAGGCCAAGGGGTACGAGGTCACCCTGATGTCCAACCGGACCGCGGACGAGATCCGCGCCGGCCGGGTCATGTCCACCCAGTGCATGTTCGACACCGCGCTCCAGCACGAGCGGGACCTCCAGCTCGGCTTCTGGGAGCGGCAGGCGCCCCGGATCGAGGGCCTCGGCGTGTCCGTCGCCGCCCCCGACACCTCCCGGGCCGTCGACTGGCTGGGCCGCCTCAAGGGGCATGCCCAGTCCGTGGACCAGCGGGTGAAGATGGCCGGCTGGCTGGACGCCTTCGCACAGCGCGGCGGGCAGCTGGTCATCCACGGCGCCTCGGTCTCCGACCTGGACTACTTCTCCACCGTCTACGACCTGGTGCTGATAGCCGCCGGCAAGGGCGAGCTGGTGTCCATGTTCGGCCGGGACGCGGCCCGTTCCCCCTACGACGCACCGCAGCGCGCTCTCGCCGTGTCCTATGTGCACGGGCTCGGCCCGCGCCCGGAGCACCCGGAGACCGAGGCGGTCCGCTGCAATCTGGTCCCCGGGGTCGGGGAGCTCTTCGTGATGCCGACCCTGACGCTGTCCGGTCGGGCCGACATCCTGTTCTGGGAGGGCGTGCCGGGCGGCCCGCTGGACGTGTTCAACGGGGTGTCCAGCCCGTCCGAGCACCTGGCGCTGACCCTGGAGTTGATGGAGAAGTTCACCCCCTGGGAGCACGCGCGGACGGCCGGGGTGGAGCTGACGGACGCGGGCGGCACCCTGTCCGGCCGGTACGCGCCGGTGGTCCGCAACCCGATCGGCCGGCTGCCCGGCGGCGGGCTGGTGCTGGGCGTGGCGGACGTGGTCGTGGCCAACGACCCGATCACCGGGCAGGGCTCCAACTCGGCGGCCAAGTGCGCCGCCTCCTACCTGTCCTCGATCCTGATGCACGGGGACCGGCCGTTCGACGAGGCCTGGATGAAGGCCACCTTCGACAAGTTCTGGTTCACCACCGGCAAGCCGGTCACCCAGTGGACCAACGCCATGCTGGGCGCCCCGCCGGAGCACGTGCTCCGGCTGATCGGCGAGGCCGGGCGGCTCCAGCCGGTGGCGGACCGTTTCGCCAACGGCTTCGACAACCCGGCCGACTTCGACGGGTACTTCTACGACCCCGAGGACGCGGCGGACTATCTGGCGGAGGTCGCCGCCTCGCTGCCGCCGTCCGAGGAGTCCGCACCGGCGGACGCACCGGCGGATTCGCCCGCGGATTCCCCGGCGGCGGCCTCCGGGGCCTCCTCCGCCGCGTAGCCGGTGTCGTCCCCCGCCGCGGCCGCCTCCGACAGCCGCGGCGGGCTGTAGTCCGAGGGGTCCAGCGGGGTCCCCGCCGGGTCCGGGCGGACCGCGCCGAGCAGCGGGTTCGCGGCGATCGGGGACACCTTGACCCGGGCCCCCGGCCGGGGCGCCTGGATGACCTTGCCGTCCCCGGCGTAGATCGCCACATGGGTGGCCTTGGGGAAGTACACCACCAGGTCACCGGGGCGCAGCCGGTCCAGCGGGACCCTCGGCAGCCGGGCCCACTGCTCCTGGCTGGTGCGCGGGATGGACCGGCCGGCATGGGCCCAGGCCTGCGAGGTGAGCCCGGAGCAGTCGAAGGAACCGGGTCCCTCCGCACCCCACAGGTACGGTTTGCCGAGCTGTGCCGCCGCGTAGCCGAGGGCGGTCCCGCCGGCCGCCGTGGGGGTCCCGGTCCGGGCCGGCAGCCGGCCCGAGTCCTCCAGGTCCCGCTGGGCCTTGGCGTCGTCGGCCCGCTCGCGGACCGAGAGCTGGGTGAGCTGCTCGGCGGTCAGCGAGGCCAGCAGCCGCTCGACCTCCTTGAGCCGGTTTCCGGCCTCCTCCTGGGCCGCCTTCTGCCGGGCGGCCAGCTCCCGCTGCCCGTCCAGCGCCTTGCGGGCCTGCCCGGCCAGGGTGCCGGCCCGCTTCTCGGCCCCCTCCAGCCGGGACACCAAGGCTGCCTGGTGGAGCGCCTCCCGGCGGTTCATCCGCTGCTGCTCCAGG
The DNA here is from genome assembly GCF_055576225.1 of Streptomyces sp. NPDC033845. NCBI lineage: Bacteria > Bacillati > Actinomycetota > Actinomycetes > Kitasatosporales > Streptomycetaceae > Streptomyces > Streptomyces sp. NPDC033845. The sequence continues at coordinate 259,700 of NZ_JBVIRI010000003.1, read as the reverse complement.
GCCCGCTGCGGATCGCCGGACAGCATCATCCGGGCGTACGGGGAGAGTCCGCCCGAGGCCTCCTGGTACTGGGACCGGGCCAGCCGCCCGGCCTCCGCCCGCTCCCGCCCGAGCAGCTCCCGGGCCCGTCCCAGGTCCCCGCTGAGCCTCCGCTCCTGCTCCTGCCGGGCCTTGAGCGCGACCTCGGTGGCGTTGTACGCCTCGGTCGCCTCCTCGGCCCGCTGGTACAGCCCCTGCAACCGCACCAGCAGCTGCCCGACATCGGCGGGCACGGCCGCCGCGGGCGGCGCCGGCGCGGGTTCCGGAGCGGGGGCGGGCGCGGGCGCCGGGGCGGCGGTGGCCGGGGCGGTGCCGCCGGGCAGGGCGGCGAGGAGCACCGCGGCGGTGCAGACGGCGCGCAGCAGCCGATATGACATGGGGTCACCTCCGAGGCGGCGATCGTGCCATGACCGGTATGACGAATCCGCCACCCGGGTCGGCCGTGTCACCCCCCTCACCCGCCCGGCCCACCGGCGCACGGGACGGATGCGCTCCCGCGGGGCCGGCCCGGCCCGTCAGGGGGCGAGCAGGCGGGACCTCGCCGCGCTGAACTCCTTCGGGGTGACTTCTGACGACTCTTCGGCTCACTATGACATAGTCGGACATAACCTCAGCGAGCTTGCTACGTTTCCCATATGACCGCATTGACGGCAAAGGTGGCGGACCCCTCGGACCCCGCTCCGCCACCCGGAGTACACCCCAGACGCAGCGGCATCGAGCTGGCCCTGCTCGCCGGGGCCGTCGCCCTCTCCGTCCTCGGCTACCTCCACGTCGGCCTGACCACCGTCGGCCACGTCCCCGCCGAGGCCTCCCGCTACGCCGCGGGCCTGGCCGCCGCCGCCCTCCTCGCGCACCTGGCCGTCCGGTTCGCCGCCCCGTACGCCGACCCGGTGCTGCTGCCCATCGCCGTCCTGCTCAACGGACTCGGACTGGTCCTCATCCAGCGGCTGGACCTCACCACCCCCGCCCATCCGGCCGCCGGCACCCAGCTGATCTGGTCGGCCCTGGGCATCGGCCTGTTCATCCTGGTGCTGGCGGGCCTGCGCGACCACCGGGTCCTCCAGCGGTACGCCTATCTCTCGGTGGTCGCGGCCCTGGCCCTGATGCTGGTCCCCGTCCTGTTCCCGCCGGTCAACGGGGCGCACATCTGGATCCGGGTGGCCGGATTCTCCTTCCAGCCGGGCGAGTTCGCCAAGATCCTGCTCGCCGTGTTCTTCGCCGCCTATCTGGCCGCCAACCGCACCGCGCTGGCCCTCACCGGGCGCCGGATCTGGTTCCTGCGGATGCTCCCGATGCGGGTGCTCGGCCCGATCCTCACGATCTGGCTGCTCAGCGTCGGGGTGCTGGTCCTGGAACGCGACCTCGGCACCTCGCTGCTCTTCTTCGGGCTGTTCGTCATCATGCTGTTCACCGCCACCGGCCGGATCGGCTGGATCGCCGTGGGCCTGCTGCTGGCCGGTCTCGGCGCCTGTCTGGTGGGCACCTTCGAACCGCACGTGCACGGCCGGGTCGAGGACTGGCTCGACCCCTTCGCCTCCATCCGGCGCGGCGAGGGCCCCGGCCAGCTCGCCCAGTCCCTGTTCGCGTTCGGCGCGGGCGGGTTGCTGGGCGCCGGTCTCGGCGAGGGCCAGTCCTTCCTGATCGGCTTCGCCGCCAAGTCCGACTTCATCCTGGCCACGGTGGGGGAGGAGCTGGGCCTGGCCGGCCTGGTCGCCCTGCTGCTGCTCTACGGACTGCTGGTCGCCCGGGGTTTCGAGGCGGGCCTCGCGGTCCGCGACCCCTTCGGTCGGCTGCTCGCCACCGGCCTGGCCTCGATCATCGCCCTCCAGGTGTTCGTGATCGCCGGGGGAGTGACCGGTCTGATCCCGCTCACCGGCATGGCCATGCCCTTCCTGGCCCAGGGCGGCTCCTCGGTGGTCACCAACTGGATCATCGTGGCCCTGCTGGTCCGGCTGAGCGACTGCGCCCGCCGCCCCCGCCCGGCCGCCGCCGAGAACACCCGGGAGGAGGCCGGATGATCCGGTACATCCGCTGGTGCGCCTACTTCTGCGCGCTGCTGCTGGTCGCCCTGCTGGTCAACGCCGCCCGGGTGCAGCTGGTGGACGCCGGATCGCTGGCGGCCAACCCGGCGAACAAGCGGGCCGCGATCGCCCGGTACGCCCAGCCGCGCGGGAACATCCTGGTGGACGGCCGGCCGGTCACCGGGACCCGGGACAGCCGCCAGCTGCTGCGCCACGAGCGGACGTACACCAACGGGCCGCTCTACGCTCCGGTCACCGGCTTCTCCTCGCAGACCTACGGCACCAGCTTCGTGGAGCGGGCCGAGGACGGGATCCTGGCCGGCACCGACTCCGGACTGTCCGTGCTGCCGCTCTGGTACGACCTGTCCCGGGGCCGCCCGGCCGGCGGGAACGTGGCCACCACGGTGAAGGCCCGGCTCCAGGAGGCCGCCTACCGGGGGCTGGCCGGGAAACGGGGCGCGGTGGCCGCGCTGGAGCCGGCCACCGGCCGGATCCTGGCCCTGGTGAGCAGCCCCTCCTACGAGCCGGGGGTGCTGTCCGGCACCGGCGGCCAGGTGGCCGCCGCCTGGGCCCGGCTGAACGCCGACCCCACCCGGCCGATGCTGAACCGGGCGCTGCGGGAGACCTATCCGCCGGGCTCCACCTTCAAGATCGTGACGGCGGCGGCCGCCCTGGACGCCGGGGTGGTCACCGATGTGGACGCCCCGACCCGCACCCCCGACCCGTATCCGCTGCCCGGCACCCGCACCCTGCTGCCGAACGCCTCGACGGGCTGCGAGGACGCCTCGATGGCGGAGGCGGTGCGCCGGTCCTGCAACACGGTGATGGCGAAGATCGGCGTCCAGGTGGGGCTGCACCGGATGGTGGCCGCGGCGGAACGATTCGGCTTCAACGACGCGGGTCTGCGGGTGCCCTCCTGGGTGTCCCGCTCCGACTTCGACACGGACATGAGCCGGGACCAGCTGGCCCTGTCGTCCATCGGGCAGTTCAACACCAAGGCCACCCCGCTCCAGATGGCGATGGTGGCGGCGGCGGTGGCCAACGGCGGGGAGCTCCCGGCCCCCTATCTGGTGGAGGCCGCCACCCAGGCGGACGGCGACCCGGTCCGCCGCACCGCCCGCACCATCCTGGGCCGGGCCATGAGCCCGGGCACGGCCCAGCGGGTGCAGCGGCTGATGGTGGACGTGGTGGAGGACGGCACCGGCCGCAACGCGGCCATCCCCGGCGCCACCGTCGGCGGCAAGACCGGCACCGCCCAGCACGGGGTGGGGAACGCGGGCACCCCGTACGCCTGGTTCATCGCCTGGGCCAGGAGCGACCGGGCGCCGGTGCCCGAGGTGGCGGTGGCGGTGGTGGTGGAGGACGCGGCCGCCGACCGGCGCGACATCAGCGGCAACAGCGCGGCCGCCCCGATCGCCCGGGCGGTCATGCAGGCGGCGCTGCGTCCGTAGCGCCGGCCCCGGGCCCCGGGCCGGCCGCGCCCGCCGCGACGGCGGCCGCGACCTCGGCGACCCGGGCGGCCTCCTCGGCCGCGAACCGCTCCGCGTCCAGCCGGTCCGCCAGCTCCTCGTCCTGGGCCATCAGCAGGTCCAGGCTGGAGTCGCCGAGGTCGAACACCCCCATGTCCAGATAGGCCTTCTGGAGCCGCTCGCCCCACAGTCCGATGTCCTTCACGCAGGGCACGATCCGGCTGAACAGCAGCTTGCGGAACAGCCGCAGGAACTCCGAGCGCTCGGTCAGCTCGGCGGCCTCCTGCCGGGGGATGCCGAAGTTCTCCAGCACCTCCACCCCGCGCAGCCGGTCCCGCATCAGATGGCAGCCCTCGATCACGAACTCCTCGCGCTCGCGCAGTTCGGCGTCGGACAGCTGCCGGTAGTAGTCCCGCAGCGCCATCCGCCCGAAGGCCACGTGCCGGGCCTCGTCCTGCATCACATAGGTCAGGATCTGCTTGGGCAGCGGCTTGTCCGTGGTGTCGCGGATCATCCCGAAGGCGGCCAGCGCCAGCCCTTCGATCAGCACCTGCATGCCCAGGTACGGCATGTCCCACCGGGAGTCCCGGAGGGTGTCGCCGAGCAGCCCCTTCAGGTTGTCGTTGATCGGGTACAGCATGCCGACCTTCTCGTGCAGGAAGCGCGAGTAGACCTCCGCGTGCCGGGCCTCGTCCATGGCCTGGGTGGCGGAGTAGAACTTGGCGTCGAGGTCGGGCACCGACTCCACGATCCGGGCCGCGCACACCATCGCACCCTGCTCGCCGTGCAGGAACTGGCTGAACTGCCAGGCGGTGTAGTGCTGCCGCAGGTCCCCCTTGTCCCGTTCGGTCATCCTGGCCCAGTGCCGGGTGCCGTGCAGGGTCAGCACCTCGTCGGGGGTGCCGAGCGGGTCGCGCGGATCGACCTCCAGGTGCCAGTCGATCCGTTTGCTGCCGTCCCACTGCTTGTCCTTGCCCTTCTGGTACAGGGCCAGCAGGCGGTCCCGCCCGCCGTCGTACTCCCAGTTGAAGCGGGCGGCGCCGGAGGCCGGGACCGGCCAGACGGTGTCACCCGGGTCTGTGGTGTAGAGCTCGTTCGTCGACACTGACGGCCCCTCTTCTCATCCACCGTGCTGCTCATCCACCGTGCGGGACGGGTCTGTTGGCAGTGCAGCACGTTGGTAGACATCGGGTCAACAAGTCGTGCGCGAGGGATTGACGACCTTGCTGACAGGCAGTCTTATAAGGGGTGACCGCTGGTAACCCACTCGCGAGGTGCCCCACGCCATGACCACCGTGACCGACCGCACCGCCCTCCGGGACGCACTCGGCCTGCTCAAGGACCGCGAGCAGGTCGCCGAGCGGCTCCTCGAATCCTCGGCCAAGCACTCCTTCGACCCGGACAAGGAGCTCGACTGGGAGGCACCCCCCATCGAGGGCAAGTACTACTGGCCGCCCGAACTCCTCTCCCTCTACGACACCCCGCTGTGGAAGCGGATGGGCGAGGAGCAGCGCATCGAACTCTCCCGCCACGAGGCCGCCTCCCTCGCCTCCCTCGGCATCTGGTTCGAGATCATCCTGATGCAGCTGCTGGTCCGTCACATCTACGACAAGTCGCTGACCAGCAACCACGTCCGCTACGCCCTCACCGAGATCGCCGACGAATGCCGGCACTCGATGATGTTCGCCCGCATGATCACCAAGAGCGGCTCGCCCGAGTACCCGGTCACCCGGCTGAACCACCAGCTGGCCCGGATCCTCAAGACGATCTCCACCACCCCCGGATCCTTCGCCTGCACCCTCCTCGGCGAGGAGATCCTGGACTGGATGCAGCGGCTCACCTTCCCGGACGAGCGGATCCAGCCGCTGGTCCGCGGGGTCACCCGGATCCACGTCATCGAGGAGGCCCGGCACGTCCGGTACGCCCGCGAGGAACTCCGCCGCCAGATGGCCACCGCCCCGCGCTGGGAGCGGGAACTCACCAAGGTCAGCTGCGGGGAGGCCGCCCGGGTCTTCTCCGTCGCCTTCGTCAACCCGGCCGTCTACGAGAACGTGGGCCTGGACCGCCGCGAGGCCGTCGCCCAGGTCAAGGCCAGCGGACACCGCCGCGAGGTGATGCAGACCGGCGCCAAGCGGCTCACCGACTTCCTCGACGACATCGGGGTGCTCAGCGGGGTCGGCCGCCGCCTCTGGAAGAGCTCCGGACTGCTGGCCTGAGGGCCCGTCCGCCCGTCCGTAGGGGGGATACCCTGCGGACATGACCCGGACCACGCGCACGGCCCCGGCCGCCCCGGCGGGCACCGCCGCCCCGGCGGTGCCCCGCGCGTACCGGCGGCTCACCGTCGAGCAGCGGCGCGCCGAACTGCTCGACGCCGCCCTGACCCTCTTCGCGCACCGCGCCCCCGAGGAGGTCTCGCTGGACGACGTCGCCGAGGCCGCCGGGGTCTCCCGCCCGCTCGTCTACCGCTACTTCCCCGGCGGCAAGCAGCAGCTCTACGAGGCCGCCCTGCGCTCCGCCGCCGAGGAGCTGGCACTCTGCTTCGCCGAACCCCAGACCGGCCCGCTCACCCGGCGGCTGAGCCACGCCCTGGACCGCTACCTGGCCTTCGTGGACGGCCACGACACCGGCTTCAGCGCCCTCCTCCAGGGCGGCAGCGTGGTGGAGACCTCCCGCACCACCGCCACCGTCGACGGGATCCGCCGCACCGCCGCCGAGCAGATCCTGCTGCACCTGGCCGTGCCCGACCCCGGCCCCCGGCTGCGGATGATGGTCCGCACCTGGATCACCGCCGTCGAGGCCGCCTCCCTCATCTGGATCGACGAGGGCAAGCAGCCCCCCGTCTCGGAACTCCGCGACTGGCTGCTCGACCAGTTCATCGCCCTGCTCACCGCCACCGCCGCCACCGACCCGCAGACCGCCGCGGCGGCCCGGGCCGCCCTCGCCCTGGAATCGGCCGAAGGCCCGGTCGGGGTCCTGGCCCGGCGGGTGGTCCCGGTGGTCTCCGAGGCCGCCCACCTGCTGTGACACTGGGGGAGTGAGAAGCGAACCCACCCCCTTCGAGGGCGGTCCGATGGACGGCCGGACCCTGCCGATCCTCCTCGGCCCCACCGGCCACCCGCCGAAGTGGTACGAGATCCCGGTCCCGGACGCGGCCGGCGGCCCCCCGACCGTACTGCTCTACAAGCGGGTCCCCTCCGGCTACACCAAGCGGCTGCACCTCCAGCGCGGCTGGAAGTACGAGTACGACCCCACCGGGGTGAAGCCGAAGCCCCGCTGGCCCTGGACCAGGTCCCCGCGACAGCCCTAGGGGACGTCCGGCCCGTCCGGCCGTCCGCCGTCCGCGGCGCCATGGCCTTCGCCGTGGCCGTGGCCGTCTCCGGGCGCCGGGTCGGGCAGCCGCAGCACCGCGACCGCGCCGCCGTCGGCCGCGTTGCCGAAGCGGAGCTCCGCGCCCAGCACCGCCGCCTGCCCGGCCGCGATGGTGAGCCCCAGCCCGGTGCCCTTGGCGCCCGCCCGGGGCTCCGTACGGAACCGCTGCGGGCCGTGCGCCACCAGGTAGTCCGGATAGCCGGAACCGTGGTCCCGGACGGTCACCACCGGACCGTCCACGGTCAGGACCACCGGCGCCCGGCCGTGCCGGTGCGCGTTCCCCACCAGATTGCCCAGCACCCGCTCCAGCCGCCGCCGGTCCGTCTCCACCACCAGATCGCTCACCACCACCACCTCGGTGGCCGTCCCGGAGGCCCGGACCACCCGCTCCGCCAGCGGCCCCAGCCGCTGCGGCTCCGACTCCACCCGCTCGCTGCCCGAATCCAGCCGGGAGATCTCCAGCAGGTCCTCGGTCAGCTGCCGCATCGTCCGCACCCGCTCCCGCACCAGCTCCGTCGGCCGGCTCTCCGGCAGCAGCTCGGACGCCGCCTGCAGACCGGTCAGCGGGGTGCGCAGCTCGTGCGCCACGTCCGCGGTGAACCGCTGCTCGCTGAGCAGCTTCGTCTGCAGCGAGGCCGCCATGGTGTCCAGGGCCCCCGCGACCGTCGCCACCTCGTCCTGGTGCCGGTCCGGGTCCCCGACCCGCGGATCCCCGACGCGCGCGTCCAGATCGCCCCGGCTGATCCGCCGGGCCACCGTCGCCGTCTGGTGCAGCCGGCGGGTGACCCGGGTGACCGCGAACGCCCCGACCAGCAGGGTGCCGCCGATGGCCAGCACCGAGGAGCCGATGATCGCGTTGTCCAGGCCGCCGATGGTCCGCGCGGACTGGGTGTAGTCCACGGCGGTGGCCAGCACCCGGCCGTCCGCCGGGGCCGCCGCCCACATCATGGGGCGGCCCTCGGTGTCGGCGACCAGGGTGCCGCGCTGCCCGGACAGCGCCAGCTCCCGCAGCGTCTCCGGCAGCTGGCCGGGATCGATCCCCGAACCGGGCGGCAGCGCCTCGCCCGCCTCGTAGTGCCGGGCCGCCTCGGTCAGCTTCACCAGCGCCTTGTCCCGGGCCGTGGCCACCGTCTGCCGGGTCACCTCCACGTGCACCAGCGCGCCCAGCACCGCCGCCAGCGCACAGCACATGATCACGATGAAGCAGGCCGACTTGAAGGTCAGCGTCGCGGTCCAGGCCGGCAGCCGGGGGGCGCGCGAACGGAAGCTCCGGCGGCTCACCGGCCGCCCTCCGGCGCCGGCACCCGGGTGATCTGCTCCCGGGTCGGCAGCATCGTCCGCTGCCGGTCGTCCCAGGACCAGGCGGTGGACAGCTCGTAGCCCGGGTTGCCGCTCGGCATCCGCAGGATCACGTCACGGCCGGCCAGCTCCACGCTGATCACCGGCTCGGTGGTGGCCATGATCCGGTTCAGCCGGCCGTCCGGGTCGGCGGTGTAGACCCGTACCGACATCAGGTGCTCGGGACCCGGGAACTCGACGCCGACGATCAGCTCGTCCTGGCGGTTGCCGGTGAGGTCCCGGTAGTACGGCCGCAGCACCGGGCATCCGCCGGCCGCACCGCCCTCGTCCCCGGCCTGTCCCGGCTTGCACGCCCGGATCGCCTCGGCGGTCCCGGCCGGCATCCCGTTCGGGCCCACGTCCTGGCTGCCGTGCGACCTCAGCTCGGCCTGCACCAGCGCCACCGGATCCACCGAGTGCACGTTCTGGCCCACCACCGGGGGCAGCCCCTTGACGTACTCGGGCGGCGCCCCGCCCGGATCGGCCGGCGGCACCACCGCTCCCGCACGCCCCGGCCACAGGTGCACCGGGCCGTTCGCGGTGGGGGTGGGCCCGGCGCTCTCCAGCCCGCCGGTGGCCTCCCCGCAGCCGCTCAGCAGCACCAGTGCACCGGCCGCCGCGAGGGCTCCGGCGGCGGCGCGCGACCGGCGGCCGCGGCGGTTCCGGGAAGGGGAGGGCGGCGGGTTCACGGACCTCCGACCTCCACACAACCAGGGACGCTTGCCGTCCCACCTTATGCGGACATACGGACGAAAGTCCTCGTACTTTTGGCCGATCAGGCCTCGGTGCGGCCCCGGCGCAGCATCGCGAAGCCCAGCCCGGCGGCGCCGACGGCGGCCATCCCGCCGCCCGCCGCGAGCAGCAGCATCCCCTCGCCGGGGCCCTCCGACAGGGTGTCCAGCCGCAGCGCCTCGGTCGGCCCGAAGGCCCGCGGAGCCGTGCCCGTACCGGTCTCGGCGGTGGTCTCGGCCGTGCTGTCGGCGGTGCTGCCGGCGGCGGTCCGCCGGGCGGTCTTCCGCACCGGGGCCCCGTCCTGGTCCGCCTGCTCGCCGGGGCGGCCGTGCCCGCCGGTGTCGCCGGCCCGGTGGATGGTGGCCGGCAGCCAGGAGGACAGCCGCCCGTCCGGCCGCAGCGAGAGCCGCAGGGCGTCCGTACCGCCGTAGCCGGTGGTGCCGTCCAGGCTGCTCAGCCCGGCCACCCGGGTGCCCCCGGTGGTCACCTCGGCCTGGTAGCCGCCCGTACCCACCCGGTACACACGGGCGGTGGAGACCCCGTCCGCCAGGGTCAGGCTCTGCACCAGCGTCCGGGCGGCCCCGGCCGGCACGGTGTCCGCGACGGCGGTCGCCGCCGGCAGGGCCAGCGCACCGGCGGCACACACGGCGGCGACGGCGGCGGCGCGGACGAGGGGACGGCGACGGGCGGTGCTCACGGCGATTCCTTCTTCTCCGGCGGTGACTGCTCTGTCAGCACAACGTAAAGGGCCGCCGTTGCGGCAGAGCGCCGACTCTGTAACAGCCGCCCGGCACTGTGCCGCCGGAGTCGTTACACGACCGCCGGATCGGGTGACCCGGCACCCCGCGCCCCGACCGGCCCCCACCGGGGGATTGCCGCGACCGCCCCCCGGCTGCTCCCATGGACGCCGGGGGTGACGCCGATGGCGAGGACTGCACGCGGACTCAGGGTCCGCCCGGCCGGACGCAACGGCCGCGGACGGCTGTACGTGAACACACCCGACGGGCGCAGCGTGGCCTGGTACGACCGGGAGACCGGCCGGGTCAGCGTGCTCTCGGAGGAGCAGAGCGAAGAGGTCCTGGACGCGCTCCGGCCCTATCTGACCGGCACCTACACCGTCGGCCCGCCGCCGGTGCCCACCCGGGCCGACCTGGCCCGGCTGGCCCTCCCGCCGGACGAGGACCTCGCCCCCAACCGGCCCGGCGAGGCCCTGCTCGGCGAGTTCGAACACGGACTGGGGACGATCGGCGCCCGGGCCCGGCACCGGCTCCGCCAGGACCTCCTCGCCCAGCAGCGGATGGGCGAGGAACTGGACGAACTGGAGACGGCCGGCTGGCGGGTGCTGCACGCGGTGCCGCTGCCGGGCGCCGGCCGCATCGACCACCTGCTGATCGGGCCGGCCGGGGTGCTGTGCGTCCGCTCGGTGCCCGGCCGCCGGCAGTGCGCCCGGGTCGGCGACCTGCTGGTCACCGTCGGCCGGGCCGAACCCCGCTCCGACCCGCGCTGGACCCGCCGGGCGGCCGCCCGGGCCGGCCGCGCCCTGGCGGCCACCCGCGCGGGGCGGGCCCTGGCGGTCAGCCGCGCGGGCCGCGGCCCGGCGGTCGAGGTCGTCCCCGCGCTGGCCCTGGTGGACGCCTCCCGGATAGAGGTGGCCCCCACCCTGCGCGACGTCCGCATCCTGCGCCCGGGGGTCACCCCGGAACTCTCCCGGGAGGCCGGCGTCCTGAAACCGGCCGACATCGAAGCCCTCTACGCCACCGCCCGCGACCGCCGGACCTGGACGACCCCGGACCACTGACCCGGCCGGGGCGGGCCGGGCCGGGCCGGGTCGGTCAGGCCGAGGTGCGTTTGCGCGGGGTGGTCTTCTTCGGAGCGGCCGTGGTCTTCTTGGCCGCGGCCGTCTTCGAGGTGGTCTTCTTCGCCGCGGCCGAGGCGGTGGTCTTCTTCGCCGCCGCCGCGGTCGACTTCTTGCCGCCCACGGCCTTGGGCGCACCCGCCGCCGCCCGCTTCGCGCCACCGCCACCGCCCCCGGCGGTGCTCTTCCGGGCCCCGGTGCCCGCACCGGCCGCCTTCGCCGCCCCGCGCCCCGCGCCCTTCGGCGCGGTGGCCGGCGCCGACCGCTCCGTATCCTCCTGACCGGCGTCCGCCCGGCGCGCGGCCCGCTTGCGCCCGATCGGCGTCACCTCGGCCGACGCCCCGGAGCCGCCATCGGCAGAGGTGCCAGCGGCGCCGGAGGCGCCGGCGGCCTCGCCGCGCGATTCCTTCGCCGCCCGTACGCTCCGCTCCAGCGCCGCCATCAGGTCGATCACCTGGCCGCTCGGCTCGGCCGCCCCGTCGGCCGGCAGTTCCGGTTCGATCCCGGCGCCCGCCGCCGCCTTCGCCGCCAGCATCGACTCGACCGCCTCGCGGTAGTCGTCGTGCAGCGAGGCGACCTCCACCTCGCCCAGCGTCGCCATCAGCGCGTCCGCCAGATCGAGCTCGGCGTCCCGCACCGTCACCTTGGTTTCCGGGGCGACCCCTTCGGGTGCCCGGATCTCGTCCGGCCACAGCAGCCCGTGCATGGCGATCACCTCGCCGACCACCCGCAGCATGCCGAGCCGCTCCCGTCCGCGCAGTGCGAACTTGGCGATGGCCACCTTCTCGCTCCGTTTCAGCGCCTCCCGCAGCAGGGTGTACGGCTTGGCGGCCGGCACCCCGTTCGCCGCCAGGTAGTACGCGGCGTCCATCTGCAGCGGATCGATCTCGGAGGCCGGCACGAAGGACACGATCTCGATCGTCTTCGCGGTGGGCAGCGGCAACTGCGCCAGGTCCTCGTCCGTGATCGGCAGGATGGTGCCGTCGGCCTCCTCGTACCCCTTGCCGATGTCGGCCGCCGCCACCTCCTCCCCGTCGAGCTCGCACACCTTCCGGTAGCGGACCCGGCCGCCGTCCGCCAGATGGATCTGACGGAAGGAGATCGAATGGTTCTCGGTGGCGTTCACCAGTTTGATCGGAATGCTGACCAAACCGAAGGAGATCGCACCGTTCCAGATGGATCGCACGGTTCCTCCTTATTCGTGGCAGTCTCATCGTATGACGCCGATCACATCGGTGGAGGGGCGTCGCCTGACCCTCACCAATCTCGACAAGGTCCTCTATCCGGAGACCGGCTTCACCAAGGGCGAGGTGCTGCACTACTACGCCACGGTCGCGGACCCGCTGCTCAGCCATGTCCACGACCGCCCGGTGTCCTTCCTCCGTTATCCCGACGGCCCGGAGGGCCAGCTGTTCTTCACCAAGAACCCGCCGCCCGGCACACCCGAATGGGTGAGGAGGGCCCGGGTGCCCCGGAGCACCGCCCAGCGGGCCGAGCAGCTGGTCCTCGCCGACCTCCCCAGCCTGATCTGGGCGGCCAACCTGGTCGTGGAACTGCACACCCCGCAGTGGCCCGCCGACACCCCCGGGATCGCCGACCGGCTGGTCCTCGACCTGGACCCCGGCGCCCCCGCCACCGTCGTCGAATGCTGCGCCGCCGCGCTCTGGCTCCGCGACCGGCTGGCCGCCGACGGCCTCCAGGCGTACGCCAAGACCTCCGGCTCCAAGGGACTGCACCTGGCCGCCGCCCTGGAACCCACCCCCTCCGAACAGGTTTCGGCGTACGCCAAGCTGCTCGCCCAGGAGGCGGAAGCGGAACTCCCCGCCCTGGTCGTGCACCGGATGGCCAAGGCCCTGCGCCCCGGCAAGGTCTTCGTGGACCACAGCCAGAACGCCGCCGCCAAGACCACCGCCGCCCCCTACACCCTGCGCGCCCGCACCCGCCCGACCGTCTCCACCCCGGTCTCCTGGGCCGAGGTGGAGGCCTGCGCCCGCCCCGAGCAGCTGGTCTTCCTCGCCGAGCACATCCCGCCGAGACTGGCCCGCCACGGCGACCTGTTCGCCCCGCTCACCGATCCCGCCGGGGCCCGCCCCCTGCCCGGCACCGGTCGCCGGGAAACCAGGCCCCCGAGATGATCCGGGTCGCCCTCGCCACCGCCGTACGGACCCTGCCCCGCGGGCCCGGACTCGCCTACGAGCCCAAGTTCGACGGCCACCGGCTGGTCATCAGCCGCACCCCCGCCGAGGTGGTGCTCCAGGCCCGCTCCGGCCGGATCGTCACCTCCGCCTTCCCCGACCTCGCGGCCGCCGCCCGGCAGCTCCCGGCCGACACCGTGCTCGACGGGGAGGTGGTGATCTGGCACGCCGGCCGCACCGACTTCGCCCTCGTACAGCGCCGGGCCGCCGCCGCGACCGGCGCCCGCGCCGCCCTCCTCGCCCGCACCCTGCCCGCCTCGTACGCCGCCTTCGACGTCCTCTCGCTCGCCGGACTGGACCTCACCGGCCGCCCCTACGAACGCCGCCGCTCCCTCCTCGTCGACCTGCTGCTCCCGCTGGGCCCGCCGCTCCAGCCGGTCCCCATGACCACCGACCCCGACCTGGCCGCCACCTGGTACGAGACCCTGCCCGCCAGCGGGATCGAGGGCCTGGTCATCAAACGGCTCGACCAGCCCTACCCGGCCGGCCGGCGCGCCTGGCAGAAGCTCCGGCACACCGACACCCTGGACGCCGCCGTGATCGGCTGGACCGGCCCGGCCCGCCGCCCGGTCGCCCTGGTCCTGGTGCTGCCCGGCGACGAGGACGAGGCCCCCCTGGTCTCCAGCCCGCTCCCGCCCGCCCTGAGCACCGAGGTGGCGGCCGCCCTGGCCGCCCGGGCCCCCGCCACCAGGGCCGCCGGCGGCACCGTCACCGCCATCGGCCTCGGCGAGGTCCCCTACCGGCTGATCGACCCGCCCCTCTCCGCGGAGGTCCGCCACACCAGCACCCGCCACCCGCCCCCCGAGATCCTCCGCCTCCGCACCGACCCGTGACCCCAGCCGCCTGCCCCCCGCCGCCTGCCCCCTCGGCTGTGCGGACGGCTCGGCTGTGCGGACGGCTCGGCTGTGCGGACGGCAGAAAGGGGCCGGTACGGAGCGCCCCCGATGCGCTTCCGTACCGGCCCCTGCCCGAGTACCTGTACCCCGGTGACGGTCCGGCCCCGCCCGCCCTACACCGGGCGGACGGTCCCGCCGGTCGCCGGCGGCTGCGGCTTCCGCCAGCTGCCACCGGGATGCCCGGATTCCCGCTGCTCCCGGACCTCGTCCGGATGGCTGGAGGTGGTGGAACCGAAGTTCCCGTATCCCTGCATCTCGTGCGGCCGCAGGCCGCTCTGGGGGAATGTGACGTGGTCCCGCTCCTCGCGGACCTCGTAGACGGCCCCGCCCTCGGGCAGGTGCGGCTGGCTTTCGGCTGTCGGGGGAGAGGGCTCCTCGTCCCGGACCTTGCGGCCCAGCCAGAACATGGCCACCAGGAATCCGGCCACGGCGATTCCGGCGATGAGGAACCAGGCGATGTCGCTCACGATCGGGTCCATAACCCCGGTGTACCCGCCAGTACCCTCGGCATGCACAAACCACCCCAAATCTTCCCAAACCCCTTGGGTCCGCCGGGCCCCCAAGGCCCCCTGGGCCCGCCGGGCCCCAAGGCCGGAAGGGCCCGCCGGGCTCCAGGCCCCGCTGGGCTCCGAAGCCCGCAGGGCCCGCTGGGCCCCCAAGCCCCTGGGCCCGCCGGGCCCTCAAACCCCTGGGCCTGCCGAGCCCCCATGCACCCAGGGCCCGCAGGGCCCCGATGTCAGCAGGGGCCGCCGGCCCCGAAGCCCGCAGAGGCCGCCGGGCCCCAAGGCCTCCAGGGGCCGCCGGGCCCATGGCCCCCAGGGCCCGCCGGGCCCCAAAGCCCGCAGGGGGCCGCCGGCCCCCGAAGTCAGCAGGGGGGCCGCCGGGCCCAAGGCCTCCAGGGCCCGCCGGGTCTCGAAGCCCGTAGGGGCGCCGGGCTCCAAAGCCTGCAGGGGTCGCCGGCCCAGAACCCCGCAGAAGCCGCCGGCCCCAAGGCCTCAGGGGCCGCCGGGCCCCATAGCCTGCGGGGCCGCCAGGCCCCCGAAGCCCGCAGGGCCCGCCGGGTCTCGAAGCCCCGAGGGCCCGCCGGGCCCCATCGCCTCCAGGGGCCGCCGGGCCCCGAAGCCCGCGAGGCCCGCCGGGCGGCACCGAAGCCCGCGAGGCCCGCCGGGCGGCCCCGAGGGTCTCAGGGGTTGATCGGGCCGTCCGTGTCCCGCATGGAACCGGCGCCGCCACCGGCGCCCCGGCCCCCGCCCGCGCCCCGGCCGTCGGCACCGGACCGGCCGCCCCCGCCGCCCCCAGAGCGGCCGCCCAGCACACCGAGGATCTCCGCACAGATCGCCAGGGCCGTCTCCGCGGGCGTACGCGCTCCCAGGTCCAGCCCGATCGGGCCGTGCACCCGCGCCAGCGCCGCCTCGCCGACCCCCGCCGCGAGCAGCCCCTCCCGCCGCCGGGCCGTGGTCTTGCGGGAGCCGAGCGCCCCGACGTACGGCACACCCTCCGCCAGTGCGAACCGCAGCACCGGAACATCGAACTCCGGCTCATGGGTCAGCACCACCAGACAGGCCGCGTCCCGGTGTTCGGCCAGCTCCTTCTCCGCCGCCGCGGCCTCCGCCACCTCCACGGCCTCCCACCCGAGCAGCCGGGCCTGCCGGGCGATGATCCCCGCCAGCTCGCCGCCCCCGCAGATCACCAGGTGCGGCGCCGACGGGAACGCCTCGACCAGCACCAGCCCGGACTGCCCGTACAGCGCGTCCCGACCGGCCCGGTGCGTCCCCAGCAGTTCCGCGGCCCGCCGCTCCGCATCCGTGGCCGGCGCGTCCACCGCCCGTACGACGGCGCTCTCCGCCCGGTCCGCCGCCTCGTTCAGCCGGGTCACCAGGGCCACCCCGGCCCCCTGGCCGAGCAGCTCCCACCACTCGGCCGGCACCGAGGCCAGCGGCTGCAACAGCACCTCGGCCCGTCCGCCGCAGGTCAGCCGGGTCCCCGCGGCCTCCGCCGAGCCGACCGACACCTCGCACACCCGCGCCGTCGCCCCGGCCGCCACCGCACCGGCCTCGGCGACCAGCTCGGCATCGAAGACCCCCTGGTAGAGGGAGCCCACGCATTCCCCGCGCGGATCCACCAACAGCGCCCCGGCCGGTTCCCGGGGCCCGAAGCCCTGCTCGGTGACGGCCCGCGCCAGGTACCCGCTCCGCCCCTCCGCCAGCCACCGCCGCGCCGTTCCCGCCAGCTCACGCATCTGCCCGGTCACCTCTCCCAAGACCATCCGGAGCCCCATGGCGCCAGGTCCCCGGCGCGAGCGGCCTCTTCCGAAAATCCTAGGCACCCCACCACCGGCCCGACCAACCCCCGAAACCCCCGGGAACCCCCGCCCCCACTCGTACGATCCGCCGCAAACCGGCCGCAGGGGAATCTGCCAGGAGTAACTCCGCCCGCTGTGGGGGGAGATGTAAGGTGCCTGGCACAGTGCCCGGTTCGGGTGGGTGAAGGGGGCCGGAGTGCTCGACGAGACCTTGACGGCGTTGGCCGCCGCGGGCGGCGGCGCGGTGGTGCAGGCGGCCGGTACGGAACTGTGGGCCGCCTTCAGCGGCGGTGTGGCCAGACTCTTCGGCCGGGGCGACGCCCGGACCGCCGAGGTGACCCTCACCCGCCTCGACCGGACGGCGGCCGCCCTCGAATCGGCCGCCG
The DNA here is from genome assembly GCF_055576225.1 of Streptomyces sp. NPDC033845. Taxonomy (NCBI): domain Bacteria; kingdom Bacillati; phylum Actinomycetota; class Actinomycetes; order Kitasatosporales; family Streptomycetaceae; genus Streptomyces; species Streptomyces sp. NPDC033845. Next base: position 243,098 of record NZ_JBVIRI010000003.1, on the reverse strand, counting down.
CGGACGACACCGAGCGGGTGCGGACGGGCGAGGAGTCGTCCTGGCGCACCCGCTTCCAGGACCTGCTGGACGAGCTGCCCGCCGCGGAACGCGAACAGGCCGTCGCCGAGCTGCGCGCACTGGTCGACTCGACCGGCCGCGGCGGCGGCGCGACGGCGGGCGACCGCGGTCTCGCCGTCGGCGGGAACCTGACCGTACGGGCCGACGGCGGCTCGGCTGCCGCCGGAGTCATCAACGGGGGCGTGCACCTGGGAACCCCTCACCGGCCGGGTCCGGCCCAGGGCTGACCGCACCCGGCACCAACCCCCCGCGCGCCCCGCATGCCGCCGGCGCCCCGCACGTCCCCGAGCCCCCGTACGTCCACGGCGCACAGCACGTCCCCGAGCCCCCGTACGTCCACGGCGCATCGCACGTCCCCGAGCCCCCGTATGTCCACGGCGCACCGCAGGTGCTCGGCGCCGCGGTGGCCATCGCCCAACACGGCTCCGTGGCCGTCGTCCACGCCGACCGGGTGATCCACCAGGCCGCCCCGCGCACCGAACCGTCCTGGCCCCAGCTGATCGGCGTCATCCCCGGCCAGGTCAACTCCTTCCAGCACCGCCAGGTCGCGGACGCCCTCGAAGCGGCCGTGGACGAGGCCGGGACCGCCGTACTGCGGCAGCCCCGGGTGCTGTCCGGCACCGGGGGAGTGGGCAAGACCCAGCTGGCCGCCCACTACGCCCGGCGCCGCTTCGGCTCCGGCCGGCTGGACCTCCTGGTCTGGGTCACCGCGAGCAACCGGGACTCGATCGTCTCCATGTACGCGCGGGCCGGCAGCCGGCTGGCCGACGCCGACGGCAGCGACCCCGAACAGGCCGCCCAGCAGTTCATGACCTGGCTGGAGACCACCGGCCGGCCGTGGCTGGTCGTCCTGGACGACCTCGCCGACCCGAACGACCTGAAGGGACTGTGGCCGCCCCGCTGCCCGGCGGGCCGCGTCGTCATCACCACCCGCCGCCGGGACGCCGCCCTGACCCGCCGGGGACGCCTCGTACAGGTCGGCCTCTTCACCCCCGGCGAGGCCACCGCCTACCTCACCTCCACGCTCGCCGCCCACGGCCGGCGGGACGATCCGGAGCAGATCTCCGGACTCGCCCGGGACCTCGGCTTCCTGCCGCTGGCCCTGGCCCAGGCCGCCGCCTATCTGATCGACCGCGACCTGGACTGCGCCGCCTACCGCCGGCGCTGGGCCGACCGCCGCCGCACCCTCGCCGAGGTCCTCCCCGAGGACGGGGCCCTGCCGGACGACCAGCGGAAGACCGTCGCCGCCACCTGGTCGCTGTCCGTCGAGCTCGCCGACCAGCTGGCACCCGCGGGCCTGTCCCGCCCCATGCTGCGGCTGGCCGGCATGCTCGACCCCAACGGCATCCCCGCCGCCGTCCTGACCAGCGCCCCCGCCCTGGAGTACCTGACCTCCCAGCGGGTCGGGCCACCGGAGGACCCCGCGCACGTACGGCCGGCGGACGGCGGCCCGGTGAGCGAGGAGGACGCCCACGACGCCCTCTACTGCCTGCACCGGCTGAACCTCGTCGACGTCGACCGCGAGGCCTCCGACCGGGTCGTCCGCGTCCACGGCCTGATCCAGCGGGCCACCCGCGACGAACTGGACCCCGCCGAGTCCGTCCGCGCCGTACGGGCGGCCGGCCAGGCCCTCTGCGAGGTCTGGCCGCAGATGGACACGCCGGCCAGCGGCGGGACCCTGCGGGCGAACGCGGACGCCCTGCACGCCCATGCCGGGGACCGGCTGTGGACGGCCGGGGCCCACCCCGCCCTGTTCCAGGCCGCGAAGAGCCTCCGGAAGGCCGGACTCCTCCTCTCCTGCCTCACCTACTGGAACCAGCTGGGCAAGGCCGCCCGCAAGCACCTCGGCGCCGACCACCCCGACACCCTCGCCGCCCGCCACATCCAGGCCGACCTGCGCGGACAGTCGGGCGACCGGGAGGGCGCCGTGGTGGCCGCCGAGGACCTCTACGAGGACCGGCTCCGGGTCCTCGGCCCCGACCACCCCGACACCCTCGGCTCCCGCGCCCAGATCACCCAGATGCGGGAGGCGGCCGGCGACCGGGCGGGCGCCGTGGTGGCCGCCGAGGACCTGCACGAGGACCGGCTCCGGGTCCTCGGCCCGGAACACCCGGAAACCCTCGCCGTCCGCTTCCGCATCACCCAGCTGCTCGCCGCCGCCGGAGACTGGGAACGCGCCTCGGCATCGGCCGAGAACCTGTTCCGCGACCGCCTGCGGACCCTGGGCCCCGACCATCCCGACACCCTTGCCACCCGCGGCTACATCGCCCAGCTGCGCGCGGACTCCGGCGACTGGGAGGGCGCCTCGGCGGCTGCCGGGGAACTCCTCGCCGACCGGATCCGGGTCCTGGGCCCCGACCACTCCGACACCTTCGCCACCCGCGCCCAGATCGCCCACCTGCGCGGGGACTCCGGCGACTGGGAGGGCGCCGTGACCGCCGCCGAGGACCTGTACGAGGACCGCCTCCGGGTCCTCGGCCCCGACCACCCCGACACCCTCGCCACCCTCGTCCAGATCACCTACTGCCTCGGCAGGACCGGCGACCGTACGGGCGCCCTGGCGGCCGCCGAGCGCCTCCTCGCCGACCGGCTGCGGGTCCTGGGCCCCGACCACCCCGACACCTTCGCCGCCCGCGGCCAGCTCGCCGAACGACGCGGACTGGCCGGCGACCTGGCGGGCGCCCTGGCCGTCGCCGAACAACTCCTCGCCGAACGGCTGCGGGTCCTGGGCCCCGACCACCTCGACACCCTCGCCGCCCGCGGCCAGGTCGCCGAACGGCGCGCCCAGACCGGCGACCGCGTCGGAGCCCTGGTGGCGGCCGAGGAACTCCTCGCCGACCGGCTGCGGGTCCTCGGCCCCGACCACGCGGGCACCCTGGCCACCCGCGCCCAGGTCGTCGGACGGCTGGAACAGGCCGGCGACTGGGCCCGCGCCCTGGTGGTCGCCGAGGAACTCCTCACCGACCGGCTCCGGGTCTCCGGCCCCGACCATCCCGACACCTTCGCCGCCCGCAGGAACGCCGCCTTCCTGAAGCGGCAGTTCGACGACCGGGCGAACGCCCTGGCGGAGGCCGAGGACCTGCTCCGGGACCGTCTGCGGACCCTGGGCCCCGACCACCCCGACACCCTCGCCGCCCGAGCCCAGACCATCGAACGCCTGGGACACACGGGCGACCGGACGGCCGCCCTGGCGGCAGCCGAACGCCTCCTCGCCGACCGCCTCCGGGTCTTCGGCCCCGACCACCCCGACACCCTCTCCGCCCGCTGGCAGGCGGCCAACTGGCGCGGCCGGAACGGCGACCTGACCGGCGCCCTGACCTCCTCCGACCACCTCCTCGCCGACCGCCTCCGGTTCCTCGGCCCCGACCACCCGGACACCCTCGCCTCCCGAGGCCAACTGGCCCACTGGCGAGGCCAGTCCGGCGATCTCGCGGGCGCCCTGACCGCCGCCCGGCAACTCCTCGCCGACCGTCTCCGCCTCTACGGCCCCGACCACCCCGACACCCTCTCCGCCCGCTGGCAGGCGGCCAACTGGCGCGGCCGGAACGGCGACCTGACCGGCGCCGTGACAGCAGCCGAGGACCTCCTCGCCGACCGCCTCCGCGTCTCCGGCCCCGACCACCCCGACACCCTCGCCACCCGCGCCCAGGTGGTCCACTGGCGCGGCAAGAACGGCGACCTGCCCGGCGCCCTGGCCGAAGCCGAACAACTCCTCACCGACCGCCTGCGCGTCCTGGGCCCCGACCACCCCGACACCCTCGCCACCCGCCGCCAGACCGCCCGCCTCCGCAACAGGATCCGCAAATCCGCCAAGGCCCACCGCCGCCGCGACGAAACCCGCACCCCCACCCGACGGACCACGACCGCCGGCCCCCGAAGCCACTTCACCCTCACCTGGACCACCGCCACCGGCACCCCCCAGTCCATGGGCCCCTTCCCCTACGCCGCCCTGGCCGAACAAGCCGCCGAATGGGCCCGCAAAGGCGGCGCCACCCAAACCCGAATAACCGAAACCCCCCACCCCTCCTGACCGAGGCGGCGGCGGAGCATCGGCTTCGCCCCGCCGTCCTGGCGGCGCCTCAGGAGGCCGGGCCCGGGCGCGTGGGCCGCGGGTACGCGTGAGGCGCCGCGGGCCGCGACGCCCTCGTGGCTGCACATACGCCAAGACCCCGTCCTCAGCGAACTCGCTGATGGCGGGGTCTTCGGGCACTTCTTGCGAAGTGCCCCCGGCAGGATTCGAACCTGCGCACACGGCTCCGGAGGCCCCGTGCTTCTCCCAGGTCTCTGCTGCTCAAGCGACTGCGAACCCGGCCAATGGGGCTCCACGTCCACGTATAGGCCGCAGCCAGCGGGAGCCCTATTCAGTTGATCTACGGCCTGCTCAGAGCCGCCTTCCCTGCGCGAGACAGCCGCGGTGAGGGGGAGCAGTGCTTCGATCTGGGCGCTCGCGACCATGATGCTGCCCGGACAGGCCGCAGTTGTACAGGGTCAAAGCGCGATCGCCACGATGCGCAGGTCGCAACCGCACTAGGTGGGCCGGGACAGGCCCCTCTGGTCGGCTTGCCACTTACCGGCCTCGGCCTCAGGATCTTCCTGGAGACTTGGCAAGCCCCTCCCACGCCCGTCTGGAGACACCTAGACGACTGCTACTCGTTAGCGGTCCGTGAGGTGCCTCTGTCGGACCCAAGCCGTATGGTCGACTGCATGGCGGCGCTAGGGACGCAATCGGGACACGGTCGCCTGCCGGCATCGTGGAGTGGCAGGCTGAGCCGTTCATGTCTGCAGCTACATAGTCGCTCTGCCCGATCTTCAAGAACCTCCTGCCCCAAAGATCAGAAAACGGACGCCCCCCGCCCCTTGGTGTCGCTACGCTCGCGGCGGGGGAAGACTCTTGGGCACGCGGGAGGATGGATGGCGCCTGGGGCGCAGGGGCGGAAGTATGGCGTCGGCTACTTTGACGTTGCCCACCACGGAGCACGCATCGATACGTCTTCTGGCGGCGTTGGCCATCTCCGACTCAATGCGTACGCTCGGAAAAATACAGCAGATCGCCCATTTGGAGTGGCGAACGATTTTATATCTAGTTCGCTGGGTATCGCGGCTGGGCTTCCTGTTGCTCCGGGAACTCTAATCGGCGTTTATGGTGGCGAATACAATTACGCCTCGCTTGCATTCGGCGACCGTGGGGATAAACCCCCTCCCATTATTCCTCCTAAATTTTGCGCGGAGAGGTCGTGGGAAGCGTGCGGAATTCTCGCATTTGATCAGTGGATATACAACACTGATCGGCATGATGGAAATATCGGACACCTGCCTGGCGTTGCTGTAGGCCTATTTGACCATGATCTATCGCTAATGAATCGAGCCAAGACTGCCGAGGATGCGGTGCGATTCCTAGCTGATTGCCGTGATCTTCCTGTCGACTCACATTTCCTGACGAGTCATGTTGTCGACGTGTCGCATTTCAGCGAGTGGTTTGAGCGTATCGGATCCGTTACCAGGCGTGAGATTCGTCGCGTAGTGCAGACCGCCTATTCGGCCGATCTGCTCACGGTGGAACTGCGAGATGCGGTAGTGGCTTTTATTGAGTATCGGCAGAGAAGTGTCCGCTCTTTCATTGAGCAAACCCGAGGAAAGTACACGAGCGTATCGGACTGGACTCTCGATTTGGAGGAGGCGGACGGTGCAAGCTAACTGGTTCCTCGTTAAATACGTACCCGACCCATTTCGCGATGAGCCTCAGAACATCGGTGTCGTGGTCGAGCGTAACGGGCGAGGCGTGGTTCGCTTTCTTGGCCAGGTCAACGGCGGATTCGATGGGCGTCGAGTGAAGGGCGTTGTGCGTAGTCCGCAAACCATGCGCGCCTGGATCGATTACGTCGATTACCACCTGAGCAGTGGGACGTTTGTCGAGCAAGTGCAGCGGCTCTCTAAGCGCGCCGGCCAGAACTATCGAATCGATTTCCGTGGATCTGTCGATGTCCCTGTATCGAACCCAGATCTCGCAGTGATCGCCGATGACCTATTTTCCGAGCTGGTGGGAGACTCGGCCGCTGCGAGCCCGGTGACTATCGATGAACTCGCGAACGATCTTCTATTTCGGAGGCTTTCCGTTCCGAAGGATCATAAAATTGAGCGTGATGTGAATTATCGTGTAAAACTTCGAGGAGAATCCTACGATCTAGGGTTCGACTATCGATACGAAGGCAGTAGGACCATGCTGCTGGATAAAGTCTCACTCTCCGCTGCGCCCAAGACGGTGGGTCGCTCGGTGCACGATCTCCTGTTTCGCATCGAACACGTCGGAAAAGCGGCAAGCAGAGAGACTTCGTTTGTTACGCTCTACGACCTTGGGAAGGGTGGTCTAACCGAACCTGTGGAGCGGCATTTGAAGGCTATCGAACGGTACTCCCATACGGTTGATCTCAGGGATGACTCCGCTGCAGAGGCTGTCGCTGAGCAATTGGGGGTTCCGCTTCTGCAGACCGCGTGACCTGCGGAGCTTTACGGTCAGCCTCGCTGTCATCCCGTCTGCCGTCGACCCACACGGAGTGATAGCGGGGCAGGCTTCTGGGGCCCAGGTGGAGCGCCCCACTGGACGAACGACCTGGGCCCCAGAAGCCTGGTCTGCTATGGCTTGCCTGGGTCGACGGTAGACGGGATGACAGCTCCCCACCCCCACCACAAACCGGCCCGCACCCGCCCGACAAGCCCCGGTCATCCCGGAGCCTGAGCGCCCCCGCCGGAGGCATGTCTTTGAGCGGCTGGTGATGGAGGACCTTGGCCCCGTGCTCAGGCCTTGGTGGCTCGGCGCCTTCCGCTCGGGCCTGCGTCAGGGCTACGCCTACTGGTGCTCGGCGGCGTCGTGGTTTCACACGGCTCGGGTGCTTGGAGGGCAGGGGCTTGCTTCGCGGGCTCGGATGCGCTGACCACACCGCTGGGATCCCATCATCCAACCCGTGCCGTCTGGCGCGCGGCCGGCGGGCGGGCTGGAGCGGGGCGGAGACAGGAGCGCAGGCCCGGGCGACGGGCGCGCTCGCCGCGCTGTGCGCGGCGGGTGCCTTGATGAAGTAGGGAAACTCTCACCGCACCGGCAGGAGCTGGCGGCCGTCATGGCTCCGGACGTGCGGCCCGGCCCCGTCCAGGGCGTCCAGGAGCCGGATCGCGTAGACCTCGGACATTCGCTCGGACACCTCTGTAGGCGTGAGCCACTGGACCGCGGTGGTCTCGTCGGACGTCTGCTCAGTACCCCCGGAAGGCCGGCACCGGAACACCAGGGCCACGACCCCGATGGTGATGTTTTTGTAGACCCCGGTCAGCGGGCCGACCTGGACCTGAACGCCGGTCTCCTCCAGGACCTCGCGCTTCGCGCCTTCTTCCGGGGTCTCCGTCAGCTCAAGCACGCCGCCTGGCAACTCCCACGTGCCGTTGTCGGCACGCCTGATCGCCAAAACGTGGCGGTCATCCCGGACCACCACTCCGGCAACGGACACGGAATGAAGCGGACGCTCTGCCATGCAGATCCTCCTGGACGTCGAAGCCAACGCCCCGCTCAGCTACGGTGATTCTCATGTCGCCATCACCGCTGGACACGCCTCAAGGAGCAGCGAGCCTCGCCGAATCCCTGCTTCCCCCGCTCGGTAACCGCTGGCTGCACACGCAAGCCGTTGCCGGCAGGGCAGAGGAGGCAATCAAGGCTGTTCCTGAACCCGAGCGGGACCTCCTGGTCGCGGCAGCGTGGCTGCACGATATCGGCTACGCCCCCGAACTGCGGCAGACGGGGTTCCACCCGCTGGATGGTGCTCGGCATCTGGAGTCCCTCGGAGCGCCCCGCCGGCTGGTCTGCCTGGTGGCCCACCACTCGGGTGCCACGTACGAAGCCGAGCAGCGCGGCCTCACCGCGGAACTGGCGGTCTACGAGAGGGAGGATTCGCCGCTCCTCGATGCGCTGATCTTCTCCGACATGACCACAGGCCCCGCCGGCCAACCGCTCCAGTTCGATGACCGCATTGACGAGATCCTCGTCCGCTACGAGCCTGGCAGCGAAGTTCACACGGCGATCTCCAACGCCCGCCCGTACCTCGGGGGCGCGGTCCAGCGGACACTCGACCGGCTGGCTGATCAGCCCAAGTAGGGATCCGCTGGCTGCTCCAGGCCGTGCTCGATGCGCATGCGCATGGAGGGGTGGATGTTCAGGTCGGAGAGGTGATCAGGGGCGACGAAGGCGACTTCGCGGCTTTCGCTGCTGGTCCGCGCAGCGCCCCCGGTGATCTCAGCCGAGAAGCAGATGGAGAACTGCTGCCGGACCTCGCCGTCGTCGTAGGCCATGACGTGGTGAGGGTTCGTGTACAGGCCGATCAGCCCGGTGACGCGTACCTCGAAGCCGGTCTCTTCCAGAGTCTCGCGGACCGCGGCTTGCCCAGCGGACTCGCCTACGTCTACGCCTCCGCCAGGCAGCGCCCATAGCCCGTTGTCCGTTTTGTGGATGAGCAGGACGGCGCCCTCCGCGTTGCGTGCCACGACCGTGACGGACGGGACGATGCTGTTGGCTGCGGGGGCATCGGGATCATTGAAGTAGTCGATTCGGGCCATGGTTCCAGCGTCGCACGCCCCCGGTCGCACCTCAGGCGGCGAGGCCCCGCTCCCACGCGTAGTCGAAGCTCTTCATGTAGTGCCGGAACGTCCGTGCACCGGGGATGTACCTGAAGTGCAGCACCGGGTTCTGGCCCGCAGGGGCACCCAGGACGTGGGGGTTCACGAGGATGTCGTCGTCGAACCGGTAGATCGAGTTGTAGAGGATCGTGTCGTGCAAGCGAAGCTCGACTCCAGGGGTGGCGAGCGCGGGTTGAAGGTAGCGCCGGGTGATTCGCGCTCGGGCCGCCAGGTCGCCCCCGATGCCCTCTTCGTCGCCCCGCTGCCTGACCATCTCGGAGTCGGGGTCTCCCAGCAGTATCCGGATCTGGGCTCCGGCCGTTGCCTTCTCGGCGAGCTGGTCGGCAAGGTCAGGGTGACCGTCGAAGAGGAACAAGCCCGCGTAGACCAGGATCTCAACGTGGCTGGTTGCGTTGTCGATCAGCGATGACCAGAGGTGGGCCGGGACCGCGCCACGGTGCGGGTAGTAGGTGATCAACTCAGAGGTGCTGGCCGTTTCGGCCTGTTGCGTGACCGTGGGCCACAGGTAGAGCTCGTCCACACCCAGAAGGGCCGTGGTTGCCCAGCGGTGGCCGCGATGCGGCGTTCGGTCCTTGGTGATCCACCGCTCGACGGTCTTGGGATCCACCCCGACATGCTCGGCGACGGATTGGATGGTTTCACCCTTTGCGGAGATCGATGCTCGTAACCGCTCGTTCGCCATTGCTCAGCCTCCACGGTGGGACCCTAGGGACGTTTTGACGGTACCTCAGACGTCCCTAAACGTCCATGGGGGTAGTGATGCGTCCATGTCTCTTCGCGGTTCTCTTTGGGTGTCGCCGAGAACAACAACTCGGCCTGAGCCTAGGAGACAAGAAGATGCGTCAGATTCCCGTCGACACGTCGTCCGCGCTGGTCATGGTGGCTGTTCCCCCGGCGCCGAAGGTGAAGGACCGGCGGACCGGAGAGATCGCGACCGACCCCGAGACCGGTGCCGCCATGGTTACGGTGGAGGTGCTGTTCGCCGCGAACGGTGAGGCCGAGGTCCTGGCCGTGGCGGTGCCCAAGCCGGGAGTCTCCGGCGAGCTGGTGATGGGTACGCCGGTGGCCCTGACCGGACTGATGGCCCGGCCCTGGGAGAACGAGTTCAACGGTCAGCGGCGCCACGGCATCAGCTTCCGCGCGGCTGCCGTCACCTCCATCGCCCCCGCCTCGGCCAAGGGCTGACCCGGATGTCCGGGGAGGCGCTCACCGCGCTGATCGGCTTGGTGCTGGTCGCCGCCCTGCTGGGGTGGCTGAAGTGGAAGCGGCCCGTCTGGTACTGGCTCGGCTTCGGGTGGATCGTCACCCTCATTCGGTTGCTGGTCTCGTACCGGGCGGTCATGGATGCCTGCGGGCTGACCGAGCACCCCTCCCGGTCCCGGGTCTGGATGGCGGCCGCGATGAACCGGACACCCGAACGCGCGGTCCCCAAGCTGCGGGGTGTCAGGCTCACCCGGCCCGGCCTGGTGCTGCGGTTGAAGATCCTGCCCGGCCAGGAGGTCCTGGACTTCGACGCCGCGACCGAGCGGCTGCGGCACTCCTGGCGGATGCACGGGGTGCACATCAAGGCCATGGGGCCCGGCTATCTGGAAGTGCGGCTGATCGCGTACGACGTTCTGCGCAGGGTGCAGATGCCGCGCGAGCTGCCGGCGGAACTTCTCCGAGTGCCCGTCGCCATGCGGGAGGACGGTGCCGCTCACCTGCGGGACTTCCGGGCCAGCCCGCACGAGCTGGTCATCGGTGCGACCGAGTCGGGGAAGTCCGTCTATCTGCGCGGGCTCATCAAGAGTCTGGCCTCGCAGCGGGTCGCGCTGGTCGGAATCGACTGCAAGTGGGGTGTGGAGCTGGCCCCCTTCGCCCGGCGGCTCTCCGCCCTCGCCTACACCCCGGAGGATGCCGGCGCCCTGCTCGACGCCCTGGTCGAAGAGATGACCGGCCGCTACGAGCTGATCCGAGCCTCCCAACACCTGGACTCGGACACTCCTCCGGAGTCGATCACCTCGGACGTCTGGGGCCTGCCGGAGGACATCCGGCCGGTACCGCTCGTACTGATCGTGGACGAAGTCGCCGAGCTGTTCCTCATCGCCAGCAAGGCGGACGAGAAACGGCGGGACCACCTGGTCACCCAGCTGGTGCGTCTCGGCCAGCTCGGCCGGGCCGCCGCCATCTACCTGGAAATCTGCGGCCAGCGCTTCGGCTCTGAACTCGGCACCGGTGCCACCGCCCTGCGCGCGCAGCTCAACGGTCGGGTCTCCCACCGCGTCAACGACGAAGCGTCCGCCAAGATGGCGCTGGGGGACATCAGCCTTCGTGCTGTCACCGCCGCCACGGCCATTCCCGCCGAGCGGCCCGGTACGGCTGTGATCGGCCTGGTGACCGGCGGCTGGGCCCGGATCCGGTCCCCGTTCGTCTCCCTCGACGAAGCTGCGGCTGCCTGTGCCGAGCACGAGGGCATGACCCCGGACATCCCGGTCCTGGATGCCTTTCGTCTGCACCGCCCGGCCCCGGCTGCCATCCCCGCCCCGGCCAAGCAGCCTGTCTGACCTCTCCCTGACCTCCGGTCGGCGCGACCGCCTCGTGCCGCGTCCCTACCCCTCCCATGCCTGAAACCGGAGAGGAACCCCCGCCATGCCCGCCAAGCTCCGACCGGACGCCGTCCTCGTCCAAGCCGTGATCGCCGGAGCCCTGTCTTTCGCCCACCTCCACGACCTGGCCGCAGCAGCCGGACAGGACGGCTGGAAAGCCTGGGCCTACCCGATCAGCGTGGACCTGCTCCTCGTCGCCTCCTGGCACCGCCTCCGGAGCCTGCGCGAGGCCGGAGAACCGACCCGTTCGGCGTGGACCTGGTTCGCCGTCGCCCTGGCCGCCTCCCTCGGCGCCAACGTCGCCACCGCCGGCCTCCTGGACCTGGACGCTGTCCCGGCCTGGCTGCGGATCCTCGTAGCCGGATGGCCCGCCCTGGCCTTCCTCGGCGGAACCCTCCTCGCCCACAGCCCGAGCCGATCCGAACCCGCGGATCCGGTGGACGACATCGGGCCCGTGCTCCTGAAGGCCGAGCCCGAACCGTCGGCTCCCGGCCCGGTCAGTGAGACCGAGGTACCCGAGCCGCCTACCGCTCCGGCCCTCCCCGCGCCACCGATTGAGGCAGCCATCCCGGATGCGCTCCTCGCCTACGCCCGCAAGATCGCGGCCGACCACCAGAACCGCACGGGCGGCCCGATCGACCCCGACACCCTGCGCACCCGCCTGGGAGTCCCCGCCCCGATAGCCGACGCCATCGCCCTCCAGCTCGCCTGAAAGGAACCCCACCCCATGGCCCGCTACCGCTTCCGCGACGTCCGCCGCTTCGGCCCCGTCGAGGTCGGCACCTACCTCGACCGCCACGGCCGCGAGGCCCACGCCGCCGCCTGCACGGCACCGCGGTGCGACTGGTCCGCCGACTACACCAGCCGTTCCGCCGCCGAACTCGCCGCCACCTCGCACCGCTGCCGCCCGACCCGCTGACCACCGAAGGAGAACCGCCATGGACGTCCCGCTCTGGTTCGCCCTGCTCGCCGTCGGAGTCCTCGGTGTGAAGCTCATCCGCCCGCCCTGGTGGCTCGTCGCCGTGATCCTCCTTGGCGGCTTCCTCCTGGCGGACAGCTTCCTCGCCCCAGCCATCGACACCGCGATCAACAAGTAGCCCAACCCGGAAGGAGAACAGCCGTGTTCAAGCCCCAGTACCCCACCCCCGACGCCTACGCCTACGCCACGATCCGCCCCGCCCCGGCCCCGGCCGAACAGACCACCTTGCCCACCGCTGCGCCGGTCCCGGCCTCGAAGGGCTCCGCCTTCGCCGCCCTGGCCGCCCAGTCGCCCGGGACCGCGCTGGCCCTCGCCGCCGGCGGAATCGCCGGAGTCCTCGCCCTGGCCTCCGTCGCCGTCTCCCTGCTCCTGGCCGTCGCCGTCACCGCCGTCGCCCTGTCCGTCAGCGGCGTCGTTGTCCTGCTCCTGGTCCGCGCCCTGCGCCAGGAACTCGGCCGCTGAACCGAGCCTCCTCGCCCCGGCCGGCGCCACAAGCCGCCAAGCATCGCCGCCGACCGGAGCCGCACCACCACCCCCTTCACCGACCGCACGAAGGAGAACCGTGGACCCGCAGACGCTCGCCGTATCTCTGCCGCTCGCCGCCTGGGCCGCACACACCGCGTTCCTCACCCGCCGCCTGTCGGCCGCCCGCCGGGACCCGCTCACCGGCCTGCGCACCCGCACCGGATGGACGGAGCAGGCGGAACGTTTCATCCGCCGCAACGACACCGTCGTCCTGCTCCTGGACCTCGACCGCTTCAAGGACCTGAACGACACCCACGGCCACGCCGCCGGGGACGCCGCCCTCGCCGCCACCGCGGCCCGCCTCACCGCCTGGTGCGGCCGCCACGGCATCGCCGGACGGCTCGGCGGAGATGAGTTCGTCGCCGTCCACCGCCACCCCGACTACTCCCGCGCCCTGGACGACCTCACTGCCGCGCTCAACACCCCAGTGACGTACGAGAGCAAGGAACTGCCGGTCTCGGTCTCGGTCGGCTCCTGCCGCCTGGCGAACCTGCCCCTGCCGTCCCTCCGGGACGCTCTCACCGCCGCCGACGCGGCCATGTACGCGGCCAAGGGCACCACCGGCCGCCGAAGCCCCCGCCACCTCACCCACTGACCGGCCACCGGGCGGCGCACAAGCCACCAAGCATCGCCGCCGCCCGGACAGCCGGCACCTCCCGACCGCAATCGAAAGGACCACCATCATGACCCGCCCCACCCCCCGGCCGCCCCAGATCTGCCCGAACTGCGACGGACACGCCTCCGTCGCCGTCACCCTCGGAGGGCGCGACCGCACCGGCCACCTCCGCACCATCACCGCCCACTGCCCCACCTGCCACGGCACCGGTGTCCGGCTCCTCGCCCGCCGGACGGTGACCGCGTGACCCACCTGCTCCAGGACCCGGCCACCCTCAGCGACCTGCTGAGGGTGGCCTCGGCCCCTGACCACCACCGCTGGAAAGACCAGGTCCACCGCACGGGTGGCTGCTCCGACCCGATCCACATCACCGGTTGGAGCCTCACCAAGGACAAGACCACCGGCGAGACCCTTCACCACTACTCCACCGAGGCTGAACCCGGCGCCCGGCTGCGGATCGCCTGCGGCAACCGCCGCGCTTCCCGCTGCCCCGCCTGCGCCTGGACCTACTCCGGCGACACCTACCACCTCATCCGCGCCGGCCTCGCCGGAGACGACGCACGCAACATCCCTGCCGCCGTCCGCGAACACCCTCGTGTCTTCGCCACCCTCACCGCGCCTTCCTTCGGGCAGGTCCACAATCGCCCCGCCGGCCGACCGTGCCGCTGCGGCAAGCACCACCAAGAGCAGGACGACGAACTCGGCACCGCCCTCGACCCCGGCGCATACGACTACGCAGCCGCCGTCCTCTTCAACAGCATGGCCGGCGCCCTGTGGGACCGCTTCGCCAAGCGCCTACGCCGGGAGATCGCCGCCGCAGCCGGACTGTCCCAGCGCGCCCTGAGGGACGTCGCCCGGATCTCCTACGGCAAGGTCGCCGAGTTCCAGAAGCGCGGCGCCGTCCATTTCCATGCGGTGATCCGCCTCGACGGCCCCGATGGACCCGACACGCCCCCACCGGCCTGGGCCACGACCGACCTTCTCGACCGCTCCATCCGGGCTGCCGTCGCCCACGCCTACACCTCGGTCAGCCTCCCCGCCGCAGAGGACCAGCCCGCCCGCACCTTCCGCTGGGGCACCCAGCTCGACGTCCGCCCGATCAAGGCGTTCGGCGACGGGTCCGACATCACCGAACAGGCCGTCGCTTCCTACGTCGCCAAGTACGCCACCAAGGCCGCCGAGAACACGGGCACCCTCGACCGCCGCATCGGCAACCGCGAGGCCCTGGTCCTCCTCGACGTCCCGGACCACACCGCCCGCCTGATCGAAGCCTGCCTGGACCTGGACCCGCTCTACCCGGACCGCCGCCTCGCCGCCTGGTCGCACATGCTCGGCTTCCGCGGCCACTTCTCCACCAAGTCCCGGCAGTACTCCACCACCCTCGGCGCCCTACGCGAGACCCGCGCCGACTACCGCGCCGCCCAGGAACGCGAAGCCCGCGGCCTCGCCGATACCGAGCCGGACACCGTGCTCGTCCTCGCCTCCTGGCAGTACGCCGGCCACGGCCACACCCCGGGCGAATCCGTCCTCGCCGCCACCATCGCCCGGGACATCCAGATCAACCGCCAGACCGCCCGCGAAGCCTTGAGCGCCATGGAAGGAGCTGAACAGTGAAGGACGAGTTGATGACGGTCCCGGAAGTCCTGGCCGAGTTGAAAGGGATATCCCGCCGCACCTTCTACCGATGGCGTGAGCTGGGGCTCGCACCTGAAGCCCTCAAGCTTCCGAATGGCGAGCTGCGCGTCTGGCGGAGTGACTTCCTCGCGTGGCTCCGCAGCCGCGAGGGAGTCGCCGCGTGAAGTCCACGGATGTGCGGATCTGGTCCATTCGCGTCAAACCCGGGAAACGCCCCTCCTACGAGGTCCGTTGGAAGGTCGCGGGCCTGCCCTTCTCCGAAACTCGGAAGACGAAGGCGCTCGCCGACAGCTTCAGGTCGAAGCTTCTTCGTGCCGCGCGTGATGGTGAGGAGTTCGACACGACATCGGGTCTGCCGGACTCTATGGCGGAGCGCAGAGCCTCCCTGAGCTGGTATTCCTTCGCGTTGCAGTACCTCGCGATGAAGTGGCCGCATGCGGCTCCGAACACTCGTGACGGGATCAACGAGTCGCTGACTTCCGTCACCCTGGCCCTGCTGAACGACCGGCCCGGCCGCCCGGAGGAGAGGATCCTGAGGCGGGCTCTTCGTAATTGGGCATTCGTACTTCCGGGGCCGGGTGATCGGGAAATTCCGAATGATATCGCCGCAGCGCTGCATTGGGTTTCCAAGGCTTCTCGTCCTCTCGGAGATCTCGCGGATCCTGTAGTGGGGCGCGCTGTGCTTGACTCCCTGAAAGTCAGGCTCGATGGGACTGCTGCCGCAGCGGAGACCGTGCACAGGAAGCGGCGGACCCTGGTCAATTCCATGCACTATGCGGTTGATCTCGGTGAGTTCCAGGAGAATCCCCTCGGTGCCGTTCGCTGGCAGAAGCCGAAGGTCGCCAACGACGTGGACCCCCGGGTTGTGGCGAATCCGGAGCAGGCGCGGTCGCTTCTCTGCGCCGTGTCCTATGTCGGTGGCTTCAAGCGGGCCCGGGGGCGGCGCCTGGTCGGGCTCTTCGCCGGGATGTACTTCGGGGGCTTCCGGCCCGCCGAGGCAGTGGGGTTGTCCCGGGCCGACCTCACCCTCCCGGCCGATGGCTGGGGTGAGGCGCTGCTGAACCGGTCCCGGCCGAGCGTCGGGAGGCAGTGGACCGACTCCGGCCTGAGCCATGACGACCGTGGGCTCAAGAACCGGCCTGCCGAGGAGGTGCGGCGTGTACCTATCCCGCCCCAGCTCGTCGCCGTCCTCCAGGAGCACCTCGACGCCTTCGGGACTGCCCAGGACGGGCGGCTCTTCTTCAGTGAGGGCGGGGGAGTGGTGTCGTCCTCGACCTACTACCGCGCCTGGAAGGAGGCGCGGCTCCTCGCTCTCCCGCCGGCGGCTGTCGCCTCCCCCCTTGCGCGGCGGCCGTACGATCTCCGGCACTCCGCGCTCTCCACGTGGCTCAACGCGGGGGTCGACCCGACCGAGGTAGCGGCGCGAGCGGGGAACAGCGTGGAGGTTCTCCTCGGCCGGTACGCCAAGTGCCTTGACGGCCGGCAGGAAGTCGGCAACCGGCGGATCGAGGAGCTGCTCCGCGAGTACGAGTGAGAGGTGAGCTGTTGCGGACCGAAGGCCCCCGGGGAAACCTGGGGGCCTTCGTGGTTCCTGGGCTGACCTGGGCAGTTGTGGAGAACTCCAGGCCACGGATAGGCCGCAGGGGGTGTCATGGGGCTGCATCGCCTGGCATGCGGCTGCACATACGCCAAGACCCCGTCCTCAGCGAACTCGCTGATGGCGGGGTCTTCGGGCACTTCCTGCGAAGTGCCCCCGGCAGGATTCGAACCTGCGCACACGGCTCCGGAGGCCGTTGCTCTATCCCCTGAGCTACGGGGGCGTTGTCGCTGTTTTGTGGCGACGGGTAGAACCCTACCAGCTTCCCGGGGGTGATCAGGAACGGGTTTGGGGGGCTGTGGGGGCGGGGTCGCCCGGAGGGGGTGGAAGTGGGGAAAACCCGGACGCGGGGACCCGGGGAGACCTACTCTCGAGTTGTGCCAGGCGCCTCGGGCCGAGTGCTTGTTGTCGACGACAACAAGGTCATCCGGCAGCTGATCAAGGTCAATCTCGAACTGGAGGGTTTCGAGGTCGTGACCGCGGCCGATGGTGCCGAGTGTCTGGACGTGGTCCATGAGGTGCGGCCCGACGTCATCACTCTTGATGTGGTCATGCCCCGCCTGGACGGGTTGGGAGCCGCCGCCCGGCTGCGGGCCGATCCGCGGACCCGGCATCTGCCGGTCGCCATCGTCAGTGCCTGTACCCAGTACGAGCTGGAGTCCGGGACGGCCGCCGGTGTGGACGCCTTCGTGGCCAAGCCCTTCGAGCCGGCCGAGCTGGTCATGATCGTGCGGCGGCTGGTCGAGCGGAAGCGGGTCGCCCCCGTGCGGTCCAACCCCTGAGAGGGCCCTCCGGCCGTCGGTGGACGGCCGGAGGATTTGCGGTCGCGGCCCCCTGCGGGCGGCGTTTCGGCGGTGCCCGCCAGGGGCCGCGTTCACATGGCGAAACCCTTCGCGTCCGGTGGGGGTCTCTCGCCTACGCTGGGTCCGTGAACCCCGCTGACCTCTCCCGTACCCTCGCGCGCGCCGTCCGGCGTGCCGTGGACGAGGGGGAGCTGCGCGGGGAGGTGCCCGAGCGGATCGTGGTCGAGCGGACGCGGCCCGGTGGGGTGGGGGAGTACGCCAGTGCCGTCGCCCTCCGGCTCGCCAAGCCGGCCGGACGGCCGCCCGCCGAGGTCGCCCGGCTGATCGCCGGCCGGCTGGCCGGCGAACCCGGGCTGCGGGCCGTGCACATCACCGGACCCGGCTTCCTGAACTTCGAGCTCGACCCCGTCGGCCGCGCCGAGCAGCTGGTTCGTGAGATCGGCCGCGGCCGGGGGCTTCCCGGGCCATTCCCGCCCGGTGCCGGCACCGGGCCCGTCGCCCCCGGGGGCGGGTTGCCCGCCGACGCGGATCGGGGGGCCGTGGTGCGGGCCGCCCTGCGGCGGATCGCGGGGCGGGCGGCCGTCGGTGCACCGCCGGATGCCGGGACGGACGGCTCCCGCGTGGAGCCCCTGCTCGTCGCGCCCCTGGCGCGCCGCGACTCCGTCGACGCCGTGCGCCGCCTCGGCCCCGGGCCGGTGCGCTGGGCCATGGTGGCGACACCGCCCCGGGAGACCCCGGAGATCCATGCCGGGCTCGCCGTGCAGCACGACGGCAACCCCTGCTTCCGTATCGGGTACGCCCTCGACCGGGTCCGGGCCCTCGGCCGCAACGCCGCGCTGCTCGGGTTCCGGGGCGAGCCCGGTGATCCGGCCGCCGAGGACGGCGTGCCCGTCGCCGGCGCGGAGGCGCTGGTCGCCGCCCTCGGGGAGTACCCGCTGGCCCTGGAGGCCGCCGCGCACCACCGGGAGCCCGATCGGGTGGCCCGGCAGCTGCTGGTGGTCGCCGACGCCCTGCTCGACTTCCAGTACGCCGTCCTGCCCCTCGGCGACGAGAAACCCGAGGCCGCCCACCGCGCCCGGCTGGCCCTCGCCGAAGCCGCCGGGACGGTGCTGGCCGGCGGCCTGGCCCTGCTCGGCGTGGAAGCGTCAGATCTGATCCCGTGAGTGATCCAGCCCAGCCCTTGGGGCCGATCCATCAGTGATCCCGTGAGTAGCGAGAGAGAAACATGAGCCGTTCAGCGCACCCCGCCGGACCCCGGCACGCCGATGTCCTGCCCGAGGGGCACTACTCCCCGCCGTCGGCCGACCTCAACGCCCTCGACGAGAAGGTGTGGGCCCGTACGGTCGAGCGGGGCGAGGACGGGGTCGTCCGGGTCGGTGGCATCGAAGTCACCCGGCTCGCCGAGGAGTTCGGCACCCCCGCCTACTTCCTCGACGAGGAGGACTTCCGGCAGCGCTGCCGCGCCTGGGCGCACGCCTTCGGCAAGGACGCCGACGTGTTCTACGCCGGCAAGGCGTTCCTGTCCAAGGCCGTGGTCCGCTGGCTCAAGGAGGAGGGCCTCAACCTCGACGTGTGCTCCGGCGGCGAGCTGGCCACCGCGCTGGCCGCCGAGATGCCCGCCGAGCGGATCGCCTTCCACGGCAACAACAAGTCCGCCGCCGAGATCCGGCGGGCCATCGAGGCCGGGGTCGGTCGGATCGTCCTCGACTCCTTCCAGGAGATCGCCCGGGTGGCGCACACGGCGCGCGAGCTCGGTGTCCGCCAGCCCGTGCAGATCCGGGTGACCGTGGGCGTCGAGGCGCACACCCACGAGTTCATCGCCACCGCCCACGAGGACCAGAAGTTCGGCATCGCCGTCGCCGACGGCTCGGCCGCCGAGGCGGTGCGCCGGGTCCTCGGGCACGACAGCCTGGAGCTGCTGGGCGTCCACTCGCACATCGGCTCGCAGATCTTCGACATGGCCGGGTTCGAGGTGTCCGCCAAGCGGGTGGTGCGGCTGCTGGCCGCCGTCCGCGACGAGCACGGCATCGAGCTCCCCGAGATCGACCTCGGCGGCGGCCTCGGCATCGCCTACACCTCCGACGACGACCCGCGCGAGCCGCACGAGATCGCCAAGGCGCTGAACGAGATCGTGGCCCGCGAATGCGAGTCCGCGGGCCTGCGCCCGCCGCGGATCTCCGTGGAGCCCGGCCGCGCCATCGTCGGCCCGACCGCGTTCACCCTCTACGAGGTCGGCACCATCAAGCCCCTCGAAGGGCTCCGGACCTACGTCAGCGTCGACGGCGGGATGTCCGACAACATCAGGACCGCGCTCTACGACGCCGAGTACAGCGTCGCCCTGGTCTCCCGCCGCTCCGAGGCCGAGCCGATGCTCGTCCGGGTGGTCGGCAAGCACTGCGAGAGCGGGGACATCGTGGTCAAGGACACCTTCCTGCCCGCGGACCTGGCGCCCGGCGACCTGATCGCCGTCCCCGCCACCGGGGCCTACTGCCGCTCCATGGCGAGCAACTACAACCATGTGCTCCGGCCGCCCGTGGTGGCCGTGCGCGACGGGGGTGCCCGGGTGATCGTCCGCAGGGAGACGGAGGAAGATCTCCTGTCCCTCGACCTCGGATGATGAAATAGACATCTCACTCAATGGACCGAGGATGGAATCCGCTGTCCATTGAGTGAGACTGGTTCACACAAACCGGCCCGCAACACCGCGGGCCGGGGCTGATCGAAGCGATCAAAGATCGAAAGGCGTAGGTCTCATGATGCGTACGCGTCCGCTGAAGGTGGCGCTGCTGGGCTGTGGAGTGGTCGGCTCAGAGGTGGCGCGCATCATGACGACGCACGCCGACGACCTCACGGCCCGCATCGGCGCGCCCGTCGAGCTTGCCGGTGTCGCCGTCCGCCGCCCCTCCAAGGTCCGTGACGGGATCGACCCGGCCCTGGTCACCACCGATGCGACCGCCCTGGTCAAACGCGGGGACATCGACGTGGTCATCGAGGTCATCGGCGGCATCGAGCCGGCCCGGACGCTGATCACCACCGCCTTCGAGCACGGCGCCTCCGTGGTGTCCGCGAACAAGGCACTGCTGGCCCAGGACGGCGCCGCCCTGCACGCCGCCGCCGAGCAGCACGGCCGCGACCTGTACTTCGAGGCCGCCGTGGCCGGGGCCATCCCGCTGATCCGCCCGCTGCGCGAGTCCCTCGCCGGGGACAAGATCAACCGGGTGATGGGCATCGTCAACGGCACCACCAACTTCATCCTCGACAAGATGGACTCCACCGGCGCCGGCTACCAGGAGGCCCTGGACGAGGCCACCGCGCTCGGTTACGCCGAGGCCGACCCCACCGCCGACGTCGAGGGCTACGACGCCGCCGCGAAGGCCGCCATCCTGGCCGGCATCGCCTTCCACACCCGGGTCCGCCTCGACGACGTCCACCGCGAGGGGATGACCGAGGTCAGCGCCGCCGACTTCGCCTCCGCCAAGCGGATGGGCTGCACCATCAAGCTGCTCGCGATCTGCGAGCGGGCCGCCGACGGCGAGTCCGTCACCGCCCGGGTGCACCCCGCGATGATCCCGCTCAGCCACCCCCTGGCCTCCGTCCGCGAGGCCTACAACGCGGTCTTCGTCGAGGCGGAGGCCGCCGGGCGGCTCATGTTCTACGGTCCGGGAGCGGGCGGCGCGCCGACCGCCTCGGCCGTGCTCGGCGACCTGGTCGCCGTCTGCCGCAACAAGCTCGCCGAGGCAACGGGGCCGGGCGAGTCGGCGTACACCCAGCTGCCGGTCAGCCCCATGGGAGAGGTCGTCACCCGCTACCACATCAGCCTCGATGTGGCGGACAAGCCGGGTGTCCTCGCTCAGGTCGCGACCGTGTTCGCCGAGCACGGGGTGTCCATCGACACCGTCCGTCAGCAGGGGAAGGACGGTGAGGCCTCCCTCGTCGTCGTCACCCACCGTGCGCCCGACGCCGCCCTCTCCGGGACCGTCGAGGCGCTGCGGAAGCTGGACACCGTCCGCGGTGTCGCCAGCATCATGCGTGTTGAAGGGGAGTAAGGACCCATGAGCAGCAATCGCACCCACCAGTGGCGCGGCATCATCGAGGAGTACCGGGACCGCCTGCCGGTGACCGCGGAGACCCCCGTGGTGACGCTCCGCGAGGGCGGTACTCCGCTGGTACCCGCGCAGGTGCTCTCCGAGCGCACCGGCTGTGAGGTCCACCTCAAGGTGGAGGGGGCCAACCCCACCGGGTCCTTCAAGGACCGCGGCATGACCATGGCGATCACCCGGGCCAAGGAGGAGGGCGCCAAGGCGGTCATCTGCGCCTCCACCGGCAACACCTCCGCCTCCGCCGCGGCCTACGCGGTACGGGCCGGGATGGTCTCCGCGGTGCTGGTCCCGCAGGGCAAGATCGCGCTGGGCAAGATGGGCCAGGCGCTGGTGCACGGCGCGAAGATCCTCCAGGTGGAGGGCAACTTCGACGACTGCCTGACGCTGGCCCGCCGGCTGTCCGACAACTACCCGGTGGCGCTGGTCAATTCGGTCAACCCGGTGCGCATCGAGGGCCAGAAGACGGCCGCGTTCGAGATCGTGGACGCGCTCGGCGACGCCCCCGACATCCATGTGCTGCCGGTGGGCAACGCGGGCAACATCACCGCGTACTGGAAGGGCTTCAAGGAGTACAAGGCCGACGGCCTGTCCTCCCGTACGCCCCGGGTGTGGGGTTTCCAGGCCTCCGGTTCGGCGCCCATCGTGCGCGGGGAGGTCGTCAAGGAGCCGCACACCATCGCCACCGCGATCCGGATCGGCAACCCGGCCTCCTGGGACTACGCGCTGGCCGCGCGGGACGAGTCGGGCGGCTTCATCGACGAAGTGACCGACCGTCAGATCCTGGCGGCCTACCGGCTGTTGGCCTCGCAGGAAGGCGTGTTCGTGGAGCCCGCCTCGGCCGCCTCGGTGGCCGGCCTGCTCAAGGCCGCCGAGCTGGGCCTGGTCGACCCGGGCCAGAAGATCGTGTGCACCGTCACCGGCAACGGCCTGAAGGACCCCGACTGGGCGATCGCCGGCGCACCGCAGCCGGTCACCGTCCCGGTGGACGCCGAGGCCGCCGCGATCCGGCTCGGCCTGGTCTGACCCGACCGGGTTCCGGTTCCCGGCAGGGGGCCGGAACCCGGCAATTGGGTGTGTACGCGGCCGAAACCATCGGGCCGCCGCCCCACGACCCGCGACACGCATCGTGCGCCCGCCGTGCGCCCTATGTCGCGACAGAACCTTCCTTCGATAGGCTGTACTTACATCCGCCACCGCGCACCTGACGCGGTGCTGCCCCGTGGGCCTTCGGGTGTCGGTCGTTCTCCAGTACATTCACAGCGGAAGATCCCAAGATCTCGCACAGTCACAAGGAGTGTCATCGAGCGATGGCAGGTCCCGCCTTCCGCGCCGCCGCCGTACGGGTGCGCGTCCCCGCCAGCAGTGCCAATCTCGGCCCCGGCTTCGATGCCCTGGGCCTGGCCCTGGGGCTCTACGACGACGTGGTCGTCCGGGTGGCCGACTCCGGCCTGAACATCGACATCGCCGGCGAGGGCGCGGACACGCTGCCCCGCGACGAGAGCCACCTCCTCGTACGCTCCATGCGCACCGCCTTCGACCTGCTCGGCGGACAGCCGCGCGGCCTGGAGGTCGTCTGCGCCAACCGGATCCCGCACGGCCGCGGACTCGGCTCCTCCTCGGCCGCCATCTGCGCCGGCATCGTCGCCGCCCGCGCCGTCACCATAGGCGGCGAGGCCAAGCTGGACGACGCGGCCCTGCTGGAACTCGCCACCGAGATCGAGGGCCACCCCGACAACGTCGCCGCCTGCCTGCTCGGCGGCTTCACCCTCGCCTGGATGGACGGCGGCAGCGCCAAGGCGATCCGTATGGACCCCGCCGATTCCATCGTTCCGGTGGTCTTCGTGCCCTCGAAGCCGGTGCTCACCGAGACCGCGCGCGGCCTGCTGCCGCGCTCCGTCCCGCACGTGGACGCCGCCGCCAACGCGGGCCGCGCGGCCCTGCTCGTGGAAGCCCTGACCAGGCGCCCCGAGCTGCTGCTGCCCGCCACCGAGGACCGGCTGCACCAGGAGTACCGGTCCCCGGCCATGCCCGAGAGCGTGGCCCTGGTGAACCGACTGCGGGCGGACGGAGTCCCCGCGGTCATCTCCGGCGCGGGCCCCACGGTCCTCGCGCTGGTCGACAACGGTGCGGCCGACAAGGTCGCGCAGCTCGCCGGCGACGGATGGGCCGCCAACCGGCTCGCCCTCGACGCCGCGGGCGCGAGCGTGCTCCCCCTGGGCAACCAGGGCGGCTGACGACCGACACGGGAACGGGGCGGTCGGGCAGTCCGCCCCACCCGCCCGTGCGGGAGTGCGCGATTGCCGGTGAGTGAGAGGGGGAATGTCTGTTGGATCCGGTAGTGTTAGTCTCAAGTGCGCATCCGAAGCCGCCAGGGCTCGGTGCTCAGTGTCCCCATCAGGGACCACCTTTCTTCCGGGAGCCCCCCCAACTGCTTTGATCGCTGCCAAGCAGTTGCGAGCACGCTCCGGAATCGGCGTGACACATTCCCACGCTTTCAGCTGGGGGGCTTCTCGCCGGAACCCCTGCACGTACCTCCTCCGCCGTATCGGGACGTATCGATAGCGGCGGACCACCGCCCCGGCACGGTCCACACCTAGGACCGCGGTCGGACAGCACAACCGGTCGCCGAGCCAGACAGGCCGACGTCCGCTCCAGGGAAGGACCCTTCGTGAGCGACACCACCGATCTGATGGGCGTTGCCGACACCTCCGTCGACACCAGTGCCCCCGCCGCGGGCGCCGCCGCACCCAAGCGCCGCCGCTCCGGCACCGGCCTTGAGGGCATGGTCCTCGCCGAGCTTCAGCAGGTCGCTTCCGGCCTCGGTATCAGGGGCACCGCGCGGATGCGCAAGAGCCAGCTGATCGAGGTCATCAAGGAGGCGCAGGCCGGAAGCGGCGGCGCCCCGAAGGCCACCGCGGAACCGGCGGCCGAGACCAAGCCGAAGCGGCGCGCCACCAGCAAGGCCCGCACCGGCGAGGCCGCCGCCCCCGCCGCCGAGAAGGCCGTCGCGGCTCCGGCCGAGAAGCCGGCCGCGCAGGCCCAGATCGAGATCCCGGGCCAGCCCGCCAGCGAGGACGCTCCGGTCGGCGAACGCCGCCGCCGCCGCGCCACCGCCCCCTCCGGCAGCCCCGAGTCCGCCACCTCGGCCACCACCGTGGTGGCGACCGAGGCGAAGACCGAGGCCGCCACCGCGCAGCCCGAGGCCCGTACCGAGACCGCCACCGCCGGTCAGGAGGCCGGCGAGGGCCGCGGCCGCCGCGACCGCCGTGACCGCGGCGACCGTGCCGAGCGCGGCCAGCGCGACCGCCGCGACCGCGGCCAGGGCGAGCAGGCCGCCCAGGGCGGCGGCCAGCAGGACCGTGCCGAGCGCGGCGACCGCGCCGAGCGCGGCCAGCGCGACCGCCAGCAGCAGGGCGGCGGCCGCGGCCAGGGCCAGCAGACCCAGGGCCAGGGCGGCCAGGGCCGGCAGGACAACGGTCCGCAGGACGACTTCGACGACCAGGACGGCCGTCGCGGCCGCCGCGGCCGCTACCGCGACCGCCGTGGCCGCCGTGGCCGCGAGGAGTTCGGCCCGAACGAGCCGCAGGTCGCCGACGACGACGTGCTGATCCCCGTCGCGGGCATCCTCGACATCCTCGACAACTACGCGTTCATCCGGACCTCGGGCTACCTGCCCGGCCCGAACGACGTGTACGTCTCCCTCGCCCAGGTCCGCAAGAACGGCCTGCGCAAGGGCGACCACGTCACCGGTGCCGTGCGCCAGCCCAAGGAAGGCGAGCGCCGCGAGAAGTTCAACGCGCTGGTCCGCCTGGACTCCGCGAACGGGATGGCCGCCGAATCCGGCCGAGGCCGCCCCGAGTTCAACAAGCTCACCCCGCTGTACCCGCAGGACCGGCTCCGTCTGGAGACCGACCCGGGTGTGCTGACGACCCGCATCATCGACCTCGTCTCGCCCATCGGCAAGGGCCAGCGCGGTCTGATCGTGGCCCCGCCGAAGACCGGCAAGACCATGATCATGCAGGCCATCGCCAACGCGATCACCACGAACAACCCCGAGTGCCACCTGATGGTCGTCCTGGTCGACGAGCGTCCGGAAGAGGTCACCGACATGCAGCGGTCGGTCAAGGGCGAGGTCATCTCCTCGACCTTCGACCGCCCGGCCGAGGACCACACCACCGTCGCCGAGCTGGCCATCGAGCGCGCCAAGCGCCTCGTGGAGCTGGGTCACGACGTGGTCGTCCTGCTGGACTCGATCACCCGTCTGGGCCGCGCGTACAACCTCGCGGCGCCCGCCTCCGGCCGCATCCTGTCCGGTGGTGTCGACTCGACCGCGCTGTACCCGCCGAAGCGCTTCTTCGGTGCCGCGCGCAACATCGAGGACGGCGGCTCGCTGACCATCCTGGCCACCGCGCTCGTCGAGACCGGCTCGCGCATGGACGAGGTGATCTTCGAGGAGTTCAAGGGCACCGGCAACATGGAGCTCAAGCTCGACCGGAAGCTCGCCGACAAGCGGATCTTCCCGGCCGTGGACGTGGACCCCTCGGGCACCCGCAAGGAGGAGATCCTCCTCAACAGCGAGGAGCTCGCCATCGTCTGGAAGCTGCGCCGGGTGCTGCACGCCCTCGACTCGCAGCAGGCGATCGAACTGCTCCTCGACAAGATGAAGCAGACCAAGTCGAACGCCGAGTTCCTGATGCAGATCGCGAAGACGACCCCGGCCGGCAAGAACGACGACTGACGGCCCGTCGCCGACGCACCCTGCGCCGCCCCCACCCGACCGGGTGGGGGCGGCGCTGTCATAGGATCACCGGACCGCCCAACTCCACGGCAGAAAAGAAGGATGACGCGCGTGCACATACGCACTTCGCGCCTCGCGGTCCCCGTTGCCGTCTCCGTCCTCGCCCTGTTCGGTACAGGACTGACGGCCACCGGCGCGCAGGCCGCGGGAGACCCCGCTCCCACCCAGCGGGAACTCGGCGAGCGCATCGCCAAGTCGATGGCGGCCGACCAGCTGGAGCGCGGCGCCAAGCGCCCCGCCCCCAAGCCGTCCGGACCGCCCAAGGCGAGTCCGATGATCATCGGTGGCAAGCCCGAGACGATCGCGAACGCGCCCTGGATGGCGCAGCTCCACTACCTCGACGACAAGAACACCCCCGCCACCGGCGACGACGAGGCCTACTTCTGCGGCGGCACGGTGGTCGCCCCGACGAAGATCCTCACCGCGGCGCACTGCGTCGAGGGCCTCGACTGGGCCAAGGACAGCGTGGTCGTGGTCGGTGCCACCCAGCAGCCGACCACCGGCGCCGGCGGGGTCACGGACTGGCACGGCGGCACCCCCGTCACGGTCCGCCGCCAGTGGTTCGACCCCGGGTTCGACCCGTACTCGCTCGACAACGACGTGGCCGTGCTGACCCTGAGCAAGCCGGTCGGCGTCAAGCCGCTGCCGATCGCCCGCAGCAGTGACACCGGCCTCTACAAGGCGGGCGCGAACGCGGACGTCTACGGCTGGGGCCGGCACACCTCCAAGAGCCAGGCCCTGTCGCCCGCGCTCAAGAAGGCCACCCTCCCGCTGGTCTCCGACGCCACCTGCGCCGGATTCTGGGGAGGCGAGTTCATCACGGGCCACATGACCTGCGCGGGCAAGCCCGCCACCGGCTCCGACACCGGCACCACCATCACCTGCAACGGCGACTCCGGCGGCCCGCTCGTCCTGGGCGGCCGGCTGATCGGCGTGGTCTCCTGGGGCGCCGAGGGCTGCGTCTACAAGGGCTCCTACGCGGCCTACGCCAAGGTCAGCACCTACGCGGGCGTGATCCGGGCCCGGGTCGCCGACACCGACTGGACCCAGGACGGCATGGCCGACCTGCTGGCCCGCCGGGCCTCGGACGGCAAGCTCATCCCGTACCAGTCCAAGGGCAAGAGCCTGACCGCCCAGGCGGCCGTCACCGGTGACTTCAAGTCCACCAACACGGCCGTCCAGACCGACCTCGACATGGACGGGGTCCAGGACATCGTCCGCCGGGTCTCCACCGGCGAGCTGTACTGGAACCACCAGGTGGCGGGCAAGGGCTGGCAGCAGACCCTGGTCACCAAGGGCTGGCAGACCCGGCGGGCGATCGTCGCCCCCGGCGACGTCACCGGCAACGACGCCCCCGACCTGGTCACCGTCGACGCGGCCGGCCGGCTCCGGATCCACCCGGGCAACGCCAAGGGCGGCTTCGCCCCCGAGATGGACGGCGGGCCGGGCTGGCAGATCTACTCCGAGATCCGCGGCCACGGGGACCTGACCGGCGACGGGAAGGCGGACCTCATCGCCCGCACCCCGGCCGGCGCGGTCTACCTGTACAAGGGCACCGGCACCGCGGGCCTCAGCACCTTCGCGCCGCGGGTCCAGATCGCCACCATGGGATCGGCGTTCACGGCCCTGGCCACCCCGGGCGACGTGAACAAGGACGGCAAGGCCGACCTGATCGCCCGCGAGGGCGACACCCTGTGGCTGTACCCGGGCACCGGGAAGTCCACGGGTGCGACCTTCGCCACACGCCAGAGCCTGGGAACCGGCTGGAAGCAGTTCAACCTTTTCGGCTGAAACCGCAGGTAAGACGGCAAACGGCGACGCTGCGGCGTCCCTCCTGTGCCCACCGTGTCCGCACGGTGGGCACAGTCGTGTCCCGGCCGCCCGTGGAACCCTTGGAAGGCGTCCGCCGTCTGTGTCAGAGGCAAGCGGGGAGTCAGGGACAGGGACACGGGACAGGACTGAGGAGCTCATGAGCGAGGACAACAGGGGCCGGGGCCACCGGGCCGCGGGAGGCCGGCGAAGGCGGGCGCCCGGACAGCGCCGCAAGGGCCTGCGGATCGCCGCGTGGAGCGCCGCCGGAGTCCTGGTCCTCGGCGGGGCGGGCCTCGGGTACTTCTACGTGAAGTTCAACGGCAACATCAAGAGCGTGGACATCGACGCCGCCCTCGGCACCGACCGGCCCGCCGACGTGGACAACGGCTCGATGGACATCCTGGTCCTCGGCTCGGACTCGCGCGGCGGCGACAACTCCTCGTACGGCAGGGACGACGGCGGCTCCGCCCGCTCCGACACCGCGATGATCGTCCACCTCTACGAGGGCCACCAGAAGGCCGCCGTGGTGTCGATACCCCGGGACACCCTGGTCACCCGGCCCTCCTGCAGGACGGACGACGGCCGGACCGACCCCGGCGGCCCGCGCCGGATGTTCAACGAGTCCTTCACCGTCGGCGGGGCCGCCTGCGCGGTCAAGACCGTGGAGCAGCTGTCGGGGATCCGGATGGACCACTACCTGGAGGTCGACTTCACCGGCTTCAAGGAGATCGTCGACAAGCTCGGCGGGGTCGAGCTCACCACCACCAAGCCGATCAAGGACGGGGCCAGCCACCTCGACCTCCAGGCCGGCACCCACAAGCTGAACGGCGAGCAGGCCCTCGGCCTGGTCCGCACCCGCAAGAGCGTCGGCGACGGCAGCGACCTGGGCCGAATACAGCTCCAGCAGGCCTTCATCAAGGCGCTGATCAAGCAGGTCAAGGGGGTCGGGGTGTTCGACAACCCCAGCCGGCTGCTGGGCCTCGCCGACACCGCCACCAAGGCGATCACCACCGACTCCAAGCTCGGCGACGTGAAGTCGCTGATGGGCTTCGCCTCCGGGCTCCAGGGCATCGACTCCCAGGACATGCACATGATCACGCTGCCGGTGGCGGGGGACACCATCGACCCCAACCGGGTCGTCCCGCTCCGCAAGGAGTCCGGGCTGGTGTGGGAGGCCCTGCTGGCCGACCGGCCGATCCCCGCCGAGGCCACCAGGAACTCGGCGGGCGACAAGGGCACCGCCGGCACCGTCGTCCGCTAGGCGGCGCACGGGCCGGACGCGAGCCGGACGCGAACCGGATCCGCGCCGGACGCGAACCGGATCCGGGCCGGAATAGACCCGCGCCCCGCCCTGTTGTAAGCGGCGTCATCGAGATTTTGTCAGGCGGGCCAGTCCTGGCAGACTGGTACGTCGGCCCCGGTTCACGCATGGAGCAATTCCGCGTCCTGCGACCCGGCGCCCTCCCGAAACTAGGAGACACCTTGAAGCGCGAGATCCACCCCGAGTACGTCGAGACCCAGGTCAGCTGCACCTGCGGCGCGTCGTTCACCACCCGTAGCACCCTCACCAACGGCAACATCCGTGCCGAGGTCTGCTCCGAGTGCCACCCGTTCTACACGGGCAAGCAGAAGATCCTCGACACCGGTGGCCGCGTGGCCCGCTTCGAGGCCCGCTTCGGCAAGGCTGCGGCCGCCAAGAAGTAGCGCGACCCCGGCGCCGGTCTCCGGCCGCCCCCTGAACACGCGGGGGCGGCCGGGCCGGCGCCTTTGTCGTCCCGCAGTCCGTAGCCCTTTCGCACTTTCACCCCAGGAGTCCCCCGATGTTCGAGGCGGTCGAGGAACTGGTCGGCGAGCACGCCGACCTTGAGAAGAAGCTCGCCGACCCATCGGTGCACTCCGATCAGGCCAACGCGCGCAAGCTGAACAAGCGCTACGCGGAGCTGACCCCGATCGTCGCCACCTACCGGGCGTGGAAGCAGACCGCCGAGGACATCGAGACGGCCAAGGAGTTCGCCGCCGACGACCCGGACTTCGCCGCCGAGGCCAAGGACCTGGCCGTCCAGCGCGAGGAGCTCACCGAGAAGCTCCGCCTGCTGCTCGTCCCCCGCGACCCCAGCGACGACAAGGACGTGCTCCTGGAGGTCAAGGCCGGCGCCGGCGGCGACGAGTCCGCCCTCTTCGCGGGCGACCTGCTGCGCATGTACCTGCGCTACGCCGAGCGCGTGGGCTGGAAGACCGAGATCATCGACGCCACCGAGTCCGAGCTCGGCGGCTACAAGGACGTCCAGGTCTCCGTCCGCACCAAGGGCGGCAACGGGGCCACCGAGCCCGGCCAGGGCGTCTGGGCCCGGCTCAAGTACGAGGGCGGGGTGCACCGCGTCCAGCGCGTGCCCGCCACCGAGTCCCAGGGCCGCATCCACACCTCCGCCGCCGGCGTGCTCGTCACCCCGGAGGCCGAGGAGGTCGAGGTCGAGATCAACATGAACGACCTGCGGATCGACGTCTACCGCTCCTCCGGCCCCGGCGGCCAGTCCGTCAACACCACCGACTCGGCCGTGCGCATCACGCACCTGCCGACCGGTGTGGTCGCCTCCTGCCAGAACGAGAAGAGCCAGCTCCAGAACAAGGAGCAGGCCATGCGCATCCTGCGCTCCCGGCTGCTGGCCGCCGCCCAGGAGGCCGCCGAGCAGGAGGCCTCCGACGTGCGCCGCAGCCAGGTGCGCTCGGTGGACCGGTCCGAGAAGATCCGTACGTACAACTTCCCGGAAAACCGCATCTCCGACCACCGCACCGGATTCAAGGCGTACAACTTGGACCAGGTGCTCGACGGAGACCTCGACTCGGTCATCCAGGCCTGCGTCGACGCGGACTCGGCAGCGAAGCTCGCCGCAGCGCAGTAAAGCCCCGCACCACCCCCCGTACGACAGCAGCCCGGAGGACCAGCGCAGATGAACTTGCTGCTTGCCGAGGTGGCCCAGGCCACCCAGCGGCTGGCCGCCGCCGGCGTGCCGTCACCGCGCTTCGACGCCGAGGAGCTCGCCGCCTGGGTGCACGGCGTCAAGCGGGGGGAACTGCACCACGTCCAGGACACCGACTTCGACGCCCGCTACTGGGAGGCCATCGCCCGCCGCGAGGCCCGCGAACCCCTCCAGCACATCACCGGCCGGGCCTTCTTCCGCTATCTGGAGCTCCAGGTCGGACCCGGGGTGTTCGTCCCCCGGCCGGAGACCGAATCGGTGGTCGACTGGGCCATACAGGCCGTCCGCGCCATGGACGTGGTCGAGCCCCTGATCGTGGACCTGTGCTCCGGCTCCGGCGCGATCGCCCTGGCCATGGCCCAGGAGGTGCCGCGCTCCCGGGTGCACGCCGTGGAGCTCTCCGACGACGCCCTGGTCTACACCCGGAAGAACGCCGAGGGCTCCCGGGTCACCGTCCACCAGGGGGACGCGCTCAGCGCCCTGCCCGAGCTGGACGGCCAGGTCGACCTGGTGATCTCCAACCCGCCGTACATCCCGCTCACCGAATGGGAGTACGTCGCCCCCGAGGCCCGGGACCACGACCCCGAGATGGCCCTGTTCTCCGGCGAGGACGGCCTGGACACCATCCGGGGCATCGAGCGCACCGCCCACCGGCTGCTGCGGCCCGGCGGCATCGTGGTCGTCGAGCACGCCGACACCCAGGGCGGCCAGGTGCCGTGGATCTTCGCCGAGGAGCGGGGCTGGGCCGACGCCGCCGACCACCCCGACCTCAACCGGCGCCCGCGCTTCGCCACCGCCCGCAAGGCCCTGCCGTGAGCTCCCGCGCCCCCCTTCCCGCCACCCCCCAGCCGCACGAGGAGGCCCGCTGATGGCCCGGCGATACGACTGCAACGACGCGACGGACCGCAAGACCGGTCTGCGTGAAGCCGCATCCGCCGTCCGCCGGGGCGAGCTCGTCGTGCTGCCGACGGACACCCTCTACGGGATCGGCGCGGACGCCTTCAGCGCCGAGGCCGTGGGCGACCTGCTGGCCGCCAAGGGGCGGGGCCGCACCATGCCCACCCCCGTGCTCATCGGCTCCCCGAACACCCTCCACGGGCTGGTCACGGACTTCTCCGAGCAGGCCTGGGAGCTCGTGGACGCGTTCTGGCCCGGCGCCCTCACCCTTGTCGCCAAGCACCAGCCCTCGCTGGCCTGGGACCTCGGCGAGACCGGCGGCACGGTCGCCGTCCGGATGCCGCTGCACCCGGTCGCGATCGAGCTGCTCACCGAGGTCGGCCCGATGGCCGTCTCCTCCGCCAACCTCAGCGGCCACCCGGCGCCGGAGGACTGCGACGCGGCCCGCGAGATGCTCGGCGACTCCGTCTCCGTCTACCTGGACGGCG
This sequence comes from Streptomyces sp. NPDC033845, assembly GCF_055576225.1. NCBI lineage: Bacteria > Bacillati > Actinomycetota > Actinomycetes > Kitasatosporales > Streptomycetaceae > Streptomyces > Streptomyces sp. NPDC033845. The sequence continues at coordinate 210,552 of NZ_JBVIRI010000003.1, read as the reverse complement.
GCCCCACCCCGGGCATCCAGCCCTCCTCCATCGTCGACGTCACCGGCAAGGTCCCGGTCCTGCTGCGCGAGGGCGCCCTCACCGCGGACCAGCTCAGGGAGGTCGTACCCGACCTTGAGGTCGCCCCGTGAGCCCTGAGGGGCGTGGCATAGCAGGGGATCCCTTCCGCATACTCCACGTCAGCACCGGCAACGTGTGCCGCTCGCCGATCACCGAGCGGCTGACCCGGCATGCCCTGACCGACCGGCTCGGCGGGGCCGCCACCGGCGGACTGATCGTGGAGAGCGCCGGCACCTGGGGCCACGAGGGCGCCCCCATGGAGGCCAACGCGGCCGCCGTGCTGGCGGACTTCGGCGCCGACGCCAGCGGGTTCACCGGCCGGGAGCTCCTCGACGAGCACGTCATACGGGCCGACCTGGTCCTGACCGCCACCCGCGACCACCGGGCCCAGGTCATCTCGATGGGCCACTCGGCGGGCCTGCGCACCTTCACCCTGAAGGAGTTCACCCGCCTGGTCCGCGCCATAGACCCCGCCACCCTGCCCCCGCTGGACGAGGGGATGGCCGAGCGGGCCCGCGCCCTGGTCCGGGCCGCGGCGGCACTGCGCGGCTGGCTGCTGGCGCCCTCCCCGGACGCGGACGAGGTCTACGACCCGTACGGCGCCCCGATCACCTTCTTCCGCTCCATCGGCGACGAGATCAGCCAGGCCCTCGACCCGGTGGTCACCGCCCTGACGGGTGTCACCTCCCACCGCTGACCTGCCTGCCACCGGCGGCTGGAGGCCGGCGCAGCGTGCCGAAGCCCGGGAGGCCCCCCGGGGCCGAGTGGCGCGAGGGGCGCGTTCGGAGGGGGGCTCAGCCAGGCCCTGGACCCGGTGGTCACCGCCCTGACGGGTGTCACCTCCCACCGCTGACCCGCCTGCCACCGGCGGCCGGAGGCCGGCGCAGCGTGCCGAAGCCCGGGAGGCCCCCCGGGGGCCGAGTGGCGCGAGGGGCGCGTTCGGAGGAGGGGCTCAGCCAGGCCCTGGACCCGGTGGTCACCGCCCTGACGGGTGTCACCTCCCACCGCTGACCCGCCCGGCCGCAGGGCCGAGTGGCGCGTGGGGCGGGTCCAAAAGAGGATGGGGGTGCCGGTAACCCCACTGCTCGGGAGCGCGCCATGTCCGTCATCACCGAGCCCGCGGTGGACCTGCTGCGCCGGCAGGACCCGCAGATGGCCGACGTCCTCGCGGGGGAGGGCCGCCGCCAGGCCGGCACCCTGCAGCTCAACGCCGCCGAGAACTTCACCTCGCCCGCCGTGCTGGCCACCCTCGGCTCCGTGCTCGCCAACAAGTACGCCGAGGGCTACCCCGGCGCCCGCCACCACGGCGGCTGCGAGTACGCCGACCACGCGGAGCGGATCGCCGTGGAGCGGGCCCGCGCCCTGTTCGGGGCCGAGCACGCCAACGTGCAGCCGCACTCCGGCTCCGCCGCCGTGCTGGCGGCCTACGCCGCCCTGCTGAGCCCGGGGGACACCGTCCTCGCCCTGCGCCTGACCCAGGGCGGCCACCTCACCCACGGCTCCCCGGCGAACCTCTCCGGCCGCTGCTTCGAGTTCGTCGGCTACGGGCTGGACCCGGCGACCGGGCTCATCGACTACCGGCAGGTCCGGGAGCTGGCCCGCACCCACCGCCCCCGGGTGATCGTCTGCGGTTCCATCTGCTACCCGCGGCACCCCGAGTACTCCGCGTTCCGCGAGATCGCCGACGAGGTCGGGGCCCAGCTGGTGGTCGACGCCGCGCACCCGATCGGGCTGGTGGCGGGCGGGGCCGCGCCCAGCCCGCTGCCGTACGCGGACGTGGTCTGCGCGACCACCCACAAGGTCCTGCGCGGGCCCCGCGGCGGCATGCTGCTGTGCCGGGCCGGGCTCGCCGACCGGATCGACCGGGCGGTGTTCCCGTTCACCCAGGGCGGCGCCCAGATGCACACCATCGCCGCCAAGGCGGTGGCCTTCGGGGAGGCGGCCGGCCCGGCCTTCGCCTCGTACGCGCACCGGGTGGTCGACAACGCCCGCGTCCTGGCCGGGGCCCTCGCCGAGCAGGGCTTCGCGGTCACCACGGGCGGTACCGACACCCATCTGATCACCGCCGACCCGGCCGCCCTGGGCACCGACGGAAAGGCCGCCCGCGGCCGGCTGGCGGCCGCCGGGATGGTCCTGGACACCTGCGCCCTCCCGTACGGGGACCAGCGCGGCATCCGGCTCGGTACGGCCGCCGTGACCACCCAGGGGATGGGGGCCGGGGAGATGACGGAGATCGCCCGGCTGTTCGGCGGGGCACTGCGCGGGGATCCGGCCACGACCCGTTCGGAGGTCGCCGAGCTGACATCGCGTTTTCCTCCTTATGGGGAGTAAGAGCGGCAAACGGGATGTACCGCAACCGCGATAGGCCCCCCTCGCGTCCTCTTCACCGACGACATCGCGGCTAATGTGTGGGGCTGAGATGGCCGGCGATACATCTGGGGCAGCCCGTGCGTGAATATCTGCTGACGCTCTGCGTCACGGTCGCGGTGACCTACCTGCTGACCGGACCGGTGCGGAAGTTCGCGATCGCCGCCGGTGCGATGCCGGAGATCCGCGCCCGTGACGTGCACCGGGAGCCGACTCCGCGGCTCGGTGGCATCGCCATGTTCGGCGGACTGTGCGCCGGCCTGCTGGTCGCCGACCACCTGCAGAACCTCAACGGGGTCTTCGAGCTCTCCAACGAGCCGCGGGCGCTGCTCTCCGGGGCGGCCCTGATCTGGCTGATCGGCGTCCTCGACGACAAGTTCGAGATCGACGCCCTGATCAAGCTGGGCGGCCAGATGATCGCCGCCGGCGTGATGGTGATGCAGGGCCTGACCATCCTGTGGCTGCCGGTGCCCTTCGTCGGCACGGTGCTGCTCAGCCCCTGGCAGGGCAATCTGCTCACGGTGGCCCTGGTGGTCATCACCATCAACGCGGTGAACTTCGTGGACGGCCTGGACGGTCTGGCGGCCGGCATGGTGTGCATCGCCGCCGCCGCGTTCTTCATGTACTCCTACCGCATCTGGTACGGCTACGGCATCGAGGCGGCGGCCCCCGCCACCCTGTTCGCGGCCATCCTGATGGGCATGTGCCTGGGCTTCCTGCCGCACAACATGCATCCCGCCCGGATCTTCATGGGCGACTCCGGTTCGATGCTGATCGGGCTGGTCCTGGCGGCCGGCGCGATCTCCATCACCGGGCAGGTGGACCCGGACGCGCTGGCCCTGTTCGCCGGCGGTGAGCGCAACGCCACCCACGCGATGCTCCCGGTGTTCATCCCGCTGCTGCTGCCGCTGACGATCATCGCGCTGCCGGTGGCGGACCTGGTGCTGGCGATCGTCCGGCGCACCTGGAACGGCCAGTCCCCGTTCGCCGCGGACCGCGGGCACCTGCACCACCGGCTGCTGGAGATCGGTCACTCGCACAGCCGGGCCGTCCTGATCATGTACTTCTGGTCGGCGCTGATCGCCTTCGGGGCGGTGGCCTATTCGGTCAACTCCACCTCGATGTGGATCGTGCTGGGGATCGCCGCCCTGAGCGGGGTGGGGCTGCTCCTGCTGCTGCTCCCGCGGTTCACCCCGCGGGCCCCGCAGTGGGCCGAGGGCCTGGTGCCGCCCCGCTACCGGCACGCGGACCGGGGTGCCGACGGAGCGGCCGCGGAGGCGCTGCGGGAGGGCCCGGCGGCGGAGGGGGCGGACACCGAACCGGTGCGGGTCCTCGCCGGGGGGGTGTCCGGCGTCAACGGAGCGACCGCCGTGGGACCCCGTTCGCGGTTCCCCGACCGGCGTAAGGCCGAATCGTCACGCTGACGCCACCCGGTCCCGACGGGATCGATCGTCCTATATCAGGCAGAACACCCCGGTGTCCTGCACACACGGGCGCGTTAGCCCTCATGTGTGACAGTCAGCACACCGCACAGGTAAAGACCTCATCAAATAGTTTGTGATACCGTTCACTAAACCCGGCGACAGAGCCGAAGGACCGTAGTGCGACGGTCCATTGGCCCGAGGCTCGAACTCGGACCGGGCTTACGCTCGTCCCCGTACGAGTCCCGTGCCCCCACCATCACGTGGAGCAATCCGCCATGCGGTCTGATGACGTCCGATCCCTGCTGCAATCCGCCGTACCCACCGCTGTCGCCGGCGCTGTAGCCGCCGCGATCAGCGGCGCGGTCGCGGGTGGCAAGGGGGCCGTCGGCGCGGTCGTCGCGACCCTGATCGTGATCCTCTTCATGGGGATGGGGTTCGTCGTGCTCCAGCGCACGGCGAAGTCGCTGCCGCATCTGTTCCAGGCCATGGGGCTGATGCTCTACGCGGCGCAGATCCTGCTGCTCTTCATCTTTGTCGCCGCGTTCAAGAACACCACGCTCTTCCAGCCCAAGGCTTTCGCGATCACGCTCGTCGCCACCACCCTCGTGTGGATCGCCGCGCAGACCCGCGCCCACATGAAGGCCAAGATCCTTTATGTGGAACCCGAGTCCGTCCCGGGCGAGAAGCCCGGAAACTCGGGGCCGAACTCGTGAAGGGTAGGGCCGGGATAAGTGCTCGTTCGGCTTCCTGCTATCGTCCGGTGCCAACTGCGGCACTGCGGACGCGGGCATCCGAACTGACGCCTGTTCCATCGCGAGGCTCGATGCCTGAACGCCGCCCCATCATCCGTAACACCAGTCCAGTGCCGAACCGCGGCTGTGCGCCGCGCCGACACAACGAGGTTGCCGTACCTATGCGCCACGCTGAAGGAGCCCGCGGTGAGTGCTGACCCGATGACGCTCGCCTTCGAGGCCGATTGTCAACTCTTCTCCGGTTGTGGCTTCCCGGCGCCCAGCCTGTGGTCCTTCATCTTCGAGCCCGTCGCCGGAGACAAGGACGGCTGGTACCTCAACAAGCCGATGCTGCTGGCCCTGCTGGGCTCGATCATCATCCTCGGCTTCTTCTGGGCCGCGTTCCGCAAGCCGAAGGTCGTCCCCGGCAAGCTGCAGATGGTGGCCGAGGCCGGCTACGACTTCGTGCGCCGGGGCATCGTCTACGAGACCCTGGGCAAGAAGGAGGGCGAGAAGTACGTCCCCTTCATGGTGTCGCTGTTCTTCTTCGTCTGGATCCTGAACGTCTGGTCGATCGTCCCGCTGGCCCAGTTCCCGGTGACCTCGATCATCGCGTACCCGGCCGCCCTGGCCCTGCTGGTCTACGGCATCTGGATGTCCGTGACCTTCAAGCGCCACGGCTTCGTCGGCGGTCTGAAGAACCTCACGGGCTACGACAAGAGCCTCGGCGGGGTCCTCCCCCTGGTCATGGTCATCGAGTTCTTCTCGAACGTCCTGGTCCGCCCGTTCACGCACGCGGTCCGACTGTTCGCGAACATGTTCGCCGGCCACACCCTCCTCGTCCTCTTCACGGTCGCCAGCTGGTACCTGTTCAACGGATGGGGCATCCCGGCCGCGGGCGTGTCCTTCGTGATGGTGCTCGGCATGACCGTCTTCGAGCTCTTCATCCAGGCTGTCCAGGCGTACGTCTTCGTCCTCCTGGCCTGCAGCTTCATCCAGGGCGCGCTCGCCGAGCACCACTGAGCCACGGCCCGCACCGCACACCCCCCATTCGTCCGGTGGCCAACCCCCACCGGTCCGTGAAAGAGAAGGAAGAACTGGCATGTCCCAGATCCTCGCTGCTACCGAAATCACCGGCTCGCTCAGCTCCATCGGCTACGGTCTCGCGGCCATCGGCCCCGGCGTCGGCGTCGGCATCATCTTCGGTAACGGCACCCAGGCGCTGGCCCGTCAGCCCGAGGCTGCCGGCCTCATCCGGTCCAACCAGATCCTCGGCTTCGCGTTCTGTGAGGCGCTCGCCCTCATCGGTCTGGTCATGCCGTTCGTCTACTAAGACGAACGCACACCCAGTCCGAAAACGACGAAAGGCACTGATGTGATTTCCCTGGTGCACCTGGCCGCGGAGGAGCCTCAAAACCCTCTGATCCCGCCGGTCCCGGAGCTCATCGTCGGCCTCGTCGCCTTCCTGATCGTCTTCTTCATCCTGGCGAAGAAGCTCCTCCCGAACATCAACAAGGTTCTGGACGAGCGTCGCGACGCCATCGAAGGCGGCATCGAGAAGGCAGAGGCCGCCCAGGTCGAGGCCCAGAGCGTCCTGGAGCAGTACAAGGCCCAGCTCGCCGAAGCCCGCCACGAGGCCGCTCGCCTGCGCCAGGACGCGCTGGAGCAGGGCACTGCGCTCAAGGAAGAGCTGCGCGCAGAAGGCCAGCGGCAGCGCGAGGAGATCATCGCTGCCGGCCACGCCCAGATCGCGGCCGACCGCAAGGCCGCCTCGCAGGCGCTGCGCCAGGACGTGGGCAAGCTCGCCACCGACCTGGCCGGCAAGCTCGTCGGCGAGTCCCTTGAGGACCACGCCCGGCAGAGCCGCACCATCGACCGTTTCCTCGAAGACCTTGAGGAGAAGGCCGAGGCCGCCCGATGAACGGATCGAGCCGCGAGGCGCTGCACGCCGCGCGCGAGCGCCTCGACGCGCTGACGGACAACACGTCCGTCGCCGCGGCGAAGCTCGCCGGTGAGCTGGCCGCCGTCACCGCGCTGCTCGACCGCGAGGTCTCGCTGCGTCGGGTCCTGACCGACCCGGCGCAGTCCGGCGAGGCCAAGGCCGAGCTGGCCGGGCGTCTGCTCGGTGGCCAGGTGGGCGGGGAGACCCTCGACCTGGTGTCCGGCATGGTGCGGTCCCGTTGGTCGCAGTCGCGTGACCTGGTGGACGCGCTGGAGGAGCTGGCGAACACCGCCGACCTCACGGCCGCCCAGCAGGACGGCACCCTCGACAACGTCGAGGACGAGCTGTTCCGCTTCGGCCGGATCGTCGCCTCGAACACCGAGCTGCGGGCCGCGCTGACCGACAAGGGCGCCACCACCGCCGCCAAGAGCCAGCTGCTCCGCAGCCTGCTCGGCGGCAAGGCCGCGGCCGTCACCGAGCGGCTGGTCGACCGGCTGGTCGCGCTGCCGCGTGGACGTAGCCTGGAAGCGGGACTCGACTCCCTTTCCACGCTCGCCGCCGAGCGCCGCAGCCGCATGGTCGCCACCGTGACCACCGCGGTTCCGCTCAGCGACGTGCAGAAGCAGCGTCTCGGCGCGGTGCTGGCCAAGCTGTACGGCCGCGAGATGCACCTCAACCTCGACGTGGACCCCGCGGTCCTCGGCGGTATCGAGGTGCGGGTCGGTGACGAGGTCATCGACGGCACCATCGCGGAGCGCCTCTCCGAGGCGTCCCGTCGCATGGCCGGCTGATCAGGCCCAGGCCACCCAACTTAAGAAGAAGCATTTCCAGCGGCCCGGTTGGGCCGTGCAGAACTTGCAGAAGATTCCTGGGGGTCGCCCCCAGACCCCTATGAAGCTTCAGGCCCAACAAGGAGAGCAGGGAACCCAGATGGCGGAGCTCACGATCCGGCCGGAGGAGATCCGGGACGCGCTGGAGACCTTTGTCCAGTCGTACCAGCCGGACGCGGCCTCGCGCGAGGAGGTCGGAACGGTCAGCGTTGCCGGCGACGGCATCGCGAAGGTGGAGGGCCTGCCCTCCGCCATGGCGAACGAACTGCTGAAGTTCGAGGACGGGACCCTCGGTCTCGCCCTGAACCTCGACGAGCGCGAGATCGGTGCGGTCGTCCTCGGCGAGTTCAACGGAATCGAGGAGGGCCAGCCGGTGCAGCGCACCGGTGAGGTGCTCTCCGTCGGCGTCGGCGAGGGCTACCTCGGCCGCGTCGTCGACCCGCTCGGCAACCCGATCGACGGTCTCGGCGAGATCGTCACCGAAGGCCGCCGCGCCCTCGAACTGCAGGCCCCCGGCGTCATGATCCGCAAGTCGGTTCACGAGCCGATGCAGACCGGCTACAAGGCCATCGACGCGATGGTCCCCGTCGGCCGCGGCCAGCGTCAGCTGATCATCGGCGACCGCCAGACCGGCAAGACCGCGCTGGCCGTCGACACGATCATCAACCAGCGCGACAACTGGCGCTCGGGCGACGTGAACAAGCAGGTCCGCTGCATCTACGTCGCCATCGGCCAGAAGGGCTCGACCATCGCGTCGGTCCGCGGCGCCCTGGAAGACGCCGGTGCCCTGGAGTACACGACCATCGTCGCCGCCCCGGCGTCCGACCCGGCCGGCTTCAAGTACCTGGCGCCGTACACCGGCTCGGCCATCGGCCAGCACTGGATGTACGCCGGCAAGCACGTCCTGATCATCTTCGACGACCTGTCGAAGCAGGCCGACGCCTACCGCGCCGTGTCGCTGCTGCTGCGCCGCCCGCCGGGCCGCGAGGCCTACCCGGGCGACGTCTTCTACCTGCACTCCCGTCTGCTGGAGCGCTGCGCGAAGCTGTCCGACGACATGGGCGCCGGTTCGATGACCGGTCTCCCGATCGTCGAGACCAAGGCGAACGACGTGTCGGCGTTCATCCCGACCAACGTCATCTCCATCACCGACGGCCAGTGCTTCCTGGAGTCCGACCTGTTCAACGCGGGCCAGCGCCCGGCGCTGAACGTCGGTATCTCGGTCTCCCGCGTCGGTGGCTCCGCCCAGCACAAGGCCATGAAGCAGGTCTCCGGCCGTCTGCGCCTGGACCTCGCCCAGTACCGCGAGCTGGAGGCGTTCGCCGCCTTCGGTTCCGACCTGGACGCCGCTTCCAAGGCCTCCCTGGAGCGCGGCAAGCGCCTGGTCGAGCTGCTGAAGCAGGGCCAGTACCAGCCCATGCCCGTCGAGGAGCAGGTCGTCTCCGTCTGGGCCGGCACCACCGGCAAGATGGACGACGTCCCGGTCAACGACATCCGTCGCTTCGAGTCGGAGCTGCTGGAGCACCTGCGCCGCGAGCGCAAGGACCTCCTCACCTCCATCGCCGACGGCGGCAAGATGTCGGACGACACCCTGACGTCCATCGCCGACGCCATCGCCAGCTTCAAGCTGCAGTTCGAGACCTCGGACGGCAAGCTCCTGGGCGAGGACGCGCCGGCCGTCAACGTCTCCAAGTGACGACGGAAGGGACCTGACTCATGGGAGCGCAGCTCCGGGTCTACAAGCGTCGCATCCGTGCCGTCACGGCGACCAAGAAGATCACCAAGGCGATGGAGATGATCGCCGCCTCGCGCATCGTCAAGGCGCAGCGCAAGGTGGCGGCGTCGATGCCGTACGCGACCGAGCTCACCCGTGCGGTGACCGCGGTGGCGACCGGTTCGAACACCAGGCACCCCCTGACCACCGAGGTCGAGGCGCCGGTGCGCGCCGCGGTCCTGCTCGTCACGAGCGACCGCGGTCTGGCCGGCGGCTACTCCTCGAACGCCATCAAGCAGGCGGAGCGGCTCACCGAGCGGCTGCGCGGCGAGGGCAAGGAGGTCGACACGTACATCGTCGGCCGCAAGGGGCTGGCCTACTACGCGTTCCGTGAGCGCAAGGTCGCGGACTCGTGGACCGGATTCACGGACAGCCCGGCCTACGCCGACGCCAAGCGCGTCGCGGCGCCGCTGATCGAGGCCATCCAGAACGAGACGGCCGAGGGCGGCGTCGACGAGCTGCACATCGTCTACACGGAATTCGTGTCGATGATGACGCAGAACGCGGTGGACGGCCGGATGCTGCCGCTCAGCCTCGACGGGGCTGGGGCGGAGGAGTCTGAGACATCAGCGGCTCAGGCCGCGGGCGGCAAGAAGGACGAGATCCTTCCGCTGTTCGACTTCGAGCCGTCGGCGGAGGACGTCCTCGACGCCCTCCTGCCGCGATACGTCGAGAGCCGCATCTACAACGCACTGCTCCAGGCGGCCGCTTCCGAGCACGCCGCCCGCCGCCGTGCGATGAAGTCGGCCACCGACAACGCGGGAGACCTGATCAAGAGCCTCTCCCGGCTTGCCAACGCGGCCCGCCAGGCCGAAATCACCCAGGAAATCAGCGAGATCGTCGGTGGCGCCAGCGCCATGGCAGACGCGACCGCGGGGAGTGACAAGTAATGACGACCACTGTTGAGACGGCCGCCGCCACGGGCCGCGTCGCCCGGGTCATCGGCCCGGTCGTCGACGTGGAGTTCCCCGTCGACGCCATGCCCGACATCTACAACGCCCTCAAGGTCCAGGTCGCCGACCCGGCCGAAGACGGCGCGCTGAAGACCCTGACCCTTGAGGTCGCGCAGCACCTCGGTGACGGACTCGTCCGCACCATCTCGATGCAGCCGACCGACGGCCTGGTCCGCCGGGCCCCGGTGACCGACACGGGCGAGGGCATCACCGTCCCCGTCGGTGACTTCACCAAGGGCAAGGTCTTCAACACCCTGGGTGAGGTGCTGAACTACCCGGAGGAGAACGCCAACGTCACCGAGCGCTGGCCGATCCACCGCAAGGCGCCCCGCTTCGACGAGCTTGAGTCGAAGACCGAGATGTTCGAGACCGGCGTCAAGGTCATCGACCTCCTCACCCCGTACGTCAAGGGTGGAAAGATCGGTCTGTTCGGTGGTGCCGGTGTCGGCAAGACCGTTCTGATCCAGGAAATGATCTACCGCGTCGCCAACAACCACGACGGTGTGTCGGTGTTCGCGGGCGTCGGTGAGCGTACCCGTGAGGGCAACGACCTCATCGAGGAGATGGCCGACTCGGGCGTCATCGACAAGACGGCCCTCGTCTTCGGCCAGATGGACGAGCCCCCGGGCACCCGTCTGCGCGTCGCGCTCGCCGGTCTGACCATGGCGGAGTACTTCCGCGATGTGCAGAAGCAGGACGTGCTGTTCTTCATCGACAACATCTTCCGGTACACCCAGGCGGGTTCCGAGGTGTCGACCCTGCTCGGCCGCATGCCCTCCGCGGTGGGTTACCAGCCGAACCTGGCCGACGAGATGGGTCTCCTCCAGGAGCGCATCACCTCGACCCGTGGTCACTCGATCACCTCGATGCAGGCGATCTACGTCCCCGCGGACGACCTGACCGACCCGGCGCCGGCGACCACCTTCGCCCACCTCGACGCGACGACGGTTCTCTCCCGTCCGATCTCCGAGAAGGGCATCTACCCGGCCGTGGACCCGCTGGACTCGACGTCCCGCATCCTCGACCCGCGGTACATCGCGGCGGACCACTACGCCACCGCGATGCGCGTCAAGGGGATCCTGCAGAAGTACAAGGACCTCCAGGACATCATCGCGATCCTCGGTATCGACGAGCTGGGCGAAGAGGACAAGCTGGTCGTCCACCGCGCCCGTCGCGTGGAGCGCTTCCTGTCGCAGAACACCCACGTGGCGAAGCAGTTCACCGGTGTCGACGGCTCGGACGTCCCGCTCGACGAGTCGATCACCGCGTTCAACGCGATCTGCGACGGTGACTACGACCACTTCCCCGAGCAGGCGTTCTTCCTGTGCGGTGGCATCGAGGACCTGAAGGCCAACGCCAAGGAGCTGGGCGTCTCCTGATCCGGCGCGCTCCTCCCGGAGCGCATCCGGTTCGCAGGTTTCGCAAGGAGAGGGGCGGGTGTGTCCCGTCCCTCTCCCCACGCCCATTAGAATTTGACCCAACACCCGGCCGACCCGCCGGGTGGTGACCCGAGGAGCCACCTTGGCTGCTGAGCTGCACGTCGAGCTGGTCGCGGCGGACCGCAATGTCTGGTCCGGCGAGGCCACCCTTGTTGTCGCCCGCACCACGTCCGGCGACATCGGCGTCATGCCCGGTCACCAGCCGCTTCTCGGTGTGCTGGAATCGGGCCCGGTGACCATCCGTACCAGCGAGGGCGGCACGGTCGTCGCCGCGGTGCACGGCGGTTTCATCTCGTTCGCCGACAACAAGTTGTCGCTGCTGGCCGAGATCGCCGAGCTCGCGGACGAGATCGACGTCCAGCGGGCGGAGCGGGCACTGGAGCGCGCGAAGTCGGAGGCCGATGGGGCCGCCGAGCGTCGCGCCGATGTCCGGCTGCGCGCGGTGACGGGGACCTGATTCCCCGTAACCGGAGAGTGTGAAACCTCAGCCGCGGCCCGTCCGGAGTTTTCCGGGACGGGTCGCGGCTGAGGCGATGCTGGTTGAATTTTCCTGTGCGGGACTCGATGAGCGAGGAGGTCGGTGAAGATGCTCCTCGCTCTGCTTGTGAGCGGCCTGGTCGTAGCCCTGGTGGTGGTCGGCCTGTTTGTCTTCGGGCTGCGCAGGCGGCTGATCCAGCGGTCCGGCGGCACCTTCGACTGTTCGCTGCGCTGGGGCGTGGCGGAGGAACCCGATGTGTCCGGCAAGGGCTGGGTGTACGGGGTGGCCCGCTACAGCGGTGACCGGATCGAGTGGTTCCGGGTGTTCTCGTACTCGCCGCGGCCGCGCCGGCTGCTGGAGCGGGACTCCATCGAGGTGCTGGCCCGCCGCGCCCCGGAGGGCGAGGAGGAGCTGGCCCTGCTGTCGGACGCCGTGGTGCTGGGCTGTGTGCACCGGGGGACCCGGCTGGAACTGGCGATGAGCGAGGACGCGCTGACCGGCTTCCTGGCCTGGCTGGAGGCGGCGCCCCCCGGCCAGCGGGTGAACGTGGCCTGAGGCCGGCGCGGGGGACCGGGACCTCGGGACGCCAGGACGCCAGGGCGTCAGAGCATGGAGAAGCCGGGGTGAACGGGGGACGGACCCGTTCACCCCGGCTTCGTCGTGCCTACTGGAGCCCGGTGTGGACCGCGTTGGCGAGTTCACCGTTGGCGGTGTCGCCGCTGAACTCCCAGTAGAAGGCGCCCTTCAGGCCCTGGCTCTTGACCCAGGCCATCTTGCTGGCGACGGTGGCGGGGGTGTCGTAGCTCCACCAGTTGCTGCCGCACTTGGCGTAGGCGGTGCCGGCGATGGTGCCGGTGGCCGGGCAGGTGTTCTTGAGGACCTTGTAGTCCTCGATGCCCTGCTCGTACGTGCCCGGGGCCGGGCCGGTGGCGGTGCCGCCGGGGGTGGCCTGGGTGACGCCGGTCCAGCCGCGGCCGTAGAAGCCGATGCCGAGGTTCAGCTTGCTGCCGCTGACGCCCTTGCCCTTGAGCTTGGTGATGGCGGCCTCGGAGTTGAAGCCGTCCTGCGGGATGCCCGCGTAGGCGGTCAGCGGGGAGTGCGGGGCGGTCGGGCCCTGGGCGGCCCAGGCGCCGAAGAAGTCGTAGGTCATGACGTTGTAGAAGTCGACGTACTGGGCGGCGCCCGCGTAGTCGGCCGCGTCCAGCTTGCCGCCGTTGGAACCGTCGGCGGAGATGGCGGCGGTGACCAGGTTGCCCGTGCCGAACTTCGCCCGCATGGCCTGCATCATGTTCTTCAGCGAGGCCGGGCCGGAGGTGTCGCAGGTCAGGCCGCAGGAGTTCGGGTACTCCCAGTCCAGGTCGATGCCGTCGAAGACATCGGCCCAGCGCGGGTCCTCGACCAGGTCGTAGCAGGACTGGGCGAAGGCCGTCGGGTTGGCCGCGGCCTGGCCGAAGCCGCCGGACCAGGTCCAGCCGCCGAAGGACCACAGGATCTTGATGTTCGGGTACTGGGCCTTCAGCTTGCGGAGCTGGTTGAAGTTGCCGCGCAGCGGCTGGTCCCAGGTGTCGGCCTTGCCGTCGACGCTCTGGTCGGCGGTGTAGGCCTTGTCGTAGTCGGCGTAGGCGTCACCGATGGTGCAGCGGCCGCCCTGGACGTTGCCGAACGCGTAGTTGATGTGGGTGATCTTCGACGCGGTGCCGGAGGTGACCAGGTTCTTCACGTGGTAGTTGCGGCCGTAGACGCCCCAGTTGGTGAAGTAGCCGAGCTTGACCACGCCCGGCGGCGGCGGGTCGACGACCCCGCCGGTGGTGGTGACCGTCAGGCTGCCGGAGGCGGGGCCGGTCTGGTCGATGGTGTCGCGGGCCACCACGCTGTAGGTGTAGGTGGTGCCCTTGGTCAGGCCGGAGTCGGCGTACGTGGTCCCGGTAACGGTCGCGATCTTGGTGGAGCCGCGGTAGACGTCGTAGTTCTTGATGCCCTTGTCATCGGTGGCGGCCGACCAGCCGAGGGTCAGCGAGGTCTGGCCCACTCCGCTGGCGGTGGGGGTGCCGGGGGCGGAGGGCGGGTTGTCACCGGGTACGGTGCCGCCGTCGCAGGAACCGCCGTTGATCTTACAGCCGCTGGGGGCGCCGCCGCCGGTGCCGTTGAACCCGAAGCTGATGGTGGCCCCGGGGGCGAGGCTGCCGTTCCAGCTGAGGTTCTTGCCGGTCCAGTGGGTGCCGGAGCTGGTGACGGTGGCGTCCCAGGCGGAGGTGACGGCCGTGCCGGCGGGGTAGTCCCACTCGACGTTCCAGCTGCTGAGGGCGGTGGTGCCGGTGTTCTTGATCGTCCACTTGCCCTCGAAGCCGCTGCCCCAGTCGGAGACCTTGGTGTAGGTCGCCGTCGCGGAGGTCGCGGCCTGGGCGGGGGAGGCCAGGGTGACGAGTCCGGCGATGGGGAGGGCGAAGGCGGCCACGGTGGCCGCGAGCCGGGAGAAGAGTCGGGTGCGTGGGGGGGATGCTGTGCTCAAGGGTGCTCCTCCGTAGGTCCGCCTCCGCCGGGGGGTTCCGACGGGGGCATGGGGGTGGGACCTGCGCCGCCCGTGAGCGCATCACCATGAGACGCTCACCACAGTATGGCCGTGAGAGTAGAAAGGTCTGGACCAACCGTCAAGAGGTCCAGACCAACGCTCCGTTCTTGCTCTAGATCCCCAACTCCTGCGCCAACACGGCCGCTTGGACCCTGCTCCGCAACTCCAACTTGCCCAGCAGCCGACTGACGTGCGTCTTCACCGTCGCCTCCGCCATGTCCAGCCGCACCGCCACCTCCGCGTTCGACAGGCCCTCGCCCAGACAGGACAGCACCTCCCGCTCCCGCCGGGTCAGCGCCGCCACCGCCGCCGGCTCCTCCGCCCGTCGGGCCGGCCGCCCCGCCCCGGGCGCCGCGAACTCCGCGATCAGCCGCCGGGTCACCGCCGGGGCGATCAGCCCCTCCCCGCGGGCCACCGTCCGGACCGCCTCGATCAGCTCCCCGGCCCCGGTGTTCTTCAGCAGGAACCCGGACGCCCCCGCCCGCAGCGCCCCGAACACGTACTCGTCCAGATCGAAGGTGGTCAGCACCAGGACGTCCGCCAGCCCCTCCCCGACCACCTGCCGGGTCGCCGACACCCCGTCCAGCAAGGGCATCTGAAGATCCATCAGCACCAGGTCCGGACGGAGCTCCCGGGCCAGCCGGACCGCGGCCTCGCCGTCCGCCGCCTCCCCGGCCACCTCGATGTCCCCCGCGCTCCGCAGGATCAGCACCAGACCGGCCCGTACGGCCGCCTGGTCCTCCGCCACCAGCACCCGGATCGTCACGACCGCACCGCCCTCTCCTCGGCGGGCAGGACCGCCCGCACCCGCCACACCCCGTCCGCCCCGGCCGTCCCGTCGGCCGGGCCGGCCCCGAACTCCCCGCCGAGCAGCTCCACCCGCTCCCGCATCCCGATCAGCCCGGCCCCCGACCCCGGGGCCCGCGGCCCGGGCCGGTCCCCGTACGGACTGTCCACCCGTACGGTCAACAGCTCGCCGGAGCAACCCAGCACCACCCGGACCGTGCCCGGCACCGCGTGCTTGAGCGCGTTCGTCAGCGACTCCTGCACGATCCGGTACGCCGCCAGCTCCACCGGGGCCGGCAGCGGCTCGGCGCCCCGCGGCCGGCCGTCCTCCAGGACGAACTCCAGCCCGCCGGCCGCCCCGGTGGCCCCGGCCTGCGCCAGCAGGGCCGGCAGCCCGTCCAGGGAGGGAACGGCCGTCGGCTCCTGCTCCTCCCCGGTCCGCCGCAACAGCCCGATCAACCGACGCATTTCGGCCAGCCCCTGCACACTGTTCTCCCGGATCACCCCGAGGGCCTCCCGGCTGGTCTCCACCGTGTCGATGGACAGCGCGGCGGTCGAGTGGATGGCGATCGCCGACAGGTGGTTCGCCACCATGTCGTGCAGCTCCCGGGCCATCCGGGCCCGCTCGGCCACCACGGCCGCCTTCCGGTCCATCTCGGCCAGCAGCGCCGTCTGCTCGGCCCGCAGCCGGGCGGCCTCCGCCGCCTCGCGGTGGTTGCGCAGGGTGGCCCCGGTGAGCGCCGGACCGAAGCAGACCAGCCCGGTCAGCACCCCCACCAGCAGGGCCTCCGGGGTGCGCAGCCACGCCAGCACGGCCGTGGTGACGGCCACCGTGACCACCCCCGTGACGACGGGCATCCGCCGGGCCATGGCGGGGGGGCCGTAGACCACGGACGCGTACATGAGGTCCGTGAACATCAGCGGGGTGGCCAGATTGCCCATGGTGAACTGGTCGGCCACCAGGGCGGTGGTCCCGAGGGCCAGCACCGTCCGGGGGGCCGTCCTGCGGAACAGCTCCAGTACGCCCATCAGGGCCAGGGGGAGCAGGGCGAGCCAGGCGGGCCCGTCCCGGAAGACCGTGGTGCCCAGGCCGAGGACCCACAGGAGCAGGCCCGAGAGCAGACCGGCGACCGCGAGCAGCACGTCATGGAGGTGGGGGCGGAACGGGGACGGATGCACGCTCCTCATCCAACACGGTGCGCCCGGGCCCCGGCCTCGGCGGCGGTGCCGATTCGGACGCCCGCACTACATCGAAGGATGCAGTCCCGGCTCCTGCGCGCAGACGACGCGGGCGGCCCGTCCGGCGGCGAGCCTGGAAGGGTCGAGCAAAAGGAAAGAGGAGACAACCGTGATCGTCACCCTGATCATCGCCTGCGAGGTGGGCTTCTGGGTGCTGCTGGCCGCCGGTCTGGCCCTGCGCTACCTCGCGCGCAGACCCCGGCTGGGCGCCGCCGTCCTGCTGCTCGAACCGCTGCTGGAGCTGGTCCTGCTCGTGGTGACCACCCTGGACCTGCGCAACGGCGCCGAACCGGACTGGAAGCACGGCCTGGCCGCCCTCTACCTGGGCTACACCGTCGCCTACGGGCACTACACCGTCAAATGGCTGGACGGCCATGCCGCGCACCGCTTCGCCGGCGGCCCCCAGCCGCCCGGGGCCGGCTACGGCGCGGCCCGGGCCGCCCACGAGTGGAAGCTGGTGGTCCGTACGGCGATCGCCGCCGGGGTCGCCTGGGCCCTGCTCCAGGGCGCCGTCTGGTACGTGGGCGACGCCGGCGACACCAGCTCGCTGACCTCCTGGCAGTACGCCGCGCTCCGGGTCCTGGGCATCCACGCGGCCATCGCGGTCTGCTACACGATCTGGCCGAAAAAGGCCCCTGCGGACGCCAAGGCCGCCACCATCCGCTAGCGCTCGCCGCCCGGCACCCACAGCACGTCCCCGACCTCCTTGTTGGCCGTACGGGCCAGGATGAACAGGAGGTCGGAAAGACGGTTGAGATAGGTGGCGGTGAGCGGGTTCATCGTCTCCCCGTGCACCTCCAGGGCGGCCCAGGTGGACCGCTCGGCCCGCCGGACCACCGTGCACGCCTGGTGCAGCAGGGCCGCTCCCGGGGTGCCGCCGGGCAGGATGAAGCTGCGCAGCTTCTCCAGCCGCTCGTTGAAGCGGTCGCAGTCCGCCTCCAGCTTGTCCACGTAGAACTGCTCCACCCGCAGCGGCGGGTACTCCGGGGACTCCACCACCGGGGTGCACAGGTCCGCGCCGACGTCGAAGAGGTCGTTCTGCACGCGGACCAGCACCGCCGCCACCTCTTCGGGCAGCTGCCCGAGGGCGATCGCCGTACCGATGGCCGCGTTCGCCTCGTTGGCGTCGGCGTAGGCCGAGATCCGCAGATCGGTCTTGGCGGTCCGGCTCATGTCGCCGAGGGCGGTCGTGCCCTTGTCGCCGGTACGGGTGTAGATGCGCGTCAGGTTCACCATGCGGCCAGCGTAGACACCCGCCGGGGTGAACTGGGCGGCCCCCGCCGCCCGGTGGGCCGTCCCGGTGTGATGTCCGTCATCTGAGACGTGACGCGTGTTACTTCACGGTCACACGGCCCGGCCCGTTCGCTACTCTCCGCCGGAGACGCAACGACGACTAGGGGTGTGCTGTGGCTGGGAAGCTTGCCGTCATCGGGGCCGGGCTGATGGGTTCGGGGATCGCTCAGGTGTCCGCTCAGGCGGGCTGGGACGTCGTGCTGCGCGATGTCACCGACGCCGCCCTCACCCGTGGCACCGACGGCATCAAGGCCTCCTTCGACCGCTTCGTCGCCAAGGGCAGGCTGACGGCCGAGGAGGCCGAGGCCGCCCTGGGCCGGATCACCACCAGCACCGAACTGGAGGCCGCCGCCGACGCCGACATCGTCGTCGAGGCCGTCTTCGAGAAGCTGGAGGTCAAGCACGAGATCTTCCGCGCCCTCGACAAGCTGGTCCGCGAGGACACCGTGCTCGCCTCCAACACCTCCGCCATCCCGATCACCAAGATCGCGGCCGTGACGGAGCGTCCGGAGCGGGTGGTCGGCGCGCACTTCTTCTCGCCCGTCCCGATGATGCAGCTCTGCGAACTGGTCCGCGGCTACAAGACCAGCGACGAGACCCTCGCCACCACCCGGGCCTTCGCCGAGTCCGTCGGCAAGACCTGCATCGTGGTCAACCGTGACGTCGCCGGTTTCGTGACGACCCGTCTGATCTCCGCGCTGGTCGTCGAGGCGGCGAAGCTGTACGAATCGGGCGTGGCCTCCGCCGAGGACATCGACATCGCCTGCAAGCTGGGCTTCGGTCACGCGATGGGCCCGCTGGCCACCGCCGACCTGACCGGCGTGGACATCCTGCTGCACGCCACGTCCAACATCTACACCGAATGCCAGGACGAGAAGTTCGCGCCGCCGGAGCTGATGCGCCGCATGGTGGACGCGGGCGACATCGGCCGCAAGAGCGGCCAGGGCTTCTACAAGCACTGAGCGCCGGTACGGGGCGCACGGGCGGGCGGACCTCTGTTCGGTTCCCTTCACCCCCCGGGGTGAATTAGGTATCGGTTCGCTCACGGTCGGCAACTTCCCTGCCCGTGCGGCAGTCAGTTGCAGTGAGAGTTGCACGCGTACGCAGTCTTGCCGGGGAGCACACATGCACATCAGGGGCGACCACGCCCAACTCGCTGTCGGGGGCCGCCTCGACGTGCGCAGCGCGGCGGACGCCCGGACGGCCCTGCACTCCGCCCTCGACGACGGCGCCGGGGACCTCGTCCTCGACCTCACGGCGCTCGACTCCTGGGACGCGACCGGACTCGGCGTCATCATGGGCGCCCACCGGCGGGCCGGCCGGAGCGGCCGGCGGCTGGTGCTCCGCGGGGTCCCGGCGCAGATGCAGCGGCTGCTGGTGGCCACCCGGCTGCACCGGATCCTCGCCATCGAGGGCGGCCTCGAAGCGGAATCCCTGCCCCGCGCCTGAACCCCCTCCGGAGCCCGGCCCCGGCTCCCGGACCGGACCCCGTGCCGAGCCCGGACCGGAGCCCGGCCCGGGCGAAACGTAACGGTCCGGTGGTGATGGCCACCCTGCGGTTCCCGGTGTAACGCCCACCGTCTAGGTTTGGGCCGCACGACGCGATCGGGGGGCTGGGGCATGGACCGCACACAGGGACACGGCAGCGAGGAACCGGCGGCCGGTCCGGGAAGCGGTCCGGCCGGGCCGCCGTCCGCCGTGCCCGCCCCGCCGGACGACGCGTCGGGGCCGGCGCCCGGAGCCGAGGTTCCCGGACCCGGCGGCGGGCCCGCACGGGTGGTCCGGCTCATCGCCGGGGGCTTCTCCCTCACCGTGAACCCGGTGGACGGCAGCGAGATAGAACCGCACCGCCCCGCCACCGACCGCACCCCCGGCACCGACCGCACCGCCGCCGACGGGACCGCCGCGGAACCGGTCGCCCGGCGCACCGCCGAGGCCCGGGCCGCCCGTACCGCCGCCGCCCGGCCGCCGGTCCCGCCGGGCCCCGCCCTGCCCGCGCTCCCGCTGCTGGAACGCGAGGAGGAACGCGAACGCCTGGTCCGGCTGCTCGGCCGGGGCCGCTCCGTCCGCCTCACCGGCCCGTCCGGCTCCGGCCGCACCCGGCTGCTCGACACCATCGCCGAGGACTGCGCCGGTCTGGCCCCCGACGGGGTCGTCCGCCTCTCCGGCCAGCGGCAGAGCACCACCGAACTCCTGCACTCCCTCTACGCCCACGTCTACCGCGCCGACCAGCTCCGGCCCGGCCGCGAGGAACTCCTGGCCCGGGTCCGGGAGATAGGCGCGGTCGTGCTCGTCGACGACCTCGACTTCGGCGGCACGGCCCTCGACGAACTGCTCCGCGCCACCCCCGAGTGCGCCTTCCTGCTGGCCGCCACCCCCGACACCCCCGCCCCCTCCGAGGACTCCCATCTGGAGGAGGTCTTCCTGGCCGGCCTCGGCCGGGCCGGCTGCCTGGAACTCCTCGCCGCCGCCACCGGACGGCCCCTCACCGAAGCCGAGACCGCCTGGGCGGGCGATCTGCGGTTCGCCTCGGAAGGGCTGCCGCTCCGCTTCGTCCAGGCCGCCGCCCTGCTCCGGCAGTGCGACGAGCTCAACCGCCGGGCGGCGCGCACGGAGGAGGACGAGGAGGAACCCGGAGTCTTCGAGGAGCGGCCCCGCGACCCGGCGGAGGTCCCGCTGCCCACCCTCGCCGAGGCCGCCGCCCCGGCCGAACTGCTGGCCGCCCGGGCCGGCGAGGCCGCCCGCGCCGCCCTCCGCCTCGCCTGCGCCCTCGGCGGCGAGATGCCGCACCACGCGCACCTGCCCGCCCTGGTCGGCGACACCCACGCGGACACCGCCGTCGGAGAACTCCTCGCCTGCGGACTGCTCACCCCGGCCGGACCGCGCTACCGGCTGGCCGCCGGAGTGGCCCGGCAGCTCGCCGAGGCGGGCTGGGAGCCCGCCGAGGAGGCCCGTACGGCCGCCCGGCACTACGCCTGGTGGACCGGACACGCCTCGGTCACCCCGGACCGGGTCGCCGCCGAGGCCGACGCCGTCCTGGCCGCCCTGGCCGGCGCGGACGTGGTCGCCGGGGTGATGCTGGCCCGCACGGCCGCCCCCGCGTTCGCCGCCTCCCTCCACTGGGGCGCCTGGGAACGGGTGCTCCGGGCCGGATCGGAGGCCGCCCGCACGGCCGGCGAGGTCGCCGAACAGGCCTACTTCCACCACGAACTGGGAGTCCTCGCACTCTGCGGCGGCCGGCTGGACCGGGCCCGCGCCGAGCTGGAGGCCTCCATCGGGCTGCGCGGCGCCCTGGCCGACAAGCACGGCACGGTCGCGGGCCGGCGCGCCCTGGCACTGGTGACCGACCGGGAGCGCGGCGGCGCCGAGCTCTCCCCGCCGCTCCGGCTGGAAGCACCCGCCACCGGGCCCGCCGGCGCACCGGCCACCGGCCCCACCGCCGCGGCCGGACCCGTCGGGGCGGACGCCGCCGCCGCACCCGCCGATCCGGCACCGGCCGACGCCCTCCCGGGACGGGAGGCCGAGGGCCGGGCGGCCCGGACCACCCGGCTGCCCGCCGCCACCCCGCCGCCGTCCACCGCCCGCCCGGGCACCCCGGCCGGCAGCGGCGGCACCCCGGCGGGCTGGCCCGCCGGCTGGCCGGACCCCGCGGAAGAGCCCGCGCCCGCACGGTCCCCGGCGGCCGACGCCGCGGGGACCCGCGCCGAACCGGGCCGCACCGGCCCGGCGGCCGGACCGAAGACGGGCTGGCCGGTGGTGCCGCGGCCCGCGAGCGGGGGAGCGGGCGGCGGCGAGGCCGTCACACAGATCGTGCCGCTGATGAGCTCGGCGGTACCCGCGGCGGCGGTGGCCAAGGCCGAGGACGAGGTCCGTATCGGTCCGCCCGGCGGACCCGGCGCCCCCGGGCCCGCCGGTGCGGCCCGCGGTCGCGGAAGCCGCCGGGACCCGGTGGTGCTGGCCGGCGCGGCCGTGCTCGTGGTGGCGCTGCTGGGCACCGCCGCCAGCCTGATGCTCACCTCCGGCGACGGCGGCTCACCGGGCCCGCGGCCCGGCACCGGCACCTCCGCCACGCTGTCCCCGGGCGGCGGCTGGACCGATCCCGGTCCCGAGCCCTCCGAGGGGACCGAGGGCACCCCCACCGACTCCGGTTCCGGCTCGGCCTCGGCCTCGCCGAGCGACAGCGGCAGCCCCTCGGCCTCGGGGTCGCCGTCCGGCAGCCCGTCCGCGACCCGGTCCCCGTCCGGCAGTCCGCTGCCCAGCCCTTCGCGGTCCACCTCACCGCGGCCGTCCCCGGGCGAGTCCGGTTCGCAGTCCCCGTCCCCGAGCCTGACCCCGAGCCCGTCGGAGTCGGAGCCCACGGAGTCCCCGGAGCCGCCGACCACGCCCGTCGCCACCCCGACGGAGACCGCACCGGCCACCGGCGGGGAGTCGGACACCACCGGCTAGACGGCCCGGACCGGAAGGCCGCCCGGACCCGGCCTCAGAACAGGCGGAGCTTGTCGTCCTCGATGCCGCGCATCGCGTCGTAGTCGAGGACCACGCAGTCCATCCCGCGGTCCCCGGCCAGCACCCGCGCCTGCGGCTTGATCTCCTGGGCGGCGAACACGCCCCGGACCGGGGCCAGATGCGGGTCCCGGTTCAGCAGTTCCAGATAGCGGGTGAGCTGTTCCACCCCGTCGATCTCGCCGCGCCGCTTGATCTCCACGGCCACGGTGGCGCCGGAGGCGTCACGGCACAGGATGTCCACCGGGCCGATCGCCGTCATGTACTCGCGGCGGATCAGGGTGTAGCCCTCGCCCAGGGTCTCGATGCGGTCCGCGAGGAGCTCCTGGAGGTGCGCCTCCACCCCGTCCTTGATCAGGCCCGGGTCCACGCCCAGCTCGTGGGAGGAGTCGTGGAGGACTTCTTCCATCGTGATGATGAGCTTCTCGCCCGCTTTGTTGACGACGGTCCAGACGCCGGCCTCATCGCCCTTCCCCTCCTTGAGGGTGCACGGCGGCGACATCCAGTTGAGGGGTTTGTACGCCCGGTCGTCCGCGTGGATGGAGACGCTCCCGTCCGCCTTCACGAGGATCAGACGGGGCGCGGAGGGCAGATGGGCGGTGAGCCGGCCCGCATAGTCGACGGAGCAGCGGGCAATGACGAGACGCATGGTCGGCAACGCTACTCGACGGAGCGGCCCGCACGCGATTCGCCCCCGAAAGCCCCCTTCGCGGATGGCGCGTTGTATGCGCATTCTCCTGGTGCGCACCCCATGGGACGCCTACCGTGGTGAGCAGGAGGTTGCCGAACGCGCACACTGCGTTGCCGCGCGTCGCGGTCCTCTTTCCCTGCCCGTAAGACTCCGGTCACCGAAACGGCCGGGGTCGCGAGAGGAGAACCCATGTCGCTCGACGTCTCACCGGCCCTACTCGAACAGGCCGAGCGAGGCGAGGTCGACGAAGCCGCCTTCGTCGACTGCGTCCGGACCTCCCTGCCCTACGCCTGGGAGATGGTCAGCTCGCTGGTGGCCCAGCTGAAGGTCGACGGCGGAGAGTTCGCCGACAACCAGACGCCGCCGCCGGACGAGCAGGCGCGCGGCCAGCTGCTGCGCGCGCTCGCGAGTGACGCGATACGTGGTGCGCTGCAGCGGCACTTCGGGGTGCGGCTCGCCTTCCAGAACTGTCACCGGGTGGCGGTGTTCCCGCTGGACGCCGCCTCCGACGACCGCCACGCCAAGTTCACGTCGATCCGGGGGCAGCTGCTGAACCAGTCCCCGGAACTCCGGGACTGCTAGCCGCCCACGGGTCCCGAGGCTCTTGCGTCGTCGCTCCGGATCTCAGGGGGGTGTGGACCGCACCGGAGCGGCGGCCGCGGCTCGGGCCGTGCCGTGGTTCAGGCCGTGCCGAGGCGTTCAGGCCGTGCCGAGGCGGGGCAGGACCTCGGCGCCCAGCCGCCGGATGTTCTCCTCTGTTCCGGCGAGGTCGCCGGAACCCTCGGTGAGCAGGGCGAAGCGGGTGATCCCGGTCCGTTCGGCGGTGGCCGCCAGCCGGTCCGCGGCGAGCTCCGGGGTGCCGACCGGGTGCAGCGCGCACAGCAGTTCCGTGTACGCCACCGGGTCCCGCATCGCGCGCTGCCGGCCGTCCACGGTCACATGGGCGTCCAGGCCGGTGCGCAGCCAGCCCGGCATGGCCTTGAGCAGGGTCTCCCGGGCCTCCTCGGTGCGGTCCGCCAGCTGGCAGACGCCCGCCGAGACGTGGCCGGCCCGCCGGACGGACTCCTCGTCGTGGCCGGCCGCCCGGGCGGTCTCCCGCCAGAGCGCGACCATGGCGGCCTTGTCCTCGTCCCCGCAGTGCATGCCCAGCAGCATCGGGAGTCCGCGGGCGCCGGCCAGCCGGACCGAGCCGGGGGAGGTGCACGCGACGATCACTTCCGGACGACTCCCGTCCGCGCTGAGGGACTCCGCGGGGCTGGGCACCACGGGCACCTCGCGGAACCGGTAGCGCTCCCCGTCCGCGCCCACGGCGGGCTCGGCGAGCCAGCGCCGGAGCAGGTCCAGGGCCTCCGGGAAGGACTCCTCGTACGCCTCCAGGCCGCCGCCGAACACCTCCAGGTCCACCCAGGGCCCGCCCCGGCCGACCCCCAGGCTGAACCGGCCGCCGGAGGTCAGGTGGAGCAGCGCGGTCTGCTCCGCGAGGGCCACCGGGTGGGTGTTGGGCAGCACGCTCACCGCGGTGCCCACCCGCAGCCGGCGGGTCCGGCCCAGCAGCAGGGCCGCCAGGGTCACCGCGGACGGGCACACCCCGTAGGGCACGAAATGATGTTCGGCGAGCCAGACCGAGTCCAGCCCGGCCTCCTCCGCCACCTCCGCGGACCGCACCGCGCGGTGCAGTGCCTCCCCCTGCCCCTGGCCCGGGAACTGGGCCGCCAGTACAAACGCTCCTACGCGCATCGCCCTCTGCCTCCTCGCGGCTGACGCGGGTTCCCCCTCCCTGGCAACAACGTCTGACACGTGCCAAAGGCACGGCCTGGCAGGAAGGTTATTGAGATTGTCGGTTCGGTCAGCGGGGGTTCCACACCCTTGTGGACACTTTGGGGCCCGGCCACCCCGCTCCGCGTAGTCTGGAGGAAAGTCCCGTCCGCACGCTGCTTCGTGAGGTATACGTGTCACCGCGCAACAACCGCCCCAGGGGCGGCGAGAACCCTGCCGACGGCCCCCGCGGCGAGCTCGGCCGCTTCGGGCTGGAGAACAGCGAGGAGTGGCAGGGCGAGAACTGGAAGATCAGACACGTGGCCGGCGCCAGCACGGTCGGCAAACGGTACCGCTGCCCGGGCTGCGACCAGGAGATCCCCTCCGGCACCCCGCACCTGGTGGCCTGGCCGGAGTACGGCGGGGTGGACGACCGCCGGCACTGGCACAAGGCCTGCTGGAACGCCAAGGACCGCCGCACCACCAAGGTGCAGCGGTCCCGGAACGCGCCCCGGCACTGACGCCGGGCGGGGCGGTCAGACGTCCCGGCGGCCCACCACCACGTACGAGGCGGCCACCGCGGCCGCCGCCACCAGGCTGACCAGCCCCAGCTGGGCCAGGTCGCCGGGCATCGGCTTGCCGTCCAGCTCCCCGTTGGCCCCGAACAGCTGGATCAGGGCGACCGGCGAGCTGTAGTTGACCAGGGTCGCGCCCAGGGAGGCGGTGGCGTCCCAGGCGGAGAGCATGGCGCCCAGGATCGGCGGCACCGTCCCCGCGGCGAGCATCACGGCGATCCCGCCGGCCGAGTGCCGCAGCAGTGCGCCGACGGCCACCGACAGCACCCCGAGCATGGTGACGTAGAAGCTGCCGCCGAACACCCCGAACCACTCGCTCGCGGAGTGCACCCCGGAGCCGGGGCCCGAGTGCATCAGGGCGGACCAGAAGCCGACCAGGGCCACCGAGCCGAGCACGGTGGCGAACGCCACCGCGGCGAACACCAGGTACTTGGCGGTCAGCACCCGGTAGCGGTCGGGGGCCGCGGTCAGGGTGGAGCGGATCAGCCCGGTGCCGTACTCGGGGCAGATGGTCAGCACCCCGAGCACGATCACCGACACCTGCCCGACCATCAGCCCGAACATGGCGGGCGCGGTGAACGGCATCTGCTCGTAGTCCATGGCCCGGGTCTGCACCACGGCGATCCCGCCGATGCCCACGACCAGCACCACCAGCGAGGCCAGGGTGAGCACGGTGGAGCGGACCGAGATCAGCTTGGTCCACTCCGAGGCCAGCGCGTGCGCCAGGCTGGGCCGGGGGGCCGGCAGCTGGGAGCGGTAGGGGACCCGCCGGTCCTGGGTGGCGGTGTCCGCCGGGCGGCCGGTCATCTGCTGTCCTTCGCGGGGGTCGCGGGGGTCGGGGTCTCGGTCGCGGTCCCGGAGGCACCCGGGGTGCCGGAGCCGCCCGAGCCGCCCGGGGTGCCCGCCAGCTCGCCGGGACTGCCCGGCATCAGGAAGGGCGCGGCGGCCGCGCCGGGCGGCGGCGGGGCGAAGAAGTTCGCCGCGGCGGTGGCCGGCAGCTCCGCCGCCGTACCGTCCTGCCAGGGCGGCAGGGCCAGCGGATCCTCCGCGAGGAGCTCGGCCCGCGGGTCGTCGGTGGAGGTGTACTCCACGGCCCCCTGGGTCAGCCGCATGTACGCCTCCTCCAGGGAGGCCCGGTGCGGGGACAGCTCCCAGAGCCGGATCCCGGCCGCGTGCGCCAGGTCGGAGACCCGGGGCAGCTCCAGCCCGGTCACCCGCAGCGCCCCGTCCGGCTCCTGGAGCACCCGGCCGCCCGCCTCTTCGAGCGCGGTGGCCAGCACCTGCCGGTCGCCGGGGTCGGTGCCGGCGGTCCGGACCCGAGCGAATCCGGCCGAATTGTGGGCGATGAACTCCTGCACGCCCATGTCGGCCAGCAGCCGGCCGCGGCCGATCACGATCAGCTGGTCGGCGGTCAGCGCCATCTCGCTCATCAGGTGTGAGGAGACGAACACGGTCCGGCCCTCGGCGGCCAGCTGCTTCATCAGATTGCGGACCCAGAGGATGCCCTCCGGGTCGAGGCCGTTGACCGGCTCGTCGAACAGCAGCACCTGCGGGTCGCCGAGCAGGGCGGCGGCGATGCCCAGGCGCTGCCCCATGCCCAGGGAGAAGCCCTTGGTGCGCTGCCGGGCGACCTCCTGGAGGCCCACCACCCCGAGGACCTCGTCCACCCGCCGCTCCGGGATGCCGGAGAGCTGGGCCAGGGCGAGGAGGTGGCTGCGGGCCCGCCGGCCGCCGTGCACGGCCTTGGCGTCGAGCAGGGCGCCGACGTTCCGCTGGGCGTGCGGCAGCTCCCGGAACGGGTGGCCGTTGATCGTCACCCGGCCGGAGGTGGGCCGGTCCAGGCCCAGGATCAGTCGCATGGTGGTGGACTTGCCGGACCCGTTGGGGCCCAGGAAGCCGGTCACCTGACCCGGCCTGACCTGGAAGGACAGCTGGTCGACGGCTGTCTTCGCGCCGAAGCGCTTGGTCAGTCCGACTGCCTCGATCATGCTCTGCCCCTTGCCGGCCGGGCGGCTCTCACCCGAGTAAGGCTTAAGAGGATATCGAGTGCCGTGCGGTTCCGTCCCGGACCGGATCCCGGAGGTATCCCTGAGACACCCCTGAGACCGGCCCGGACCAGGGGTTCCTCAGGCGTCCCGCTTCCGCAGCACCAGCAGTCCGCCGAGCACGGCCGCGATCACCCAGAGCAGCATGATCCCGAGCCCGCCCCAGGGACCGTAGGGGGTCTCGACGGACCCGAAGGCCTCGGGCACGACCAGCATGATCCGCGAGCCCGCGTTGCTGGGCAGGTACTGGCCGACGGTCCGGGTCGCCTCGAAGCCCGCGAGGACGTTCGAGAGGATCAGGAAGAACGGGATCAGGATGCTGATCGCGGCGATGGAGCTGCGCAGGATGGCGGCCACGCCCATGCAGAACAGCGCGAGCAGCGCCATGTAGAGGCCGGCGCCGACCACGGCGCGCAGCACGTTCTCCTCGCCGAGGCCGATCCCGTCGTCACCGAGCAGGGCCTGGGTGAGGAAGAAGGACACGAAGCTGGTCAGCAGGCCGACGGCCAGGGCCAGCCCGGTGGCCACGGCCAGCTTGCCGAGCAGGAAGGTGCTGCGGTTGGGCACCGCGGCCAGCGAGGTGCGGATCATGCCGGTGCTGTACTCGGTGCTCACCACCAGCACACCGAAGACGATGATCGCCAGCTGGCCGAACTGCATGGAGCTGAAGCTCAGCGCGGTGGGGTCGAAGCCCTCCGTGGCCTTCGGGTCGATGGTGGCGCTGAACAGCGCGGAGAAGCCCACGGTGACGAGGAAGACGAGGGCCAGGCTCCAGCTGGTGGAGGAGACCGTGCGGATCTTGGTCCACTCGGACTTGAGGACGGCGGTCATGCTCATGGTCACTCGCCGCCCTTGCGGGTCGCGTCGAAGCCGGCGCCCCAGGCGGGGACGTCGGCGGGGCGGGCCGGGTTGTCGGCCGCCGTGCCGGGGCGCGGTGCGCCGCCGGATCCGGGGGCGTGGGCGTGGTACTCGACCGCGTCCGCCGTCATGCGCATGAACGCTTCCTCCAGTGAGGCCCGTTGCGGGCTCAGTTCGTGGAGCACGATCTGGTGCCGTGCCGCCAGCTCACCGAGCTGTTCGGCGGTCGACCCGTCGATCTCCAGGGTCCCGGTGCCGGGAACGCTGATGGCCTGAATTCCTTCGTCGTTCAAGACGTCCAGCAGACGTTCCTGCTGCGGCGAGCGCAGTCGGACGAAACTCCGCGAGTTCTGCTGGATGAAATCCGACATCGAGGTGTCGGCGAGCAGCCGACCCTGTCCGATCACGATCAAATGCTCGGCGGTCAGTGCCATTTCGCTCATCAGATGGGAGGAAACGAAGATCGTCCTGCCCTCTGCCGCCAGCGCTTTCATCAGATTCCGGATCCAGAGAATTCCCTCCGGGTCCAGACCGTTGACGGGTTCGTCGAACATCAGGACCTCGGGGTCGCCGAGCAGCGCGGCGGCGATGCCGAGCCGCTGGCCCATGCCCAGCGAGAAGCCCTTCGACTTCTTCTTCGCCACGGCCGTCAGTCCGACCAGGTCCAGCACCTCGCCGACCCGGCTCTGCGGAATCCGGTTCGACTGGGCGAGGCACAGAAGGTTGTTGTAGGCGCTGCGGCCGCCGTGCATGGCCTTGGCGTCGAGGAGTGCTCCGATGTACTTCAGCGGCTCCGGCAGGTCCCGGTAGTGCTTGCCGTCGATCCTGACCGTGCCACTGGTCGGGTTGTCGAGGTCGAGCATCATGCGCATGGTCGTGGACTTCCCGGCCCCGTTGGGGCCGAGGAAGCCGGTGACCACCCCCGGTCTGACCTGGAAGCTGAGGTTGTCGACAGCAGTCTTCGCGCCGAATCGTTTGGTAAGTCCCTCAAGCTCGATCATGCGGTTCACGCTAGAACGGCCGAAGGCCCCGCGCCACCGTGAAACGGTGGGACGGGGCCTTCGAGACCGAGCTGTGGCCCGGCGGCCTGATGCGGCGGCCTGGTTCAGCGGGTCTGCTGGGCCGGCACGCCGCGGGTGACGGGCTCGTCGTCCATCACCGGGGTGGCCGCGGCCACGGCCGCGCCGGTCAGCGTGGCCAGCATCTCGCGGACGTTGGTCAGCTGGGCGTTGATGGAGTCGCGGCGGTTGGTGAGCGCCGCCAGCTCGCGCTCGGACTCGCTGCGGATCCGGTCGGCCTTGGCGTTGGCGTCGGCCACGATGTCCTCGGCCTGGCGCTGCGCGGTCTCCACGGTCTGGCGGGCCCGGCGCTCGGCGTCGGTGCGGAGCTTCTCGGCCTCCAGGCGGAGCTGCTCGGCCCGGTGCTCGATCTCGGCGAGGCGCTTCTCGGCCTTGGCCTGACGGCCGGCCAGGTCGCGCTCGGACTGCTCGCGGCGCTTGGCCAGGTTGGTCTCGAAGTCCGCGGCGGCCTGGGCGGCCTTGGCGCGGGTCTCCTCGAACAGGGCGTCGGCCTCCTCGCGCTTGGAGGCCGCGTCCTTCTGGGCCTCGGCGCGCAGGGTGGTGGCGTCGCCCTTGGCCTTCTCGACGATGCGGACGCCCTCGTCCTCCGCCTTCGACTTGCGGTCGGAGGCGAACGACTCGGCGTCGTTGCGCACCTGCTGGGCCGCCGACTCGGCCAGCTCGCGGTGCTGCTCGGCCGCGCGACGGGCCTCCTCGCGCAGGTCCTTCGCCTCCTCCTCGGCCAGCCGCAGGATCTTCTCGACGCGCGCGCCGAGCCCTGCGTACGAGGGCTCGGCGTCGTTGACCTGGGCCTGCGCGTTCTGCGTTTCGAGGTGGAGTTCCTCGATGCGCTTCTCCAGGGAGTTGATACGTCCGAGGGCGCTGTCACGGTCGGCGACGAGCTTGGTAATGCGGTCGTCCACCTGACCGCGGTCGTAACCACGCCGCACGAGCTCGAAGCCGAAGGGGGAGGATGTGTCGCTCATGGGGTTCCTGTCGAATGAGACCGATGAGGTGCTACGTGAGGTGTTAAGGGGAATCCTAGGCGCCGGAGCGGCGTGTCATCGAGTCAATCCGCGTTTGATCTGGACAATGACACCCCTTTTGAGTGGCAAGGCATCGGAATGCTGGTCACCCGTCCGCCTGAACTCCCATCAGGAGCACATGCATACGGGTCTTGGCTACCCCTCTGACGTCTTGCCACCCGAACGAGTGGATCCCGAGGCCGCTCCCGCCTTCACTCCACCAGCACCCTGGCCGCCCACCGATGACTTCCCGCCACCGGTAGGCGCCTCGAATGATTCCAACGCCTCAAGAACGTCCTGGACACGGGAGATCTCCGCCTGAATGTCCTCCCGGCGGCGCACCAGCACCTCCAGCTCCCGACGTCCCTCCTCGACCAGCCGGTCCGCCTCCGACCGTGCCTCGCCCAGCAGTTCCTCGGCCTCCCGGCTCAGATCGGCCTTCTTCTGCTCGGCCTCCTTGAGGAGCTGCTCGGCCTTGCGGACCGCCGCGATCCGGACCTTCGAGGCCTCGCTGCTCGCGTCCGAAACCAGCTCCTTGGCCTTCGCCTCGGCCTCGGCGCTCTGCTCGGTGGCGGCCTTCACCAGCTTGTCCACCCGCTCGCCGGCCGACTTCATCTGTTCGGCCGACTCCCGGCGGGCCCGCTCGTGCAGTTCCTCGACCTCGGACTCCACCCGGCCGCGCAGCTCCTCCGCCCGCTCCCTTATGGCGGCGGCGTCCGTGCGCGCGCCCACCAGCAGCTCGTCCGCGTCCGTACGGGCCCGCTCCACCAGGGAGTTGCCCTCCACGGTCGCCTCCGAGGTGATCCGGGCCGCCTCCTTGCGCGCCCCGTCCACCATCGCGTCGGCCTGCTCCTCGGCCGCGGTGGTCGCCGCCAGGGCCTGCTGGAGCGCCTCGGTGGTCAGCTTGTCCGCCTCCGAGGCGGCCTCGGCGAGCAGCCGGTCCGCCTGCTCGGCGGCCTCGCTGCGCCGCTTGTTGGCCGATTCCCGGGCCTCGTCCAGCAGCCGCTCGGACTCGGCGCGGGCCTCGCCGCGGACCCGCTCGGCCTCGCCGGCCGCGTCCGCCTTGACCCGCTCGGCCTCCGACCGGGTCCGGGTGGCGTGCTCCTGGGCCGAGCCCAGCGCCTCGGCGGCCTCGGCCCGCAGCCGCTCCGCCTCGGCGGCCGCCTCGCCGACCGTACGCTCGTTCTCCTTGCGGGTGCGCTCGGTGAGCTTCTCCGCCTCCGAGGCGGCCTCGCCGATGAGCCGGTCCGCCTGCTCGGCCGCCTCGGTGCGCAGCCGGTTGCCCTCGGCCCGCGCCTCGTCCAGGGTCTGCTCGGACTCCCGCTCGGCGCTCTCCAGGGTCGCGGCGGCGGCCAGGGTGACCCGCTCCGCCTCGGCCGTGGCCTCGCCGATGATCCGCCCGCCGTCGTTGCGGGCGTCCTCCAGGATCCGCTCCGCGACGGCCTTCAGCGCCTCGGCCCGCTCGGTGGCCTCGCCGACCGTACGGTCGTTGGCCGCCCGGGTCTCCACCGTCATCCGCTCGGTCTCGGTGGTGGCCTCGCCGATCAGCCGGGCACCCTCGGCACGGGCGTCCGCCAGGGTGGTCGCGGCGTCCCGCTCCGCGCCGGCCAGGGTCTCGGCCGCCCGCGCGGTCAGCTCCCCGGCCTCGGCCCGGGCCCGCTCCAGGGCCTGCTCGGCCTCGGAGACCAGCCGTGCGGCCTCGGCCGCCGCCTCGCCCACGGTGGCCTCGTTGGCCGCCCCGGTCTCGGCGGTGAGCTTCTCGGCCTCCGAGGCGGCCTCGGCCAGCAGCCGGTCCGCCTGCTCGGCGGCCTCGGTGCGCAGCCGGTTGCCCTCGGCCCGCGCCTCGTCCAGCGCGTTCGCGGCCTCGGTGAGGGCCTCCTCCAGGGCCTCGTCGGCCGCCGCCCGCGTCGCCTCGGCGGCCGCGGCCGCCTCGCCGGTCAGCCGTTCGGCCTCGGCGGCGGCGGCGCCCACGGTGGCCTCGTTGGCCGCCCGGGTCTCGGCGGTCAGCCGGTCCGCCTCGGCCGTGGCCTCGGCGGCGATCCGGGCGCCCTCGGCCCGGGCGTCCTCCAGGGACACCGCGGCCTCGGAACGGATCCGGTTGGCGTCCTCGCGGGCGTCCGCCCGGGTCCGGGAGGCGTCCCGTTCGGCGGCCGACAGCGCGTCGGTGGCCTCGGTCCGCACCCGCTGGGCGTACTCGGCGGTGTCCGCCCGCAGCTGCTCGGTCTCGGTGGCGGCCTCGGCCCGCAGCCGGCCCGTCTCCTCCGCGGTCTCCGTCCGCAGCCGCTCGGCCTCGGCGATCGCGTCGCCGACGGTCCGCTCGGCGAGCGCCTTCGCGGCGTCCGTCTCGGTCCGCGCCTCGGTACGGATCCGGTCCGCGTCCGCGGTCGCCCGGTCCCGCTCCGCGTGCGCGTCCGCGCGCACCCGCTCGGCCTCCGCCTCCGCCTCGGTGCGGATCCGTTCCGCCGAGTGCTCGGCGGCGCTGCGCAGGCCGGCGATCTCCTCCTCGGCCTCCTCGCGGAGCCCGGCGACGGACTCGCGGACCTCCCGGGCGGTGTTCTCGGCGGCGGCCACCAGCTCCGCGGCCCGCCGGTCGGCCTCCTCGACCAGCCGCGCGGCCTCGGCCTGCGCCTCCTCGGACCGCTTGCGGGCGGCGGCCAGCAGCTCCTCGCTCTGCTCGCGGGCCTGGGCGCGCTCGCTCTCCGCGTCCTCGCGGGCCCCCGACAGGGTCTCCTCGGCCTCCCGGCGGCGGCGCGAGGCCTCCTCCTGGGCGGCCCCGAGGGCCTCGGCGGCCTCCTGGGCGACCCGCTCGGCGGCCGCCTTCGCCTCGGCGCGCAGCCGGTCCGCGGTCTCCTGGGCCTCCGCCCGGACCCGCTCCGCCTCGGCCTCGGCCTCGCCGGTGAGCCGTACGGCGGCCTGCTCGGCCTCCGCCCGGGCCCGCCCGGCGTCCTCGGCCGCCTCGGTGCGCAGCCGCTCGGCCTCGGCCTCGGCCTGGCCCTGGAGGGTCCGGATGCGCTCGGCCGCCTCGGCCCGCAGCCGGTCCACGTCCTCGCCGGTCTCCCGGCGGATGCCCTCGGCGGCCGACCGGGCGTCACTGAGCGTCTGCTCGGCCCCGGCCAGCCTCGCCTCGGCCTCCTGCTGGAGCCGCTCCAGCTCGGTGTCGGCCTCGGCCCGCCGGGCGGCCAGCGCCCGGTCGGTCTCCTCGCGGCGCTCGCGCACCGCGGCGTCGGTCTCGGTGCGCAGCGCCTCGGCGGACTCCTCGGCCTCGGTCCGCAGCCGTTCCGCCTCGGCCCGGGCGCGCTCCAGGGTCTCCTCGGCCTGGGCGCGCAGGGTGCCGGCCCGTTCGATGGCCTCGGCGCGGACCCGCTCGCTCTCGGCGCCGGCGCCGCGGCGCAGCTCGTCGGCGTCCGCCTTGGTCTTGCTCAGCAGCTCCTCGGCGGTCCGGGCCGCCTCCTCGATCTGCGAGACGGCCTCGCGGCGGGCCTCGCCGCGGATCCGCTCGCCCTCGGCGACGGCCTCGGCGCGCAGCTGCTCGGCCTCGCCGCGCAGCCGGCGGGCCTCCTCCTGGAGCTCGACGGTCTTGGCCCGGTACTCGGCGGTGTCGTCCTTGGCGGCGCCCTTGAGCTGCTCGGCGCTGTCGGCGGCCTGGGCGCGCAGCCGGTCGGACTCGGACTCGGCCTCGCGGCGGATCCGCTCGGCCTCCTCGGCGGCGGCCCGGGTGGTGGCGCGGGCGTCCTCGGAGGCCTTGTTGAGGACGTCCTCGGCGGTCCGGGCGGCCTTGGCCAGCTGGGCGGCGGTGTCCTCGGCGGCGGCGGTGCGGGCCTGCTCGCCGGCCTCGGTGCGCAGCCGCTCGGCCTGCTCGCGGGCGTCGGCGAGCTGCTGCTCGGCCTCCGCCTTCAGTGCCTCGGCCTCCTTGGTGGCCTCGCCGACCAGCCGGGCGACCTGCTCCTTGGCGGTGCGGGTGCGCTGCTCGTTCACGGACTCGGCGGAGGCCACCTGGCGGGTGGCCGCCTCCTTGGCCTCGGCCAGCAGCTTCTCGGCCTCGGCACGGGCCTCGCGGAGCGCGCCCTCGGCCTCCTGCACCCGCTGGTCGGCGACCCGGCCCAGGTCCATGGTCTGCCGGCGGGTCTGCTCGGACTCGGCGGAGGCGGTGGAGCGGAGCCGCTCGGCGTGCTCGGTGGCCTCCTGGGCCTGCGAGGAGGCGGCGGCCAGCAGCCGCTCGGCCTCCTTGCGGGCCCGCAGCAGGGTGGCCTCGGCCTCGGCCCGGCCGGCCTCGGTGGCCTCGGTGAGCCGGCGGCGGGTCTCCTCGGCGACCCGGGCGGCCTCGGCGCGGGCCGCGTTCAGGGCCTGTTCGGCCTCGGCCCGGGACTCCTCCATGAGCCGCCGGGCCTGGGCCTCGGTACGGGCCCGGAGCTGCTCGGCCCAGGCCACGTTCTCGTTGACGTGCGCCTCGACGGTCTGCCGGCGCTCGTTGAGCTCCTGGTCCAGCCGCTGACGGCGGCTGACCGCCTCGGAGTGCAGCTCGGCCTGGAGCCGCGCCTGGTGCTCGGCGTGCTCCTGGAGGATGCGCTGGGTCTGGGCCCGGGCGTCACGGAGCTCGCGCTCGGCGTCCGAGCGCATCTGGTCGGCCTGGACCTGGGCGTTCCGCAGCAGCTGCTCGGCCTGGTAGCCCAGGTCCTGGCTGTCATAGGCGGGGCGGGACGCGAGCGCGCGACGCACCTCGTGGAGCTTGGCGCGCAGCACCTCGACCTGGTACCCCAGGTCCTCGGCGTGCTGGACGGCCTTCCCGCGCTCCTTCTTCAGCCGCTCCATCTCGGCCTCGAAGAGCGAGAGATGATCGGCCTCGGCCTGATGGCTCTCCTGGCTTTCGTAGCCCCGCACAGCGCGGTCCCATCCGTCCCCTGGTCGCAAGCTCACTCCCAATGAGCGCCGTCCGCCCGCTGAACGACGCCCCCGGGGAATGGTGTCAGATG
Source organism: Streptomyces sp. NPDC033845 (assembly GCF_055576225.1). Classification (NCBI taxonomy): domain Bacteria; kingdom Bacillati; phylum Actinomycetota; class Actinomycetes; order Kitasatosporales; family Streptomycetaceae; genus Streptomyces; species Streptomyces sp. NPDC033845. Next base: position 175,187 of record NZ_JBVIRI010000003.1, on the reverse strand, counting down.
GCGGGGTACGGGTCACAGGCCCCGACCCCTTCCGCACCGAACCCCGGCCGAGCCACCGTCACTCTACCGGCCGGGGAATCGGGGGGTCAGTGGTCGGGGTTGGCGGTGACCAACTCGGTGAGCACGCCGTGGCAGTCCTTGGGGTGCAGGAAGGTGATCTTCGAGCCCATGGAGCCGGTGCGGGGCTCGTCGTAGAGGACGCGCACCCCCTTGCCGCGGATGGCCTCGGAGTCCCCCTGGACGTCCTCGGTGCCGAAGGCGATGTGGTGGACCCCCTCGCCGTTCTTCGCCAGCCACTTGCCCACCGCGGAGTCCTCCCGGGTCGGCTCCAGGAGCTGGATGTAGGAGGCACCGCCGTCGGAGGTGCCGTTGATCCGCAGCATGGCCTCGCGGACGCCCTGCTCCTCGTTGACCTCGGAGTGGAACACCTCGAACCCGTACGTGGCACGGTAGAACTCGACGGTCTTGTCGAGGTCGGAGCAGGCGATCCCGATGTGGTCGATTCTTGTCAGCATGGGACCAGTGCACTGCCACCGAGGGTGGTTACGCAACGTGCGCGCGATCACACCGACGGCCCGGTGACGCCACCGGTACCGCTCAGTACATTCAGGTAAACCCTCGTTCACTCCTCATCCAAGGGGCCGTGCCTCATGTCCGGAACGAACAACACCACTTCAGTGATCGTCGCAGGGGCCCGCACGCCCATGGGGCGGCTGCTCGGCTCGCTGAAGTCCTTCTCGGGTGCCGATCTCGGCGGTTTCGCCATCAAGTCCGCGCTGGACCGGGCCGGTATCTCCGGCGACCAGGTGCAGTACGTGATCATGGGGCAGGTGCTCCAGGCCGGCGCGGGCCAGATCCCCGCCCGCCAGGCCGCCGTCAAGGCCGGCATCCCGATGAACGTGCCCGCGCTGACCATCAACAAGGTCTGCCTCTCGGGTCTGGACGCCATCGCCCTGGCCGACCAGCTGATCCGCGCCGGGGAGTTCGACATCGTGGTCGCCGGCGGCCAGGAGTCCATGACCAACGCCCCGCACCTGCTGCCCAAGTCCCGCGAGGGCTACAAGTACGGCGCGGTCGAGATGCTCGACGCGATGGCCTACGACGGCCTCACGGACGCCTTCGAGAACATCGCCATGGGCGAGTCCACCGAGAAGCACAACACCCGCCTCGGCATCGAGCGGGCCCCGCAGGACGAGTTCGCCGCCGCCTCCCACCAGCGGGCCGCCGCCGCCCAGAAGAACGGGGTCTTCGAGGCGGAGATCACCCCGGTGGAGATCCCGCAGCGCAAGGGCGACCCGGTGGTCTTCTCCCAGGACGAGGGCATCCGCCCGGAGACCACCGCCGAGTCCCTCGGCAAGCTGCGCCCGGCCTTCGCTGGTGGTGCCCTTGACAGGGCCGGCACCATCACCGCCGGGACCTCCTCGCAGATCAGCGACGGCGCCGCCGCCGTGGTCGTGATGAGCCGGGCCAAGGCCGAGGAGCTGGGCCTGGAGTGGATCGCCGAGATCGGCGCCCACGGCAATGTGGCCGGTCCGGACAACTCGCTCCAGTCGCAGCCCTCGAACGCGATCCTGCACGCCTTGAAGAAGGAGGGCCTGGAGGTCGCCGACCTCGATCTGATCGAGATCAACGAGGCCTTCGCCGCGGTGGCCGTGCAGTCAATGAAGGACCTCGGCGTGACCCCGGAAAAGGTGAACGTGAACGGTGGCGCCATCGCCCTGGGCCACCCCATCGGCATGTCCGGCGCCCGGGTGGTCCTGCACCTGGCGCTGGAGCTCAAGCGGCGCGGCGGCGGGGTCGGCGCGGCCGCCCTCTGCGGCGGTGGCGGACAGGGTGACGCGCTGATCGTCCGGGTGCCGGGCGCGGGCGCCGGCAAGTAAGGGAGCGGTACGCGATGACGGTGGACGTCCCCTCGCTGGTGTCCCAGGCCCGGGAGGGCCGACCGCGGGCCGTGGCCCGGCTGATCTCCCTGGTCGAGGGGGCGTCCCCACAGCTCCGCGAGGTGATGGCGGCGCTGGCCCCGCTCACCGGCGGGGCGTACGTGGTGGGCCTGACCGGCTCGCCCGGGGTCGGCAAGTCGACCTCGACCTCCGCCCTGGTCTCCGCCTACCGGCGGGCCGGCAAGCGGGTCGGGGTGCTGGCCGTGGACCCCTCCTCGCCGTTCTCCGGCGGGGCGCTGCTCGGCGACCGGGTCCGGATGTCCGACCACGCCTCGGACCCGGGGGTCTACATCCGGTCGATGGCCACCCGGGGCCATCTGGGCGGCCTGTCCTGGGCGGCCCCGCAGGCCATCCGGGTCCTGGACGCGGCCGGCTGCGACGTGGTGCTGGTCGAGACGGTCGGGGTCGGGCAGTCGGAGGTGGAGATCGCCGCGCAGGCGGACACCTGCGTGGTGCTGCTCGCCCCGGGCATGGGCGACGGCATCCAGGCCGCGAAGGCGGGCATCCTGGAGATCGGCGACCTGTACGTGGTGAACAAGGCGGACCGGGACGGCGCCGACGCCACGGCCCGCGAGCTGAACCACATGCTGGGCCTGGGGGAGTCCCGGGGGCCCGGCGACTGGCGGCCGCCGATCGTCAAGACGGTGGCGGCCCGGGGCCAGGGCATCGACGAGGTGGTCGAGGCGCTGGAGAAGCACCGGGCCTGGATGGACGAGCACGGGGTGCTGGCCGAGCGGCGGGCCGCCCGGGCGGCCCGCGAGATCGAGACGATCACGATCACCGCGCTGCGGGCCCGGCTGGCGGACCTGCGCGGGGACGCCCACCTGGACGCGCTGGCGGCCCGGGTGGCCGTCGGCGAGCTGGACCCCTACGCGGCCTCGGACGCCCTGCTGGCCACCCTCACGGAATCCTGACGCACGGACGGGGCCGCACCGTGGTGGTGCGGCCCCGTCCGGGGCGGCTACGTGTTCGGGCGCTTGCCGTGGTTGGCGCCCTTCTTCTTGCGGGCCCGTCGCTTGTTCCCTCGCTTGGACATGGCGCAGATCTCCCTTTTCCGGGGATTCGGGGCGTACGCCAGTCTAGGGAGCGGGGGCCGCACCCGCCCGTCCGGGCGGGGTCAGCCCTTGCCGCGGCGGTCGCGCAGGTGGTCGGCCACCGGGGTGAGGGAGGCGCGCAGCGCCGCCAGCGCCTCGGGCGGCAGCAGGTCGATGAAATGGGCGCGGACCGAGGCCACGTGGTGCGGGGCCACCTTCCGCATGGTCTCCATGCCCTCGTCGGTCAGCACCGCGTACAGCCCGCGCCGGTCCGACTCGCAGTTCACCCGGCGGACCAGCCCGGCCGCCTCCATCCGGGTGATCTGGTGCGAGAGCCGGCTCTTGGACTGGAGGGTGGCGGTCGCGAGATCGCTCATCCGCATCCGGTGGTCCTCCGACTCCGAGAGGTTCACCAGGATCTCGTAGTCGTTGTTGGTGAGTCCGAAGGGCTGGAGATCCTTTTCCAGCTGGTGCATCAGCAGCCGGCTGACGTCCAGGTGGGTGCGCCAGGCGCACTGCTCGGCCTCGGTCAGCCAGCGGGTGGCCTTGTCGGTCTCGATGGTCTCCATGAAGGAACTCTACCTAAGAAGTTGAATTACGTACAAAAATAGGACGAGCGGTCCAGTGGGCGGTCCGGCGGTTCACAGCCCGAAGCGGCGCTGGAGGTCACCCAGCTGCCCCGGCATCCGCGGCACCCCCGACTGCCCGTGCTGCCCGTGCTGGCCCGGCACCCCGTGGCCCGCGCCCGGCACGCCCGGCTGGGCGCCGGCGCCCACCATGCCGACCGGCTGCTCCGCCATCAGCATCTCGGAGGACTGGAGCAGCACCGTGCCCGCGCCCACGAACTCGAACTGGTGCTCCTCGCCGGAGGCCCCGCCGATCCCGGCCAGCTGCCGCAGCCCGCCCATCACCCCGGACATGTAGCCGTGGTCGTAGTGGTGGCAGGGCGAGGGGCAGTCCGCCCAGCCCACCAGCGCCTGCGGGTCCACCCGCAGCGGGGGCTCCATGAAGACCACCGGCCCGTTGGAGGCCGCCACGAACTTCCCGGTGCCGATCAGCGTGAGGAACCCCGGCACGATCGACTGCTTCAGGGCCAGCGAGGGCTGGTAGGCGAGCAGGTTCCCGGACCGGATGGTGAGGTTGCCCTCCTCCAGGTCGTAGCTGTTCACGTCGAAGGCCCGGTCGGCCAGCAGCATCTTGCCCTGGCCCTCCGCCACCACCCAGTCGCCGGCGTGCAGCGGGGAGTGGAAGCTGGTCCGCAGCAGCCGGTCGAAGCGCCCGTGGCCGATGCCGTTGAACTCGATCCGCCCGTAGTAGGCGATCATCTTGCCCTTCTGCAGGAACCACTGGCTCCCCTTGAGCTCCACGCAGAAGGTGTACGAGTTGACGTTGTCGTCCGAGGGCAGGGTGTACGGGTCGAAGACGGTCGGGCCACCGGGGCCGGCCATCACGGGACCGAAGTTCACAGTTTCTCCTCCGAGGCCTGTACGTACACCGCACCCTGGCCGGACAGTTCGAGCTGGAAGGCCTCGCCGGAGCCGCGGCCGACCATGTCCCGCCAGCCCAGCGCCGTGGACAGCTTGTTGCGGACGTCCCCGTGGTGGGCCACGTACGCCTGCGGGTCCACGTGGATCGGGCGCTGCGGCGTGATCGGCAGTTCGATCACCCCGCCGTGGGCCATCACGGCGACCGCGCCGTGCCCCTTGAGGGTGGTGGTGAACAGGCCCTGGCCGCTCACCTGGCCGCGCACCATGCCCATCACCCCGCCCTGGGAGCCCATGAACATGGTGCCCTGCTGGAGGGTGCCGTCGAAGGCGAGCAGCCGGTCCGCCTCCACGTAGAGGGTCTCGCCGGTCAGGTTGATCACCTGGATGTGGTGGCCGCCGTGGCCGAACATCACGGTGCCGCTGCCCTCGACGGTCATCAGCGGGGTCTGCTCGTTCGCCACCCGGCGCCCGATCATGCCCATGACCCCGCCCTGGCCGCCGGTCAGGTCGGGGGTGAAGGAGACCTCGCCGCGGTACGCCAGCATGGCGCCGCGCTGGCTGTAGATCCGCTGCCCGGGGATCACCTGGGCCTCGATCATCTTGGAGTTGATCTCGCGGAACGGCATCAGACGTCGCCCCCGATGGTGTTGCGCTCGCTGGGCTGCACGTAGACCAGCCCCTCGCCCTCGAAGCGGATCTGGAACGCCTCCCCGGAGCCCTCGCCCATCAGGGTCCGGAAGGTCACCCCGGACTGGAAGTGCTGCTGGAGGTTGCCGGTGTGCGCGATGTACGCCCCCGGGTCCACGGACAGCGGGTACTGGGCGCTGACGCGCAGCACCACCGCCGGGCCGTCGGACATGATCGCCGCCTGCCCGTTGCCCTCGACCGTGGTGGTGAAGAGGCCGTTGCCGGTCGCCCCGCCGCGCAGCCCGGTGAAGGTGGTGCCGGTGCGCAGCCCGGCGTCGGTGCAGAGCAGGTTGCTGGACTCCACGTAGAGCTTCTCGCCCCGCAGATCGACCAGATTGATCTCACTCGCGCGGTCGGCGAAGAAGCAGGTGCCCTGCCCCTGCACTTCCATCATCGTCATCTGTTCGCCGGTGAGCCGCCGGGTGACCATGCCCCGGAGGCCTTCACCGCCGCCGGACATCTTCTTGAAGGCCATCTGCCCGTCGTAGGCGACCATCGAGCCGTTCTTCGCTTTGACGGCGTCTCCGGTCAGGTCGACGGCCAGCACCTTGCTGCCTTGGAGTCGGAACTGAGCCACGGGACGAAGGTATCGGCAGCGGGCGGAGCGGAACAGGGCTTCGTGGCCGATATCGCACGGACCGTCCCGGCGGCCGGGGGTCCGGTCAAGATCGTGCAAAGCGGCTGAGACACTGGGACGGCCCCCCGGCCGCCACCTCCGAAGGTTCACTGTGGACATCAAGACCGCTTCCGCCCTGCACCGGCTGCGCCTCATCTCCGTTCCGGAGGCGCTGTCGTTCCCGGCGCTGCTGATCTTCGGCTCGCTGCTGAGCCGGGTCTCCGACATCGACTTCCTGATGATGCCGCTGGGCATCCTGCACGGCTTCCTCTTCGTGGTCTACGCGGTCTTCCTGCTGGACGTGTGGAACCGGGCGAAGTGGCCGCTGAAGAAGGTGGCCCTGTTCTTCGTGCTGGCGCTGCTGCCGTTCGGCGGGCTCTTCGGTGACCGGATCCTCAAGCGGGACGAGGCCGACAGCGTGCTGGCCGCCCGGATGCGCGGCGAGGCCGTCGCCGGCAAGGAAGGCGCGGCGGCATGATCATCGCGTTCTCGGTGACCCCGCTGGGGGTCGGTGAAGAGGTCGGCGAGTACGTGGCCGAGGCGGTCCGGGTGGTCCGCGAGTCGGGTCTGCCCAACCGCACCGACGCCATGTTCACCACCGTCGAGGGCGAGTGGGACGAGGTCATGGACGTGGTCCGGCGGGCCGTCGCGGCCGTCGAGGCCCGCGCCCCCAGGGTCTCGTTCATCCTCAAGGCCGACATCCGCCCCGGTGTGACGGACGGCATCACCTCGAAGATCGACACGGTGGAGCGGCACCTCGCGGGCTGACCCCCGGCATCCCCTTCCTTCGGCGACCCCCGGCCCCGCGGCCGGGGGTCGCCGTGTTGCGGGTGTCTTGAGCGGGTGCTCAAGATTCCCCGCCCGAAGGTATTGAGCGAGTGCTCAAACCCGTCTAGGGTCAGTTTTGAGCGAGCGCTCAACACGGTGTGGACGGGGGAGTGCGGCATGGGGCTGTACGTGGAGACGGTGGTGCGGACCGGGATGGCGGAGCTGTGGGAGCGCAGCCAGGACCCGGCCCAGCACCAGCGCTGGGATCTGCGGTTCGGCTCGATCACCTATCTGCCGCGCACCGGGGACGAGCCGCAGCGCTTCCGCTACGCGACCCGGGTGCTGCCCTTCCTCTCCGTCGGCGGCACCGGGATCAGCTCCGGCGAGGCGCACCGCCCCGACGGCAGCCGGGTCTCCGCCCTGCGGTTCGCCTCCGGGCACCCGCTCTCCCCGATCGCCTCCGGCAGCGGCTACTGGCGCTACGTCCCCGGCCCCGACGGCATCCGCTTCCTCACCGGCTACGACTACCGGCCGCGCTGGGGCCGCTTCGGCACCCTCTTCGACCGGCTGGTCTTCCGGCCGCTGATGGGCTGGGCCACCGCCTGGTCCTTCGACCGGCTCCGGCTCTGGTGCGAACGCGGGACCGGCCCGGCGGCCGGGCTGGCCCGGGCGCTGGCCGAGACCGTGCTCCGGGCGCTGGTCTGTCTGCTGTCCCTGTCCGCGCTGCTGCCGGCCGGCCCGCCGGGGCCGGTGGTGCCCGTGGCCGCGCTGCTGCTCGTCGCGGCCGCCGTCCTGCTGCCGCCGCTGCCGGGCACCCCGGCCGCCCGCCGCTGCCTGCGGACCCCGCCCGGCCGGACCCCCGCCACCGCCCCCCGTCTGCTCGCCACCCTGGAGCAGCGATGACCTCCATCTTCGAGACCCATATGGGCGCCGACTTCCAGCGGCTGCACCCGCAGCTCCGGCGCCGCTTCTCCGTCGGCCTGGACTCCGGCGAGGGCTGTGTCGGACGCGGGGTCATGGACCGGATCTGGCACGGCCCCGCCTGTGTGAAGCCCTTCCTGCGGCTCGGCGGGCTGCGCAACATCCTGGTCCCCCGGGAGGGCCGGAACGTCCCGTTCGTCATCGAGAACCTCCCGTACGCCGACTCCTTCGGCCGGGAGACCGTCACCTTCGTCCGCACCTTCGAGCTGCCGGACGGGCCGCGCCGGTTCGATGCGACCATGGTCCACAGCGCGGAACGGAACTGCGTGCTCGACTACCTGGGGACCCACCAGCACCTGGCCAGCGATCTGCACATGAGCGCCGAACCCGACGGCTCGCTGCTCATCCGATCCGGCGAGCACCGGTTCCGGGAAGGCCCCCTCGACGTGCGGGTGCCCGACCTGATCGGCGCCGACGCCGAGGTGCGGGAGTCCTTCGACGAGCGCACCGGCCGGTTCCGGATCCGGGTCCGGGTGGTGAACCGGCGGTTCGGCCCGCTCTTCGGGTACGAGGGGTCCTTCACCGCCGCATACGTCGACATGGCCGGGCACCGGATCCGCGGGGATCTGCGGCCGGTCCGGGAGGAGGTCCGCGCATGAGCGCCACGACCAAGGAAAAGCTGCTGGCCGGCGCCCTGCGCACGCTCTCCGAACAGGGCATCGGCAAGACCTCGGCCCGCAGCGTCGCGGCCACCGCCGGGGTCAACCAGGGTCTGATCTTCTACCACTTCGGCTCGGTGGACGAACTTCTCGGCCAGGCCTGCCGGTTCGGCGCCGAGCAGCGGGTGGCCCGCTACCGGGACCGGATGGCCGAGCTCGGATCCCTCGCCGAACTCCTGCATTTCGCGCGGGAGATGCACGAGGAGGAGCGGGCCGGCGGCCATGTGGCCATGCTCGGCCAGCTGCTCGCCGCCGGGCAGACCCAGCCGGCCCTGGCGGCGGCCACCGCCGCCGGACTGGCCCTGTGGGTGGCCGAGCTGGAGACCGTACTGGCCCGGCTGCTGGCCGCGACCCCGCTGGGCGAGTTCGCCGACCCGGCCGGGCTGGCCCGGGCCGCGGCGGCCTCCTTCGTCGGGATCGAGCTCTACGAGGGGGTGGACCCGGCCGGGGCCGGCCGGGCGCTGGACGCGCTGGAGCAACTGGCCGGGATCGTCCAGGTGCTGGAGGGCCTCGGCCCGATCAGCCAGCGCGCCGTCCGGCACACCCTGCGGCGCGGCACCCGCCCCTGACCGGACCGGCCGGGCGGCCGGGCGGCCGGGCGGGCGTCCGGGGCGGGCGGTACGGCCGTGCGGCGCGCGGGTCAGCCGCGGGCGCGGCGGGCCAGGCCCAGGGCGTAGTCCGGCCACCAGGTGCCGGCCGCCGGGCCGCCCCGGCAGTCGCCGTCCGAGGCCCCGGGCGGCCGGATCCACAGATGGGCGTCGACCAGCGGGTCCCCGGTCCGGTCCGTGGGCACGGCCCCGAGGGCGCGGCCGGGCGGGTTGCAGCGGGCCGACTCCCCGTCGCCGGACGGGGGTCCGTTCCCGTTGCGGCCGGTGTCCAGGACGAAGTGCCGGCCGCCGGTCCGCCGGGAGAGCTCCGCACCGTACGCCCGGCCCGCCTCGTCGGACCGGAAGTCGCCCACGTTGAGGGCGAAGCCGTCGGCCCGGCCGAGTCCGGCCCGGTAGAGCGGGTCGACCAGATCGGCGGAGTCCCGGATCCAGGCCGGGTTCCCCGCGTCCAGATAGACCTCGGTCTCCGGGTTCCGCTTCAGCCGGTCCACCGCCGCCGACAGCAGCCGCAGCCGCTCCTCCCGGCGGTCCGCCGGGAGGCAGCCGTCCACGGTCCGGGCGATGGCGCCCGGCTCCAGGACCACCAGGGCGCGGGACTTGCCGACCGCGTCCGCGAGGGCGCCGATCCACCGCCGGTAGGCCGCCCCGTCCGGCGCCCCGCCGGGAGCCCCCTTCCGCGCCCGCTCCTTCGCGCCGTCCCCCGGCCCGTCCTTCGCCCCGTCCTTCTCCTCGTCCGACGGGCGGGTGGCGCACTCCCGGTGCGGCAGGTTGTCGGCGACCAGCAGCAGGGTCCGGTGGGCCGCGAGGGCGCCGCGGGCGGCCCGGCGGACCTCCGGCGCGGGATCGCCCGCCGGGGCCCACAGGGCGACCGGCCGTTCCGAGATCCGCCGCAGCACCTGGGCGTCACCGTGCCGGCCCTGCGCCTCCCAGGCGGCCACCTGCCGGGCGGCCGGACTCTGCGGGTCCACCCAGAACGGCGATTCCGTCGCGGTCTCCTCCTCCTCGGCCCGGACCCCGCCCGGCCCGGCCGCGCCCGCCGGACCCGCCGCGCCGGCCGGGCCGCCGCCCGGGGGCAGCGGGTCCCCGGAGGTGCAGCCGGTGGTCAGGGCCAGGGTCAGTGCCAGGGCCGGAGCCAGGGCGGCGACGGGAGGGGCGGAGCGCCGGGACCGGCGTCGGCGTCGGCGGCAAGCGACGGGTCGGAACATCGCAATATCGTGACATGAGGGATGAATCGGTCAGGTCTACGACACCGGGGCCGAACCGGTGGCGAGGGCGATGCCGAGCGGGGTCCGCTCGTACCGCACCTGGTGGCCGTGCCGGTGACGGGTCAGCAGCCCGGCCGCGTACAGCGCCTTCAGATGCGCCGAGACCGAGGAGGGCGCCAGTCCCAGCCGGCGGGCCAGCGCCGTGGTGGACGCCGGCTCGGGCAGCGCGCAGAGCACGTCCGCCCGGCCCCGGCCCAGCAGCCCGGCCAGCGCCGCCGGGGTCACCCCCGGGTCCTCGCCCCACAGAGCCCCGATCCCGCGCGCCGGATACACCACCGTCGGCTGCCAGGGCGGGTCGAACCCCCCGACCACCTCCGGCCAGACGAACGCGCTGGGCATCAGCACCAGCCCCTGCCCGCCCAGCAGCCGGTCGTGGTGTCCGGGCCGGCGCAGGGTCAGAGTGTCCGCGCCCTCCTCCCAGCGGAGGTCCGGATGCAGCCCGTCGAACAGCCCGGCCAGCCCGCCCGCCGCGAGCCGGCGCGAATGGAAGAGGATGTCGGCCTCCAGCAGGGCCCGCAGCCGGGGCCACTCCGGCTCCACCAGCGCCCGCCAGGCCGCCTCCGCCAGGTCCGCCAGCTCCCCGACCGCGCGCGCCGGATCCTCCAGCATGGCCCGCCCGACCGCACTGTCCACGGCCCCGGGCGTGCACACCAGCGAGCGGTACAGGTCCGCCCGCGCGACCGCCGGATCGGTCCGCCGGACCACCGCCGACTCCTCCTCGAAGGAGGCGCCGGGCCCGGCCGGCGGCGGCCACAGGAAGTCCGGGCTGTGCCCGCGCCGGGGCATCAGCAGCCACAGCGGACGCAGGTCCAGCCCGGCGGCCGCCGCCCGGACCCGCTCCAGCCAGGGCCGGTGGTACCCGTGCCGGGCGGGCCGGGCCAGCACCCGTACCGCCTCCTGGGTCTCCCACCGGGGGGAGAAGGCGAACCGGCAGCGGAGCAGGTCCGCCGGCCCGAAGCGCAAGTGGAAGGACATGCGGGCCACCCTGCGCCGGGCACCGCCCACCCGGCAAGCCGCGGCCGGGGCCGGGGTGCGGGACGCCGCCCGGGACGCGGTCCCGGACCGTCCGCCTAGGGTGATCGTCATGGATCGCCATGTGGACTTCGAGCACCTGCACAACTTCCGTGATCTGGGCGGCTATCGGACCGGGGACGGCCGGACGGTCCGGTGGGGGAGGCTGTACCGCTCCGACTCCCTCGGCAAGCTCGCCGGGCCGGCCGCGGCAGCCGATCTGGAGAGGTTCCGGGCCTTGGGCGTACGGACCGTCATCGACCTCCGCTACCCCTGGGAGATCGAGGCCCGGGGCCGGGTCCCCGAGCAGGACGGACCCGCCTACGAGTACCGCAACCTGAGCATCGAGCACCGGCCCTACGACCAGGCCGCCATCGACCCGGAGCTGGACCCCTGGCGCTATCTCGCCGACCGGTTCGCCGAGGTCGCCGAGGACGGCCGCGCCGAACTCCGGGAGGCCCTGGAGGCCATCGCCGCCGAGGACGGCCCGCAGGTCTTCCACTGCGCCTCCGGCAAGGACCGCACCGGACTGCTCGCCGCGCTGGTCCTCTCCCTGCTGGGAGTTCCCGAGGACACGGTGGCCGAGGACTTCGCGCTCACCGAACTGGCCACCGCCCGGCTGGTCGCGGACTGGCACGCGGCCCACCCCGGCCGCACCCTGGGCTGGCCCGCCTACGGCCGGGCCCCCGAGACGGTCATCCGGCTCTTCCTCGCCGACCTGCGGGCCCGCCACGGCTCGGTCCACGGCTACGCCACCGGCCACCTCGGCATCGAGGACACCCTGGTCGACCGCCTCCGCGACCGCCTCCTGGAGCCCGCCGGACCCTGACCCGTCTGACCGCCCTGACCGCCCTGACCCCCCGCCCCCGTCTCCGCCGGGCCGGCGGGCGGTCGGTGATTCGGCCACGGCCGAATCACTGCCGGTGCCGCCCGCCGCCCGGCAGGGTCGCCCCATGACCGCGACAGATCCGGCCGTCCCGGCCGAGACACCGGCCGCGACACCGGCCGGCACCCCGGCCCCGGACCACCCCGGCCGCGACGTGGACCACCCGCACGAGGACCACCGCGCCGGGGGCTACCGGGAGCTGTTCCGGGTCCGCGAGTTCCGGGCCGTGTTCGCCGCGCACCTGCTGTCCGTGCTCGGGGTGGTCGTCGCCGAGATCGCCCTGACCGTCCTGGTGTTCCGGCTCACCGGCTCCCCGCTGCTCAGCGCCCTCACCTTCGCCCTCGGCTTCCTGCCGCACGCCCTCGGCGGCACCCTGCTGGCCGGACTCGCCGACCGGCTGCCCGCCCGCCGGGTGCTCGTCGGCTGCGACCTGCTCTGCGCCGTCTGCGCCGCCGCCATGGTGCTGCCGGGGACCCCGGTGCCCGTCCTGCTCGCCCTGCGCTGCGCGATGGCCGCCGTCGCCCCGCTCTTCCAGGGCACCCGGGCCGCCTCCCTGGCCGACATCCTCGGAGTCGGCGACGCCTTCGTGCTCGGCCGCTCGGTGCTCCGGATCATCGCGCAGAGCGCCCTGCTCACCGGGTTCGGCCTCGGCGGGCTGCTGCTCGCGGCGGTCTCCCCGCGCGCGGCCATCGCGGTGACCGCCGCCGGGTTCGCCGGCTCCGCCCTGCTGCTCCGCCTCGGCACCAGGGCCCGCCCCGCCCGCACCCCGGCCGGTACGGCCGCCGGCACTTCCGTCCGTACGGCCGCCGCCGGTCCCGGGCTGCTGCTCCGGGACCGGCGGCTGCGCGCGCTCACCCTGCTCAGCTGGCTGCCGCCGCTGTTCGTGGTCGTCCCCGAGGCCCTGATGGCCCCCTACGCCGACCGGCTGGGCCTGGGCACCGCGGCCCTCGGCCTGCTGATGTGCGCCCTGCCGGCCGGCACCATCGCGGGCGAGCTGTGGGCCGGCTCGGCGCTGGCCCCCCGCACCCGCTCCCGGATCGCCGCCCCGCTCGCCGTGGCCGCGCCGCTGCCGCTGCTCGGCTACGCCGTCCACCCCGGCTTCGCCGCCACCCTGGTCCTGCTGCTGCTCGCCGGGCTGGCCCACGCGTACACCCTCGGCCTGGACGCCTGGTTCGTGGCGGCCGTCCCCGAGGAGGCGCGCGGCCGGGCGATGACCCTGCTCGGCACCGGACTGATGACCACCCAGGGGCTGGGCATGGCCGGAGCCGGGCTGGCCGCCGAGTTCCTGCCGGTCCACTGGGTGGTGGCCGGGGCCGGTGCGCTCGGCGCCCTGTGCGTGGGGGCGCTGCTCGCCGAGCTGTCCCGGTCGAGGGATGAGACGGGGCTGTCCCCCAAATGACCGGCCGGTAAGGTCGGGTGCGTGCCCAAGCCGCTCAGCCTTCCCTTCGATCCCATCGCCCGCGCCGACGAACTCTGGCAGCAGCGCTGGGGCCCGGTGCCCTCGATGGCCGCGATCACCTCGATCATGCGGGCGCACCAGATCCTGCTCGGCGAGGTGGACGCGGTGGTCAAGCCGTACGGGCTGACCTTCGCCCGGTACGAGGCGCTGGTGCTGCTGACCTTCTCCAAGGCCGGGGAGCTGCCGATGTCCAAGATCGGCGAGCGGCTGATGGTGCATCCGACCTCCGTCACCAACACCGTGGACCGGCTGGTGCGGTCCGGTCTGGTGGACAAGCGGCCCAACCCGAACGACGGCCGCGGCACCCTGGCCTCCATCACCGACAAGGGCCGCGAGGTGGTGGAGGCGGCCACCCGCGACCTGATGGGCATGGAGTTCGGGCTCGGCGCCTACGACGCCGAGGAGTGCGCCGAGATCTTCGCGATGCTCCGGCCGCTGCGGATCTCCGCCGCCGACTTCGACGAGCGCGGCTGACCCGGCCGACCCCGGCGACCTCGGCCGACCCCGGCGGTCCGGGGGCCCGGTCCGCGGCCGGTCCCCCTCCGGTTAGGCTCGTGTCCATGAAACGAAGCGTGCTGACCCGCTACCGCGTCATGGCCTACGTGACCGCGGTCATGCTCCTGATCCTCTGCGCCTGCATGGTGGCCAAGTACGGCTTCGACACCGGCGCCGACCTGACCTTCGCGGTCTCCCAGGCGCACGGTCTGCTCTTCATGATCTACCTGGTCTTCGCCTTCGACCTGGGCTCCAAGGCCAAGTGGTCCTTCGGCAAGCTGCTGTGGGTGCTGGTGAGCGGGACCATTCCGCTGGCCGCCTTCTTCGTGGAGCGGAAGGTCCGCGCCGAGGTCGAGCCGCTGCTCCAGGGCGCCCCGGTGCCCGCCCCCGCCAAGGCCTGACCGCTTCCTCCGCCGCGCGCCGGAACTCGCGCGCGGCTGGAGCGGACCACCCCCGCCGCGAGTCGCCGGGGGTTTGCCATCGACATTTACTAGGACGTCCTAGTAAATTCGCGGTATGGACGCTGACGCCATCGAGGAGGGCCGCCGCCGCTGGCAGGCCCGCTATGACAAGGCCCGCAAGCGGGACGCCGACTTCAGCACGCTCTCCGGAGATGCCGTCGAACCGGTCTACGGGCCGCGCCCGGGCGACACCTACGAGGGCTTCGAGCGGATCGGCTGGCCCGGCGAGTACCCCTTCACCCGCGGACTGCACCCCACCGGCTACCGCGGCCGGACCTGGACCATCCGGCAGTTCGCCGGGTTCGGCAACGCCGAGCAGACCAACGAGCGCTACAAGATGATCCTGGCCGCCGGCGGCGGCGGGCTCTCGGTGGCCTTCGACATGCCCACCCTGATGGGCCGCGACTCCGACGACCCGCGCGCCCTGGGCGAGGTCGGGCACTGCGGGGTGGCCATCGACTCCGCCGCCGACATGGAGGTCCTGTTCAAGGACATCCCGCTCGGCGACGTCACCACCTCCATGACCATCTCCGGTCCCGCCGTGCCGGTCTTCTGCATGTACCTGGTCGCCGCCGAACGGCAGGGCGTGGACCCGGCCGTCCTCAACGGCACCCTCCAGACGGACATCTTCAAGGAGTACATCGCCCAGAAGGAGTGGCTCTTCGAGCCCGAGCCGCACCTGAGGCTCATCGGCGACCTCATGGAGTACTGCGCGGCCGGCATCCCCGCCTACAAGCCGCTCTCCGTCTCCGGCTACCACATCCGGGAGGCCGGGGCCACGGCCGCCCAGGAGCTCGCCTACACCCTGGCCGACGGCTTCGGGTACGTGGAACTGGGCCTCTCCCGCGGTCTGGACGTGGACCACTTCGCCTCCGGCCTCTCCTTCTTCTTCGACGCCCACCTGGACTTCTTCGAGGAGATCGCCAAGTTCCGCGCCGCCCGCCGGATCTGGGCCCGCTGGATGAAGGAGGTGTACGCGGCGAAGAGCGACAAGGCGATGTGGCTGCGCTTCCACACCCAGACCGCCGGGGTCTCGCTGACCGCCCAGCAGCCCTACAACAACGTGGTCCGCACCGCCGTGGAGGCCCTCGCCGCCGTCCTCGGCGGCACCAACTCCCTCCACACCAACGCCCTCGACGAGACCCTCGCACTCCCCAGCGAGCAGGCCGCCGAGATCGCCCTGCGCACCCAGCAGGTGCTGATGGAGGAGACCGGGGTGGCCAACGTGGCCGACCCGCTGGGCGGTTCCTGGTACGTGGAGCAGCTCACCGACCGGATCGAGGCGGACGCCGAGAAGATCTTCGAGCAGATCCGGGAGCGTGGACTGCGCGCCCACCCGGACGGCCGGCACCCCATCGGCCCGATCACCTCGGGGATCCTGCGCGGGATCGAGGACGGCTGGTTCACCGGGGAGATCGCCGAGTCGGCCTTCCAGTACCAGCGGTCGCTGGAGAAGGGCGACAAGCGGGTGGTCGGGGTCAACGTCCACCACGGCTCGGTCACCGGGGACCTGGAGATCCTGCGGGTCAGCCACGAGGTGGAGCGGGAACAGGTCAAGGTGCTGGGCGAGCGCAAGGCCCGGCGCGAGGAGGAGAGGGTCACCCAGGCGCTGGAGCGGATGCTGGCCGCCGCCCGGGACGGCTCCAACATGATCCCGGCCATGCTGGACGCGGTCCGGGCCGAGGCCACCCTCGGCGAGATCTGCAACGCCCTCCGGGACGAGTGGGGCACCTACACCGAGCCCCCCGGCTTCTAGGGGGTGCCGCCCCCGCCCCGGGGGTCAGGGCTGCGGGGCGGCGATGCCGCCCCGCAGGCCGTTCATCAGCAGCGCGGTGAAGGTGGCCACCCACAGCTCGTCCACCGGCTCCGAGCTGACCAGCGCGCGGTGCACCACGGTGCCCGCGATCACGTCGAAGATCAGGTCCGTGGTGTGCCCGGCGAGGGTCTCGTCCTCCTCGTACGGGAGTTCGCCGCGGGCCTGCGCGCGTTCGCGGCCCAGTACGACGAGACGTTTCTGCCGGTCCACGATCGCGAACCGGATCCGGTCCTGGAGGGCCTCGTCCCGGGTGGACTCGGCCACCACCGCCATCAGCGCGGTACGGGCCTCCGGGCGCCGCAGCAGTTCCGCGAACCGGAGCACCACGTACTCCACGTCCGCCTCCAGGGAGCCCCGGTCGGGCAGCTCCAGGGCATCGAAGAGCTCCGCGACCGCGTCCACGACCAGCTCGTTCTTGCCCGCCCAGCGCCGGTAGAGGGTGGTCTTGGCGACGCCCGCGCGGGCCGCCACATCACCCATGGACACCTTGGACCAGCCCAGTTCGCACAGGGCGTCCCGGGTCGCGGCGAGGATCGCGGCATCCGCCGCGGCGCTGCGGGGGCGCCCGGTGCGGCTGGATCCGGAAGGCAGGTCTGGCGAGTGCATGGCGAGGACCATACCCGCCGGTAGCAGAACCGCCGTGAGCCCCGTCACTCCGGCCGGTGTGTGGTTGACATCACGCGGCACGGACCGCCCGGGGGAGTTACGCTACGGCTCGTAGCGTAAGAGCCGCCGGGATGGCGGCACCGCGCGACAACCACTGGCGCCAGGTGGGGACCCGGCGCCGCGTCATTTCAGGAATGACCGCCGGCCCGGTCTCCGGGCCGGTTCGGCCGATCTTTTACGTCGGTGCGCGCACTCGGGGGAGGATGTACGCATGCAGCCCAGAAACATGTCCATGAGCGGCGTCGTCGACCTCGCCGCGGTGAAGGCGGCCGGCGAGGCCAAGGCGAAGGCCGATCAGGCACGTGCGGAGGCCGCCCGTCAGGGCGGCACGGCCGCGGTGCCGCCGTCCGCGCTCGTCATCGACGTAGACGAGGCCGGATTCGAACACGATGTGATCCAGCGTTCCGCCGAGGTCCCGGTCGTCATCGACTTCTGGGCCGAGTGGTGCGAGCCCTGCAAGCAGCTCGGCCCGCTGCTGGAGCGGCTGGCCCTGGAGGCCGACGGCCGTTTCGTCCTCGCCAAGATCGACGTCGACGCCAACCAGATGCTGATGCAGCAGTTCGGCATCCAGGGCATTCCGGCCGTCTTCGCGGTGGTGGCCGGCCAGGCCCTGCCGCTGTTCCAGGGCGCGGCCCCCGAGGCGCAGATCCGGGAGACCCTGGCCCAGCTGATCCAGGTGGCCGAGGAGCGCTTCGGACTGACCGGGATCACCGTGGACTCCGGTGCGGAGGGGCCCGGCGCCCCCGAGGCCGTCGTCCCGGCCGGACCGTACGACGCCCTGCTGGAAGCGGCGATGAGCGCCCTCGACGCCGGGGACCTGGGCGGCGCGGTGCAGGCGTACCGCGAGGTGCTGGCCGCGGACCCGGCCCACCCGGAGGCCAAGCTCGGCCTCGCCCAGGCCGAACTGCTGCTCCGGGTGCGGGACATGGACCCGCAGAAGGTGCGGGAGGCGGCCGCGGCATCCCCCAAGGATCCGGCGGCGCAGATCGCGGCGGCCGATCTGGACCTGATCGGCGGGCATGTCGAGGACGCCTTCGGGCGGCTGGTGGACACCGTCCGGGTCACCTTCGGCGAGGACCGCGACGCGGTCCGGCTGCGGCTGCTGGAGCTGTTCGAGGTGATCGGCGGGGACGACCCGCGGGTGACCGCGGCCCGCACCGCGCTGGCCCGGGTGCTCTTCTAGCCGGTCGCCGGAGAGTTGCCGGAGTCCACCCGTGTCGTCCCGGCGCTGGGTTGAACAACGATCGCCCTTTACCAAAACTTGGTAATCCGGGCGGCTGTTACTCGCAGTAAGTCGAACCCCCGAATCTGTCCGCTTGCGGCTGGATTCGGGGGTTCTGTCGTGGCCTTGGCTGACACCCTGAGTGCCCGCCCGACGGCTCCGGGTCGAACCCCGGTTATCCAGCCGTTACCCGCCAGTAACGAACCCCCTTGTGCGGCGCCCCCGAATGGACCACGATCGGCCACGCTCGGTCCATCCCGCAGAGCCGCTCACCACGGAGTGCGGTGATGGGTCCCCACCGAGTGGACCGGTGGCAGTGGCACCGGCCCAAGGACAGGGGGGTCCCCGCCATCCGGCAGGGCCTGTCCTCCAGGTTGCGCGGACGCGTGGCCCAGTGGTTGTCGCTCGGGGGTGATCGCCGGAGTACCGGACGCGGACCGCGTCATGGACTCCTGCGCTCCTTCCCGAGGACGTAGCACTTCTCCCATCCCAGGACGGGCAGGGCCCGGACCGGAGATGTACGTCCGAGAAGGAGGAAACGATATGAATTCCCAGGTTCGTGGCGGGACCAGATGGAAGCGCTTCGCTCTCGTCATGGTGCCGAGCATCGCGGCCACGGCCGCGGTGGGTGTGGGTCTCGCGCAGGGCGTCCTGGCGGCGTCCTTCAGCGTCTCCGGCCAGGACTTCAAGGTGCGCGCCGACTCGCTCGTCGGTGACGACCTGATCCAGTACGGCGGCATTGCCAAGGGCAACGACCTGCACGGCAACCCGGCGGCGCACCCGGTCACCATTTCCGGGTTCAAGAAGGCCACCATCACCAACATGTGCCAGTCCCTGGTCACTCCGGTGCCCGGGATCGGCAACATCACGCTCAAGCTGCAGACGGGCACCAAGCCCGGGCGCCCGGCGGTCGCGGACAACATCTACCTGGATGTGGCCGAGCTCGACGCGGACGCCTCGTTCGAGCAGCTGGACATCGGTGTCGCGGTCGGCGACAAGTCGCACGCGACCCCGGCCCAGCCGGGCACGGTGTCGAGCCCGTTCGCGTTCTCCCAGCGCGCCAAGAAGGCGACGCTGACGAACGTGCGGCAGAAGGCGTGGGCGACGACGGCGGGCACCTTCACGCTGCCCGACCTCAAGCTCCGCCTGCTCGCCGGCGACCAGCCGTGCTACCAGGACGAGAAGTAGTCGGTCCCGGTGCTTGACCGGACGGGCGGGCGGCGGCTTCGGCTGCTGAAGTCCGCCTGTCCGGGCTCCACGTAGATCTCCGTACCACCGTTTCCAGGGAGCTGTTGTCCATGAACCCCCAGGCCCCGGTTAACGCCGCAGACGACCACTGGCTCACCGTGGTGTACTACCACTTCCACGCCTGGAGTGGCCGGCGGCCGTTCTGGGCCGGGCTGTTCACCCTGGTGGCAGGCCTGCCGATCGCGTACTTCCCGTACGCCGACACCCGGCTGGGCAATGTCGCCATCGCCATGGGGACCCCCGGCGGCGCGGGCGCACTGATCATCGGTGTCCTGCTGGTCACCCTGGGTCTGGCCCTGTGGTTCCAGGAGAACATCCGGATCTTCGCCGGCGTCGCCTCCATCCTGCTGGGCCTGGTGTCCCTGCCGGTCTCCAACCTCGGCGGCTTCTTCATCGGCTTCCTCTTCGCCCTGGTCGGCGGCTGTCTGGCGCTGTCCTGGGCACCGGGCGTACCCGCCGAGGAGGCGGCCGCGGCCGGGACGGTGAAGGGGGAGCAGCCGCCGATGGCGATGTCCTTCCCCGGCTACCACGAGACGGATGCGGAGCGCGCGACCGAGACGACTGCCCACGCCGATGGCGGGAGGAACAGTGCGGGGTGACGAGACGCAGCGGGCGGTGGCCCCTGGCGCAGAGTCCCGTGAGAGGAAGGGCCCGCGACACGCGGCGCCCAGGAAGTCGCTGCTGACCAAGCTCCAGATACCCGTCGGCAAGACCATGGCGCTCGCCGCGATGCCCACGGCGGTGTTCGTCGGAATGGGCATGGCGCCGAAGCTGGCCCTGGCCGACGACAAGGACATACCCTTCGCGCCCGGTCCGTGCGTGACGCGCTCCGACGAGCCGAAAGACGAGGAGGGCAAGTCCGCGTCCCCGTCTCCGGAGGCGTCGAAGTCCGCGTCGAAGCCGCCTTCGCCGGGTGCGTCCCCGAGCGCTTCCCCGAGTGCGTCGCCGAGCGCCACGCCGAGCCTGTCCCCGGGCGTCACGCCGAGCGCGTCGCCCAGCGGTTCGGCCAAGGCCACGTCGAAGCCCTCGCTGAAGCCGACGGCCCGTGAGACGGCCCCGACCGCGGTGCCGGAGGCCGGGAAGACCGTGAACCCGCTGGACCCGCTGGGGGTCGGCGACAAGATCACGGAGCTGCTCGACGGCCTGGCCGGCAAGCAGCCGGCCAAGGAGACCGCCAAGGAGACCGACCAGGGCAAGGGGGAGGAGATCACGGCCCCGGCCGCGAAGTCCTCCGAGGCTCCGAAGGCTCCCGAGGCGAAGGAGTCCACCGAGGCCGCCGACCCGACGGAGGAGCGGATCCGGGACGTCGCCCGCCGGCACGGCCTCAAGATCAGCGAGCTCTCCGACGAGGTCAAGGACACCCGGACCTCGCCGAAGGACGAGACCGGGAAGAAGCCCCCGGCCGACCTGAAGCCCACGGAGGAGAAGGACGCCGAGGACGGAAAGGACGCCGAGGACGGCAAGGACGCGGACGGCAAGGAGCCGTTCCCGTGCCCGACCAGGGACGCCAAGGCCCTGGCCGACGCCGAACTGGAGCCGGGCATCCCGCTGCTGCCCGACGAGCCCTGGTACCTGGACAGCTCGCTGCTGACCCTCTACGGCCTGGACTACCACGGCATCGTCGAGGTGAAGACGGCCAGCGGCAAGATCAAGAAGGTCCTGAAGTTCACCGCGGACTCCCTGGACATCAAGGACCTCTACCAGACGGTCGGGAAGTCGGGGAACATCGCCCATCTGAAGTCCCGGCCCGGTTCCACCTCGAAGATCCGGGGTGCCACCGTGACCATGTACACGGAGTCGCTGAAGGGCAACCTGTTCGGGATCATCCCGATCGAGTTCAGCCCGGAGACCCCGCCCCCGCTCAACGTCCCGTTCGCCTTCTTCTCGAAGGTGAAGGTCGTCCAGGCCGGCCAGTTCGGCGGCACCCTGACGGTTCCGGGGCTGAAGAACTACATCGGCCCGGCGGAGTAGTCCGCGCGCCGGCCGACCTCGCGCCACGCCCGAGGCCCGCACCCCCGGTCTTCACCGACGGGGGAGCGGGCCTCGGGCGCTGTGCGGCAGCGGTGCGGCGCGGGTCAGTTCTGCGGGTCCCCGCCGAGGTGGTGGACCCGGACCATGTTGGTGGTGCCCGGGACGCCGGGGGGCGAGCCGGCCGTGATCACCATGGTGTCGCCCTTGTTGTAGCGCTTGAGCTTGAGCAGCTCGGCGTCCACCAGGTCGACCATGGCGTCGGTGTTGTCCACGTGGGGGACCACGTAGGACTCGACGCCCCAGCTCAGCGAGAGCTGGTTGCGGGTGCCCGGGTCGGTGGTGAAGGCCAGGATCGGCTGGGCCACCCGGTAGCGGGACAGCCGGCGGGCGGTGTCACCGGACTGGGTGAAGGCGACCAGCGCCTTGCCGTCCAGGAAGTCGGCGATCTCGCAGGCCGCGCGGGCCACGGAGCCGCCCTGGGTGCGCGGCTTCTTGCCCGGGACCAGGGGCTGGAGGCCCTTGGAGAGCAGCTCCTGCTCGGCCGCCGTGACGATCTTCGACATCGTCTTGACGGTCTCGATCGGGTAGGCGCCGACCGAGGACTCGGCGGACAGCATGACCGCGTCCGCGCCGTCCAGGATGGCGTTGGCCACGTCGGAGGCCTCGGCGCGGGTCGGCCGGGAGTTGGTGATCATCGACTCCATCATCTGGGTCGCGACGATCACCGGCTTGGCGTTGCGGCGGCACATCTCGATGAGCCGCTTCTGGACCATCGGGACCTTTTCGAGCGGGTACTCCACGGCCAGGTCGCCGCGGGCCACCATGACCGCGTCGAACGCGTCGACCACGGCCTCCATGTTCTCCACCGCCTGCGGCTTCTCCACCTTGGCGATGACCGGGACCCGGCGGCCCTCCTCGTCCATCACCTTGTGGACGTCCTTGACGTCGTTGGCGTCGCGGACGAAGGACAGGGCGACCATGTCGCAGCCCATCCGCAGGGCGAACCGGAGGTCCTCCTTGTCCTTCTCGGACAGGGCCGGCACGTTCACGGCGGCACCGGGCAGGTTGATGCCCTTGTGGTCCGAGATGACACCGCCCTCGATGACGATGGTCTTGACCCGGGGGCCGTCGACCTCGGTCACCCGGAGCTCGACGTTGCCGTCGTTGATCAGGACCTGGTCGCCCTTGGACACGTCGCCCGGGAGGCCCTTGTAGGTGGTGCCGCAGATGGACTTGTCGCCCGGGACGTCCTCGATGGTGATGGTGAACTCGTCACCGCGCACCAGCTCGACCGGGCCCTCGGCGAAGGTTTCGAGACGGATCTTGGGGCCCTGGAGGTCGGCGAGCACGCCCACGGCGCGTCCGGTGTCCTCGGAGGCCTTCCGGACGCGGTCGTACCGCTCCTGGTGTTCTGCCTGGGATCCGTGGCTGAAGTTGAATCGGGCCACGTTCATGCCTGCCTCGATGAGCGCTTTCAGCTGCTCATACGAGTCGACGGCGGGGCCCAGCGTGCAGACGATTTTGGAACGGCGCATGAAGCGGATCCTATCCGGTTTGTTTCGTAGCGGAATATTCCGTCTGGTGGAAAGTCCAAGTGACTACTGAGTAACCAGCAGGTGGCTCTGTTCGGCGATCTCCAGCTCCTCGTCGGTCGGGACCACGGCGACGGCCACCCGGGAGTACTCCGCGGAGACCAGCCGCGGCTCGGGCGACCGCACGGAGTTCGCCTGGAGGTCCAGGGCGAGCCCCAGCTCGGCCAGGCCGTCCACGGCAGCTTCCCGCACCTCGCCTGAGTTCTCGCCGACCCCGGCCGTGAAAACCACTGCATCCACCCGGCCGAGCACCGCCGAGTAGGCGCCGATGTACTTCTTCAGCCGGTGGATGTACGTCGCGAAGGCGGTCCGGGCCGCCTCGTCGCCCTCGCCCGCCCGCCGCAGCACCTCGCGCATGTCGTTGTCGCCGCACAGCCCCAGCAGACCGCTCTTCTTGTTCAGCAGCGAGTCGATCTCGTCCACCGAGAGCCCGCCCACCCGCGCCAGGTGGAAGATCACCGCCGGGTCCAGGTCGCCCGAGCGGGTGCCCATGACCAGGCCCTCCAGCGGGGTCAGCCCCATCGAGGTGTCCACGCACACCCCGCCCCGCACCGCCGAGGCGGAGGCCCCGTTGCCCAGGTGCAGCACGATCACGTTGACCTCGGAGGGCTCCTTGCCCAGCAGCGCGGCCGCCGCCCGGGACACGTAGGCGTGCGAGGTGCCGTGGAACCCGTACCGGCGGATGGCGTACTTGTCCGCGGTGGCCGCGTCGATCGCGTACCGGGCCGCGTACTCCGGCATCGTCGCGTGGAAGGCGGTGTCGAACACCGCCACCTGGGGGAGGTCCGGGCGCAGCGCCCGGGCCACCTCGATGCCGGTGACGTTGGCCGGGTTGTGCAGCGGGGCCAGCGGGATCAGGCTGCGGATCTCGGCCAGCACCTCGTCGTCGATCACGGTGGGCGCGGTGAACCGGGTGCCGCCGTGCACCACCCGGTGGCCCACGGCCGCGAGCTCGGGGGAGTCCAGCCCCAGCCCGTCGGCGGCCAGCTCCTCGGCCACCGCCTCCAGGGCGGCCTGGTGGTCCGGGATCGGGCCGAGCCGCTCGCGCCTGCCCGGGCGGGGCCCGGTCAGCGGCTCGTGCGCCAGCCGGGAGGTCTCCTCGCCGATCCGCTCCACCAGGCCGACGGCCAGCCGGGACCGGTCCGCCATGTCGAGCAGCTGGTACTTGAGCGAGGAGGAGCCGGAGTTCAGGACGAGTACGCGCGATGCGGTCACGGTGACGGTGTTCCTTCGGTGGGGGGAGGGTCAGCGGGCCTGCGGCCGGGGCTGGGACTGCGCCTGGATCGCGGTGATCGCCACGGTGGTGACGATGTCCTGGACCAGGGCGCCGCGCGAGAGGTCGTTGACCGGCTTGCGCAGGCCCTGGAGGACGGGCCCGACGGCCACGGCGCCGGCCGAGCGCTGCACGGCCTTGTAGGTGTTGTTGCCGGTGTTCAGATCGGGGAAGATCAGCACGGTCGCCCGGCCGGCCACCTCGGACCCGGGCAGCTTGGTGGCCGCCACGTCGGCGTCCACGGCCGCGTCGTACTGGATCGGACCCTCGATCAGCAGCCCGGGCTGCTGCTCGCGGACGATCTCGGTGGCCTTGCGGACCTTGTCCACGTCGGCGCCGGAGCCGGAGGTGCCGGTGGAGTACGACAGCATCGCGATCCGGGGCTGGACCCCGAACGCGGCGGCGGTGGCGGCCGACTGGACGGCGATGTCCGCCAGCTGCTCGGCGCCCGGGTCCGGGTTCACCGCGCAGTCGCCGTAGACCAGCACCTTGTCGGCCAGGCACATGAAGAACACCGAGGACACGATCGAGGCGTCCGGCTTGGTCTTGATGATCTCGAAGGCCGGCCGGATGGTGGCGGCCGTGGAGTGCACCGAGCCGGACACCATGCCGTCGGCCAGCCCCTCCTGCACCATCAGGGTGCCGAAGTAGTTGACGTCGGTGACCACGTCGTGGGCCAGCTCCACGGTCATGCCCTTGTGGGCGCGGACCTGGGCGTAGTACTCGGCGAACCGTTCCCGCAGGGGGGAGGTCGCCGGGTCGACGATCTCCGCGCCGCTGATGTCGATGCCCAGGTCGGCGGCCTTCTTGAGGACCGCCTGGGTCTCGCCCAGCAGGGTGAGGTCGCAGACCCCGCGGCGCAGCACCACGTCCGCGGCCCGCAGCACCCGGTCCTCGGTGCCCTCCGGCAGCACCACCCGGCGCCGCTCGGCCCGGGCCCGCTCCAGCAGCTCGTGCTCGAACATCATCGGGGTGACCCGCTCGGAGCGGGCCACGGACAGCAGGTCGCGGAGCTCGCCGGTGTCCACGTGCCGTTCGAAGAGCCCCAGCGCGGTCTCCAGCTTGCGCGGGGTCGCGGAGTTCAACCGGCTCTGCAGGGAGAAGAGTTCGGCGGCGGTCGGGAAGCTGTTGCCGGCCACCGAGACCACCGGGGTGCCGGGGGCCAGCTTGGAGGCCAGGGTGAGGATGTCCTGGCTGGGCCGCTCGTTCAGGGTCAGCAGCACGCCGGCGATCGGCGGGGTGCCGGAGGTGTGCGCGGCGAGCGCGCCGACCACCAGGTCGGACCGGTCCCCGGGGGTGACCACCAGACAGCCGGGGGTCAGGGCGTTCAGGAAGTTCGGCAGGTGCGCGCCGCCGAAGACGAAGTCCACCGCGTCCCTGGCCAGCCCCGCCTCGTCGCCCAGCAGCACCTCGCCGCCGAGCGCCCGGGTGATCTGGGCGACCGTCGGGGCGGACAGGGACTTGTCGTCCGGCAGGACGTACGCGGGCACCGGGAGCCGGGCGGCCAGGCGCTCGGCTATCACCTCGCGGTCCTCGGCGGCGACCCGGTTGACCACCAGGGCCACCACGTGGCAGCCCAGGCCCTCGTAGGCCCGGTAGGCGTTGCGGGCCTCGGCGCGGACCGATTCCGCGGTCTGCCGGGTGCCGCCCACCACGGGCACCACCACCGCGCCCAGCTCGTTGGCGAGCCGGGCGTTCAGGGCGAGCTCGTCGGGGAGGTTGGTGTCGGCGTAGTCGGTGCCCAGGACCAGCATGACCTCGTAGTCGCGGGCGGCCCGGTGGAAGCGGTCGACCAGCCGGGAGACCAGCTCGTCGGTGCCCCGCTCGGCCAGGATCGCCGAGGCCTCGTGGTACTCCATGCCGAAGGCCGTCGAGGCGTCCTGGTCCAGCCGGTACCGGGCCTTCAGCAGGTCGAACAGGCGGTCGGGCCCGTCGTGCAGCAGGGGGCGGTAGACGCCGACCCGGCCGGTCTGGCGGGTCAGCAGTTCCATGATTCCCAGCTCGACGACCTGCCGGCCGTCCCCCCGGTCGATCCCGGTCACGTACACGCTGCGCGTCACGCGTGCTCTCCGTCCATGCTGACGAGTCGAATATCCCCGTTAAGGTGGTCTTGACCTATTGACAATACCTCTGGCGATGGATAGGGCGCCCGCCGGAAGAAAGGCCTTCGAGCGGGGGTCCAAAGCCCCTGCAGGCCGTCTGCAGGCGGAGCAGTACAGAGAGCGTCTCCCCGTCCTCCCGTGGAACAATCGGACAGGCCTCGCCATTACGGCCTCATCAGGAGCAGGAGACACAGCACGATGCGTATCGGAGTTCTCACCGCAGGCGGCGACTGTCCCGGGCTGAACGCCGTCATCCGTTCTGTCGTGCACCGCGCCCTGGTCGGGCACGGTGACGAAGTCATCGGTTTCGAGGACGGGTTCAAGGGGCTGCTCGACGGCCACTACCGTCCTCTCGACATCAACGCGGTCAGCGGCATCCTGGCCCGCGGCGGCACAATCCTGGGTTCCGCCCGGATGGAGCGCGCCCGGCTGAGCGAAGCCGCCGAGAACGCGCGGGAGCTGGCCAAGCGCTACGGCCTGGACGCCCTCATCCCGATCGGCGGCGAGGGCACCCTGACGGCCGCCCGGATGCTGTCCGACGCGGGCATGCCGGTGGTCGGGGTCCCGAAGACCATCGACAACGACATCTCCTCCACCGACCGGACCTTCGGCTTCGACACCGCCGTGATGGTGGCCACCGAGGCCATCGACCGGCTGAAGACCACCGCCGAGTCGCACCAGCGCGTGATGGTGGTCGAGGTCATGGGCCGGCACGCCGGCTGGATCGCCCTGGAGTCCGGGATGGCCGGCGGTGCCCACGGCATCTGCCTGCCGGAGCGTCACTTCGAGGTGGACGACCTGGTCAAGATGGTGGAGGAACGATTCGCCCGGGGCAAGAAGTTCGCCGTCATCTGCGTGGCCGAGGGCGCGCACCCGGCCGAGGGCTCCATGCCCTACGAGAAGGGCGCCATCGACCAGTACGGCCACGAGCGCTTCGCGGGCATCGGCAACCGGCTGGCCGTGGAGCTGGAACGGCGCCTCGGCAAGGAGGCCCGCCCGGTCATCCTCGGCCACGTCCAGCGCGGCGGCGTCCCCACCGCCTACGACCGGGTGCTCGCCACCCGCTTCGGCTGGCACGCCGTCGAGGCCGTGCACCGCGGCGAGTTCGGCAACATGACCGCCCTGCGCGGCACCGACATCGTGATGGCCCCGCTGGCCCACGCGGTCACCGAACTGAAGACCGTCCCGGAGAGCCGCATGTACGAGGCCGAGTCGGTCTTCTGACAGAGCCGGACGGCCGGGACCCGCAAGGTCCTCCGGCCCGTCCGCCCGGGCCCCCCGCCCCCATCTGAACGCCGAACGGCCCCGGCCCGGTCCCCGCGAGGACCGGCCGGGGCCGTCCCGCATCCACCGGACCGCGGCCCGGAAGTGACCTATTCCGCACCGCGGGCCAGCGTCCAGAACCGGTCCACGATCTCCGCCAGGAACTCCCGGCCCGAATCCCCGCTGCCCGCGTCCCGGCCGGCGCCGCCCCAGCTCAAGGTGGCCACCATCCGCGACTGGTAGTCGGCGTGCAGCCGCTCCACCACCGCCTCCAACTGCTCCTTGGGCACCGGCAGCAGCTTGGCCAGCGGCTTCACATAGCCCTGCCAGCGGGTGGTGACCGCACTGCGCAGCAGCTCCGCCAGCTCCCCCTCCTTGCCGGTGGCGGTCACGAACTGGGGCAGGGACAGACCGAGCGCCTGGGCCAGCGCGGTGGACTGCCGCTCGTTGCCCTTCCAGCGGCCGGCGTCCTCCATCTTCTGGTACGCCCCCGCCTCCACCCCGACCCGCCGGGCCAGGTCCTCGGCGGACAGGCCGCGGGCCATCCGGTGCTCCCGCAGGGTGACCGGCTCGGCCAGCAGCTCGGCCGGTGAACACCACAGCACCCCGGAGAGCGCGGTCAGTTCCGCCGCGGACGGCGATATCTCACCCGTCTCCCAGGCGGTCACGGTCTCGGGCTCGACGAGGATCCCGTACTGGGCGCGCAGGCCGTAGGCGACGTGGCCGGGCGCCATGCCGAGCGCGGCGCGGAGGCGGCGGGCGGCAAGGGCGTTGAAGGGGGGGCTCGAATGCACGAGGCATACGGTAGAAGTGGCCGGGCCTCGCCGACTACGGGTTGTTCGACCAAGCTCACAACTCGTAGGAATCTCCTACGGCGTCCGGTGCTTTGGTCCGTTTTCCCCGTGACCGCCCGGTAATGGGTTTCGGTGGAACATCCACCCGGGGGATGCGGGCGGGGCGGAGGCCCCCGATGTTTCAAGCCACACTGTACGCGATACGTACTACGTGACCCGGGTCACATCGAGGGCTTCCGTGGGTGTGCGGGTCCGGTCAGGGCCGCAGCCACACCGTGGCCAGTGGCGGCAGCGTCATCCGCAGGCTGGCCGGCCGGCCGTGCGCCGGGGTGGGCTCGGCCCGCAGTCCGGTCCGGGCCGAGCCGCCGCAGCGCACCCCGCCGCCCCCGTAGCGCTGGTGGTCGGTGTTGAGCACCTCCCGCCAGACCGGGAAGTCCGCCGGGACGCCGATCCGGTAGTCCTCCCGGACCACCGGGGAGAAGTTGCAGACGGCCAGCAGCGGGGAGCCGTCCGCCGCGAACCGCAGGAAGGCGAAGACGTTGTCCTCCGCCGCGTCCCCGGCCACCCAGGCGAACCCCTGGGGCACGGTGTCCCGCTCCCACAGTGCCGGAGCCGCCGTGTACTCCCGGTTCAGGTCACCGACCAGGGTCCGCACCCCGCGGTGGTCGGGGGCCGCCCCGGAGGAGGAGTCCAGCAGCCACCAGTCCGGGCCGTGCGCCTCCGACCATTCGGAACCCTGGGCGAACTCCTGCCCCATGAAGAGCAGTTGCTTGCCGGGGTGGGCCCACATGAAGCCCAGGTAGGCCCGGTGCCCGGCCCGCTGCTGCCACCAGTCCCCGGGCATCTTCGACACCAGCGCCTGCTTGCCGTGCACCACCTCGTCGTGCGAGATCGGCAGCACGTAGTTCTCGCTGTAGGCGTAGACCATCCCGAAGGTCATGTCGTGGTGGTGGTACTTGCGGTGCACCGGCTCCTTCGACACGTAGCGCAGGGTGTCGTGCATCCAGCCCATGTTCCACTTGAGGCCGAAGCCCAGGCCTCCGCCGTCGGTGGGGCTGGTGACCCCCGGCCAGGCGGTGGACTCCTCGGCGATGGTCACCACCCCCGGGCAGCGCCGGTAGACGGTGGCGTTCATCTCCTGGAGGAAGGCCACCGCGTCCGGGTTGTCCCGGCCGCCGTGCTCGTTGGGCTCCCACTCGCCCTCGTTCCGCGAGTAGTCCAGGTAGAGCATCGAGGCCACCGCGTCGACCCGCAGGCCGTCGATGTGGAACTCCTGGCACCAGTACACGGCGTTGGCCACCAGGAAGTTGCGGACCTCCTTGCGGCCGTAGTCGAACTCCAGGGTGCCCCAGTCCGGGTGCGCGGCCCGCCGGGGGTCGTGGTGCTCGTACAGCGGCCGTCCGTCGAACTCGGCGAGCGCCCACTCGTCCCGCGGGAAGTGCGCCGGCACCCAGTCGACGATCACCCCGATGCCCGCCCGGTGCAGCGAGTCCACCAGGAAGCGGAAGTCGTCCGGGCCGCCCATCCGGGAGGTCGGCGCGTAGAAGCCGGTCACCTGGTAGCCCCAGGAGCCGCCGAAGGGGTGCTCGGCCACCGGCATCAGCTCGACGTGGGTGAAGCCGAGCTCCTTGACGTAGGCGGGCAGCTGCTGGGCGAGCTGCCGGTAGTCCAGGCCCGGGCGCCAGGAGGCCAGGTGCACCTCGTACACCGAGAAGGGGGCCTGGTGGTGCGGCAGCTTCCCGCGCCCCCGCATCCACTCCTCGTCCTCCCAGACGTAGCCGCTCTCGGTCACCACCGAGGCGGTCGCGGGGGGCACTTCGGTGTGCCGGGCCATCGGGTCGGCCCGCAGGGTGTGGCTGCCGTCCGGGCGGGTGATCTCGTACTTGTAGAGGGCGCCGGAGCCGACCCCCGGCAGGAACAGCTCCCAGACCCCGCTGCCGCCCAGCGACCGCATCGGGTGCGCGACCCGGTCCCAGTAGCAGAAGTCGCCGGTCACCCGGACGCCCTGGGCGTTGGGCGCCCACACGGTGAAGCGGGTGCCCCGCACCCCCTGGTGCTCCATCGGCTCGGAGCCCAGGGCGGTCCACAGCTCCTCGTGCCGGCCCTCACTGATCAGGTGCAGGTCCAGTTCGCCGAGGGCGGGCAGGAACCGGTAGGGGTCGTGGACCTCGATCTCGTCCTGCTCGTAGGCCACCAGCAGCCGGTAGTCCGGCACCTCCAGGATCGGGAGCAGCCCGGAGAACAGCCCGTCCCCGTCGTCCTGCAGCTCGGCCCGCAGCCCCTTGGCGAGTACGGTCACCGCCTTGGCGTGCGGACGCAGCGCCCGGAACGCCACTCCGCCGCGCAGCGGGCGGGCGCCCAGCAGGGAGTGCGGGTCGTGGTGCCGGCCTTCGAGGAGCCGGGCCCGCTCCTCCGCACCCAGCGGGGGTGCGGGCCGCACCCCCTGGGAGGGCGCCCGGCGGGCGCGTGGGGTACGGGTCTTGCGGGCGGGGGCCTGCTCGGCGGCGGGCGGGGACGGCGGCGACGGCTGACGGGCGGCGCTCACGTGTGCGGCCTCCTGGGTGGCTGCGGGCGGGTGGGCGGTGCGGGGGAGGGGGCGGTCGCCCGCTTGGCGGGCGGGCGGTCGCGGTCCGCGAGCCGGCGGATGGCGGCCATGGGAACGTGCAGCCAGTCCGGCCGGTGGCGGGATTCGTAGCGGGCCTCGTAGACGGCCTTGTCCGTCTCGTAGGCGCGCAGCAGGACGTGGTCCTCGCGGGGGTCGCGGCCGGTGGTGCGGGCGTAGCCCTCGCAGAAGGCGGCCCGGCAGCCGTCCGACCAGGACGGGGCGAAGGGCTGGTGGGAGCGGGCGGCGTAGTCGAAGCTGCGGAGCATCCCGGCGACGTCGCGGACGGCCGGTTCGGGGCGGCGGCGCTCGGCCAGCGGCCGGGCCGGTTCGCCCTCGAAGTCGATCAGGGACCAGCTGCCGTCGGCGGTCCGCAGGGTCTGGCCCAGGTGCAGGTCGCCGTGGATCCGCTGGGCCGGCACGGCAAGGCCGCGGGAGGCCCCCAGGGCGTCGAAGGCGTTCCGCAGCCCCGGTTCGAAGGGGAGCAGCGCGGGCACCTCGCGGACGGTGGCGGCCAGCCGGGCGGTCATCCCGGCGGCCAGCCGGGCGGTCCGCTCCGGGTCCAGGGCGACGGTGGGCAGGGCGTCGGCCAGGGCGCTGTGCACCTCGGCGGTGGCGCGGCCCAGGGCGTGCGCCTCGGGGGTGAAGTCGGCGCCCGCGGCGAGCCGGCGCAGGGCCAGCTGCCAGCCGTCGGCGGAGCCGCGCAGATAGGGCTGGAGGACGCCGAGGGTGAGGGGTTCGGCGCCGGGCAGCTCGGCCTCGTACCAGGCGACCGGGGCGGGCACCCGGACGCAGCCGGCGTCGGCCAGGGCGCGGGGGAGCTCCAGGTCGGGGTTGACCCCGGGGCCGACCCGGCGGAACACCTTGAGGATGTACGAATCCCCGTAGATCAGCGAGGAGTTGGTCTGTTCGCCGGAGAGCGGGCGGGGGGCCAGGGCGGCCGGGATGAGGGCGCTCTGGTCGCGGTCGAAGCGCAGCGGGCCGAGCCGGCCGGGGGAGCGCAGGCGCTCCAGCAGCAGCGAGGCGAGCCGTGGGTCGCCGAGGCCCTCGTACACGAACTGGCCCGCGTGTGGGCCCTCCTCGGCCCGGCCGATCAGGGCGGGGCCCAGGGCCGGCGGGAGGGCGGGGCGGACGCCCAGGAGCAGCTGGTAGCAGTCCCCGTCCACGTCGATGAGCAGGTGGAGGAGGCCGGGGACCACCCGGGGCGGCAGCAGGTCGGCCGCCGAGACCAGGTCGAGCCGGCCGATCCGGCGGCCCTTCCCGGCGAACCAGCGCTGCCGTGGCAGCCAGGCGCGGAGCATGGGTTCCAGTGGGCCGAGCCGGTCCGCCGCGAGTCGGCCGTGGCCGCTCGGGCGGCTGCTCCGGGCGGATGCTGCCTCTGACATGGCGTCGCGTCCTTTCCCCGGGCCGTCACAGAATGCGCAGATTTTCCCGGATCGCGGCAATTGTTGTCCGGCGATGGGCGAGTGTCGGGTCGAAAGGGTCCGTATAGGTCCGTATAGGGACGGCGATTGACCCGTTCGCCGCCCACGGCCGTGCGGGGTGTGCTCGGGCGGTGCCGGCGCCGGCGGGTGCCGGCACCGCCCGGAGGTGCGGGTCCGGGCCTATTCGCCGTGCAGCCGGAACCAGTAGAAACCGTGTCCCGCCAGGGTCAGCAGGTACGGCCATTCGCCGATCGGCGGGAAGCGCACGTCACCCGTGAGCTCCACCGGGATCCGTCCGTTGAAGGACCGCAGATCCAGTTCGGTCGGCTGCGCGAAGCGCGAGAAGTTGTGCACGCACAGCACGAGGTCGTCCCCGTACTCGCGGAGGAAGGCGAGCACCGCCGGGTTGGAGGACGGCAGTTCGGTGTACGAACCGAGGCCGAAGGCCGGGTTGGCCTTGCGGACCTCGATCAGCCGACGGGTCCAGTGCAGCAGCGAGGAGGGCGAGGACATCGCGGCCTCGACGTTGGTGACCTGGTACCCGTAGACCGGGTCCATGATGACCGGCAGGTTGAGCCTGCCCGGATCGCAGGAGGAGAAACCGGCGTTGCGGTCCGGGGTCCACTGCATCGGGGTGCGGACCCCGTCGCGGTCGCCCAGCCAGATGTTGTCGCCCATCCCGATCTCGTCGCCGTAGTAGAGGATCGGCGAACCGGGCAGGGACAGCAGCAGGGCGGTGAACAGCTCGATCTGGTGCCGGTCGTTGTCGAGCAGCGGGGCGAGCCGGCGCCGGATGCCGATGTTGGCCCGCATCCGCGGGTCCTTGGCGTACTCGGAGTACATGTAGTCGCGTTCCTCGTCCGTGACCATTTCGAGGGTGAGCTCGTCGTGGTTGCGGAGGAAGATGCCCCACTGGCAGCTGGCCGGGATCGCCGGGGTCTTGGCGAGGATCTCGGAGACCGGGTAGCGGCTCTCCCGGCGGACCGCCATGAAGATCCGCGGCATCACGGGGAAGTGGAACGCCATGTGGCACTCGTCCCCGCCCTTGGCGTAGTCCCCGAAGTAGTCGACCACGTCCTCGGGCCACTGGTTGGCCTCGGCGAGCAGCACCGTGTCCGGGTAGTGCGCGTCGATCTCGGCCCGGACCCGCTTGAGGAGGGTGTGGGTGCGCGGCAGGTTCTCGCAGTTGGTGCCCTCCTCGGCGTAGAGGTAGGGGACCGCGTCCAGCCGGAACCCGTCGATGCCGAGGTCCAGCCAGAACCGCAGGGCCGAGACGATCTCCTCGACCACGGCCGGGTTCTCGTAGTTGAGGTCCGGCTGGTGCGAGAAGAACCGGTGCCAGTAGTACTGCTTGCGGACCGGGTCGTACGTCCAGTTCGAGGTCTCCGTGTCCACGAAGATGATCCGGGCGTCCTGGTACTGCTTGTCGTCGTCGGCCCACATGTAGTAGTCGCCGTACGGCCCGTCGGGGTCGCTGCGGGACTGCTGGAACCACTCGTGCTGGTCGCTCGTGTGGTTCATCACGAAGTCGATGATCACCCGCATGCCGCGCTGGTGCGCCGCGTCGACGAACTCGACGAAGTCGGCGAGGTCCCCGAACTCGGGCAGCACGGAGGTGTAGTCGGAGACGTCGTAGCCGCCGTCCCGCAGGGGTGAGGCGAAGAACGGGGGCAGCCAGAGGCAGTCCACCCCGAGCCATTGGAGGTAGTCGAGTTTGGCGGTGAGCCCCTTGAGGTCGCCCACCCCGTCCCCGTTGCTGTCGTGGAAGGATCGGACGAGGACCTCGTAGAAGACCGCCCGCTTGAACCAGTCGGGGTCGCGGTCCTTGGCGGGGGTGTCCTCGAAGAGGTCGTGGACGGGATCGTTGATCATCATGTGGTGGGTGACCCTCCGGTGGGCGGGGACGGTCGCAGGACGGTCAGCACATGCGCGGGCACACGGCCCGGCTCCAGACGCACGTAGTTCGCCCTGCCCCAGTGGTAGGTCTCGCCGGTGAGCTCGTCGCGCACCGCGAGGGACCCGTGCCAGTCGAGGCCGAGTACCGGCATGTCCAACGAGACCGTCGCCTCCTGGGTGTGGTGCGGATCGAGGTTGACGACCACCAGTGCGGAATTGGCGCCGGAGTGCTTCGAATAGGCGATCACCTGTTCGTTGTCGGTCGGGTGGAAGTGGAGGTCGCGCAGCTGCTGGAACGCGGGGTTGCGGCGGCGGATCCGGTTGAGGGCCGAGATCAGCGGGGCGATGCTCCGCCCCTCGCGCTCGGCGGCGGCCCAGTCACGCGGCCTGAACTGGTACTTCTCCGAATCCAGGTACTCCTCGGAGCCCTCGTGCAGCGGGGTGCCCTCACAGAGCTCGTAGCCCGCGTACACCCCCCAGGTGGGGGACAGGGTGGCGGCGAGCACGGCCCGCGCCTCGAAGGCGGGGCGCCCGCCGGTCTGCAGGTACTCGTGCAGGATGTCGGGCGTGTTGACGAACAGGTTGGGCCGCATGACCGAAGCGGATTCACCCGACAGCTCGCCCAGGTAGTCGGTGAGCTCGGCCTTGGTGTTGCGCCAGGTGAAGTACGTGTACGACTGCTGGAAGCCGACCGAGGCCAGCGCCCGCATCATGGCCGGCCGGGTGAAGGCCTCCGCCAGGAAGATCACGTCCGGGTCGGTCTTGCCGATCTCCCCGATGACCTTCTCCCAGAACACCACCGGCTTGGTGTGCGGGTTGTCCACCCGGAAGATGCGCACCCCGTGGTCCATCCAGTGCCGCAGCACCCGGACGGTCTCCGCGACGATCCCGGCCATGTCGGTGTCGAAGTGCACCGGGAAGATGTCCTGGTACTTCTTCGGCGGGTTCTCGGCGTACGCGATGGTGCCGTCGGCCCGGGTCCGGAACCACTCCGGGTGCTTCTCCACCCACGGGTGGTCCGGCGAGCACTGGAGGGCGAAGTCCAGGGCGATCTCCAGCCGCAGCTCACGGGCCTGCCGGACGAACTCGTCGAAGTCCTCCAGGGTGCCCAGCTCCGGGTGCACGGCGTCGTGGCCGCCCTCCGGGGAGCCGATGGCCCAGGGCACCCCCGGATCCCAACTGTCGGCGGACAGCGAGTTGTTGGCCCCCTTGCGGTGGGTCGTGCCGATCGGGTGGATCGGCGGCAGGTAGACCACGTCGAAGCCCATGGCGGCGATCGCCGGCAGCCGCTGCGCGGCGGTCCTGAAGGTGCCGCTGACCGGCCGCTTCCCCTCCTCGACCACCGCCCCCTCGGACCGGGGGAACATCTCGTACCAGGAGCCGAAGAGCGCCCGACGGCGCTCCACCAGCACGGCCACCGGCTTGGCGGACGAGACCAGCTCCCGGTAGGGGCGGCGGGCCAGCGCCCCGGACACCCGCTCGTCCAGCGCGGCGCCCAGCCGCCGGCCGGGGTCGCCCTCCCCGCGCATCGCGTCGGCGGCCGCGAGCACGAACTCCCGGCCGTCCTTCTTGGGGATCCGGGCGGCCGCCCGCTCGTACAGCTCGGCGCCCTCCATCAGCATCAGCTCGGAGTCGATGCCGGCCGGCACCTTGATCAGCGCATGTGCCCGCCAGGTGGCGAGCGGATCGCTCCAGGCCTCGACGGTATAGGTCCACCTCCCCTCGGTGTCGGCGCTGACCCTCGCGCCCCACCGGTCGGTGCCGGGGGCCAGTTCGGCCATCGGGACGGGGGCGCGCAGCCGCCCCTTGGGGTCGCGCAGCACCACATGGGCGGCGACCGCGTCGTGGCCCTCGCGGAAGACGGTGGCGGAGATCTCGAATACCTCGTCCACGACCGCCTTGGCGGCTCTGGCACCGCAGTCGACGGCGGGGCGGACGTCCAGAACGGGAATGCGACCGATCATGATGTGATCACCTGGGGGAGGTTCGCAGGGCTCGGTGACAACAGCTCCGCCGGTCCGGCCGGCGGGACAGCAGGTTGTGCACGCTCTGTTCGCTCTGTTTCTAGCCGCTCCGTCGGCGGCTGGGCTGCGGGCATGGCCGCTCCTGTCCGCGTTCACTCGGGTGGCGGGGAGAGGTGGGGTGCGGGTGCGCCGTGCTATGTACCCGGGGAGCCCTTCCCACTCTCGTGCCCCGCAATCTTCGCGGTTGGTTAACTACTCGTATCCGGCCACTCGCGCAAGGTCATCGGCGGACCCCGGATCCCGCTGCCGTTCCGTCAAGTGACGCCCCCGTCACGGCGCGCGTACCCGCCCCTGCCCGACGTATGCGACCGCACCTCGCCGCCGAGTCCCCAACGGGGCCTCCCCGGAAGGTCGTTGAGCGCCCTCGGGGCGGGGCCCGCGAGGGGCGGGCTGTGCGATTTCCCTACCGGTGGCGCGGAGGCGCCATGG
The DNA here is from genome assembly GCF_055576225.1 of Streptomyces sp. NPDC033845. NCBI lineage: Bacteria > Bacillati > Actinomycetota > Actinomycetes > Kitasatosporales > Streptomycetaceae > Streptomyces > Streptomyces sp. NPDC033845. The sequence continues at coordinate 138,508 of NZ_JBVIRI010000003.1, read as the reverse complement.
CCGGGGGGCGGTGGCGGCGATAGCCTTCCCGGGGTGATGACCGGGTGCACAGCGTGGTGCGTCCGCTTCGATCCGTAATCGCCTGCGAAGGTGGAACGTGTGAAGGCTATCCGTCGGTTCACCGTGCGCCCCGTCCTCCCGGAAGCATTGCTTCCGCTCGCCTCGCTCGCCCGCAACCTGCGCTGGTCCTGGCATGCCGAGACCAGAGAACTCTTCCACAGCGTCGACCCGGAGGGCTGGCAGGCCGCCGGCGGGGATCCGGTACGCCTGCTGGGAGCCGTATCCGACCAACGACTCCAGGAACTCGCCGGGGACCGGAGGTTCCTGCGGCGGCTCGCCGTCGCGGCCGCCGACCTCGACGACTACCTCGGCGGCGAACGCTGGTACCAGTCCCAGCAGCCCCGCCGGGCCGCCGGGGAGCTGCCCGCCGCCGTCGCCTACTTCTCCCCCGAGTTCGGCATCACCGCCGCCCTCCCGCAGTACTCCGGCGGCCTCGGCATCCTCGCCGGGGACCACCTCAAGGCCGCCAGCGACCTCGGCGTCCCGCTGATCGGCGTCGGCCTGCTCTACCGCCACGGCTACTTCCGCCAGTCCCTCTCCCGGGAGGGCTGGCAGCAGGAGCACTATCCCGTCCTCGACCCCAACGAACTCCCCGTCGACCTGCTGCGGGACACCGCCGGCACCCCCGCCCGGGTCTCGCTCACCCTGCCCGGCGGCCGCGCCCTGCACGCCCACATCTGGCAGGCCCGCGTCGGCCGCGTCCCGCTGCTGCTCCTCGACTCCGACGTCGAGGACAACGACGCCGCCGCCCGCGAGGTGACCGACCGGCTCTACGGCGGCGGCAGCGACCACCGCCTCCTCCAGGAGATGCTGCTCGGCATCGGCGGGGTCCGGGCCGTCCGCACCTACTGCCGGATCACCGGCCACCCGGCCCCCGAGGTGTTCCACACCAACGAGGGGCACGCCGGGTTCCTCGGCCTCGAACGCATAAGGGAACTCGCCGGGGAGCAGGAGCTCGGTTTCGACGCGGCCGTGGAAGCGGTCCGCGCCGGTACCGTCTTCACCACCCACACCCCCGTCCCCGCCGGCATCGACCGGTTCGAACGCGGTCTGGTGGCCAGGCACTTCGGGGACGGCGGCGAACTGCCCGGGGTCCCGGTGGACCGGATCCTGGGGCTGGGCGCCGAGAGCTACCCGGGCGGCGACCCCGGGGTGTTCAACATGGCCGTGATGGGCCTGCGGCTCGCCCAGCGGGCCAACGGGGTCTCCACCCTCCACGGGGCGGTGTCCCGGGAGATGTTCGCCGGACTGTGGCCGGGATTCGACCCCGCCGACGTCCCCATCACCTCCGTCACCAACGGGGTGCACGCCCCGACCTGGGTGGCCCCCGAGGTGGTCCGGCTCGGCGCCCGGCAGATCGGGGCCGGCCGCACCGAGGACGCCCTGTCCGTCGGCGGCTCCCCCCGCTGGGACGCCGTCGCCGAGATCCCCGACCAGGACGTCTGGGACCTCCGCCGGGTGCTCCGCGAACAGCTCGTCCAGGAGGTCCGGGACCGGCTGCGGGCCTCCTGGCGGCAGCGCGGGGCCGCCGACGCCGAGCTCGGCTGGGTGGACTCCGTCCTCGACCCGGACGTGCTCACCATCGGCTTCGCCCGCCGGGTGCCCTCCTACAAGCGGCTCACCCTGATGCTCCGCGACCCCGAGCGGCTGCGCCGGCTGCTGCTCGACCCGGAGCGGCCGGTGCAGATCGTGGTGGCCGGCAAGGCGCACCCCGCCGACGACGGCGGCAAGCGCCTGGTCCAGGAACTGGTCCGGTTCGCCGACGACCCCCGGGTCCGGCACCGGATCGTGTTCCTGCCCGACTACGGCATGGCCATGGCCCAGAAGCTCTACCCGGGCTGCGACGTCTGGCTGAACAACCCGCTGCGCCCGCTGGAGGCCTGCGGCACCAGCGGGATGAAGGCGGCCCTCAACGGCTGCCTGAACCTGTCCGTGCTGGACGGCTGGTGGGACGAGTGGTTCGAGCCGGACTTCGGCTGGGCCATCCCGACCGCCGACGACGGCACCGACGAGGAGCGGCGCGACGACCTGGAGGCGGTGGCCCTCTACGAGCTGATCGAGCGCCGGGTGGCACCCCGGTTCTACGACCGGTCCGGCCCCGGCCGGCTGCCGGCCCGCTGGATCGAGATGGTCCGCCGGACCCTGGTCTCGCTCGGTCCCCGGGTGCTCGCCGGGCGGATGGTCCGCGAGTACGTCGAGCGGCTCTACGCGCCCGCCGCGCTGGCCCACCGGGCCCTGACCCCCGACACCGCCCGCGAACTGGCGGGCTGGAAGGGGCGGGTGCGGGAGGTGTGGCCCCGGGTGGCCGTGGGCCATGTGGAGGCCCTCGCCACCACACCGGTCAACGGCACCGCCGAGCTCGGCGCCACCCTGACCCTGCGGGTGCAGGTCGCGCTGGACTCGCTCACCCCGGAGGAGGTGGAGGTACAGGCGGTGGCCGGCCGGGTGGACGCCCAGGACGTGATCCGCGACGCCCGCACCTTCCCGCTCAAGCCGGCCGCCGGCCCGGACCTGGAGGGCCGCTGGCTGTACGAGGGCCCGCTCGCCCTCGACCGCACCGGACCGTTCGGCTACACCGTCCGGATCCTGCCGGCCCATCCCCTGCTGGACACCCCGGCCGAGCTGGGCCTGCTCGCGGCACCGCCGGAGACCGCGGCGGCCACCGGCGGCGGCGGGGTACCGCTGCGCTGACCCCTCCGCGTCCGCCTCGCGGCACCCGGCCCGCCGGGCCGCGAGGCGGACTGAGGCGGGGCTCGACCTCCCGATGGGGTACTGGGCGCACAGCCCGGTACCCCGAAGGAGCCCGCCGTGCGCAGATGGCTGCCGTTGACCGCGGTCTGTCTCGGGGCGTTCATGCTGCTGGTGGACGTCACCATCGTGACCGTGGCGCTGCCGGAGATGGCCGCCGACCTGGACGGCACCTTCGCCGGCCTGCAATGGGTGATGGACGTCTACGCGCTCGCGCTGGCCGCGCTGCTGCTGGGCGCGGGCGCGCTGGCCGACCGGATCGGCCGGCGCCGGGTGTACCTGGGCGGGCTGGTCCTCTTCGCCGCCGCCTCGCTGGCCTGCGGACTGGCCGCCGGATCCGGGCAGCTGATCGCCTTCCGGGCGGTGCAGGGCGCGGGCGGCGCCGCCATGTTCGCCACCACCATGGCCCTGCTGAGCTCCTCGTACCAGGGGCGGGACCGGGGCGTGGCCTTCGGGGTGTGGGGGGCGGTCAACGGTGCCGCGGCCGCCGCGGGTCCCCTGGTCGGGGGGCTGCTCACCGAGCACCTGGGCTGGCGCTGGATCTTCCTGATCAACCTGCCGGTGTGCGCGCTCGCGGTCTGGGTGACCTGCCGGGCGGTCGCCGAGTCCCGGAACCCGCAGGGCCGTGACCGGGGTCTGGACCTGCCCGGTACGGCCGCCTTCACCGGCTGCGCGGGAGCCCTCGCCTACGCGCTGATCCGGGCCGGGGAGCACGGCTGGACGGAGCCCGCGGTGCTGGGGCTGTTCGCCCTGTCGGCCGTGGCCCTGGTGGTGTTCCTGGCGGTCGAACTGCGCGGCGCCCACCCGATGCTGGACCTCTCGCTGTTCCGGGACCGGACCTTCACCGGGATCATGCTGGGGGCGCTGCTGCTGTCGGTCGCGGCCTTCTCCTCCCTGATGCACGTCTCGCTCTGGCTCCAGTCGGCCGAGGGGATGCGGCCGGTGGCGGCCGGGCTGGTGCTGGTGCCGCTGAGCCTGGCGGCCTTCGCGGTGTCCGCGTTCGGCGGGCGGCCGCTGCACGGGCTGCCGCCCCGGTTCACGGTGGGCGGCGGGATGCTGCTGATCGGGGCCGGGGCGCTGCTGGAGGCGCTGATGCTGGACCCGGGGGACGGCTGGCCGGTGCTGCTGCCCGGGCTGGTGGTGGCCGGGCTGGGGGCCGGGATGGCCGCGCCGGTGCTGGCCTCCACCGCGATGGCGGCGGTCTCCCCGGCCCGGGCGGGGATGGCCGGCGGGGCCCTGAACACCGCGCGGCAGCTGGGCAACGCGCTGGGGATCGCGGTGCTGGGGGCCGCCTTCCAGGCGGGTCTGGCGCGCGGGCTCTCCGGGGCGGGCGCCCCGGACGCCCGGGACGGGGCGCACGTGCTGGCCTCCGGCGGTGCGGGCGGGATGCCGCCGGGGGTGGTGGACCAGGCCTTCGCGAGCGGGCTGCGGTCGGTGTTCCTGGTGTCGGGGGTGCTGGGACTGCTGGGGGCGGCGGCCGTGCTGCTGCTCGTCCGGGCGGTGCCCGCGGCGGGTGGTCCGCCGGTCGGGCGGGGTGCGCCGGCGAAGGCGGCGGCGGGGCCGCGCCGGTCGGGACTCTCCGGGTGAACCTCCGAACGCCCCTGCGAGGAGAAACGTTTCGCTGAACCGTTCCGCTCCTACGCTCCGTCCTGGATGCCCACCGGACCCGGCACCCACTTCGCGGAAGAACGGAACCCCCATGCGTCTTCGCACCACCGCGGTCGCCCTCGCCGGCGCCCTCGCGCTCCTCCTCCCCGTGTCGGGCCAGGCCCTGGCCGACGGCGGGGACGCGCTGAACTACACGTACCTCAAGGACGGCCGCGAGCACCGCGGCCAGCTCCGGCCGGCCGGGGACAGCACCTGCTACCTGCTGAACGGCACCTCCCGCCGGCACCCGGCGGTGGAGGCGTACAACAGGACGGACCGGGCGGCGCTGCTCTTCGACAACGACGCGTGCGTGGGCGACCCGGTGGCGGTGGCCGAACCGCACGAGGGGGCGGACGGGTTCGAGGCCGTCGCGGTCCGCTTCGAGCGGCCGCGCGACAAGGAGCGCCCGCCGCGGGGCGACCGCGAGGACCGTGAGGACCGCGAGGACGCCATGGACGAGGACCGCGAGGAGGCCGGCGACGGCCGGGGCGAGGAGCAGGTCGACTGGCAGGACCCGGCCGACCTGATCGACAACGGGGACGAGGGCCCGGTCTACGACGACGAGGTCCCGGCCGGGGAGCGGTCCGGCGCCCGGGCCCGCGCGGCCGCCGAGGCCAAGGGCCTCCTCGACACCGTCTTCCGCCGGATCCCCTGACCCGGGGACCGGCCGGCACCGCCCCCGGTCAGCGGCGGCCGGTGCCGGAGGACATCCAGGACACCACGTCCGCGGCCGTGTAGGGGCTCCCGTCCGGGGACAGCTCCGGCAGGAACGACAGGTCCTTGCCGATGGTCACCAGCGGGGGCTCCACCCGGCCGCCGGGCCGCCGCTGGGCCAGCCCGATCGTCGCCAGCAGCCCGTTGCACAGGCAGTGCCGGCCCGCCGCCCGCTCCGGATCGCCGCCCTTGCGCGCGTACGCCGCGACCGGCTCGGCCGCGCACCGGTACACCAGACCGCGCGGGCCGCGCACCGGGGTCCGCAGGAAGCCGAGGTCGCAGACCCGGCGGCGGGCCGCGGCGACCTCCGGGTCGGAGACCGTGCCGGGCAGCTCCGCCACCTTGAACGGGAAGGCGGTGGGGGAGGCGTCCGGGTCGTTGCGGACGGTCAGGGTGCCGGCCCGCTCCCGGGCCACCAGCTCCTCGCGGAGCTCCCGGGTCATCCCGGACTCCTCACAGAGCGCGAACGCGCTGCCCACCTGGACCCCGGCCGCGCCGGCCGCCCGGGCCTCGGCCAGGGCCCGCGGGCCGGCCTGTCCGCCGGCCAGCCAGAACGGCAGTCCGAGGGCGGCCATCCGGGCCAGGTCGGGGTGGTCGCGCGGACCGTATACGGGTTCCCCGTGCTCGTCCAGCCGCATCGGTCCGCGCGGCGGGGCGCTGTGTCCGCCGGCCCCGCTGGTCTCGATCACGAACCCGTCGGGACGGGTGGCCGGGTCCCGGGCCAGATAGGTCGCCAGCACCGGCAGCGAGACGATGGCCAGCACCCGGGGCCGGCGCAGCGGGCCGGGGAGGTGTCCGGCGAGCAGGGCCGCCGGGTCGAAGAGCTGGTCGAGGGGTTCCTCGTCGCCCTCCACGGTGATCTTCGTCAGACAGCGCTGGTAGCGCGCCAGCCGGTCGGCGAGGGCCGGGATCTGACCGGGGACGCCGGCGCCGACCAGGACGTGGTCGACGCCTGCCAGGATCGCGCCGAACATCGCGGGGGCGGTGGCCAGCTGGATCTTCTCCAGGTAGTTGACGCCGACGAGGCCATCGTGTCCCTCCTTTGCCAGCCAGACCTCGGCGAAGTTGCCGAGGACGGTGAGGACTTCGGCCGGTGCGCCGCCGGTGGCGCGCAGCCGGGGGGTGGTGCGCATGGGGGTGTCCGGGCCGAGCCCCTCGGGCCGGAAGTAGCAGTCCAGGGCGGACTGGGCCAGCTCCGGCAGGGGGAACGCGGCGAGTGCGCGGCGGGCGTGCCCGCCGGGGTCGCCGGTCTGCAGCACCCGGGCCAGGACCACGTCCAGGGCGGTGCCGGACACCACGCCGAGCTGTCCGGCCCGGGACACCGCCTGGGCCAGCCGCCAGCCGGAGACCCCGACCCCCATGCCGCCCTGGATCAGCCAGGGCAGGGGGCGGGTTCCGGGGGTCTCCTGGGTCTGGGTCATGCGGCACGTCCTCGGGTCACCCGAACCTACGGTTCCGTAGGTTCCTGGTTCCAGTGTCCCGCCGGGGGCCCGGCCCGGTATCCGGCGAAGGTCCCGTCCGCACGGGCCCTCCGCACAGGCAGAACGGCCCGGGGAGGTGTGAGTCCCCGAGCCGCTCCGCGTCCCTGTGGTGCCGCGCGCTCCGCGCTAGTGGCAGGTCACCCGGATCAGAAGGTGAGCTTCCAGCTGTTGATGTAGCCGACGTCCGCGCTGGCGGCGTCGCGCACCCGCAGCTTCCAGACACCGTTGGCGACCTCGGAGGAGGCGTTCACGGTGAACTGCTGGACGATGTTGTCCGCGCTGCCGCCGGTGCGGTTGCGCAGGTTGTAGACGCTGCCGTCGGGGGCGACGAGGTCGACCACGAGGTCACCGACGTAGGTGTGGACGATGTTGACTTCCACCTTGAGGGCGCTCGACGCGTTGCCCGTGCGGCCCGAGACGGTGATCGGGGACTCCACCGTGGCGTTGTCCGAGATCGTGTAGTCGGCCGTGTTCTCGAAGACGCTCGGCTGCGAGGTGCCGACCGTCCAGGTGAACGAGGCGGTGCCGGTCTTGGCGGCCGAGTCGGTCACCGTGACGGTCACGTTGGACGTGCCCGCGGTGGTGGCCGTGCCCGAGATCAGACCGGTGGAGGAGTTGATCGACAGGCCGGCCGGCAGGCCGGTCGCCGCGTAGCTCAGCGCACCCGGGTTGGTGCTGGTGGCCTGGACCTGAAGGCTCACCGTGCCGTTGACCTGGGTGTTCTGGTTGGCGATCGGGGTGACCGAGACGCCGGAGACGATGCGCGCGCCGACGTTGATGGCCGCCCAGGCGTTCGCCGCGTTGTTGTAGGTGGTGGAGCCCTGGCCGTAGAGGTCGGCTGCGGCCAGCAGGGTGGCCGTACGGGCCGCCGCGTAGTTGGTGTTCGACTTGAAGTAGCCCGCCGTCAGGGCGCGGAACCAGATCTTGGAGGCGGCGTCCCGGCCGATGGCCGTGACCGGCAGGCCGTCGGAGGTCGGCGAGTCGTAGCTCACGCCGTTGACGACCTTGGCGCCCGAGCCCTCGGAGGCCAGGTAGTACCAGTGGTTGGCCGGGCCCGAGGAGTAGTGGACGTCGATGCTGCCGAGGCCCGAGTACCAGGCGTCCTTGGACGAGCCGTCCTTGCTCGGCTTGTCCATGTAGCGCAGCGGGGTGCCGTTGCCGTTGATGTCGATCTTCTCGCCGACCAGGTAGTCGCCGACATCGGTCGGGTTGTTGGCGTAGAACTCCACGGCCGCGGCCATGATGTCCGAGGTCGCCTCGTTCAGACCGCCGGGCTCACCGCTGTAGGTCATGTTGCCGGTGACCGAGGTGAGGCCGTGGGTCATCTCGTGCGCGGCCACGTCGGTGGAGGTCAGCGGCTTGTTGTTGCCCGCGCCGTCGCCGTAGGTCATGCAGAAGCAGGAGTCCTGCCAGAACGCGTTGATGTACGCGTTGCCGTAGTGGACCCGGGTGTACGGGGCCACGCCGTCGTTGCGCAGGCCGTTGCGGCCGTGCACGTTCTTGTAGTAGTCCCAGGTGACCGCGGCGCCGTAGTGGGCGTCCGCGGCGGCCGTCTCCAGGTTGGCCGGCAGGCCGTTGCCCCAGACGTCGTCCGGGCCGGAGAACAGGGTCCCGGTGCCGGAGGAGCCGCGGTTGAGGTTGTAGGTCTTGTGGTTGCCGCGGGCACCGTCGGTCAGGTTCCAGGTGCTGCCCGTCTGGGTGGTGCCCAGGGTGACCTGGCCGCTGTACATGGTGTTGCCGGTGCCGTCCTTGACGGCCTGCCACTCGCCGAGCTTGGCGCCCGTCTTGGCGTCGGTCACCACGTGCAGCTCGTTCGGGGTGCCGTCGTGCTGGAAGCCGCCGACGACCGTCTCGAACGCGAGGACCGGGGCGCCGGAGGCGGCCCAGATCACCTTGCGGGCGTTCCGGGAGGCCTTGGTCTCCTTGGAGCCCTCGGCCTTGGCCGCGGTGAGCGCCTGCTTCTCGGCGGCCGCCGGGGTGACGGCCGCGGTGGTGGTGGCCACCTTGATCTCGTGGTTGGACGCCTTGGTCACGCTCTTGGTGACACCGCCCTTGGCGTGGACCGTGAGGTCGCCGCCGAGCACGGGCAGACCCGCGTAGGTCCGCTCGTAGGTGGTGTGGGTGGTGCCGTCGGCGTCCTTGACGACATCGCGGACGACCAGCTTCTCCTGGCCGCCGAGGCCGAGGGCCTGTGCGGTCGCGGAGGTGGTGGAGTTCGCGCCGGCTATGAGCGTCGCACGCTCGGAGGGGCTGAGCTTGACGGCGGCCGCGCCCGGGTTGGACGAGACGGCCTGACGGGCCTGCGACGCGGTGGCGTCGGCGGAGGCGGTGGTGGCCTGCACGCCTACGGCGAGCAGGGCCGCCGCGGCAATGAGGGCGCCGGCCGCGGTGGCACGCCGCTGGGGGGTGGGACTCAACGCAGACTCCTTCTGCAAGGGGGGTTCCGGAGGCTGGGTGGGCTTCCGGGCAGAACGTGCTGTGCGAAGAACGGATCGAAGAGTGCCAGCTACGGCGCGCGCTGTCAGGGTCGCGTCAAAAGGTTGGCCGGAAATCGTTCGTTGTCCGAAGTGACAGGTTCGATATACGAACCGTTCACCGAGGTGGTGGAAGCTGCGGGTCCGCTATCCGGAATCTGATGGTCCGGATGCTAACGAACGGGCAACAAGAGGCTACGTTCAGGCAAACGGCATTTACCGTACGGGTGTTTGTCGTACTGTTTCCCGGTGCGACAGTTGTCCGTCGTTTGGGGAAGCCGCGGACACTCGCCTTCGTCATAGACCACGTGCCAGGGGGGCCCATGAGGCATGTCCGTATTCCTGTGCGGCGAGTGGCCGGAACTTCCTCGGGGGAGACTGTGCCGTCCCGGCGCCTCGGCGACAAGGCCCGGTGGTACCTGCCCGCGGCGCTGACCGCCGACGTCCTCGGCGCCGGGATCCCCGTCGGCCTGGTCTTCGAGGCCGCCGGACAGGACCGCCCGCTCTTCTGCGCGGCCGGCGCGGCACTCGCCTGGACGGCGGTGCAGACGCTCCGCCGCCGCTACGCCGCGCGCGCCCTCGGCGAATCGCGCGGAGTGCTCCCGGTCGTACACGACTGGCTGATTCTCATCGGCGTCCTGGCCGTGGCACGGGCCGCGCTGGACGAGAGCACCCCGCGGCTGGCCGCCCTGGGGGCCCTGCTGCCCGCCCTGCTGATCACCGTCGCCTGCCACAAGCTCACCTACCGGCACCTGTCGGCCGCCCGCCGCGAGGCCCAGGCCGTCAGCCGGGTGCTGGTGGTCGGCGAACCCGGCGCCGCCGACGAGGTCATCGCGCACCTGGCCGCCCGCACCGACCACCCGTACGTGGTGGTCGGGGTGGTCCCGGTCGGCGCCGAACCCCTCACCGGGGGAGTGCCGGTGGCCGGACGGCTCGCCGAGGCGATGCCCCCCGGCCCGGCCGGGGACGCGGACACCGTGCTGGGCGCGGTCGCCAGCCACCACGCCGACCTGGTCCTGGTCGCCCCCGGTCGCCGGATCTCCGGCGACCGGCTGCGCCGGGTCGCCTGGGCCCTGCACGACGCCGGGCTGGAGCTCGCCGTCTTCCCCGGCCTGGTCGAGGTCTCGGTCAAGCGGCTGGAGACCGTCTCGGCCGGCGGGCTCGCCGTGCTGCGGGTCGCGCCCCCGGTCCGCCACGGGCTGCAGCCGCTGCTGAAGTCGGTGCTGGACCGCGGCGGCGCCGGCCTCGGACTGCTGGTGCTGGCCCCGGTGTTCCTCGGCATCGTCACGGCGATCCGGCTGGGCAGCAGGGGACCCGCCTTCTACCGGCAGCGCCGGATAGGACGCGACGGGGTGCCCTTCGTGATGTGGAAGTTCCGCACCATGGTGGTCGACGCGGACAGCCTCAAGGCCGATCTGGCGAGCGCCAACGAGAACGACGGGCTGATGTTCAAGATGCGCCGCGACCCCCGGGTGACCCGGGTGGGCCGGCTGCTGCGCCGCACCTCGCTGGACGAGCTCCCGCAGCTGCTGAACGTGGTGAGCGGACACATGTCCCTGGTCGGGCCGCGGCCGCCGCTGCCCGAGGAGGTGGCCCGCTACGACGAGGTGGAGCTGCGCCGGCTGTCCGTGCGCCCCGGGATGACCGGGCTGTGGCAGATCAGCGGCCGGTCCGACCTCTCCTGGGACGAGACCATCCAGCTCGACCTGCAGTACGTGGACAACTGGTCCTTCACCAGCGACGTCGACGTGATGGGCCGCACGCTCCGCGCCGTGGTCGACGGACGCGGAGCGTACTGAGCCCCTCATGCAGCAGAGGTCCCTCACGCACCCGAGATCAGCGGGCCTGCTCCGCCGTGTCCAGCCACCAGCGGTAGGTGGCCGCGATGCCCTCGCGCAGCCCGATCCCCGGCTTCCAGCCCAGGGAGGTCAGCCGGCTCACGTCGAGCAGCTTGCGCGGGGTCCCGTCCGGCTTGGTGGTGTCCCAGGCCAGCCGGCCGCGGAACCCGGTGACCTCGGCGACGGTCTCGGCGAGCTCCTTGATGGTGAGGTCGTCCCCGCAGCCGATGTTCACCGGCTCGTCCCCGTCGTAGCGCTCCAGCAGCACCGCGCAGGCCGCCGCCAGGTCGTCCACGTGCAGGAACTCCCGGCGAGGGGTGCCCGAACCCCAGAGCACGACCTCCTCGCGGCCCTCGGCCGCGGCCTCGTGGAAGCGGCGCACCAGGGCCGGCAGGACGTGCGAGCTCTCCAGGTCGAAGTTGTCGCCCGGCCCGTACAGATTGGTCGGCATGGCCGAGATGTACGAGGCCCCGTACTGCTTCCGGTAGGACTGCACCTGTACGATGCCGGCGATCTTCGCCAGCGCGTACGCCTCGTTCGTCGGCTCCAGCGGGCCGGTCAGCAGCGACTCCTCGCGGATCGGCTGCGGGGCCAGCTTGGGGTAGATGCAGGAGGAGCCGAGGAACAGCAGCCGGCCCACCCCGGCGGCGTGCGCGCCGCCGATCACGCTGAGCTGGATCCGCAGGTTCTCCTCCAGGAACTGCACCGGATAGGTGCTGTTCGCCATGATCCCGCCGACCTTGGCCGCGGCCAGCACCACGGCGTCCGGGCGGACCTCCGCCAGGAACGCCGCGGTCGCCGCCTCGTCCCGGAGGTCGAGCTCCTGGCGGCTCCGGGTGATCACCTCGTGGCCGTCGGCGGTCAGCCGCCGGACGACCGCGGACCCCACGAGGCCGCGGTGGCCCGCGACGAAGATGCGGGCGTGCGGCGGCAGGTACGACTGCGGATTTGTCATACCGGCGATGATGCCATCGCGCCCGGGCCGTCCGCAGCCGGGTCCACCCCCGGCGGACGCCCCCGCCGGGCCGCCCCGGCCGGAACGGCTCCCGAGCGCGCGTACGATGCCAGCACCCGTATACGGAACCGGTCCGACCGGACGGGACCGGCGGGCCGCCGCACGGGCGGGACACCCCGCACCACCAGCCCGGGGCGCTGCCCCGGACCACACCACGAACACGACAACCCCCGGGGGGAACCCGCATGAGCAAGACCGCGCTGATCACCGGAGTCACCGGCCAGGACGGCTCCTACCTGGCCGAGCTGCTGCTCTCCAAGGGCTACACGGTGCACGGGCTCGTGCGGCGCTCGTCCAGCTTCAACACGGAGCGGATCGACCACATCTACCAGGACCCGCAGACCGCCAACCGGTCCTTCGTCCTGCACCACGCGGACCTCTCCGACGGCGTGGCCCTGGTGAACCTGCTCCGCGACATACGCCCCGACGAGGTCTACAACCTGGGCGCCCAGTCCCATGTCCGGGTCTCCTTCGACGCGCCCCTCTACACCGGTGACGTCACCGGCCTCGGCGCGCTCCGCCTGCTGGAGGCCATCCGGGCCAGCGGGGTGGACACCCGGATCTACCAGGCCTCGTCCTCCGAGATGTTCGGCGCCACCCCGCCGCCGCAGAACGAGGGGACCCCCTTCCACCCGCGCAGCCCGTACGGCGCCGCGAAGGTGTTCGCCTACTGGACCACGGTGAACTACCGCGAGGCGTACGACATGTTCGCGGTGAACGGCATCCTCTTCAACCACGAGTCCCCGCGCCGCGGCGAGACCTTCGTGACCCGCAAGATCACCCGCGCGGTGGCCCGGATCCAGGCCGGTCTCCAGGAGAAGCTCTACCTCGGCAACCTCGACGCCGTCCGCGACTGGGGCTACGCCCCGGAGTACGTGGACGCCATGTGGCGGATGCTCCAGCAGGACGAGCCCACCGACTACGTGGTGGCCACCGGTGTGGCCGCGACCGTCCGCGAGTTCGTGGAGGCCTCCTTCGCGCACGCCGGGCTCGACTGGAACGACCACGTGCGCTACGACCCCAAGTACGAGCGCCCCAGCGAGGTCGACGCCCTCATCGGCGACGCCGGCAAGGCCCATGAACTGCTCGGCTGGAAGCCGACGGTGCTGGTGGAGGAGTTGGCGCGAATCATGGTGGACGCGGACATCCGCCAGGTCGCCGACCAGCTCGCCGGCGTGACGGTCCGCATCGACCGTTAAGGCTGGTTCCATACCTTACGATTGCCGTGTCCTGGTCACCCCCTACAGGGGATGACCAGGACATATCCGCCGTATGTCCGCAGCGCGCCTTCCCCGCCGAACCCCGTACATTCCAACTTGGTATGCAATGGGTCAAGTGTGGTGACCGGGCCCTCATACCGGCCCTAGTCTGCGCCAGTACATATGGCTGTTCGGATAGTTCCAGCCATTCAACCGGGCGAAGCCCTGGGGGGCTCATGCGTAGATCCAGAGGGCTGACTGCTGCCCTCGCCCTGTCACTCGCCGGTGCCGGTACCGGCCTGGGCCTCGTGCTGATGCCCGAGGCGTCGGCCATCACCTCGCCGGTGGCCTTCACCGCCGACGAGCTGCCGACCTGGCAGCCCAACGGCATCGTGTTCGCCATGGCCGAGCACAACGGCACCGTGTTCGCCGGCGGCACCTTCTCCACCGTCCGCCCGCCCGACGCGGCCGGAAGCGGAACCGAGCAGGACGCCGTGAACTTCGTGGCGCTGGACGCCGCGACCGGAGCCCCCACCTCGTGCAAGCTCTCCTTCACCATCGGTGAGGGCTCCGCCACCGTGCGGGCCCTGGTCGTCTCCAAGGACGGCAAGACCCTGTACGCCGGCGGCTACTTCGGCGCCGTCAACGGCACTCCGGTCAGCAGCGTCGCCGCGATCGACATCGCCACCTGCGCCCCGAAGGCCGCCTTCCACCCCGGCTTCCCGGCCACCGTGCGGGCGCTCGCCGTCACCGACGACACCCTGTACGCCGGCGGCGACTTCAACACCGTCGAGGGCCAGGACCGCCAGCGGTTCGCCGCGGTCGACGCCACCACCGGCGCGGTCAAGCCCTTCACCGCCCACGCCGACGAGCCCGGCCGTGCCGTCGAGGTCACCCCCGACGGCAAGAACGTGCTCCTCGGCGGCGACTTCTTCACCGTCAACAACGCGAACTCGCACGCCCTCGCGGTGGTCGACGCCACCACCGGCGCGGTGAAGAAGACGTACGGCAACATCCCGAGCAACTCCGTCGTCAAGGACATATCCACCGACGGCGAGGGCGGCTTCTACACCGGCAACGAGGGCTCCGGCGGTGGCGTCTTCGACGGCCGCATCGGCCTCAACCTCAGCGACTTCTCCGAGAAGTGGCGGGACCGCTGCCTGGGCGCCACCCAGTTCGTGCTGCCCTACGACGGGGTCCTCTACAGCTCCTCGCACGCGCACGACTGCTCCACCGAGCTGGAGTTCCCCGACGGCAAGCGGAACTTCCTGCTCGCCCAGCCGACCAACCACACCGGCACCGCCCCGGCCCCGGTCGACGGCTTCGTCCGCGGCCCCGGCAAGCTCGGCTGGCACCCCGACGCCAACGACGGCATCGGCGAGGGCATCGGCCCGCGCGTCATGGCCGTCTCCGAGAAGGACGCGGTCAAGTACCTGTGGGTCGGCGGTGAGTTCACCCTCATCAACGGCGCCCCGCAGCAGGGCCTGACCCGCTTCGCCTCCACCGGCGACGTCGGCGCCCCGACCACCCCGGTGGCCAGCGCGGGCAGCGTCAAGCCCGGCGAGGCCCAGGTCCGCTGGCGCACCAGCTACGACAAGGACGACAGCAAGCTGACGTACCGGATCTACCGGAACGGCGCCGCGACCCCGATCGCCTCGGTCGTCGCCAGCTCGCTGGAGTGGGAGCGCCCGCAGGCCTCCTGGACCGACACCACGGTGAAGGCCGGCCAGTCGTACACCTACCGGGTGACCGCCACCGACGCCGCGGGCAACACCAGCGCCCTGTCGGCCACCGCCTCGGTGACCGTCCCGGCCACCGTCCAGGCCTACCCGAACCAGGTCCGCGCCGACGGCGCCGAGCTGTACTGGCGCTACGACGACACCGTCAGCCCGTACACCGCCGACTCCTCGGTCTCCGGCAACACCAGCGGCGTGCAGATCAACGCCCCGGCCCTGCGCCAGAGCCCGGGAGCCATCACCGGCTCCAGCACCGCCGTCGCCTTCAACGGCACCGACGAGCAGGTCCACAGCGACCGCCGGCAGACCGTGGGCACCGCGTACACCCTGGAGACCTGGTTCAAGACCAGCACCAACCGCGGTGGCAAGCTGATCGGCTTCGGCAACAACACCAGCCGGAACAGCGGGTCCTACGACAAGCAGATCTACATGACGAACTCGGGTCGCCTCGCGTTCGGCGTGTATGACGGCTCCACCCGCACCATCACCACCGGTCTGTTCGACACGTACAACGACAACAAGTGGCACCACGTGGTCGCCACCCAGGGGCCGTCCGGCATGGCCCTGTACGTGGACGGCAAGAACGAGGGCACCCTCAACCGCACCACCCACCAGTCCTACGCGGGCTACTGGCACGTGGGCGGCGACAACCTGGCCAGCTGGCCGAACCGTCCGACGAGCAACTTCTTCGCCGGACAGATCGACGAGACGGCCGTCTACCCCAGCGCCCTGACCCAGGCCCAGATCAAGAAGCACTACGACCTGGCCAAGGCGCCCACCGAGACGGTCACCGAGGTCTCCGCGGCCGAGGACACCTACATCAACCAGGGTGCCCCCAGCACGGCCTACGGCACGTCCACCTCGCTGGCGGTGCGCGGCACCTCGGCCTACGAGACGTACCTGCGCTTCAACCTCCCGGCGGCCCCCGCCGGCCAGGTCCTGAAGGCGGCCACCCTCCAGATCAAGACCACCACCCAGGCGGGTGCCGGCACGGCCGACAAGGTCTCCGTGGTCCCGGTCACCGGCAGCTGGAGCGGTGCCGGCACCACCTTCAAGACCAAGCCGACCCTCGGCACCACCGAGCTCGGCTCGATCACCGGCGTCGCGGACGGCTCCGCCATCCACAACGTGGACCTGGACACCGCGGCGGTCTCCGCGGTCCTGGGCAGCGGCTACAGCCTGGGCCTGACGAGCACGGGCACCGACCCGCTGTGGATCTGGTCCTCCGAGGCCACGGCGGCGGAGGGAACCCCGCAGCTGATCCTCACCTTCGGCCCGCAGTAACCACGGCCGTACGCAGCTGAACGCGGGGCCCGGCCGACCAGCCGGGCCCCGCGCTCCATCCAGTACCACCCAGTACCACGGGAGCCCTGTGATGTACCGACGCCCGGCAGCGGCTGCTGTCCTGCTGGCCACCGCCCTCACCCTCACCCTGAGCGGATGCAGCTCGGACGGGGACAAGAAAGACGAGCAGGCCGAGGCGAAGCCGCCGGCCGCCTCCTCGGTGCCCGACCCGGCGGACTCCACCCCGCCGCCGTCCTCCGCCGCGCCCTCCCCGGACGCCAAACCGACCGGGCCGGTGCTCCCGGACGCGAAGCTGAAGCCGGTCACCGGCAGCTTCAAGGCGAACGAGAAGGAGTACCTGAAGGGCCGGGTGCCGGAGAAGACGGACCCCGCGGCGGTCCTCCAGACCGGCCAGGAGGCCTGCCAGCGGATCGCGCGGACCGCCAAGCGGGACAAGGACGCGGCGACCGCCTCCGTGGCCTCCGGCGAGATCCAGGGCGCCGCGGCCGCCATCAACCACCTGTGCCCGGAGCAGAAGCCGATCCTGGCCGCGGCCGAGAAGGGCTTCGGCGACGGCACCCGCAAGTCGCCGCGCACCGGCACCTACCGGGCCGTCAACCCCACCCCGGCCTGCACCTGGCAGGCCAAGGGCTCCTCCGGCAAGATCCTGGCCTCCGGCCCGGCCCTCGGCGCCGAACCGGGCTCCCCGATCACCGCGAAGATCCCGTCCGGCACCCGGGAGTTCACCTCCACCGGCTGCTACGCCTGGCTCCCCGCCTGACCCACCCCGCACCCCGCACCACGAACGAGCCCCCCGGCCGCGACCGCGACCGGGGGGCTCTTCCGTCCGGGGAAGGGCGGGGCGCTAGCGGAGGCCGTCGTAGACGTCCAGGAGGGTGTCCAGGACGGAGTCCATGGAGAAGGAGTCCGCGGCCAGGGTGCGGGCGGCGGTGGCGGCCTCGGTGTTGGACGCCGGGTCCAGGAGGTCCAGGACGGCGGCGGCGACCCCCTCGGGGCCCGGGTCCACGGCCCGGCCGGCCCCGGCCGCGGCGATGTCCCGGGCCAGCCCGTTGGAGTGGGTGACCACCGCGGGCACCCCCACCGCGAGCGCCTCCAGCACGGACATCGGGAACGGCTCGTCCACCGAGGGCAGCACGTACACGTGCGCCCGCCGCAGCTCCGCCAGCACCCCGTCGGCCGGCAGGCCGCCGGTGACGGTGAACCGGTCGCCCAGCCCCAGGGCCGCGATCCGGGCCCGGACCGCCGGCAGCTCCCCCTCGTCGGGGCCGGCCACCACGAACTCGGCGTCCGGATGCGCCGCCAGCACGGCCGGCGCCGCGTCCACGAAGTCCACCGGCCGCTTCCGGGACTGCAGGCGCGCCGCGTAGAGGATCCGCGGCGGGCCGGCCGGCGAAGGCCGCTCCGTCTGCGCCGGGACCCCGTTCACCAGCCGGACCGTGTTGGCCAGCGGGGAGCCGGCCACCGCGTCCAGCCCGGTCCGCTCGTGCGGGGTCAGGTACAGCACCGCGCCCGCCCCGCGCAGCAGCCGGCGCACCGCCAGCCCGTCCAGCACCTTCGCCAGGGCCTTGCCACTGGGGTCGACCATGCCGTGGGTCTGGAGGACCAGCGGCCGGCCCGCCCGCAGGGCGGCCAGCGCCACCGGCAGGGTCACCAGGTCCCGGGCCAGGTGCACATGGACCAGGTCGGCCTCCCGGACCAGCCGCCCGGCGGCGGCGAGCAGGGCCGGCGAGGTCATCCCGCTGAAGCCCAGCGGCAGCAGCCGGCGGGCCGGGTACAGCCTCGCCGGGACCCCCTCGACCTCGGTGGGCCAGGGATCGAAGTCCTCGCCGAGGGCGAGCAGGGAGGCCCGGTGGCCGCGCGCCCGCAGCCCGGAGGCCAGGTTCAGCGCCACCCGGACCGGCCCGCCGAAGGCGTTGCGCGGGGAGTGCAGGGTGACCGCGTGCAGGACTCTCACTTGGGCTCCTCCACCGGGCGGCGGCTGCCGTCCGCGGTCTGCAGGGTCAGTTCGGGCAGGTCCTTGTGGACCACGGCCCCGGCTCCGGCCACCGCGTGCCGGCCCACCGTCACCCCGGCCAGCACGGTCGCCCGGACCGCCACCCAGGCGCCGTCCTCGACGGTGATCGGCGCGTTGCGGTAGCGGAAGTCGGCGGCCCGGTGGTCGTGCGAGCCGGTGCACAGCAGCGCCTCCTGGGAGACGCACACGTTCGCCCCGATGGTGACCGGCTCCAGGTTCAGCAGCCAGGCGCCCTCGCCTATCCAGCTGTGGTCGCCGATGCTCAGCTTCCACGGCCACAGCACCCGCACCTTGTGGCGGATGAAGACGCCCTCGCCGACCTTCGCCCCGAAGGCCCGCAGCAGGGCCACCCGCAGCCTGGCCGGGCAGAACCAGGCCATGAACACCGTGTTCAGCACGGCGAACCACAGCGCCTGGGTCAGGAACCCGCGCCCCTTGTCGTATCCGGCCAGCGTGAAGGCAGGAAGATCACGTGCCATGAATGCGCATCCCCATCCGATCGCCCCCCGAGCCGGCGCCTCCCCAGGTGCCGCGCGCTCAGACTAGACTGCGCCCGGTACTGGTACAGGGGTGGGTGGGGTCACGGTGGCAACGGACATACGCAAGCCCCGGACGGCACCCGTCCCCCCCGGCCGGCATCCGGCCGGGGACGAGAGCAGCTGGGGCCGGGTCACCACCCCGCGCACCCTGCTCTCCCGCGCCCTCTCGGTGCCGCTGGCCCTCGGTTTCACCGTGTTCCTGCCGGCGTTCGTGGCGGTCCAGCCCGGCGCGGGCGTCCGGGACGCCGCGTTCTGGCTCCAGCTGGCCCTCGCCATGTACGCGGGGGCCCGGCTCTCGGCGATGGTGCTGACCAGCCGCCGCAAGCTCCTCCAGGGCTCGTTCTGGCTGTTCGTGTACATGGCCATGGGGGTGGCCCCGCTCGCGCAGGCCGTCCTGGGCCAGGTGCCCACCCCGGTGGTCGGCCCCCGGTCCGACCTCACCTGGGCGATCGCCCTGATCATGATCGGCTGCATCCTCTTCGACGTCGGGGTGCTGCTGGCCCGGCACCGGCCGGCCGGCCGGGCCGGCGGCTCGCAGAAGGAACCCCGCCCGGTGATGACCCACCGGCGGCGGCTCCAGCTGCTGACCGTGTTCGCGTTCCTGTGCAGCGCCGTGTTCGTGATGAAGCTGGGCGGTCCGGCGGTCTTCTTCAGCAGCCGGCAGGAGATCATCGCCGGGATCGAGGAGGCCGGGGTCTCCAACGGCGACGGCCAGGCCGGGCAGGCCTTCCTGCGCGGCTTCGGCACCGTCCCCGCGCTGCTGGCCCTGCTGCTGTACACCCGCTGGCTGGTCACCTCGACCTACGCCCGCCGCAAGCCGATGGTGATCGCCACCTGGGCGGCGCTGGCGGCCCTCAACCTGGTCGTGAACAACCCGATCTCCAACCCGCGCTACTGGTTCCTCACCGTGATGTTCGCGCTGCTGTTCACCGTCTTCCCGGTGAGCGCGGCGATGTACCGGGTGGCACTGTCGATGGCCGTGGTGATCGCCCTGCTGGTCTTCCCGTTCGCGGACCGCTTCCGGTACGACGAGAAGAACTACAAGCCGGTGGAGACCACCTCCTTCCTGGAGCCGATGGCGCTGAAGGACTACGACCAGGTCGGCATGTTCGCCAACACCATCACCTTCGCCGAGTCGGGCCCGGGCCACTTCTACGGCCGGCAGATGGCCGGCTCGGTGTTCTTCGCGGTGCCGCGCTCGGTGTGGCCGGGCAAGCCCAGGGACACCGGGGTGATGGTCGGCCAGTGGATGGGCACCGTCAACACCAACCTGTCCTCGCCGATCTGGGCCGAGCTGTGGATCGACTTCGGGCCGGTCGGCATGGGCGGCGGCCTGATGGCCATGGGCTACGCGGCGGCCCGGGTGGACCGCCGCTACGCCAAGCGCGCCACCCGGCGGACCCCTTCGGGATCGCTGATCTCGGTGGTGGTCCCGCTGGTGGCCGGCTATTCCTTCATCCTGCTGCGCGGACCACTGCTCCAGGCCTCGGGACGCGTGGCCATCGCCGCCCTCTGCCTGGCCCTGGTGGCCACCTACCGCACGGACAAGTCCACCACGCTGCGCTGATCGTCCGGTACGGCGGGCAGCCGGGAGACCCGCCACCAGGCGGCGGCCGCCTTGAGGGCCGAGCCGAGGGCCAGGCCCCAGGCGGCTCCGGTGACGCCCCAGGCCGCGTAGCCGCCCAGCAGGAAGGCCACCGACAGCAGGGAGAAGACCACCTGGAGGGAGAGGGTGGCCTTCGGCGCCAGCACCCGCAGGGTCAGCAGGGCGCAGGTGCCCAGTCCCATCACCGCGTACTGGGCGCCGGTGGCGGGGAGCAGCGCGGAGGCGGCCGGCCAGGTGTCGCCGAGGAGCCGGCGGCCCCAGGAGTCGGGCAGGGCGTACAGCAGGGCGGCGACCCCGGCGCCGAGGGTGCCGAGGGCCAGGCCCAGGGCCAGGGTGGCCCGGACCACGGCCCGTTTGCCGGACAGCCGGCCGAGGAACGGCGGGGCGAACGCGTTCGCCGAGTTGAACAGCACGTTCAGCGGCCCGAACAGGGTGGTGGCGCCGCGCAGCGCACCGACGGCGAGCGGGTTGCCGAAGGCGCCCAGGCCGAGGACGGCGAGCTGGCTGGAGCCGTTGCCCACCGCGAACTCGACGACGAACCGCTGTCCCAGGTGCCCGCGGCGCAGATAGGGCCGCAGATCGGCGCGGGCCCCCGCGACGTACGGGCGCAGCAGTGCGATGCCCAGCAGCAGGGCGGGCAGCGCGGAGATCCCCCACACCAGCACCAGCCGGGCCGCGGAGGCCCCTTCGGGCTGTCCGGCGAGGGCGGCGACCACGCACAGCAGCCGCAGCGAGTCGGCTGCCAGGGCCCGCTGGGGCAGCCGGAGCGCGGAGAAGCAGTACCGCAGCCCGTCCTGGAGGAGGACGAGCGGGAGGACCAGGCCGAGGGCGAGGAAGGCCGCCCCGGTCGGTCCGGGCAGGGCCGCGCCGACGGCCGCCAGGACCAGTCCGGCGGCGGCCGAGGCCGCGCCGGTGAAGAGGAGGGCGGACCGGCAGACCGGGGCCAGGCGTTCGGCGGCCTTCTCCAGCACCACGGTCTGGCCCACATAGGCCATGTTGAGGCCCAGCAGCACGCTGAAGGCCACGTAGACCATCGAGAAGGCGGCGAACCCGGAGGCCGAGGACAGCCGGGCGGCCAGCACCAGCACCAGGATGTTGGTGGCGCTGGACGCGGCCTGGTCCAGCACGGAGGCGACGGCGGCGAGCCCCCGCCGGCTCACCGCTGGCCCGTACGCACCGTGCGCAGCGCCACCGTGTCCGTGCCGTCCCCCGGGATGTGCTGCTCGGGCGGCAGGGTCCGGGCGGCGGCCGGCGGGGCCGGGGCCGCGGCGGCCGCCGGGGCGGTGGGCAGGGCCGGGCGGCGCAGGCCCTTGCCGCGCTTCTCGCCGGGCAGCGGCCCGTGCAGCACCGCGCCGAGCACGGTGCCGCCGGCCCCGCTGATCAGTTCGCGGATCCGGGCCAGGTCGGTGCGGTGCACGGCCCGCGGGTCGCAGACCACCAGGACCCCGTCGACCCGGTCGACGAGGGCGAGGGCGTCGGCGTAGGAGAGCACCGGCGGGGCCAGTACCACCACGGTGGAGTTGGGGGAGTCGGCCTCGGAGATGAGCCGGCTGGCCCGGGGCGAGGTCAGGGCGCGGGGCACGTTGCGGACGCGTTCGCCGGGGATCAGGTCGAAGGAGCCGGACTCCCCGGCGTCCACGGCGAGCTGCCGGCCGTCCGGCCAGTCGGGCTCGGCCGAGCCGGGGTTGCCCATCTGGCTCCACCGGGGCCGCCCGCCGGCGTCGGTGCGCAGCTGGCTGGCCAGCACCGGGGTCCGCAGGTCGGCCTCGATCAGCAGGACGTCCTTGCCGGTCTCGGCGAAGGAGGCGGCCAGGTTCACGGCCACCGCGGCGGCGGTCTCGCTGGAGCCGCGGGGGGCGACGACCAGCAGGCGGCGCCGGTCGGCGAACCGGGAGTCGTAGGCCAGCCGGAAGGCCACCGAGCGGTACTCCTCGGCGAGCCGGGGGTCGGCCTCGCCGGCCGCCAGCAGCGGTCCGCCGCCGGTCTTGTCCCGGGGCAGGGTGCCGAGCACGGGGGCGCGCAGGGCGCGGGAGACGTCGCCGTCGGAGCGGGGCGAGGGGTCGAACACCAGCCGCACCCAGGCGGCGAGCAGGCCGAGGGCCAGTCCGACGGCTCCGCCCATGGCCAGGGACAGCGGGAGGCCCGGTCCGTCGGCGTGGCCCGGCGGGGTGGCGGTGCTGTTGACCCGGCCGGCCGTCATGTCGAGGGACTTCAGGCTGGATATCTCACTGCTGATCTTGTTGATCCGGGACAGCAGGTCGGCCTTGGTGGTGAACAGGGAGTCGCGGGCCGGACCGTCGGGGAGCCGCTTGATGTCCTTGTCGGTCTCGTCGTGCCGCTTGGCGATCGGGTTCAGCAGCTCCTGGTTGTTCTTCACCATCGCGTCGCGGGTGGCGTCGTTGTCGAGCTGCTTCTTCTTCAGATAGGCCTCGGTGAGCGCGTTGGCGCGCTTCGCGGCCTCCACCCGGTCCGTCGAGGTGTACGTGAACCGCAGGATGAGGCTCTGCGGCGGGTTGGTGACCTGGAGTCCGGTCCGCAGCGCCTGCACCCCGGAGTCCGGGACGCCCAGTTCCTTCGCGGCGAGCGAGGCCACCGAGCGGCTCAGGGCCGTCTGGCGTTCCGAGCCCACGTTGATCGCCTTGTCGGCGGCGATGGAGGGGTTGAACGGGTCCATGCTCGGGGCCCGCAGGAAGACCTCCGAGGTGGCCACGTAGGTGTCCGCCGTCGATATGCCGAGGTAGACACCGCCCAGCAGGCCCACGCCGATGCCGGCCCCGATGAGCTTGCGGTAGCGGGTGAGCTGCCGGAACTGGTCCCTGAGGAGATCGGGTTCGTCCTCGGCCGGTGTCGCCGCCGGGCGGTGCGTCTCGGTCACGGCCGGGTTCCCCCAAGTACTTCGTCGATCAGTGCGTCGATGCGGGCCAGTCCCGCCTCGCGGCTCAGGTGTGCCGCGACGTGCCGGGGACCGGCCGCTCGCAGTGCGTCCGCGTGGCCCGGGTCCTCCGCCAGTGACCGCACGGCCTTCAGCAGCGCCTGCGGGTCCTCCGGCGGTACGAGCACCCCGGCGCCCGAACGCTCGACCTCCTGGGCGGTGCCGCCCTCGGCCGCCACGGAGGCGACCACGGGCCGGCCGGCCGCGAAGTAGGAGGTGAGCTTCGAGGGCACGCTCATGTCCAGGACGGCCGCGTGCTGCGTGACCGCGAGCACGTCCGCCGCAGCGAGGATATCCGGGAAGGCGCCGTCGGCGGCAGGGGGGATGATGTCAAGGTTCGGTACATCCGCCGACAGCTCGGCCAGCGCGGCGCGCTGACTGCCGTCGCCCATCAGGACGAAACGGACGTCCGGGTCCAGTCGGGCGGCGCCCACCAGGACTTCGAGGCCCTGCTTGAGGCCCATGTTCCCGGAGTGCAGGACCACGGTCTGGCCGGGGGCCCAGCCCAGGTGGCGGCGGGTCTCCCCGCGCGGCTTGGTGGGGGAGGGCACATGGGACCAGTTGGGCACCAGGCGTATCTTCGCCGGGTCCACGCCCATGCCGACGACCCGGTCCACGAAGGTCTCGTGGATCACACCGACCAGGGTGGCCCGCTTCAGCGCGTAGGCCTCCGCCCGGCCGGCCACCGCGGCCGCCTTGTCGCCGCCGCTGATCCCGCTCTGTGCCGCGGCCGCGCCCATCAGGTCCTGGACCACCGGGACGTACGGCACCTTCCAGCGGGCGGCCAGCCGGGCGGCCAGCACCCCGCCGGCCAGGCTGGGCATCTGGGCGAGGATCGCGTCCGGCCTGGGCATCCGGGGCGGGGCGACCGCACCGTGCAGCAGGATCGATCCTTCGAACAGGGCCCGCTTCACGGCGGTCTGCCGCGCCGGAACGGTGTGCGCGCGCCGGTGCACGGTCACCCCCGCGCGCTCCTCGGTGCGCCGGAGCGCACCCTTGTACTCCGGCTCAAGCGACCACGCGGGATAGTGCGGCATACCGGCGAACACATGCGCCTCATGGCCGGAATTCGCCCAATGTTCGGCGATCTGGGTCGCGTACGGCCCGATTCCCGCGTGTTCGGGAGCGTAATTGGTGGAAACCAGCAGCAGGCGCCGGTGACCGGATGTGGACACTGAAGGTCCCCTTCCCCGCTGATCGATGCGCACGCCACCCTAATCGTTCACCCGCACGGTGCGGAACGTGCACGCTATTGTCTGCTAATCCACCGCACTGGGGAGTGCGGTCCCTGGGGGGTAACAGATGACGGAGCAGGACATGTCCGACCTTGGCGCGCCCGCGCGCAGGCCCTACCGCGTGGGCTACGCGCCGGGAGCATACGATCTGTTCCATATAGGACATCTCAATATCCTTCGGCACGCCCGGAGTCAGTGCGACTACCTGGTGGCCGGAGTGGTCTCCGACGAGATGGCCGAGCGCGCCAAGGGGCGCCGCCCGATGATCCCGCTGGTCGAACGTCTGGAGATCGTCCGCAGCGTCAAGTACGTCGACGCCGCCTTCGTCGAGACGGTTCCCGACAAGGTCGAGACCTGGAAGCAGGTCCGCTTCGACGTGATCTTCAAGGGCGACGACTGGCGGGGCACCCCCAAGGGGGACAGGCTGGAGGCGGACTTCGCCGAGGTCGGGGTGGACGTCGTCTACTTCCCGTACACCGTGCACACCTCCAGCACCCAGCTGCGCCGGGCACTGGACGCGCTCGCCGGCCCGCAGCCGGAGCTCACCGCCGAACTGCGCTGAGCTCCCGGAACCACTTGGTGAGGAAGGCCGCCAGGAACAGGGCGGCCACCGCCCCCAGGCCCGCGTACGCCCAGGCGAACACCTCGGCCCCGCCCAGCAGCAGGAACACCAGGCAGAACACCCCGTAGTCCACCGGCAGCAGGGCCACGGCGCGCAGGGTCGACGGCGCGGCGGGGGCCTCGCCGGGGGCGGGCTTCGGCTTCAGCTTCTCGGTGAGCAGCCCGCCGAAGAAGGTCACCACCGAGGCGAGCTGGAAGCCGAGGGGCACCAGCAGCCAGCCCTCGCCGGAGAGCCCGTACTCCTCCGGGAACCGGTAGAACGCGATCAGCACACAGCTGTGCAGCGCGGTGAGCTTGGCGCAGTCCACCACGTGGTCCAGCCACTCGCCCGCGGCGCTGCCGCCGCCCCGCAGCCGGGCCAGCTGGCCGTCCGCCGAATCGAAGGCGAACCCGACGGCCAGCGCCGCCCAGACCGCCGCGCCCAGCCCCCACGAGGGCGCGCACAGGGCGACCGCGGCCGCCGCCGCGAAGCTGAAACCGGCGCTGATCAGGGTCACCTGGTTCGGGGTGAGTCCCATCGCGTGGCTCACGGCGGCCAGGTACCGGCCGGCCGGGCGGTTCACGTAGCGCGAGTACAGCGACACGCCCTTCGCCGATTTCTGCGCGCCCCGCAGCTCTCTCAGCGCCGTCCCTACCGTCGCCATCGCACACACACCCCTCGTCCCCGCACCGGCCCCCGATCGCACACATCATCGCAGGACGAATGAATGCCCCCGGGACGGATGTTCCCGCACGTCCGGAACGAGAAGTACGCCCAGGTTCGCGGCCGCCACCAGGCCCGCGCCCACCAGCAGCGGGACGGTGGTGCCGGCCGCGGCGGCCAGCGGGGCCGCCACCGCCAGGCCCAGCGGCCGGGCGGCGAAGGAGATCAGGGTGTCGAAGGAGCCGACCCGGCCCAGGGCCTCGGCCGGCACCCGCTGCTGGAGCACCGTCTCCCAGAGCGGGCTGAGCAGGCCCACCCCGCCGAGCCCGATGAAGTACGCCGCGGCGACCACCGGCACGGGCAGCCGCAGCCCCAGCGCGGCCAGCGTCAGCGCGGAGGCGGCGGAGGCCACCGCCACCCAGACCAGCGGGCGCCGCACCGGCAGCCGGCCGGCCGCCCAGGCCCCGGCGAGCAGACCGGCCGTCCCGGACTGGGCGATCACCACCCAGGAGGAGGCCCCGCCGAGCGACTCGACGGCGATCACCGGGCCGAGGGCGAGCAGCAGTCCGGCCGTCAGGTGCCAGACCCCGTGGCCGAGCACATTGGCCAGGAACCACGGGTGGCGCCGGGTCTCGGCCCATCCCTCGCGGAGCTCGGCCAGGAATCCGGCGGGCTCGGCGGCGGCCGGCCGCTCGGTCCGCAGCCCGCCGAGGGTGACGGCGGAGAGCGCGAACAGCGCCCCGGTCAGCAGCGAGGACCAGCCGGGCCCGACGGCGAGCATCAGGGCCCCGGCCGCGCCGGGCCCGGCCACCGTGGCGAGCCCCTGGGCCACCATCAGCCGGGAGTTGGCGCGCAGCCGCTCCGGTCCGGCGACCACGGCGGCCACCAGGGTCCGGGCGGAGGGGTTCCCGAAGGCGACGGCGGCCCCGGTCACCGCCGAGAGCGCGGCCAGCTCCGGGATCCGGACCGGTCCGGTGAGCAGCAGGGTGCCGATGGCGAGTTGGGCGGCCGCCCTGACCAGGTCGGCGGCGAGCACCACCCGGCGGGGCGGGAACCGGTCGGCGACCACTCCGGCGACGGGCAGCAGGAGCAGCATCGGGACCATCTCGCAGGCGAGCACCAGGCCGAGGTCACCGGCCGATCCGGTGCGGACCACCGCCAGGGTGAGGGTGGTGGGGATCAGTGCGGTGGCGAACGCGGCGAAGGTGCGGCCCGCGAGCAGTCGCCAGATCTTCGGGGTCATCCCCGCAGGCTATTTCGGCACCGGTCCCGAAACCATGGCCCCCCGGGAGCGGGTCCCGCCCGGCCCGGCGGCCGTCGGGCGCCGCCCCGACCCCGCCGGGCCGCTCGCGCTCAGTCCACCACCTTCAGCAGCAGCACCGAACGGGCCGGCACGGTGATCGGCACCCCGCCCCGGCACCGGACCCCCGGCCCCGCCGACTGGTCCTCCCGCGAGGTGTCCAGCACCACCTCGTAGGAGGATGCCCACGGCGGACCCGGTGGGGTCCACGACACCGGCCGGTCCCCGGAGTGCAGCAGCGCCAGGAAGCTGTCGTCCGTCACCTGCCGCCCCCGCTCGTCCCGGCCCGGGATGTCCCGCCCCGACAGGTAGAGGCCCAGCCCGGCCGCCGGCGCGTACCAGTCCCGCTCCGTCATCTCGGTGCCCGCCGGAGTGAACCAGGCCAGGTCCCGCAGCCCGTCCGCCCCCTGCGCCTGCCCGGAGAAGAACGCCCGCCGCCGCAGCACCGGATGACGGCGGCGCAGCTCCAGCAGCCGTCTGGCCAGCGTGAACAGGTTCAGCCAGGCCGGCTCCTCCAGCAGCGACCAGTCCACCCAGCCGGTCTCGTTGTCCTGGCAGTAGGCGTTGTTGTTGCCGCCCTGGGTGCGGCCGAACTCGTCCCCCGCCACCAGCATCGGCACCCCGGTCGACAGCAGCAGGGTGGTCAGCAGGTTCCGCAGCTGCCGCCGCCGCAGCGCCTGGATCCGGGGCTCCGCCCCGCCCGGCGGATCCCCCTCCACCCCGCAGTTCCAGGACCGGTTGTCGTTGGTGCCGTCCCGGTTCTCCTCCCCGTTCGCCTCGTTGTGCTTGCGCTCGTAGCTCACCAGGTCCCGCAGGGTGAAACCGTCGTGCGCGGTCACGAAGTTCACCGAGGCGTACGGCCGCCGGCCGCCCCAGGCGTAGAGGTCGCTGGACCCGGACAGCCGGTACCCCAGGTCCCGTACGTCCGGCAGCGCGCCCCGCCAGAAGTCCCGCACCGAGTCCCGGTACCGGTCGTTCCACTCCGTCCACATCGGCGGGAAGGACCCCACCTGGTAGCCCCCCGAGCCCACGTCCCAGGGCTCGGCGATCAGCTTCACCCGCCGCAGCACCGGATCCTGGGCGATCACCGCCAGGAACGGCGACAGCATGTCCACGTCGTGCATGGAGCGGGCCAGCGCGGCCGCCAGGTCGAAGCGGAAGCCGTCCACCCCCATCTCCGTCACCCAGTACCGCAGCGAGTCCGTGATCAGCCGCAGCACGTGCGGGCGGCCCGCGTGCAGGGTGTTGCCGCAGCCCGTGTAGTCGGCGTAGCGCCGCTGGTCGGACGGCAGCCGGTAGTAGCCCCGGTTGTCGATCCCGCGCAGCGACAGCGTCGGACCGAGCTCCCCGGCCTCCGCCGTGTGGTTGTAGACCACGTCGAGGATCACCTCGATCCCGGCCGCGTGCAGCGCCCGCACCATCCGCTTGAACTCGCCGACCTGCTGGCCGGCCGTCCCCGAGGAGGAGTAGCCGGCGTGCGGGGCGAAGTAGCCGATGGAGTTGTAGCCCCAGTGGTTCCTCAGCCCGCGCCGCAGCAGATGGTCCTCGTGCGCGAACTGGTGCACCGGCAGCAGCTCCACCGCCGTCACCCCCAGCGAGGTCAGGTGCTCGATCGCCGCCGGGTGCGCCAGCCCCGCGTAGGTGCCCCGCAGCTCCTCCGGGATCCCCGGGTGCCGCATGGTGAACCCGCGCACGTGCAGCTCGTAGATCACCGTGTCCGACCAGGGGGTCTTCGGCCGGACGTCGTCCGCCCAGTCGTCGTCGTCGTGCACCACCACCCCCTTGGGCACGAACGGCGCCGAGTCCCGGTCGTCCCGCACCGTGTCCGCGATGTACTGCTGCGGCCAGTCCCGGACGTGCCCGTACACCTCCGGCGGCAGCCGGAAGTCCCCGTCCACCGCACGCGCGTACGGATCCAGCAACAGCTTCGCCGGATTGAACCGGGACCCCGTCCAGGGGTCCCAGCGGCCGTGCACCCGGAACCCGTACCGCTGCCCCGGACCCACCCCCGGCAGGAAGCCGTGCCAGATCTCGTGGGTCAGCTCGGTCAGCGCGCAGCGGGTCTCCGCGCCCGGCCCGTCCCGGTCCTCGAACAGGCACAGCTCCACCGCCTCCGCGCCCGGCGCCCACAGCGCGAAGTTGGTTCCCACGACCCCGTCGGGACCGGCCCTGTAGCGGGCCCCCAGCGGATGTGAGGAACCGGGCCACACCGCCGGCCCGGCCGCGGGCCCCGCCCCGGGCCCCGGCCGGGCGGCCGCCCGCACGGAATCCTGCTGCCGGGGCACGGCCCCCGCCTGACCGCCCTCGGCCACCTCTTGCTCGGCTGCGCTCGACACCTGCCCGCCTCCACGGCTTGCGAAGGCCACGACGGCGGCGGGTAAGCGGCCCCGGCGTCCCGGCCAGGGCCCGCCCCGTCTGGTCCTTCCCCCTGTTCTGCCCGGACTGCTCGACCCGGAACGTGCGCCGCGCCCACGTTTCCCCGACAGGGCCCGGTCGTTGGACGGTCCGTGAGACTTCTGACGTCCGAACGGGCGAAGCGGGCAGCGGCGGGCGTGGCCGCCGTGGTGGCGTGGGCGGGGCTGCTCGGAGGGCTGGCCGGCTGCACCGCGGACGGCCGGTCCCCGGTGGAGATCCAGCTGCCCGGCAAACCCCGGTCCCCGGAGGAGGCCATCCGGATCACCCCGGCCGACAACGCCAAGGCCGTCCCCGCCGACGGCCCGCTGAACGTCAGCGTGCCGGAGGGCCGGCTGGAGCGGGTGGTGGTCACCAAGGTGGAGGACGCCCAGGAGGAGCGGGTGCCGGGGGCCATCGCCGAGGACGGGCTCAGCTGGAGCCCCGACCCGGAGTACGGCAAGCTCGCGCTGGCCGCCAAGTACACCGTGGACGCCGTGGCCGTCGACGGCCACGACCGCCGCCAGGCCCGGCACACCACCTTCACCACCTATGTCCCCGAGGAGCGGTTCATCGGCTACTTCAAGCCCGAGAACCGCTCCACCGTCGGCACCGGCATGATCGTCTCCTTCCGCTTCAACCGGTCCATCGAGAACCGGGCCGAGGTGGAACGCGCCATCACCGTCACCGCCCGCCCGGCCACCGAGGTCGTCGGCCACTGGTTCGGCGACGACCGGCTCGACTTCCGCCCCAAGCAGTACTGGAAGCCCGGCACCCAGGTCACCGTCCGGATGGACCTCCGCGACGTCGAGGGCGCCCGCGGCTCCTACGGCATCCAGGACAAGACCGTCCGCTTCACCGTGGGCCGCCACCAGGTCTCCACCGTGGACGCCGCCGAGCACACCATGACCGTCCGCCGCGACGGCGAGGTCCTCTCCACCGTCCCGATCAGCGCCGGGGCGCCCAAGACCACCACCTACAACGGCAAGATGGTGGTGATGGAGATGTTCGACGTCACCCGCATGAACGGCGCCACCGTCGGCTTCACCAGCGAGGACGGCAAGGGGGAGTACGACATCCCGGACGTCCCGCACGCCATGCGGCTCACCGCCTCCGGCACCTTCCTGCACGGGAACTACTGGGCCAGCCCCGACACCTTCGGCTCCCTCAACACCAGCCACGGCTGCGTGGGCCTGCGCGACAGCAAGGGCGGCGGCTCCGACACCCCGGCCGGCTGGTTCTTCGACCGGACGCTGGTCGGGGACGTGGTCGAGGTGGTCAACTCCCAGGACAAGACCGTCGCCGCCGACAACGGACTGGGCGGCTGGAACCTCTCCTGGGTGGACTGGATCGCCGGCTCCGCGATCACCTGAGCCCCCGCACCGCACCGCACCGCCCCGCACCGCCCCCCGGAAGGGTGATTCGTGTGATCGCTTTGCCGTAGCGGGCGAGTGTCCTCCCGCACCCCCGTCCCGCCCTGCGCCCAGCTTGTCCAGAGCACCAGTGGCAGCAATGGACGGAGTCACATGAGAGTCAGGAAGCTGGCCCTGGCGGGCCTGGCGACGGTGGCCGTACTGGCCCCGGCGGTCCCCGCGTACGCCGCGGCGGCCGACCACCCGGACGCCGGAGCGACCCGCAGCCTGCGGGCCCCGCTGCCGGGCGGGCTGGGACCGTGCGTACCGGGGGACTGCCCGGCGGTCTACCCCGAGGTGCACATCGGCCCGCCGTTCGCCGGCCGGGACAACGGCATCAACATCTTCGTCGGCGACGACTACCTGGTCCGCCGGGGCGCCGCCGAGGCCGAGGGCCGCATCGTCGTCCTCGACGACTTCGACATGCAGAAGCTGGGATCGCCGACCACCAGCGACATCTACAACGTGGGCATCGTCGGCGCCGGCTCCCAGGTCCCGCCGCCGGACGGCGCCGACTTCCTGACCGTCGGCGGGGACATCAGGGTCGCCACCGGACAGCGGCTGCTCGCCGACGGGGGAGTGGTCCGGTACGCCGGCACCCTCACCGGAACCGTCACCGGCACCCTGACCCAGGACGCCGCGGCGGCCGCCCCGTACACCGCGCTCCGCGCGAACCTCACCACCGCGAGCAAGTGCTACGCCCGGGTCGACGGCCAGCCCCGCACCGCCACCGGCACCGCCGTGTGGAGCGCCTCCGAGACCGTCTTCACCGGCGACAACACCTCCGCCCTCCAGGTCTTCAACGTGGACTTCGACCTGGCCGGCACCATGGGCGCCCAGCAGTTCGTCCGCTTCCAGAACATCCCGGCCGGCGCCACCGTGCTGGTCAACGTGCTGGGCCAGAACCCGCTGATCTCCATGAACAACGGCAGCTTCCCGGCCGGGCTCCGCGAGCGCCTGCTGTGGAACTTCCCCGACGCCCTCACCGTCCGGGTCAACGGCGGCGCCCAGTTCCAGGGCTCCGCCCTGATCGCCGAGCCCGAGTCCGAGGCCACCGTCCAGGTGCCCGGCTTCGACGGCCGCTTCTTCACGGCCGGCGGACTCACCCACACCGGCGCCTCCGACACCGGCGGCTTCGGCCAGGAGTTCCACGCCTACCCCTTCAACGGCGACCTGCCCGACTGCTCCGACGACCCCAACCCGCCGAACCCGACCACCGGCAGCATCTGGATCCGCAAGACCGACCGGGAGACCGGCGCCCCGCTGCCCGGCGCCCGCTTCCAGCTGTGGCGCGAGACCAACGGCACCCCCGGCCTCCAGTCCACCGGCACCACCCCGGACACCCTGGTGGCCGGCAACTGCCGCACCGAGACCGACGGCCGCTGCGGGGCCACCGTGCCCTTCGGCACCTACTACTGGAAGGAGACCAGCGCCCCGAACGGCTACGAGCTCCCCAGGAACCCGGTCAGCCAGGCACTGGTGGTCGACGCGAACACCCCCGCGCAGGGGGTCACCGCCGAGATCAACAACCTCAAGTCGCCCTACGACGGCACCATCAAGGTCCTGAAGAAGGACGCGAAGACCGGCAAGCCGCTGCGCGGCGCGGTCTTCGAGCTGTGGAAGGAGACCAACGCCACCCGCGGCCTCCAGGTGCGGGGCATCAACCCGGACCGCCGGGTCAGCCCGGGCTGCGCCACCGACCGCTCCGGCATCTGCACCTTCCGGCACCTCGACGCCGGCCACTACTACCTCCGCGAGACCGATGTGCCCGAGGGCTACGTGCTGCCCAAGGACCCGGTCACCGGGCCGCTGACGCTGGGCGAGCGGACCCCCGACCACACGGTGGCCGTCAAGCTCGTCAACAAGCGCGACGACCACGGCAAGGGCGGCAAGGGCCCCAAGGCCTGACCCCGCCCCGCACGTGCGCCGATCAGGTGGCCCGCTCACCGGATCGGCGCACCCGGGGCGCGCGCCCCGCTCCGCCCCGCGAGGCTGGGATCCCCGAGGTGAGGAGACCGGCATGCGGAACGGCACGGCGGCCGGAGCGACAGCGGCGAGCGGCGCCGTGGCGGCCGTGGCGGCCCTGACGGCCCTGCTGACCCTGGCCTGCCCGCCCGCCGCGGCCGGGCAGGCCCCCGGACCGGCGGCCGAGGCCTGTACCGCCGGCACCGGCCCCTATCAGCGGGAGCTGGAGGAGCACCTGAAGCGCCCGGTGGACGGGGTGCAGAGCCCCGAGGACTGCGCGGCCGTACGGGAGTTCCAGAAGGCCCGGCGGATCACCCCGGCCGAGGGCTACGCCGGAACCGCCACCTACCGGACCATGGTCGCCGTGCAGGCCCGGCAGAACCCCAACGCGTCCGGCGCCTGCCCCGTCCGCCGGTACCGGGTGACCTGCGTGGACCTGGACCGCCAACTGCTGTGGGTGCAGCGGGACAGCCGGGTGGTCTTCGCCCCGGTGCCGATCCGCACCGGCCGGGACGACCAGGAGACCCGCCCCGGCTGGCACGAGGTGTACTGGCGCAGCCGGGACCACGTCTCCACCCTCTACGACGCCCCCATGCCGTACTCCCAGTTCTTCGACGGGGGCCAGGCCATCCACGGCCGCCCCGGCGACCTCTACGCCCACGGCGGCTCGGCCGGCTGCGTGAACCTCACGGTGCCGGACGCCGCCCGGCTCTGGGACCTGCTCACCGAGGGCGACGCCGTCTACGTCTGGGGCACCAAGCCCGGCACCGAGGACTGAGCACCGAGGACTGAGTACCGAAAACCGAGTTCCGCTCCGGCCCAGTTGGGACGGAACGGTGACAACTCCGTGGCTGTTCGTGATCCTCCCCTGTGGTTACCTGTCGCCAGGTCCGCGAGAAGTGCCCGCGGCCGGGGGACATGGGGAGAAGAAGAGTGAACCTGCAGCCGACACGTGCTCTGTCGGCCCTGCTGCTGGGGGCGGCGCTGCTGCTCACCTCGGCATGCGGCGGCGGTGGCGACGACAGCGGTAGCGGCGGCGACAACGGCAAGGGCGGGGGCGGCGGGAAGACCGGCACCGAGGCCTCGCAGGCGGTCGTCACCATCAAGCCGGAGGACGGCGCCAAGGAGGTCGCGACCAGCGGCGTCCTGAAGATATCCGCCACCGGCGGCAAGCTGGCCACGGTCACGGTCGCCGACACCAAGGGCAATCCGGTGGAGGGCAGGCTGGCCGCCGACGGCTCCACCTGGGAGCCCTCCCGGCACCTGGGCTCGGCCACCGAGTACAAGGTGCACGCGGTGGCCAAGGACACCGCCGGCCGGGAGTCCGCCAAGGACGTCACCTTCACCACCCTCACCCCGAAGAACACCTTCATCGGCCACTACACCCCCGAGGACGGCACCACCGTCGGCGTGGGCATGCCGGTGTCGATCAACTTCACCCGGGGCATCACCGCCCCCGAGGCCGTGGAGAAGGCGATCAGCGTGACCGCCGAGCCCTCCGTCCCGATCGAGGGCCACTGGTTCGGCAACGACCGGCTGGACTTCCGCCCGGAGAAGTACTGGGCGCCCGGCACCAAGGTGACCGTGAAGCTGAACCTGGACGGGGTCGAGGGACGCCCGGGGGTCTACGGCAAGCAGACCCGCACCGTCTCCTTCAAGATCGGCCGCTCGCAGGTCTCCACGGTCGACGCGCGCAGCCACCAGATGCAGGTGGTCCGTGACGGCCAGGTCTTCAAGAACCTGCCGATCACCGCCGGAGCGCCCTCCTCCACCACCTACAACGGCCAGATGGTGATCAGCGAGAAGTTCAAGGTGACCCGGATGAACGGGGCCACCGTGGGCTTCGGCGGCGAGTACGACATCAAGGACGTGCCGCACGCGATGCGCCTGTCCAACTCCGGCACCTTCGTGCACGGCAACTACTGGGCCGCGGCCAGCACCTTCGGCTCCGCGAACGTCAGCCACGGCTGCGTCGGTCTGCGCGATGTGCGCGGGGCCGGCGACCCCGAGGCTCCGGCAGCCTGGTTCTGGGACAACTCCCTGATCGGCGACGTGGTGATCGTGAAGAACTCCGCGGACAAGCAGATCGCCCCGGAGAACGGCCTCAACGGCTGGAACATGTCCTGGAGCGAGTGGACCGCGTAGCCGGGCTGGGGTCCCCCTCTGCCGCCGGACGGTTAACGGGTACTAACGTGCCCGTATGACCATCTCTCTCGAAGTCTCCGAAGGCGTCGGCACCATCCTGCTGGACCGGCCCCCGATGAACGCCCTGGACATCGCCACCCAGGACCGGCTGCGCGAGCTGGCCGTGGAGGCCGGCGAGCGGGCCGACGTCCGCGCGGTCGTGCTCTACGGCGGCGAGAAGGTGTTCGCGGCCGGCGCGGACATCAAGGAGATGCAGGCGATGGACCACGCGGCGATGGTCGCGCGGTCCCGGGCCCTGCAGGACTCCTTCACCGCGGTGGCCCGGATCCCCAAGCCGGTGGTGGCGGCGGTCACCGGCTACGCCCTGGGCGGCGGCTGCGAGCTGGCGCTCTGCGCGGACTACCGGATCGCCGCCGCCAACGCCAAGCTCGGGCAGCCGGAGATCCTGCTCGGGCTGATCCCGGGGGCCGGCGGCACCCAGCGGCTGTCCCGGCTGATCGGCCCCTCCCGGGCCAAGGACCTGATCTTCACCGGCCGGATGGTGAAGGCCGACGAGGCGCTCTCGCTGGGCCTGGTCGACCGGGTGGTGCCGGCCGCCGAGGTGTACGAGCAGGCGCACGCCTGGGCGGCGAAGCTGGCCCAGGGTCCGGCCATCGCGCTGCGGGCGGCCAAGGAGTGCGTGGACGGCGGGCTGGAGGCCGACATCGACACCGGTCTGGCCATCGAACGCAGCTGGTTCGCCGGGCTGTTCGCGACCGAGGACCGGGAGCGCGGGATGAACAGCTTCGTGGCCGAGGGCCCCGGCAAGGCCAAGTTCCTTTAGCCAGGCCTCAAGGCAGCCTTAAACATGTGTGGTTGCCCCCGTGGGAGCTTCGCTTCCGCGGGGGGTTTTCCCGCGGAACGCCCCGGAGCGGAGCCTCCGCCCTCCATGATGGGGGCATGGCGGGCCTGGAGGGTGTGGAACAACCGCGGCAGCGCGAGGGCGCTCCCGGTGTGCGGCTGTCGGCGGCACTTGAGGACGAACTGGGCCTGAAGGCAGTGGAGTCGCACGGGAACCCGGCCGAGTCCGAGGTGACCCTGCCGTCCCGCCCGGAGTCGGCGAGCACCGCCCGCCGGCTCACCCAGTACGTGGTGGTGCGGATGTGGGGGCTGTCCCCGCAGGTGGCCGAGCACGTGGTACTGCTGGTCTCGGAGCTGGTCGGCAACGCGGTCCGGCACACCGGTGCCCGGTCCTTCGGGCTGCGGCTGCTGCGCCGCCGGGGCTGGATCCGGGTGGAGGTGCGCGATCCCTCGCGCGGTCTGCCCTGTCTGATGCCGGTGCACGAGCTGGACACCACCGGGCGCGGGCTGTTCCTGGTGGACAAGCTGTCCGACCGGTGGGGGGCGGACCTGCTGCCCCGGGGCAAGATCACCTGGTTCGAGATGCGGGTGGCGGACCGCTGAGACGCCGGAAGCCCCCCGGAACGCCAGAAGCTCCCTGTCGCCTGGTGGGCGGTACGGGAGCTCCATGGGTCCGCCGAGGATCGAAGGGGGTGTGATCCTCGGCGTGGGCGTCTTCGCTCGGGTCAATGGGAAGGCGCACGACCGACTATGGCAGAGAGTGGCGCGAATGCCAAAAGTCCCAATCCGGACATAAGTGTGCAGATAGTAAGAGTTTCTAGCTAAATCCTAGGTGAGGTGGGCCACTCACCTCGCATTTAGTGAATACTTATCGACTCCGGCGTGTAATTCGTTGATCACATAGTGGACAGGGCGGCAAACGGGTGGCCTTGGCCGAAGGTCCCAAATTGGGTCAATCGTTATCTTTGACGCTGCTCGGCCCTTAAATGGGCGGGTGCCCAGATACCCGGACCGCCGCACCACCCTCCGCACCGCCGCCGCGGCGGCCGCCGGGGCCCTCGCCGCCGGCTGCGGATCGCCCGGCGGACCCGGACCCGGACCGGACCCGTCCGCCCCCTCCCGGGGCGCCGGACCGGCCCCCGCCGCCGTCCCCACCCCGGTCCGGGCCGCCGCCCCCCGCGCCTTCCGCGGCCTGCCCGACCAGATCGACCACGGTCCGGCCGGCGGCCGCCCCCGGGTGGCCCTCACCTTCCACGGCAACGGCGACCCCGCCACCGCCCGCGCGGTCCTCGCCGAGGCCGAACGGGCCGGCGCCCGGGTGACCGTACTCGCCGTCGGCGAATGGCTGGACGCCCACCCCGAACTCGCCCGCCGGATCCTGGACGGCGGCCACGAACTCGGCAACCACACCCAGCGCCACCTCGCCGTCAACACCATGACCGAGGCCGAGGCCTACACCGAGATCACCGACTGCGCCCGACGGCTGCGCCGCCTCACCGGCTCCATCGGCAGCTGGTTCCGCCCCTCCCAGGCCCAGTACGCCACCCCGGCCGTCCTCCGCCAGGCCCGCCGGGCCGGCTATCCGCACGTCCTCTCCTACGACGTGGACTCCCTCGACTTCACCTCCCCCGGCGCCGCGGCCGTGATCCGCAACGTCACCGGGACGGTCCGTGCCGGATCGGTGGTGAGCCTGCACTTCGGCTACGCGGACACGGTCGACGCGATGCCGCCCCTCCTCGAAGAACTCGCGCGCCGCGGACTGCGCGCCGTGACCACCACGGAGCTGCTGACCCCATGACCACCACCCGCCTTCCCCGGAAGGCCACCGCGCTGCTCGCCGGACTGGCCCTCGCCGCCCTGGCCGGCTGCGGAGCCGGCGACCAGGGCACCCCCGAGGCGGCCGGCACCAAGGGCATGGGCCGCCCCGCCAAGGCGGCCGTCCCGGCCGCCCCGCCCGGACTCCCCGGCATGCCGCCCCTGCTGGACCCGAAGGACGTCTACGCGGCCGACCGCCCGAACAGGCTCTCCCCGGTGGTCAAGGACTTCCCGTCCCGGATCTACGTCCCCAACACCAGCTCCAACACCGTCTCCGTCATCGACCCCGCCACCTACAAGGTGATCGACACCATCCCGGTCGGGGTCCAGCCCCAGCACGTGGTGCCCTCCTGGGACCTGAAGACCCTCTGGGTCAACAACAACCGCGGCCACACCCTCACCCCGATCAACCCGGCCACCGGCGAGGCCGGCAAACCGGTCGAGGTGCACGACCCGTACAACCT
The DNA here is from genome assembly GCF_055576225.1 of Streptomyces sp. NPDC033845. Lineage (NCBI taxonomy): Bacteria > Bacillati > Actinomycetota > Actinomycetes > Kitasatosporales > Streptomycetaceae > Streptomyces > Streptomyces sp. NPDC033845. The sequence goes on along the minus strand of NZ_JBVIRI010000003.1, from coordinate 100,369 downwards.
GTACTTCACCCCCAACGGCAAGTACGCCGTCGTCATGGCATCGATGGACCGCGAGCTGGTCTTCCGCGACCCGCACACCATGGACCGGGTCAAGACCGTCCCGGTCAGCTGCTACGGGGTCAACCACGCCGACTTCTCCGCCGACGGCCGCTACTTCATCGTCTCCTGCGAGTTCTCCGGCGAACTCCTCAAGGTCGACACCGAGAAGATGGAGGTCGTCGGACAGCAGAAGATCCCCTTCGAGGGCGCCATGCCCCAGGACGTCAAGATCTCCCCGGACGGCAAGACCTTCTACATCGCCGACATGATGGCCCACGGCATGTGGGTGCTGGACGGCGAGAAGTTCACCACCCCCAAGCTGCTGCCCACCGGCAAGGGCTGCCACGGCCTCTACGTCAGCCGCGACTCCAAGGAGATGTACGTCTCCAACCGCGGCGAGGGCACCGTCTCGGTCTTCGACTTCCCGCAGAGCCGCCTCACCAAGAAGTGGACCCTGCCCGACGGCGGCAGCCCCGACATGGGAGGGGTGTCCGCCGACGGCAAGGTGCTGTGGCTCTCCGGCAGGTACGACGGCGAGGTCTACGCCCTCGACACCGCCACCGGCAAGCAGCTGGCCCGGATCCCGGTCGGCAGCGGCCCGCACGGCCTGGCCGTCTACCCGCAGCCCGGCCGCTACTCCCTCGGGCACACCGGCATCTTCCGCTGACCCGCACATCCGCCGCGCCGGGCCTGCCGCTACCCTGAGCCGGTCAACAAGCACCAAGAAGGGGTGGATCCCAGTGGCGGACATCGAAAGCGCGCGCGAGACGTTCGACAAGTTCGACGTGGACGGCGACGGCTTCGTCACGGCCGCGGAGTTCAAGCAGGCCATGGCCGCGATGGGCGACGCGTTCGCCGGTCCCGGCGCGGAGGCCGTGATCGCCGCGAAGGACTCCGACGGCGACGGCCGCATGAGCTTCGAGGAGTTCTGGGCCGCCCGCAACAAGTAGCCCCGGTCCGGAGCCCGGCCGCGCCCCAGGGGGCAGCGGCCGGGCTCCGTCGTTCCCGGGGGCCGCGCGATCAGCCGCCGGCGCCGTCGGCCGGGCCGTCGGGGCCGTCGGACCCGGTGAGGTGTGGGGGGCCGCCGGGCTCGCCGCCCTCGCCGGGCCCGCCCATCTCCTCGACCTCGGCGAGGGCCTCCTCCAGCCAGCCCGTCCACCAGGTCTCCAGACCGATCCCGCCGCGCAGCACCAGCCGCCGCAGCCGGTCCTCCTCGCCGAGCCGCCGGTCCGGCGGGTAGTCCCGCTCCTCGTAGCGCCCGTACAGCGCCAGCTGCGCCCGGTGCAGCTCCAGATGGCGCCGCAGCTCGGCCGCCAGACCGCCCGGCCCCACCACACCGGCCGCCCGCACCCGCAGCAGCAGCGGATCCCGGATCGCCTTCGGATCCTGGCTCTCGCCGACCCAGCGGGCCAGCTCCGCCGACCCGGCCGCCAGCACCTCGAACTCCTTCTTCTGCCCGCGCGCCGGCTGCGCGCTGGGCAGCGCCCGGATCAGCCCGGCCTCCTCCAGCCGGCCGAGCTCCCGGTAGATCTGCTGGTGGGTCGCCGACCAGAAGTAGCCGATCGACTTGTCGAACCGGCGGGTCAGCTCCAGCCCCGACGAGGGCTTCTCCAACAGCGCGGTCAGAATGGCGTGCGGCAGCGACATACGGCCATCCTGCCGGATCCCACCAAGCCCCCGGCCTCCGGCCCGGCCCGGCCCCGGCCGTCGGCGCCGAGCCCCGGGCCACAACCACGGGGCCCGGGCGCAGGCCGGCCCCGGCATGGGGCCCCGGCCCCGGCCCCGGCCTCGGGCCTTCGAGCGCTGCCCCGCGCCCCGGCCTTCGCCTTGGCCCGGCCCTGGCCCCGACCACGGCCCTGGCCCCGACCCCGGCCCTGGCCCCGGGTCTCGGGCTCGTGGCCCTCGGGCGCAGGCCGGCCTCGGCCTGGCCCCGGGCCTTCGGGCGCTGCCCCTCGCCCCGGCCTCGGCCTTCGCCTTGGCCCGGCCCCGGCCCCGGCCCCGGCCCCGGCCCTGGCCCTGGCCCCGGCCCCGGCCTCGGCCTCGGGCCTTCGGGCGCTGCCCCGCGCCCCGGCCCCGGCCTTCGCCTTGGCCCGGCCCCGGCCCCGGCCCCGGCCCCGCTCCGGCCCGGGCCCGGGCATGGCGGTCAGGAGGGTGTGGGCCAGGTGGACAGGGCTTCCGGGGTGAGGGGGGCGGGGGTGTCCGGGGGGAGGAGGCCGGCCCGTCGGAGCAGGGCGGCCGCCGCCGGGGCCCAGGCCTGCCGGAGGCCCGCCGACGCCAGCAGCGCGGGATCGGCCAGCAGGGCCGTGGCCGGGCCCACCCGGATCCCCTCCGGGGTCAGCACCGCCGCCTCGTCCGCCCAGCGCACCGCCAGGTCCACGTCATGGGTGGCCATCACCACCGTGGTGGCGGCCAGCCCGGCCAGCACCGCGAGCAACCGCTCCTGCCCGTCCGGGTCCAGCCCGGCCGTGGGCTCGTCCAGGATCAGCACCCGGGGCCGCATGGCCACCGCCCCGGCGATCGCCGCCCGCTTCCGCTGCCCGTACGACAGCAGATGGGTCGGCCGGTCCCGGAGCGCGGTGATGTCCAGGGCGGCCAGCGCCTCGTCCACCCGCGCCCGGACCTCCGCGTCCGGCAGCCCCAGGTTCAGCGGGCCGAAGGACACGTCCTGCTCCACCGAGGCGGCGAACAGCTGGTCGTCCGGATCCTGCACCACCAGCTGCACCGCGCTCCGCAGCCGGGTCAGCCCCGCCCGGTCGTGGCGGACCGGGACCCCGTCCAGCCGGAGCTCACCGGCGTCCGGCCGCAGACCGCCGCTCAGCAGCCGCATCAGCGTGGTCTTGCCGCTGCCGTTGCGGCCCAGCAGGGCCAGCGAACGGCCCTCGGCGATACCGAAGTCCACCCCGGACAGCACCCGCGGCCCGTCCTCGTACGCGTAGCCCGCGCCCGACAGTTCCACCAACGGCCTCACGGCCACATCCCTTCCAGATACGGGCCGAGCACCAGGGCCGGCACCACCACCGCCGTCAGCAGCCCCGCCGACGCGGCCAGGAACCGCCAGGACACCCGGGCCTCGGGCACCAGCACCCGCAGGGTGCCGTCGTAGCCGCGCCCGGCCAGCCCGGCCTGGAGCCGGCCCGCCCGGTCGAAGGCCCGGACGAAGGCGGTCGCGGCCAGCCCGGCCAGCGAACGCCAGGCCGCGGCCCGGCCGGTGTGCCCCAGCCGGGCCGCCTGCGCCTGCCGGATCCGCGCCACCGAGTCCAGCAGCAGGAAACCGATCCGGTACATCACCAGGGCCACGTCCACCACCGGCGCCGGCACCCCGGCCCGCACCAGACGCGGCAGCACGTCCGAGACCGGGGTGGTGAACGCGAACAGCAGCACTCCGAGCGAGGCCGCCGAGGTCCGCAGCAGCAGCTCCACCGCGTGCCGGGGCCCGTCCGGGGCGAGCCCGACCCAGCCGGCGGGGCCGCCCACCGCGAACAGCAGCGGCAGCGCCCCGGTCACACAGAAACCCAGCGGGATCCGGAAGGCCCGCCACAGCTGTCGGCCGGGCACCCCGGCGGGACCCAGCAGGACCGCCAGGGTGGCCGCGGCCACCAGCGGCCCGCCGGGCCAGGGCGGCAGGCACACGGCGGTGACCGTCAGCCCCAGCCCCAGCAGGGCCTTCTCCGCCGGATGGCGGTGCCGCCAGCGGCTGCGGTGCGCCGCCGCGTCGATCGGCAGCACGGACTCAGGCCTCCGCGCGGTCCGCCGGGGCCGCCGCTGCCGCCGCCGCGGCCTGGCGGCGGCCCTTGCGCACACCGAAGTAGTACGCGAGCACCCCCGCGCCGAGCGCCGCCTGCAAGGCGAACAGCGCCGACTCGACCTCCCCGGACGGCGGTTCGTACAGCGGCGAGAACCAGGGCTCGTAGTCCGGCTTCAGCTCGGTGATCGCCGCCTCCGCCTGGGCGTCCGCCCCGGCGAACGGCTCCTCCTTGTGGTCGCCCATTCCCAGCGCGAGCGGGAGCACGGCCAGCGCCGCCACCAGGAGCAGCAGCAGCGTGTTGATCTTCGCGTTCTTCGACATCAGACCGCCGCCTCCGTCTTGGACCCGGTGATCCGGGCCACGCCCAACCGGACCAGGTCGGACTTGCTGGACTGCATCAGCAGCCGCATCACCAGCACGGTCAGCAGGCCCTCGCTGACCGCGAGGGGGATCTGGGTGACCGCGAAGATCCCGCCGAACTTGGCGAGCGCCCCGGCGAAGCCGCTTCCCGGGTCCGGGAAGGCCATCGCCAGCTGCACGCTGGTCACGCAGTAGGTGACCAGATCGGCGAAGAAGGCGCCGAAGAGCACCGACACCATCAGCGGGGCGTCGGTCCTGCGCAGCAGCCGGTAGACGGCGTAGCCCGCCCACGGTCCGGCAATGGCCATGGAGAAGACGTTGGCGCCCAGGGTGGTCAGTCCGCCGTGGGCCAGCAGCAGCGCCTGGAAGAGCAGGGTGATCGTGCCCAGCACCGCCATGATCGGCGGCCGGAACAGGATCGCGCCCAGCCCGGTCCCGGTGGGATGCGAGCAACTGCCCGTCACCGAAGGGATCTTCAGGGCGGACAGGACGAAAGTGAACGCTCCGGACGCCCCGAGCAGCAGGGTGCTCTCCGGGTTCGCCTTGACCTCACGGGTCAGCGCGCGAACGCCGTGGACGACGAACGGAGCGGACGCGGCGCCCCAGGCGACCGCGTGCAAGGGGGGCAGGAAGCCCTCGGCTATATGCATGAGTGGGGGAGACCTCTCCAACACCTCGTGGATGGACAACGCGCCCCGGCCGGTCTCCTGGCTCACGGGTTGCCGCCCTGACTCCGCCTTCCCGGGCGGCTCACGGTCCCCCGCGGCCGCCCAGTGGCTTCCCGCAGGAGTGGAGCCGGACTTCCCGATCACAGTGGCGAGGGCCGCACCGGTTTCCCACCGGTTTCCCGAACACCAAGGCCAGCCGACCCTAGTCGGTTTGTCCGCGGCCCTCGCGGGCAGGGTCGACTTCGCCCGAACCCCCCCAGCAGCCGACCGGGAGCAGCCCATGGCAGCGAAGATCCTCATCGTCACCGGCGATGCGGCGGAGTCGCTCGAAGTCCTCTACCCCTACCAGCGGTTGCGCGAGGAAGGGTACGAGGTGCACATCGCGGCACCCTCCGTGAAGAAGCTCCGCTTCGTCGTCCACGACTTCGAGGAGGGCTTCGACACCTACACGGAGAAGCCCGGCTACACCTGGCCGGCCGACGTGGCCTTCGCCGATGTGGACCCCGGGCAGTACGCCGCCCTGGTGATCCCCGGCGGCCGGGCCCCCGAGTACCTGCGCAACGACCCGGAGGTGCGGCGGATCGTCGCCGCCTTCACCGGGGCGGACAAGCCGCTGGCGCAGATCTGCCACGGCCCGCTGATCACCGCGGCCGCCGGGGGCCTGGACGGCCGCCGGGTGACCGCCTACCCGGCCCTGGAGCCCGATATGAAGGGGGCCGGGGCCGCCTTCGAGGACTCCGAGGCCGTGGTCGACGGCACCCTGGTCTCGTCCCGCGCCTGGCCCGACCACTCGGCCTGGATGCGGGAGTTCCTCACCGTCCTCCGCGCCAAGGCTCCGCTCGGCGGCTAGGTCAGCGCGCGGCCTTGGCGCCCGCGACGAAGGCGACGAAGGCGGCGAAGGCGGCGTCCGGGAAGACGAGCGCGGCCAGGGTGAACGGGGCGATCTGGATGGTCACCTCAGGACGTGCGGCCATGGCCGCCAGGTGCGCCAACTGGCGGTCCATGGCGTCCGCACCGCCCATCGGCCGACGGATGGCGCTCTCGTCCATCACCACGTGTACCAGCGGCAGCCCGAGATCCGGCCGGCCCATCTCCTGGAGCACGGCCACGGCATGCGCATCGTCGCGGCGCTGGCCACGGTTCAGCAGGTGTTCGGGTGCTTGATGTCCAGGACGAAGCGTTCGGGGGAGTGCAGGGTGAACGACGTGTACTCGGGCCTGGTGGTGAAGGCGGCGCCGAAGGTCACGTAGCCCTCGTAGTCGCCGGTCAGGGCGATGCCCTTCAGCTTGGGCAGCTGGAGCTTCTTGAGCTTGGGTCCCTTGTAGACGGACTGGCCGGCGTCGTTGTGGGCGGCGGCCGGGTTCAGGCGGATCTCCAGGAAGTGCGTGCCGGGCAGCGGGACGGGCTTTCCGGAGCCGTCGTAGACGAGCTTGGAGACGCGGCGGACGGTGGCCTGGGGCACGTAGCCCTTGATGTCGACGACGAGCCGGTCGAAGGTGCAGTGGGTTCCCCAGCGGGCGTTGACCACCTGCGGGGTCTGGGTGCGGGCCGCCGCGGGCCCGGTGGTGGCGGCCGGTGTCGCGGCCGCGGCCGGGGCGGCGAGGGCCAGTCCGGCGGTGAGAAGGACGCCCGTGGCGAGGGCCACGAGCCGCTGACGACGCGCATGGAACATGGCGTCCCCCGATTTCTCAGGATCCCGGCGGGCCGGGATGGGGGAAATGCTGTCATCCACGAAGACATCCATCCTCGCCGTACGGTTCCCCCGCCGCGACATCACCGCCACGGCGCGGCCGCGTCAGCGTGACAGCAGGCAGCTCAGTTCGGCGTCCAGGTCGTACTGCCGGTCCTCCAGCCCGCGCGGCACCAGGTCCGTCATCCGGCGGCAGAGCCGGCGCAGGTCCCGGGCCCGGGCCGTGAGCACGCAGTCGGCCGGACCGTTGGTGAACCGGAGCCGCACCCGTGGCTCCCCGCCCCGGGCGTCCGGGCGGACCCGGACGTCGCCCTCGCCGGCCGGCCGGAGCAGTCCGTCCAGCAGCAGGTCGCGGGCGAACACCCAGTGCGCCAGGTGGGTGCCGGCGCCGTGGAAGTCCACGGACACCTCGTACGGCCGGTCCGGCCGGTAGCCGAACCGGCCGGTCAGCGGGACCGGGCCGATCCCGCCGTCCTCCAGCAGCAGCGGTATCTCACGGTGCTCGGTCGTGGCCATGGCGGGTCCTCCGTTCCCCGGACGTTCCCGAAGAACGCGTCCCCCGGCACGCTAACCCGGACTCCCGCCGGGATCGGGCGGCCGAAAGTCCCGAACCCCCGGGCCGAGGGGCCCGGGGGTTCGGGGGAGCCGTGAGCGGATCAGCACTCGATGACGTTGACCGCGAGGCCGCCGCGCGCCGTCTCCTTGTACTTGATCTTCATGTCGGCGCCGGTCTCCTTCATGGTCTTGATGACCTTGTCCAGGGAGACCTTGTGGCTGCCGTCGCCGCGCATCGCCATCTTGGCGGCGGTGACGGCCTTGACCGCGGCCATGCCGTTCCGCTCGATGCACGGGATCTGCACCAGACCGCCCACCGGGTCGCAGGTCAGACCGAGGTTGTGCTCCATGCCGATCTCGGCCGCGTTCTCCACCTGCTCCGGGGTGCCGCCGAGCACCTCGGCGAGGGCGCCGGCCGCCATCGAGCAGGCCGAGCCGACCTCGCCCTGGCAGCCGACCTCGGCGCCGGAGATGGAGGCGTTCTCCTTGAAGAGCATGCCGATCGCGCCGGCCGCGAGCAGGAAGCGGACCACCCCGTCCTCGTCCGCGCCGGGCACGAAGTTGGTGTAGTAGTGCAGGACGGCGGGGAGCACCCCGGCCGCGCCGTTCGTGGGGGCGGTGACCACCCGGCCGCCGGCCGCGTTCTCCTCGTTGACCGCCATCGCGTAGATGGTGGTCCACTCGCTGCGGTGCATCATCGGGTCGCCCTCGGTGCGCAGCTGGCGGGCGGTGGAGGCGGCCCGCCGCCGGACCCGGAGGCCGCCCGGCAGGATGCCCTCGCGGGACATGCCGCGGGAGACGCAGGCCTGCATGACCCGCCAGATCTCCAGCAGGCCCTCGCGGATCTCCTCCTCGGTGCGCCAGGCCTTCTCGTTCTCCAGCATCAGCGAGGAGATCGACAGCCCGGTCTCCTTGGCCAGCCGGAGCATCTCGTCACCGGAGCGGAAGGGGTACTTCAGCACGGTGTCGTCGAGCTTGATCCGGTCCTCGCCCACCGCGTCCTCGTCCACGACGAACCCGCCGCCGACCGAGTAGTAGGTCTTCTCCAGCAGCGGGGCGCCGGCCGCGTCGTAGGCGAACAGGGTCATCCCGTTGGCGTGGTACGGCAGGGAGCGGCGGCGGTGCAGGATCAGCTGGTTCGGCTCGTCGAAGGGGATCTCGTGGGCGTCGTCTATCTCGGTGCCGAGCAGCCGCAGTCTGCCGGTCTGCCGGATCCGCTCCACCTCGTCGTCGGCGGTCTCCACGTTCACGGTGCGCGGGGAGTGGCCCTCCAGGCCCAGCAGGACCGCCTTCGGGGTGCCGTGGCCGTGGCCGGTGGCGCCCAGCGAGCCGTACAGCTCGGCGCGGACGGAGGCGGTCTGGGCGAGCAGGCCGTCCTTCTTGAGCCGGGTGACGAACATCCGGGCCGCGCGCATGGGGCCGACGGTGTGGGAGGAGGAGGGACCGATGCCGATCGAGAAGAGATCGAAGACGGAGATGGCCACGGGGGAGACTCCCTTGTCTGCTCGTGGGGTGCGGGGGCAGGTGCGGTGCGGGGCGATTCGGCGGATTTTGTCCGGCAGACGAGCGTATCGCGGTCGTGTGAACGAGTCGTCTGCCGGACGGGTCGGGGCGGTGACGGTCAGGCGTGAGTCAACTCACGCTCGTGGTCCTGGTCGGGTCCGGTGCCCGGTTCCGGGATGCGGGCGGCGGCGCCGGCCTCGCCGTCCAGGACCGGGTCCGGGCCGGGCAGCCCGGCCAGGTGGGCCCGGAGGCCGGCCTGTACGGCCCAGTAGTAGGTGCCCAGGGCCATCGCCGCTACCAGGGCGATGTCCACCCCGCCGGGGATGGTGCCGCGGCCGCCGAAGTCCGTGCTGCCCAGGTAGGAGAGCAGGGACAGGGCGCCGAGGAAGAAGACGATCCACCAGGCCGGGGCGAACTGCCGGAGCAGGTCGCGCTCGCCCTTGCGGGAGAGCACCAGGGCGGCGATCGGGGCGGCCAGCAGGGTGAGGGCGGTGACGATGCCGGTGTTCGGCCACTTCGACCAGTACAGCGCGCAGGCGGCGAAGACGAAGGTCAGCGGGCACAGGACACGGGCGAAGGGCAGGGTGAAGGGGCGGGGGAGTTCGGGCTTGGTGCGGCGGAAGACACCGACCGCGACCGGGCCGATCAGGTACGAGATGACCATCGCGGCGGAGATGATCGGGGCCAGGGTCTTCCAGCTGTGGCCCACGGTGACCAGCAGCAGCACCGAGAAGCCGAGGTTCATCCACATGGCCGGGCGGGCGGTGCCGTAGACCGGGTGGGTCTCCTTGAGCCTCTTCGGGAAGAAGCCGGTCTCGGAGAGGTTCTGGACCATGTAGGCGGCCGAGGCCACGTTGGCGATGTTGGAGCCTGCGGGGGAGATGAAGGCGCCGAACTGGAGCATGACCACCACCCAGTGGATCATCAGCAGCTTGGCGAGCTCGGCGAACGGCGAGTTGAAGTTGACCCCGGACCAGCCGCCGGCCTGGGCGAGGTGCTCCGGCGGGACGGCGCCGAGGAAGGCGGTCTGCAGGGCCAGGTAGATGACCAGGCCCAGGGAGAGCGCGCCGACCAGGGCGATCGGGATGGCGCGGCCCGGGTTCTTGGCGGCCCCGCCGAGGTTGACCACGGCCTGGAAGCCGTTGAAGGCGAAGACCACGCCGGAGGTGGTGACGGCGGTCAGGACGGCGGTCCAGCCGTTGGGGGCGAAGCCGCCGTGCGCGCTGAAGTTCTCGCCGTGGAAGCCGGAGGCGATCAGGGCGATCACGGCGAGCACCGGGATGGCGAACTTGACCAGGGTCAGCATGGAGTTGATCTTGGCGAGCAGCTGGACCGACCAGTAGCAGGACAGCCACAGCAGTACGGTCAGCAGCAGCGCGACCGCCATGCCGAAGCCGGTCAGCTGGTGGGAGCCGGGGTCGACCAGGTCCTTGGCCCAGCCGAAGCTCCAGGAGGACATGTACTGGGTGGCGGCGATGGACTCGATCGGGATCAGCGAGGCCACCGCGATCCACACCGCCCAGCCGGTGATGAAGCCGAGCACCGGGCCGTGCGAGATGGAGCCGTAGCGGGCCATGCCGCCGGGGATCGGGTAGGCCGCGCCGACCTCGGCGTAGGACATGGCGATCATGCCGATGAACACGGCGCCGATGACCCAGGCGACCAGCGCCGCCGGGCCCGCGACCTGGGCGGCGGTGCCGGCCCCGAAGAGCCAGCCGGAGCCGAAGATCGAACCGATGCCGATCATGATCAGCGCGAAGAGACTGAGTCCCTTCCTGTTCGCCGCGCTCATGTCCATGGTGGTGTCCGTCCTGAGGGGATGCCGTACAAGCGTTGTCTGCTTATTCGGAGCCTATTTGCCATTTTTTGGATGTTTCAGAGGCGATAGGGGGCATCCACCTGGGACATAGGTCATGAACGAGGGCCCGGCCCTGTGGAAAACACACGGCCGGGCCCTCGGGCGCCGTTACAGCGAGGGGTACAGCGGGTGCTTCGCGGCGAGGGCCGAGACACGGGCCTTCAGCGACTCGGCGTCGTAGCCCGGCTTCAGCGCCTCGGCGATGATGTCGGCGACCTCGGTGAAGTCCTCCGCGCCGAAGCCGCGGGTGGCCAGCGCCGGGGTGCCGATCCGCAGGCCCGAGGTGACCATCGGGGGCCGCGGGTCGTTCGGGATGGCGTTCCGGTTGACCGTGATCCCCAGCGCGTGCAGGAGGTCCTCGGCCTGCTGGCCGTCCAGCTCGGAGTTCCGCAGGTCGACCAGGACCAGGTGCACGTCGGTGCCGCCGGTGAGCACGTCCACGCCCACCGCCTTGACGTCCTCCTGCACCAGGCGGGCGGCGAGGATCTTCGCGCCCTCCAGGGTGCGCTCCTGGCGCTCCTTGAAGTCGGCCGAGGCCGCGACCTTGAAGGAGACCGCCTTGGCGGCGATCACGTGCTCCAGCGGGCCGCCCTGCTGACCCGGGAAGACCGCGGAGTTGATCTTCTTCGCCAGTTCCTGCGTGGACAGGATGACCCCGCCGCGCGGACCGCCGAGGGTCTTGTGGGTGGTGGTGGTGACCACGTGGGCGTGCGGCACCGGGTTCGGGTGCAGGCCCGCGGCGACCAGACCGGCGAAGTGCGCCATGTCCACCATCAGGTAGGCGCCGACCTCGTCCGCGATCCGGCGGAACGCGGCGAAGTCCAGCTGGCGCGGGTAGGCGGACCAGCCGGCCACGATCAGCTGCGGCTTGGACTCCTTGGCGAGGCGCTCGACCTCGGCCATGTCGACCTGGCCGTCCTCGCCGACGTGGTACGGCACCACGTTGTAGAGCTTGCCGGAGAAGTTGATCTTCATGCCGTGGGTCAGGTGACCGCCGTGGGCCAGGTTCAGGCCCATGATCGTGTCGCCCGGCTTCAGCAGCGCGAACATCGCGGCCGCGTTGGCCTGCGCACCGGAGTGCGGCTGCACGTTCGCGGCCTCGGCGCCGAACAGCGCCTTGATCCGGTCGATCGCGATCTGCTCGACCACGTCCACGTGCTCGCAGCCGCCGTAGTAACGGCGGCCCGGGTAGCCCTCGGCGTACTTGTTGGTCAGGACCGAACCCTGGGCCTCCATGACGGCCACCGGAGCGAAGTTCTCCGAGGCGATCATTTCCAGGGTCGACTGCTGGCGCACGAGTTCGGCGTCGACGGCGGCGGCGACGTCCGGGTCGAGCTCGTGCAGAGGGGTGTTCAGTACAGACATCAGGTTCCCTAGGTCTCGTACGACCGGCCGGTGGCTCAGCCCGCGAAGTCGGTGTACTCGTCGGCGGAGAGCAGGTCGGCCGGCTCGTCCGTGATCTTCACCTTGAACAGCCAGCCACCCTCGAACGGGGCGGTGTTGACCAGCGCGGGGTCGTCCACGACGTCCTGGTTGGCCTCGACGATCTCACCGGTCACGGGGGCGTACAGGTCGCTGACCGACTTGGTCGACTCCAGCTCGCCGCAGGTCTCCCCGGCGGTGACGGTGTCACCCACCTCGGGCAGCTGGGCGAAGACGACGTCACCGAGCGCGTTGGCCGCGAACTCGGTGATGCCGACCGTGGCGACGCCGTCCGCGTCGACCGCGGTGACCCACTCGTGTTCCTTGGTGTATCGCAGCTGCGTGGGGTTGCTCATGGCCTGATTCTCCTGGATGGGGCGAGTGCGGATGAACGTTGGTCTTGAATGGTGAGACGGGTCCCGGTACGGGGAACCGTCACTTCTGCCGCTTGTAGAACGGCAGCGCCACGACCTCGTACGGCTCATGGGTACCGCGAATGTCCACGCCGACGCCGGAGGTGCCGGGCGCGGCGTGCGAGGCGTCCACGTACGCCATGGCGATCGGCTTGCCCAGGGTGGGGGAGGGCGCACCGGAGGTGACCTCGCCGATGACCTTGCCGTCGGCCACCACGGGGAACCCGGCGCGCGGCACCCGGCGGCCCTCGGCGATCAGGCCGACCAGCTTGCGGGGGGCCTGCGAGGCGGCCCGCTCGGCGGCGGCCTCCAGGGCGGCCCGGCCCACGAAGTCGCCCTCCTTCTCGAACTTCACGACCCGGCCCAGACCCGCGTCGAACGGCGTCAGGTCGGTGGTCAGCTCGTGCCCGTACAGCGGCATGCCCGCCTCCAGGCGCAGGGTGTCGCGGCAGGACAGGCCCGCCGGCACCAGGCCCACGCCCTGACCGGCCTCGGTCAGCGCCTGCCACAGCTCCACGGCGTGCTCCGGCTTCACGAACAGCTCGAAGCCGTCCTCGCCGGTGTAGCCGGTGCGGGCGATCAGCGCGGGCACCCCGGCCACCGTGCCGGGCAGCCCGGCGTAGTACTTCAGACCGTCCAGATCGGCGTCGGTCAGCGACTTCAGGATGCCGGGGGACTCCGGGCCCTGCACCGCGATCAGCGCGTACGCGTCGCGGTCGTCGCGGACCTCGGCGTCGAACCCGGCGGCGCGCTCGGTGATCGCGTCCAGCACCACCTGGGCGTTGGAGGCGTTCGCCACCACCATGAACTCGGTCTCGCCGAGGCGGTAGACGATCAGGTCGTCGAGGATGCCGCCGTCCTCCACGCAGATGTGCGTGTAGCGGGCGCGGCCGACGCCGACCGTGGAGATGTTGCCGACCAGCGCGTAGTCGAGGACCTTCACGGCCTCCGGGCCGGTCAGGGTGATCTCGCCCATGTGGGACAGGTCGAACAGACCGGCCCGGGTGCGGACGGCGTTGTGCTCGTCGCGCTCGCTGCCGTAGCGCAGCGGCATGTCCCAGCCCGCGAAGTCGGTCATGGTCGCACCGAGCGAGCGGTGCAGCGCATCGAGGGCGGTCAGGCGGGGGGCATTGCTCATGGGTACGGCTCCCAGGTCCCAGGGCGTCGACAAAGGCATGGCGAGGACGATCCTCCCCATCTGTCATCGGAACCTGAGAGGTTCGCCGAGAGTTCCTGAACATGACGGATCATGCCGGTGTGGGGAACGGATCTCGGCTTGCACCTTGGGTGGAGCCGCCGCGGGCGGCTCGCTTTTCAGATCTGCCTCATCCACGCGGTACGGGGCCTGAGAGATTCAAGGGAGTTCTTGCTCCTTCGGCGCCCGGTCCGTCGCACGGCGACGGCTTCCGGGACTCTCCCGCGCGGATTCAAGCGGCCGGTATGCAGTTGGTGTCCAGATGGCGCACATCATTGCACGGCCCGGGGGCAGATGGGCGGGCGGGCCCGAAAGCCGACCGGTCGGACGGTGGTTCCGGCCCGTCCCGGACCGGAACCATGTCCACCGGATTACCGTCTCTTTACACTCGGTGGGAAGGGTCCTGGTGACCCGAGGCGGGGGAGGCGATCACTGTGCGGAGACCGGACGGACCTGATGGATCGAGCGGGCTGGGCGGGCTGAGCGGATTGGGCGGACGCGGCGGGGTCGGGGGACCGGCTGCGGCGGTGGCGGCGGTCCCGGCGCAGCCGGGCGCGCGCGGCCCCGAGGCGCTCCGGCCGGCCGTGGCGGGCTTGGCGGGCGCGGCGGCCGCCGTCGAGGGCGCCGTCCCCGGATACGTGCGCGACCTGCGCGGCGGCGGCCGCCCTCCGGCGGAGCTGCGGTTCGCCGACGGGGACGTCGTGGTGGTCTCCGGCCTGCCCGGCGGCGGCAAGAGCACCCTGATCAAGCGGACCGTCGAGGACGGCGGGATCGACTCCCAGGACGTCCGCGAGCGCTGGGAGGCGATGATGCCCGCCCGGCTGCCGTACGCCGTCTACCGCCCGCTGGTCCGGGTGGCGCACTACGCCGGGCTGGCGCGGGCCCTGCGGTCCGGCCGCTCGGTGGTGGTCCACGACTGCGGCACCCAGAGCTGGGTCCGCGGCCTGCTGGCCCGCGCCGCCCGCCGCCGCGGCCGGGCCCTGCACCTGCTGCTGCTGGACGCCAGCCCGGCGGAGGCCCTGTCCGGGCAGGCGGCCCGCGGCCGCGGGGTCTCGGCCTACGCCTTCGCCCGGCACCGGGCCGCCGTGACCCGGCTGCTGCGCGGGGCCGAGGCCGGGCGGCTCCCGGCCGGCTGCACCACGGCCACCCTGCTGGACCGGCCCGCCGCCAACCGGCTGACCCGGATCACCTTCGGCCGATAGCCCCCACTACGCTCGGGCGCGGACGCGGGTACGCGGACACGCGCGCGGAGATCGCGGACGCGCGGAAACGCGGCGCAGCGCGCGGACACGCGGCGCAGAACACCTAAGGAGACGTGCGAGATGCAGGGCAACGGCTGGCCCGCCAACGAGCTGGAGCGGGTGCTCGGCGCCTTCCTCGGCCACCCCGAGGCCGGCGGCCGCATCCTCCGGACACTGGCCCGCAGCGAGCTCTGGGTCCCGCTGCCCGAGGGCGGCGCCCCCGACAGCGCCTCCCTCCGGCTGCCCACCATGGAGATCGGCGGCGACGCCTACGTCCCGGTCTACAGCTCCGAGGCCCAGTTCCTGGCCTGCGTCGGCCCCGGCATGGACTTCGCCGTGGTCCCCGCCGTGGAGTTCGCCCGCGGGCTCCCCCCGCAGATCGGGGTCGCCGTGAACCCGGAGGGCGCCGTCGGCGTCCCGCTGCCGCCGCCCGCCGTGGCCGAACTGTGCCGGTCCGGCGGCAGCGAACTCGACGGCCCGGCCTCCGGCGGCCGGGTCCGGCTCTTCGAGCCGGACTGGCAGGACGACCCGGTGGACTTCCTGACCGCCGCCGCCGAGGAGTTCCGCGCCATCGGCGTGGTCGCCGCCGCGCACCGCTGCCTGGCCAGCGTGGAGGGCGGGGCCCCCGAGCTGTGGATCGGTGTCCGCCTGCTGGGACAGCTGACCGAGCACCGGGACGCCCCGATGGACGCCCTGGCCCGCGCCCTCAACCGGGTCCAGCCGCCCTGGCCCGTCCACCTGATCCTGCTGGACGCCACCGACGATCCCGTGGCCGACCACATCCGTGAGCGCGTGCACCCGTTCTACGTGGGCTAGGGCGGGTCTCACGGACCGGGCCGGGCGCCCCGTAAGCTGTTTTCATTTCCGGGCGGAGCGTCCGGGCCGGACGACGGGCGGACGAAAAGAGGGGTACCGGGTGAGTGCGTCAGGCACGGCCGCGGCCGGGCAGGTCGAGCACATGCTGCGGCAGGTGGCTCCCGGGCGCTACGACGGCTACGAGTCACTGCTGCGCGCCCTCGCCGAGGGCCGCGTCTGGATGCTGCTCTGGCAGGGGCAGCCCGGATCACCGGACGGCCAGTACGGCGGCATGGAGGTCGACGGGCTCGGCTACGCGCCCTGTGTCACCTCCCCGCAGGAGCTGGCCGCCAGCGGCTGGAACCGCGGCTACGAGGTGGTCACCGGCCGCGATGTCGCCCGGGCCCTCTACCCCGACCGCTGGGGCCTGTGGCTGAATCCGCACGAGACCGGCGGCGGCCTCGGCATCCCCTGGGCGGACCTGCGCCGGGTGGCCACCGGGCTGGACCGGATGCCGGCCGGCCCGCTGCGGCTCTCCGAGCCCGCGCTGGAGCTTCCGCAGTTCTACGGGCTGCTGACCCAGCACGCGCACCGCACCCCGGCCGTCCGCTCGCTCCGCCGCGCCTGGGTGCAGCCCGCGCTGGGACTGCCGTACCTCGCGGTGGGGCTCGACCTCTACGACGCCTCCCCGACCGCGCTGGAGTCGGTGCGCGAGATGATGCGCCAGTCCGTCGGGGCGGTCCCCGAGGGCGTGCCGGTGTGCACGGTGGCGCTGGCCGACGAACACGACCCGGTCGCCATGTGGCTGAGGGCCCGTGCCCGGCCCTTCTACGACCGTGAGGCGCACGCGCCCACCTACTGAGACATCCCGCCGGGCCGCACGGAACAGACCGTTCTGTGCGGCCTTTGCCATGCCTCGGCCCTTGTCCGGATTTGGCCGGTGCCGCATGCCCAAGTAGCGCACCGGAAGGGGCTGTTGGGGCTGATGTCCGATTGCGTACCGAACGGACGGTCTTGCTCCGCTCAGACGTGAGCGAAGTCCGGATAACGGGAATCGGACCGTCACATCACGGTTGCGCATCCTTTCATCTGCGGGTCTGGCGGCTGATCGAGCGGCCGATGAAGACTCCCCCACCAAGAGCCGATCAGTCCTCCCGATCTCCGGCTCGTCAAAGGAATTTCTCAGCGCCACTCCGCACCAACGCCGCCACAGCGGCGGGCATGGGCCGGCCCACCCGTCGGCCGAGAGGGGTCCCCACCACGATGACGGCACCACTGCACGACACGAGCGCGGAACAAGCCCCCGCGGCCGTTGCCGTAGCCGACGTCCCCGCGAAGGCCATCGAAGGCCGCTCTCCGGGCCAGATCGCCTGGATGCGCCTGAAGCGCGACAAGATCGCGCTGACCGGCGGCATCGTCGTGATCCTCCTGATCCTGGTCGCGGTGTTCGCCCCGCAGATCGTGAGCCTGCTGGGCCACCCGCCCAACGAGTTCCACGAGGACATGCTGGACCCGGAGTTCGGGACGCCGGTCGGTTCGTTCGGCGGGATGAGCTCCGACTTCCTGCTGGGCGTCGAACCCACCAACGGGCGCGACGTGTTCAGCCGGATCGTCTACGGCGCCCGGATCTCGCTGACCGTGGCCTTCCTCGCGGCCTTCGTCTCCGTGGTCATCGGCAGCCTGCTGGGCGCCCTGGCGGGCTTCCTCGGCGGCTGGGTCGACGCGCTGATCAGCCGCCTGATGGACCTGCTGCTGGCCTTCCCGCAGCTGCTGTTCACCATCGCCCTGGTCTCGGTGGTCCCGAACTCCGTCTGGGGGTTCGAGGGCACCGGGGTCCGGATGGGCGTACTCGTCCTCGTCATCGGCTTCTTCGGCTGGCCGTACATCGGACGCATCGTCCGGGGCCAGACGATCTCGATGCGGGAGCGCGAGTACGTGGAGGCGGCGCGCAGCCTCGGAGCGGGCCGCGGCTACATCCTGATCAAGGAGCTGCTGCCCAACCTGATCGCCCCGATCCTGGTCTACGCGACCCTGATCATCCCGACCAACATCCTGACGGAGGCGGCGCTCAGCTTCCTCGGCGCCGGCGTGAAACCGCCCACGGCGTCCTGGGGAAAGATGCTGTCCGACGCCGTCCCCATCTACCAGGACGCACCGATGTTCATGGTCGTCCCCGGTCTCGCGATCTTCATCACTGTCCTGGCGTTCAACCTCTTCGGGGACGGGCTGCGCGACGCACTCGACCCCAAGGGCAGCTGAACCGCTTCAACGATTCACCCATTCCTGGAGGTTGGACACATCGTGATCCGCAGAAAGCAGGCCCTCGCGATCACCGCCGTGATCGCCGCCCTGTCGCTGACCGCCGCGTGCGGGGGCGACGACGGCAAGGACAAGAGCGGCTCGGAGAGCAGCGCTCCGGGCGGCGCCGGTTTCGACGCCGCGACCAAGGGTGTCGTCAACGCGTCCGACAAGAAGGGCGGGGAGCTCAAGCTCTGGTCCCCGCAGGACGTCGACTACCTCGACCCGGCGCGCGCCTACTACGGCTTCGTGTGGAACATGCAGCGCCTGTACGTGCGCCAGCTGCTGGCCTACGACAGCAAGCCGGGCAAGGACGGCACCAAGCTGGTCCCGGACCTCGCCGAGGCCCTGCCGGTCATCAGCAACGACGGCAAGACCTACACGCTGAAGCTCAAGGACGGCGTGAAGTTCGAGGACGGCACCCCCGTCACCTCCAAGGACATCAAGTACGGCATCGAGCGCGTCTTCGCGCAGGACGTGCTGTCCGGCGGTCCGACCTACCTGATCGACATCCTCGACCAGGGCCAGAAGTACCCCGGCCCGTACAAGGACACCGACCCCAACAAGATGGGTCTGAAGTCGGTCCAGACGCCGGACGACAAGACGATCGTCTTCAACCTGGCCTCCGCCAACTCGGACTTCAGCTACCTGCTGGCGATGCCGTCCTCCTCGCCGGTCCCGGCGGGCAAGGACACCGGCGCCAAGTACACCAACAAGCCGTTCTCCACGGGCCCGTACAAGGTGGAGAGCTTCACCGCCGGCAAGGGCGCCACCTTCGTCCGGAACGAGCACTGGGACCCGAAGACCGACACGATCCGCAAGGGTCTGCCGGACAAGGTCTCCTTCACGGTGACCACCAACGCCGAGGACATGGACCAGCGCCTGCTCAACGGTGACATCGACCTCGCGGTCGACGGCACCGGTCTGCTCCAGGCCGCGAAGAACAAGGTCCTCAAGGACTCCAAGCTCAAGGCGAACGCGGACAACCCGTTCACGGGCTACATCCGCTACATGGTGTTCCCGCAGAAGGTCGCCCCCTTCGACAACATCGAGTGCCGCAAGGCCGTCATCTACGCGGCCGACCCGAAGTCCCTCCAGACCGCCCGCGGCGGCCCGACCAGCGGTGACCTCGGCGCCAACATGCTGCCGCCCGGCATCCCCGGCTCCGACAAGTCCTACGACCCGTTCGGTCTGACCGGCGGCAAGCCGCAGATCGACAAGGCCAAGGCGGCCCTCCAGGCCTGTGGCAAGCCCGACGGGTTCGAGACCACCATCGCGGTCCGCAACAACCGCGCCGCCGAGGTCAAGACCGCCGAGTCGCTCCAGGAAGCCCTCTCCAAGGTCGGCATCAAGGCCAAGATCGACCAGTACGACGGCAAGCTCTCCTCCTCCACGATCGGTTCGCCCGAGAACGTGAAGAAGAAGGGCTACGGCATCATCGTCATGGGCTGGGGCGCCGACTACAACTCCGGTTCCGGCTTCCTCCAGCCGCTGGTGGACGGCTCGTTCATCCTCCCGAACGGCAACAACAACTACGCCGAGCTGAACGACGCCGAGATCAACAAGCTCTTCGACGACGCCGCCGCGGCGAAGACCCCCGAAGAGGCGGCGCCGTTCTACACGGACATCAACAAGAAGGTGATGGAGAAGGCCCTGTACCTCCCCATCAACTTCGACAAGGCCTTCGTCTACCACAACCCGCGTCTGACGAACGTCTACTTCAACGAGTCCATGGGCAAGATCGACCTCGCCACGGTGGGCGTCGTCAAGTAACAGTCAGCTACGTGCCTTCACCGCACATGCGCTAGTCCGAAGGGCAGGTGAAGGCCGCAGGCGGCGGCTGCCGTCCCCACAAGGGGCGGCGGCCGCCGGCCCTGGCGGCCGACTGCAGTGCTCGTCTACCTCATCCGGCGACTGTTCAACGTCGTCGCCACGCTGCTGGTGGTCTCCGTGGTCACCTTCGGCATCTTCTTCGCGGTGCCGAAGATCACCGGGTCCGATCCCGCGCTGATGTACGCCGGCCGCGAGACCAATGAGACCGCCCTGGCGGGCATCCGCGTGAAGATGGGCTTCGACAAGCCGATCTCCGAGCAGTACTTGCTCTTCCTCAAGGGCATCGTCGCGGGCCGCGACTACGACGCCGGCACCGAGATGACGCACTGCCCGGCCCCGTGCTTCGGCTACTCCTTCAAGAGCGAGACCCCGGTCTTCGACATGATGCTGGACCGGATCCCGGTCACGGTCTCGCTCGCACTGGGCGCCGCCGTGATCTGGGTGGTGGCCGGTGTGCTCACCGGTGTGGTCTCGGCGCTCAAGAGACGCACCGCCGTCGACCGGACCGTGATGGTGGGTGCCCTCGCCGGGGTGTCCCTGCCGATCTTCTTCACCGGCATGCTCGCCCCGGCCATCCTGGTCTACGGGCTGGGCTGGCTGGACGTCTCCAACTACAAACCGCTGACCGAGGATCCCGGGGCCTGGCTGAACAGCATGATCCTGCCCTGGGTCACCCTGGCCTTCCTCTTCGCCGCCACCTACGCCCGCATCACCCGGGCCACCATGCTCGAAGTGATGGGCGAGGACTACATCCGCACCGCCCGCGCCAAGGGACTCACCGAGCGCGTGGTCATCCGCAAGCACGCCCTGCGCTCCACCCTCACCCCGCTGGTCACCATGTTCGGCCTGGACTTCGGCGGCCTGCTCGGCGGCGCGGTGCTGACCGAGACCACCTTCAACTTCCAGGGCCTCGGCACGGCGGCCGTCGGCGCCATCCGGGACGGCGACCTGCCCGTGATCATGGGCGTGACCCTGATCGCGGCACTGTTCGTGGTCCTGGCGAACCTGGTCGTGGACATGCTGTACGTCGTCATCGACCCGCGCGTGAGGCTGACGTGACCGAGACCCCCACCCCCCTGGTGCCCCAGCAGTCGGGCCCGCGCGGCGAGGCCTTCCTCTCCGTCCGCGACCTCAAGGTGCACTTCCCGACCGACGACGGCATCGTCAAGTCCGTCGACGGGCTCTCCTTCGACCTGGAGCGGGGCAAGACCCTCGGCATCGTCGGCGAGTCCGGCTCCGGCAAGTCCGTCACCTCGCTGGCCCTCATGGGCCTGCACCGCACCGGGCACTCCCGCAGCCGCCCCGCCATCGAGGGCGAGGTCTGGCTCGACGGCGAGGAACTGCTGCGCGCCGGAGCGGACGAGGTGCGCCGGCTGCGCGGCCGCAAGATGGCCATGGTCTTCCAGGACCCGCTCAGCGCCATGCACCCGTACTACACGGTCGGCAAGCAGATCGTCGAGGCCTACCGCACCCACCACGACGTCGACAAGAAGACGGCCCGCACCCGGGCCGTCGAGATGCTCGACCGGGTCGGCATCCCCGAACCGCACCGGCGGGTCGACGCCTACCCGCACGAGTTCTCCGGCGGTATGCGCCAGCGCGCCATGATCGCGATGGCCCTGGTCAACAACCCCGAGCTGCTGATCGCGGACGAGCCGACGACCGCCCTGGACGTCACCGTCCAGGCGCAGATCCTGGACCTGATCCGCGACCTCCAGAAGGAGTTCGGCTCCGCGGTCATCATGATCACCCACGACCTCGGCGTGGTCGCCGAGATGGCCGACGACATCCTGGTGATGTACGGCGGCCGGTGCGTCGAGCGCGGCACCGCCGAGAAGGTCTTCTACGAGCCCCGCCACCCCTACACCTGGGGACTGCTCGGCTCCATGCCGCGCATCGACCGCGACCAGACCGAGCGGCTGATCCCGGTCAAGGGCTCCCCGCCCAGCCTGATCAACATCCCGAGCGGCTGCGCCTTCCACCCGCGCTGCCCGTTCGCCGACGTCCCCAAGGACAACCTGACCCGGACCGTCCGTCCGGAGCTCGCCACCGCCGACGGTGAACGGCACTGGTCCGCCTGCCACATGACGCAGGAGGAGCGGACCCGGATCTGGACCGAAGAGATTGCGCCGAAGCTGTGACCGACATCAAGAAAGCGGGCGCGCCCACGCTTCCGGAGGAGGCCTCGGCGGCCCCGGACACCCTGCTGAGGGTCACCGGCCTGGTCAAGCACTTCCCCATCAACAAGGGGCTGCTCCGCCGGCAGGTCGGTGCCGTCAAGGCGGTCGACGGGATCGACTTCGACGTGCGCCGCGGGGAGACCCTCGGAGTGGTCGGCGAGTCCGGCTGCGGCAAGTCCACCATGGGCCGGCTGATCACCCGGCTGCTGGAGCCCACCGGCGGCACCGTGGAGTTCGAGGGCCGGGACATCACCCACCTCGGGGTCTCCGGGATGCGGCCGCTGCGCCGCGACGTGCAGATGATCTTCCAGGACCCGTACGGCTCGCTGAACCCGCGCCACACGGTCGGTGCGATCGTCTCCGCCCCCTTCAGGCTCCAGGGGGTCACCCCGGAGGGCGGGATCAAGGCCGAGGTGCAGCGGCTGCTGTCCCTGGTGGGCCTGAACCCCGAGCACTACAACCGCTACCCGCACGAGTTCTCCGGCGGTCAGCGGCAGCGCATCGGGATCGCCCGGGCGCTGGCGCTCAAGCCCAAGCTGGTGGTGGCCGACGAGCCGGTGTCCGCGCTGGACGTGTCGATCCAGGCGCAGGTGGTGAACCTGCTGGACGACCTCCAGGACGAGCTCGGCCTCACCTATGTGATCATCGCGCACGACCTGTCGGTGATCCGGCACGTGTCGGACCGGATCGCGGTGATGTACCTCGGCAAGATCGTCGAGCTGACCGACCGCAAGTCCCTGTACGAGGCGCCGATGCACCCGTACACCAAGGCGCTGCTGTCGGCGGTGCCGGTCCCGGACCCGCGCCGGCGCGGCGCCAAGAGCGGCCGCATCCTGCTCAAGGGCGACGTGCCCTCGCCGATCGCCCCGCCGAGCGGCTGCCGGTTCCACACCCGGTGCTGGAAGGCCACCCAGGTCTGCACCACCCAGGAGCCCCCGCTGATCGCCCTGAAGACGGGCCACCAGGTGGCCTGCCACCACCCGGAGAACGGCCCCGACCAGGTCCCCTCGGACCCGCCCCTCGCGGGCACCCCGGAGCCCCCGGCCGACGCGTAGGCGGTCCCGCGCCCGCGCCCGGACCCCCGACCGGGGGCCCGGGCGCGGGCGCCCGGTGGCCGTCGCCCGGCCCGCCGCCAGGCGAAAGGCACAATGGGCCGGTGCTGTTCCACGATCTCTTCCCGCCCGGCGTCCAGCACGCACTGGACCTCGCGGGCATCTTCGTCTTCGCCACCGCCGGCGCCCTGCTCGCCGTCCGCAAGAACTTCGACGTCTTCGGGATCGCGGTGCTCGCCCTGGTCACCGCGCTGGGCGGCGGGCTGTTCCGGGACCTGGTCATCGGCGCGGTCCCGCCGGCCGCCTTCGGCGAGCTGAGCTTCTTCGTCACCCCGCTGGTCGCCGCCGGGCTGGTCTTCTTCCTCCACCCCGAGGTGAAGCGGATCAACCGGGCCATCAACGTGTTCGACGCGGCCGGCCTCGGCCTGTTCTGCGTGACCGGCACCACCAAGGCCTACGAGTACGGGCTCGGCCTGACCGCCTCCGCCGCGCTCGGGGTGATGACCGCCGTGGGCGGCGGTGTGCTGCGGGACGTGCTGGTCAACGAGGTGCCCTCGCTGCTCCGGGACCGGGAGATGTACGCGGTGCCCGCCCTGGTCGGCGCCACCGTGGTCGCGCTGTGCATCAAGTACGACACCCTCAACGCCCTCACCAGCGGTTTCGCGATCGTGCTCACCTTCGTGCTGCGGCTGATGGCCATCCACTGGCACTGGCGCGCCCCGCTGGCCTGGAACCGCCGCTCCTCGGTCTCCGAATCCCAGGAGGTTCCCTAGCCGGCCGACGGGAAAAGCTACCGCTTAGTAGCACCCGGGTGTACCTTCCTAGACATGTCATACGCAGCGGCCCAGGCATCCATCGGCGACAGCGAGTTCGACCGCGACACCACCGTCACCCCCCGTCCGGGGACGCCCGGGGTCTACGACGCGGAGCTCTCCGCCGGATGGACGATCATCACCGCGGTCAACGGCGGATACCTGCTGGCCCTGCTCGGCCGCGCCCTGTCGCACGCGCTGCCGCACCCCGACCCCTTCACCGTCTCCGCGCACTACCTGAGCGCCTCCGTGCCCGGCCCCGCGGTGATCCGCACCGAGCTGGTCCGGGCCGGCCGCACCCTCTCCACCGGCCAGGCCTCGCTGTTCCAGTACGACCCGGCCACCGGCGCCGAGATCGAGCGGATCCGGGTCCTCGCCTCCTACGGGGACCTCGACTCCCTGTCCGAGGAGGTCCGCACCACCGCCCGCCCGCCGGCCATCCCCCCGTACGCCGACTGCCTCGGCGCGGAGGCCGGCCCGGCCCCGATCCCCGGCAGCTCCGACATCGTGGACCGGCTGCGGCTCCGGCTGGACCCGGCCACCGCCGGCTGGGCCGTCGGCGCCCCCTCCGGCAAGGGCGAGATGCGGGCCTGGTTCGAGCTCGCCGACGGCCGGGACGCGGACCCGGTGTCCCTGCTGCTGGTGGTCGACGCCCTGCCGCCCACCTCCTTCGACCTGGGCCTGCTCGGCTGGACCCCGACCGTGGAGCTCACCACCCACGTCCGCTGCCGGCCCGCCCCCGGCCCGCTGCGGGTCTCCATCACCACCCGCAACCTGGCCGGCGGCTTCCTGGAGGAGGACGCCGAGGTGTGGGACTCCGCCGACCGGCTGGTCGCCCAGTCCCGCCAACTGGCGCGCGCCCCGCGCACCTGAGGGCCCGGCCCGTACCGGGTCGTGGGACGAAGCCCCGGCGGGGTACGGGCCCGCCGGGCGCGACCGTAGAATCGGGGGATCATGGCCTACCTCGACCACGCCGCGACCACCCCGATGCTGCCGGAGGCGGCCGCCGCGATGACCGCCCAGTTCGGCATCACCGGCAACGCCTCCGCCCTGCACGCCGCCGGCCGCCGGGCCCGCCGGACCGTCGAGGAGGCCCGCGAGGCACTCGCCGAAGCCCTCGGCGCCCGGCCCAGCGAGGTGGTGTTCACCGCCGGCGGCACCGAGGCCGACAACCTCGCCGTCAAGGGCCTCTACTGGGCCCGGCGGGACGCCGATCCGGCCCGCACCCGGGTGCTGGCCAGCCCGGTCGAGCACCACGCGGTGCTCGACGCGGTGCACTGGCTCGCCGAGCACGAGGGCGCCACCGTCGAGTACCTGCCCGTGGACGCCCACGGCCGGGTCTCCCCGGAGGTCTTCCGGGACGCCGTCGAACGCAACCCGGACGATGTCGCCCTGGCGACCGTGATGTGGGCCAACAACGAGATCGGCACGGTCCTCCCGGTCGCCGCCCTCGCCGGGGTGGCCCGGGAGTTCGGCATCCCGCTGCACTCCGACGCCGTCCAGGCCGTCGGCCAGCTCGACGTCCGGTTCGGGGACAGCGGGCTCGCCGCGATGACCCTCAGCGGCCACAAGATCGGCGGCCCCTACGGCATCGGCGCCCTGCTGCTCGGCCGCGACCAGACCCCCGTGCCCGTACTGCACGGCGGCGGCCAGGAACGGCACGTCCGCTCCGGCACCCTGGACGTGCCCGCCATCGCCGCCTTCGCGGTCGCCGCCACCCTCGCCGCGGAGCGCCGGGAGGCCTTCGCCCGGGAGGTCGGCGCCCTCCGCGACACCCTGGTGGCCGCGGTCCGCGCGGCCGTCCCGGACGCCGTCCTCGGCGGCGACCCGGTGGACCGGCTGCCCGCCAACGCGCACTTCAGCTTCCCCGGCTGCGAGGGCGACTCCCTGCTGCTGCTGCTCGACGCCCAGGGCATCGCCTGCTCCACCGGCTCCGCCTGCACCGCGGGCATCGCCCAGCCCAGCCATGTCCTGCTGGCCACCGGCACCGATCCGGACCTGGCCCGCGGCACCCTCCGCTTCTCGCTGGGCCACACCTCCACCGCGGAGGACGTGGCCGCGCTGGCCGCCGCCATCGGCCCGGCCGTCGCCCGGGCCCGCACCGCCGGCCTCAGCTAGGCCGGATCAGCCGGCCGCCGTCGGCGGCTTGGCGAGCTCGGCGCGGACCAGGGCCAGATAGCGGTCCCAGTCCCAGTGCGGGCCGGGGTCGGTGTGGTCGGCGCCCGGCACCTCGGAATGGCCCACGATGTGCTTCCGGTCCGCCGGGAAGTCGTACCGCCGGCAGATGTCCGCGGCCAGCCGCGCCGAGGCCGCGTACATCGCGGTGGTGAAGTCCTTGGGGCGGTGCACGAAGCCGACGTGCTCGATGCCCACGCTGCGCTCGTTCATCGAGCGGTTGCCCGCGTGGAAGGCCACGTCCAGCTCGCGCACCATCTGCTCCACATGGCCGTCCCCGCGCACGATGTAGTGCGCCGACGCCTTGTGCCAGGGGTTCCGGAAGGCGTCCACCGAGGACTTGAAGCCGCCCTGGGTGACATGCACCACGATCCGGTCCACCCGGTAGTCGTCGGGGCGGTCCGCCAGCCGCCAGTTCGCCGGGGAGGCGGCCGTCCACCCCGCGCCCGCGTGGTCGAGCTCGCCCTCCTTGCGCGGTTTGGACACCCCGGGCAGCAGCCAGTAACCGCGCTCGATCTCCTCCCGCTTCGCCAGCGCCGCCGCACCCAGCAGCCCCAGCCCGCCCAGCAGCACCACACGCCTGGTCGTCCGCGACCCCGTGCGGTCCTTGGCGTCCTTGCCGTCCCTGCCGGCCCTGCGGTCCACGCCCACCACCCCCGTCCTCCGGAGGAACGCGCTGGGACCCCCGCGCGGTTCCCCGTACCCTGGACGGTGCTATGACTGAGAACCTGCCGCCCCGCTCCCGTCCGCTGCGCGTCCTGGCCGCCATGTCCGGCGGTGTGGACTCCGCCGTCGCCGCCGCCCGCGCCGTCGAAGCCGGGCACGAGGTGACCGGCGTCCACCTCGCGCTCTCCGCGAACCCGCAGTCCTTCCGGACCGGGGCCCGCGGCTGCTGCACCATCGAGGACTCCCGGGACGCCCGGCGGGCCGCCGACGTCATCGGGATCCCCTTCTACTGCTGGGACCTGGCCGAACGCTTCCGCGAGGACGTGGTCGAGGACTTCATCGCCGAGTACGAGGCCGGCCGCACCCCGAACCCCTGCCTGCGCTGCAACGAGAAGATCAAGTTCGCGGCGCTGCTCGACAAGGCCCTGGCCCTCGGCTTCGACGCCGTCTGCACCGGCCACTACGCCACGGTGGTGCTCAACGAGGACGGCTCCCGGGAGCTGCACCGCGCCTCCGACATGGCCAAGGACCAGTCGTACGTGCTGGGCGTGCTCGACGACCGGCAGCTGGCCCACGCCCTGTTCCCGCTCGGCGACACGGTCACCACCAAGGACGAGATCCGGGCCGAGGCCGAGCGCCGCGGGCTGGCCGTGGCCAAGAAGCCCGACAGCCACGACATCTGCTTCATCGCCGACGGCGACACCCAGGGCTTCCTGGCCGGCCGCCTCGGCAAGGCCGAGGGCGACATCGTGGACGAGGCCGGCACGAAGGTGGGCACCCACGAGGGCGCCTTCGGCTTCACCATCGGCCAGCGCAAGGGCCTGCGGATCGGCCACCCGGCCGCCGACGGCAAGCCGCGCTACGTGCTGGACATCTCCCCGGTGGACAACACCGTGACCGTGGGCCCGGTGGAGGCCCTGGACGTCACCGCGCTCACCGCGATCCGCCCCCGCTGGTGCGGCAACCCGCCCGCCGACGGCCCGGCCGGCTACACCGCCCAGCTGCGCGCCCACGGCGGCGAGACCGAGGTGTCGGCGGAGCTGGTCGACGGCGAGCTGCGGGTGGTCTTCGCCGAGCCGGTGCGCGGGGTCGCCCCGGGCCAGGCGATCGTCCTCTACGACGGCACCCGGGTGGTCGGCTCCGCCACCATCGCCACCACCACCCGGGCCCGGACCGCCGCCGTCTGACCGGCGGCGGTCACGGCGGCGGCCGCGGGTCCGCCCGTCAGGCCACCGTCAGGACGATCTTGCCGGTGGTGCGGCCGGTCTCGCCGAGCTCGTGCGCGCGGGCCGCCTCGGCCAGCGGCAGGACCGTCTCCACCACCGGCTTCAGCCGGCCCGCGGCCACCAGCGCGGCGATCTCCCGCAGACCCGCCTGGTCGGGCTCCACCAGCATCCACTCGGCGTGTACGGCGCCCGGCTCGGCCGGGACGTCGTCCGGTCCGGGCAGGGTGATGAGCCGGCCGCCGTCCCGCAGCACCTTCAGCGAGCGCTCGGCGGTCTCCCCGCCCAGCCCGTCCAGCACCACGTCCACCCCGGTGACCGCGTCCTCGAACCGCACCGCCCGGTAGTCCACGACCTCGTCCGCGCCCAGCGAGCGGACGAGGTCGTGCTTGGCCGCGCTGGCGGTGCCGATCACGTACGCCCCGCGGGCCTTGGCGATCTGCACCGCGAGGTGGCCGACCCCGCCGGCCGCCGCGTGCACCAGCACCCGGTCCCCGGGCCCGACCCCGGCCGTGTCCACCAGGGCCTGCCAGGCGGTGAGGGCGGCCAGCGGCAGCGCCGCGGCCTCCTCGTGGGTCAGCGACTCCGGCCTGGCCGCCAGCTGCCGGGCCGGGGCCACCACGTACTCGGCGTAGCCGCCGGCCTGGCGCGGGAACAGCGGCATCCCGAAGACCTCGTCACCGGGCCGGAAGGCCGTCACCCCGGGCCCGGCCGCCTCCACCGTGCCCGAGACGTCCCAGCCCACCATCGGGACCGCGCCCCATGCGATCAGCCCGCCGCTCTGCCGGGTCTTCCAGTCCACCGGGTTGACCCCGGCCGCCCGGACCCGGACCAGGACCTCGCCGAGACCGGGCTCGGGGCGCTCCAGCTCCCGCTCGACCAGGTTCTCCGCCCCGCCCCACTGCTCCACGACCACCGCGCGCATGCCGTCCGCCTCATTCCGTCTCGATCACCGGGGCGCCGGACCTCCCGGCGCCGCGTTCCTCACTCTGCGGGACCGGTCCCGCCTCCGGTGTTGGCCGTCCGGCCACCCTGTGACAGGATCTGGCCATGGACATTTCGCACCGTACGGGGGCGGAGGCCGCGCCGGCCGACCGGCGGCACCGGATCGCGGTGCTCGCCCTGCCCGGGGTCCCGCCCTTCGAGCTGGGCATCCCCTCCCGGGTCTTCGGCAGCGCCGTGGACGAGGCCGGACAGCCGTTCTACGAGGTGGCCGTCTGCACCGCCGACGGCCGCCCGGTGCTCAGCGACGCCGGGTTCCACGTCCAGCCCGCGGCCGGCCCCGAGGCCCTCGCCGCCGCCGACACCGTGATCGTGCCGCCCACCCACGCCATGCCCGAGCTCACCGAGGGCGGGCCGCTGCCCGCGGCCGTCTCCGCCGCCATCGCCGCCATCCGCCCCGGCACCCGGCTGGTCTCCATCTGCACCGGCTCCTACGTGCTCGCCGCCGCCGGACTCCTCGACGGCCGCCCCGCCACCACCCACTGGAACCTGGCACCCGAGTTCCGCCGCGCCTACCCCCGGGTCCGGCTCGACGAGGAGGTGCTGTTCGTGGACGACGGGGACGTCCTCACCTCGGCCGGGGTGGCCGCCGGAGTGGACCTCTGCCTCCACATGATCCGCCGCGACCACGGCAGCGCGGTCGCCAACCGGGCCGCCCGGATGTGCGTGGTCCCGCCCTGGCGGGACGGCGGCCAGGCCCAGTACATCGACCGCCCGGTCCCCGAATCCACCGTCGCCAGCACCACCGCCACCCGCGCCTGGGCGCTGGAGCGGCTCGGCGAACCGCTCTCGCTGGCCGAGCTCGCCGACCACGCCCGGATGAGCCTGCGGACCTTCACCCGCCGGTTCCGCGACGAGGTCGGCAAGACCCCCGTGCAGTGGCTCACCGCCCAGCGACTGGACCTCGCCCGGCAGTTGCTGGAGACCAGTGACCTTCCGGTCGATCTGGTGGCCCACCGGGCCGGATTCGGTTCCGCGAATTCCCTCCGCGCCCACATGCGCGCCGCGTACGGGGTCTCGCCGATCGCCTACCGGCACACCTTCCGGCCCGCCGACCCCGCTGCGGATCAGGCCAACTCCCTGGCCGAGAGCCGCCGTTGATCACACCTCGGACCCCGGGTGATACTGCGGGCCCCGCGGCACGAGATCCGTGGCGCGGGCGCTCCGCACTCATCCAGGGGGAATCGACGTGCGTTCACACCGCAACCGGCGGACGGGGGCGGCCGCTCTGGCCGCCACCGCCGCCATCGCGCTCGCGGCGGGCCTCACCACGCCCGCCGGGGCCGCGCCCGGAGCCGCCGGCGGCTCCACACCGTTCGCAGCCGCCAAGCAGGACCGGCCCGCGAAGGGCACCACCCGCATCACCCTGATCACCGGCGACCGGGTCACCGTCGACGCCCAGGGCCGCCCGCTCGGATTCGAGCCGGCCGAGGGCCGCGAGAGGATACCCGTCTCGGTGCGCACCGTCCGGGGCCACACCAGCGTGGTGCCCTACGACGCCCGGCGCCTGATCGACTCCGGCCGGCTCGACCCCCGGCTGTTCGACCTCACCGAGCTCGCCCGCCCCGAGTACCGCACCGCCCGCGGCTCCTCGGCGGCCGGCGGACTCCAGCTGATCGTCCGCTACGAGGGCGGGACCGCGGCCGGCGCCAAGGCCGCCCTGCGGGCCGCCGGCGGACTCCGGGTGACCCGGACGTACGCCTTCCTCGGCGCCGAGGCCGTCACCGCGGGACCGGGCCGGGCCGCCGCCGTCTGGGACGCCCTCACCCGGGACGCGGGCGGCCCGGGCGGCCGGACCGCCGCCGCCGGGATCGCCACCGTGTGGCTGGACGGCGTCCGCACCGCCGACCTCGACAAGAGCGTCCGGCAGATCGGCGCCGACAAGGCCTGGCAGGCCGGCTACGACGGCACCGGCGTGAAGATCGCCGTGCTGGACACCGGGGTGGACGCCACCCACCCGGACCTCTCCGGGCAGGTGCTGGCCGCGAAGAACTTCTCCGCCGCCCCGGACGCCGTCGACCGCTACGGCCACGGCACCCATGTCGCCTCCATCGCCGCCGGCACCGGCGCCAAGTCGGGCGGCAGGCTCAAGGGGGTCGCCCCCGGAGCGAAGATCCTCAACGCCAAGGTGCTCGACGACGGCGGCTCCGGGGACGACTCCGGGATCCTGGCCGGCATGGAGTGGGCCGTCGCCCAGGGCGCCCAGGTGGTCAACCTCAGCCTCGGCGGCCCCGACGGACCCGAACTCGACCCGCTCGAAGCGGCCGTCAACAAGCTCTCCGCCGACAAGGGCGTGCTGTTCGCCATCTCGGCCGGCAACAGCGGCTACGCCGGACCCGGCAGCATCGGCTCCCCGGGCAGCGCCGAAGCGGCCCTGACCGTGGGCGCGGTCGACGACCGGGACGCCCTCGCCGACTTCTCCAGCATCGGCCCGCGCACCGGCGACGGCGCCGTCAAGCCCGATGTCACCGCCCCCGGCGTGGACATCACCGCGGCCGCCGCCCCCGGCAGCGTCATCGAACGCGAGGTCGGCCAGAACCCGCCCGGCTATCTGAGCATCTCCGGCACCTCCATGGCCGCCCCGCACGCCGCCGGCGCCGCCGCCCTCCTCAAGCAGCAGCACCCCAAGTGGACCGGCGCCCAGCTCAAGGGCGTGCTCACCGCCTCCACCAAGCCCGGCGCCTACACCGTGTTCCAGCAGGGCAGTGGCCGGATCGCCGTGGACCAGGCCCTCAAGCAGAACGTGATCGCCGAACCGGTCTCGCTGGCCTTCGCCGGCCAGCCCTGGCCGCACACCGACGACACCCCGCAGACCAGGAAGCTCTCCTACCGCAACCTCGGCACCGCCCCGGTCACCCTCGACCTGGCCGTCACCGCCACCGGCCCCGACGGCAAGCCCGCCCCGGCCGGCTTCCTCACCGCCGCCAAGCCCCGGCTGACCGTCCCGGCCGGCGGCACCGCCTCGGTGGACCTCACCGTGAACACCCGGCTCGGCGGCAAGGTCGACGGCACCTACTCCGGGTACGCCGTCGCCACCGGCGCCGGCCAGAGCGTCCGCACGGCCATCGCCGCCGAACGCGAGGTCGAGTCGTACAACCTGACGGTCAAGCACCTCGGCCGCGACGGCAAGCCGGCCACCACCTTCGGGACCACCGCCCTCGGCACCGCCGGCATCACGGCGGACAGGCGGTACACCTTCTCCGACGGCTCCGGCCCCGCCACCGTCCGCGTGCCCAAGGGCTCCTACCTGCTCGACGCCAACATCCTCGTCGACCCCGAGGACGTCACCCGGGGCGTCGACTGGATCGCCCGGCCCCGCCTGGACGTCACCGGCGACACCACCGTCACCGTCGACGCCCGCACCGCCCGCCCGGTGGACCTCACCGTGCCCTCCCGCACCGCCGTCTCCCAGTTCGCGGCTCCCTTCTACGAGGTGAAGGCCGGACCCAACAGCTTCTCCTTCGGCTGGTTCCTCGACTCCTACCAGGGGCTGCGCACCGCCCACAACGGTCCCGCCGCCGCCCCCGGCACCCTCGTCCAGACCTGGGACGGGCACTGGCTCGACGGCGCGGACCACGAGTACCACGTCACCCTCGGCGGACCCGTCACCCGCCTCGCCGCCGGCTACACCCGGCACCTGAAGGCCACCGAGCTGGCCACCGTCAAGGTCGGCCAGGGCGCCCCGGCCCCCGGCAAGAAGGGGGCCGTCACGGCCTACGGCTGGCTGCCCGGCGCCAGCTCGGCCACCGGCCTCAGCATCCAGCGCGACCTGCCGACCAGCACCACCCTGCACCTGTCCGCCGTCGGCGGAGCCCGCTGGGAGCTGTCCTTCGGCCAGACCGGAGGCGTGGACCAGGACGGCTGGCCGGTCGAGGAGAACTGGTACACGGCCGGCGCCCCCCGCGCCTACCAGGCCGGCAAGACCTACGGCGAGCGGTTCAACACCGGGGTCTTCGGACCGGCCGTGGACACCGGCGCCGAACTCGGGGTCTACCGCGAGGGCGACCTCCTCGGCGGCTCCGTGCCGCTGCTCGCCGACGGCCTCGGCCAGAACGGCGCCTCCTTCCTCGCCAAGGGCCACACCGTGCTCTACCGCAACGGCGTGGTCCTCGGCTCCCGGTCCGGCGACCTCCGCGAGGGCGACCCCTTCACCCTCCCCGCCGCCTCCGCCCAGTACAAGCTGGTGACCCGCACCGAGCAGCCCGCCGCGGTCTCCCGGGTCTCCTCCAAGGTCACCGCCACCTGGTGGTTCACCTCGGCGCGGACCGCGAAGGTCTCCGCGCTCCCGGTGTCCGCGGTCCGGTTCACCCCGGCACTGTCCCTCACCGGGACCTCCCCGGCGCTGCGCACCGTCCAGGTGCCCGTCACCGTCCAGGGCGCGGCCGCCGGAGGGAACCTGAAGTCGCTCACCGTCCAGGTCTCCTACGACGACGGCTACACCTGGAAGACCCTGCCCGTCACCGCGGGCAAGGTCGCTGTGAAGAACCCGGCGAAGAACGGCCACGTCTCGCTCCGCGGCACCGTGCTGGACAAGGCCGGCAACAAGTCCGAGGTGACCGTCCTGCGGGCCTACCTGGCCGGCTGACCAGCACCTCTCCGCCCGCCGGTCCGGCGGGACGGGCCCCCGGAGCAGACCGCTCCGGGGGCCCGCCCGGCCCCGGCACCCGTGCCGGGGTGGGAGCATGGATGCCATGGCCATACACCTCATCACCGGTGCCGGTTCCGGCATCGGCGCCGCCGTCGCCGACCGCCTGCACGCCCGGGGCGACGAGCTCGTCCTCCTCGCCCGGGACGCCGCCCGCGGCAAGGAGCTCACCGCCCGCTACCCCGGATCCCGCGCCCTGGTCGCCGACCTCGCCGAGCCCGAGCGCATCTCCTGGGCCTTCTCCCACCAGGCCCTGCCCGACCGGCTGGACTCCCTGGTGCACAGCGCCGGCATCGTCGACCTCGGACCCGTCGGCGAGCTCCGCCCCAAGACCTGGCACCAGCAGCTGAACGTCAACCTGGTCGCCCCCGCCGAACTGACCCGGCTGCTGCTGCCCTCGCTGCGCGCCGCCCGCGGCCAGGTGGTGTTCGTCAACTCCGGAGCCGGACTCAACGCCCACCCCGAGTGGAGCGCCTACGCCGCCTCCAAGCACGGCCTCAAGGCCCTCGCCGACTCCCTGCGCGGCGAGGAGCGCCCGCACGGGGTCCGGGTCAGCACCGTCTACCCGGGCCGCACCGCCACCCCCATGCAGGCCAAGGTGCACTCCCAGGAGGGCAAGGACTACGACGCGGCCGACTGGATCAGCCCCGAGTCGGTGGCCTCGACCGTGCAGCTCGCCCTGGACCTGCCGCGCGACGCCGAGATCCCCGACCTGACCGTCCGGCCGGGCCGGTGAGCCCGTACGGAGCGCACGGGGCCACCGGGATCGGCTCGCTGCCCGGCGGGGACGCCCGGGAGGCCGCCAAGGAGGTCACCGGGACCTTCGGCGGCTCCGAGGGCTTCCCCTACCTGCCCGAACTGCCCGCCCGCGGCCCCGGCGCCGACATGATCGGCCGCTCCCTGGGTCTGCTCGTCGACCTGTTCGCGCACGTGGAGCCCAGCGGCTGGCGGATCAGCGACCGGCCCGGCCGGGACACCCGGCGGGCCAGGTCCTGGCTGGGCGAGGACCTGGACGCCCTGGAGGAGTTCACCCAGGGCCACCAGGGCCCGCTCAAGGTGCAGGCGGTCGGCCCCTGGACCCTCGCCGCCGCCCTGGAACTCCGCGGCGGCGAGGCCGTCCTCCAGGACCCCGGGGCCGTCCGGGACCTGGCCGGATCCCTCGCCGAGGGCCTGCGCGAGCACCTCGCCGACGTCCGCAAGCGGATCCCCGGCGCCGAGGTCCTCCTCCAGATCGACGAGCCCTCGCTGACCGCCGTGCTGCTCGGCCGGGTCCGCAGCGCCAGCCGCTACCGCACCTACCGGGCGGTGGACCGGCAGGTCGTCGAGGCCACCCTGCGGGAGCTGTTCGCCGTCACCGACGGGCCGGTCCTGGTCCACTCCTGCGCCCCCGAAGTGCCCTTCGGCCTGCTCCGCCGGGCCGGCGCCACAGGAGTCTCGTTCGATTTCTCTCTGCTCACCGAGCGCGAGGACGACGCCGTCGGGGAGGCCGTCGAAGCCGGCACGAAACTCTTCGCCGGAGTGGTGCCCGGCACCGACGGCCCGTTGTCCGACCCGGGCGGTAGCGTCATGGGTGTCAGGAAGCTTTGGCGCAGGCTGGGGCTGGCCCCGGGGACTCTGGCGGAGTCCGTGGTGGTCACCCCGTCGTGCGGTCTGGCGGGCGCTTCGCCCGCCTACGCCCGTGCGGTGCAGGCGCACTGCGTCAGGGCGGCGAGATCGCTCGCCGACAACCCTGAGTGAGCGATACGGAGGATCTGGGGCATGGCAGCCGAACAGCAGGACAGCGGGGTGCCGGTCGCGGCACGCGAACAGCACGCCCTCCTCGCCGAGCAGGTCGAGGAGCACCGCTTCCGGTACTACGTGAACGACCAGCCGGTCGTGAGCGATGCCGAGTTCGACCGGCTGCTGCGCTCCCTGGAGGCCCTGGAGGACCAGTATCCGGAGCTCCGCACCCCCGACTCGCCCACCCAGAAGGTGGCCGGGGCGTACGAGACGGACTTCGCCTCCGTGCAGCACCGCGAGCGGATGCTCTCCCTGGACAACGCCTTCGACGACGAGGAGCTGGCGGCCTGGGCCGAGCGGGTGGCCCGGGACGTCGGCACCCCCGACTTCCACTACCTGTGCGAGCTCAAGGTGGACGGCCTGGCCGTCAACCTCACCTACGAGAAGGGCCGGCTGACCCGCGCCGCCACCCGCGGCGACGGCCGCACCGGCGAGGACATCACCCCCAACGTCCGCACCATCGCCGACATCCCCGACCGCCTCTCCGGAGACCGGGTCCCGGACCTGGTCGAGATCCGCGGCGAGGTCTACTTCCCGATGGAGAAGTTCGAGGAGCTGAACGCCCGGCTGGTCGCGGCCGGGGACAAGCCCTTCGCCAACCCCCGCAACGCCGCCGCCGGTTCGCTCCGCCAGAAGGACCCCAAGGTCACCGCGAGCCGCCCGCTGCACATGGTGGTGCACGGCATCGGCGCCCGCGAGGGCTTCTCCATCGACCGCCAGTCGCAGGCCTACGAACTGCTCCACGCCTGGGGACTGCCCACCGGCGGCCGCAACAAGGTGGTCTCCGGCCTCGCCGAAGTCCGCGAGTTCATCGAGCACTTCGGGAAGAACCGGCACTCGGTGGAACACGAGATCGACGGGGTGGTCGTCAAGCTCGACGAGATCCCGCTCCAGGGCCGGCTCGGTTCCACCGCCCGCGCCCCGCGCTGGGCCATCGCCTGGAAGTACGCCCCCGAAGAGGTCAACAGCAAGCTGGTCGACATCAAGGTGGGCGTCGGCCGCACCGGCCGGGTCACCCCCTACGCCCAGGTGGAACCGGTCACCGTGGCCGGCTCCGAGGTGGAGTTCGCCACCCTCCACAACCAGGAGGTGGTGAAGGCCAAGGGCGTCCTCATCGGCGACACCGTGGTGCTCCGCAAGGCCGGGGACGTGATCCCCGAGATCCTGGGCCCGGTGGTGGACCTCCGGGACGGCACCGAGCGCGAGTTCGTGATGCCCTCGCACTGCCCCGAGTGCGGGACGGAGCTGAAGGCGATGAAGGAGGGCGACATCGACCTCCGCTGCCCCAACGCCCGCACCTGCCCGGCCCAGTTGCGCGAGCGGCTGTTCTATCTGGTGGGCCGCGCCTGCCTGGACGTCAAGAACTTCGGCTATGTGGCCTCGGCCGCCCTCACCCAGCCGCTGGAGCCCGCCGAACCCCCGATGGAGAACGAGGGCGACCTCTTCTCCCTCACCCTGGAACAGCTGCTGCCCATCACCAGCTACGTCCGCGACCAGGACTCCGGCCAGCCCAAGATCGACCCCAGGACCGGCGAGGCCAAGGTGGTCACCTTCTTCGCCAACAAGCAGGGCGAGGCCAAGACCAACACCGTGGCCATGCTCGCCAACATCGAGGAGGCCAAGGGCCGCCCGCTGGCCCGGTTCATCAACGGCCTCTCCATCCGGCACGTCGGCCCGGTGGCCGCGGCCGCCCTGGCCCGCGAGTTCCGCTCGATCGACGCCATCGACCAGGCCACCGAGGAGGAGCTCGCGGCCACCGACGGGGTCGGCCAGATCATCGCCGCCTCGGTGAAGGAGTGGTTCGCCGAGGACTGGCGGCGCGAGATCATCCGCAAGTGGCGGGAGGCCGGGGTCCGGATGGAGGACGAGGTCTCCGAGGAGGACCAGGGCCCGCGCCCGCTGGAGGGGCTCACCGTGGTCGTCACCGGAACTTTGCAGAGCCACACGCGGGACGGCGCCAAGGACGCCCTGCAGAGCCGTGGCGCGAAGGTGACCGGCTCGGTGTCGAAGAAGACCTCCTTCGTGGTGGTCGGCGAGAACCCCGGATCCAAGTACGACAAGGCGATGCAGCTGAAGCTGCCCGTCCTGGACGACGCGGGCTTCGAAGTCCTGCTGACCCAGGGCCCGGAGGCCGCCCGCGAGGCGGCCCTCCCGGTGGAGGAGCAGCCGGCCGCCGAGTAGCACCGACCGGCGCCGGGGGGCACTCCGATAGCGAAGGCGAACGGATGCGCGCCGCCCGCCCCCGCGGGCGGGCGCACGCCGGGCGCGGCCGGCGGGGCGAACGGCCGGTAGCAGCCTGGCCACCGGGCGGTGACCTGTCGGATCATCGGACGGGTGACAGGGGGGTCCTGGTCCATCCTCACCCGTTCGGCGGATACCGTACTGATGACGATGGCCGGGTCGCATTCGGGTAACCGCCGCAGACTGCTGCCCCTGGGAGCCTTCCGCGTCCTACTGTTGAGGGGTGCGCCTGTCGTGCGCGGCCGCCATGGAGCGTTTTCCGGCCGTGATGGCATGGCATCGGGGCCATCACGTGGCATCGGCATCGCCGGCTGTGAGAGGGACGGGCATGAAACCCACCGAAAGCGCCGACCCGTCACCTGAATCAGGCGGGAACCACCCGTCGGTACGGACGGGCCGGCTCGGCATCCTGGGATCCGGGGCGCCCCGCAGCCGCCCGCCGGACACCGGGACCGCGACCGGCGGCTGGCGATCCGCCCTGCCGCACGCCGTCGTCGGCCTGGCCGGCGTGCTCCTCCTGCTCGCCCTCACCGACGCCCTGAGCGACCGTCAGCCCCTGTTCCCCGGCGGCACGGCGGGCTGGGCCCTCGCCCTGCTCACCGGCATCATCGTCGCCCACCTGGTCGCCCTCGGCCGGGACCGCTGGTGGGGCGGCACCGGGTCCGGCGCCGCCCTCACCCTCGGCGTCCTCCTCCTCTACGGCAGGCTGCCCGCCGGACTGGTCTCGCTCTCCGTGATCCTGCTGGTCGGCGCCGCCCGCCGGCGCCGCTGGCGGCAGGGCCTGCTGCACGGCTCCGCCGACATCATCGGCATCGCCGCCGGGGCGCTGGTCCTCGACGCCTTCGGCCGGACCCCCAGCGTGCGCACCCCCTGGGGCCCCGCAGAATGGGGCGCCTCCGCCGTCCCCCAGGTGATCCTGGCGGCCGTCTGCTATCTGGCCGTCACCCGGGTGCTGCTCTGGCTGGCGCTGGCCGCCCGGGACGGGGGACTGCCCACCATCGCCCGGACCGCCCTGCTCCGGCAGGCCTTAGTCGCCGCAGCCCTGCTCGGGATCGCCCCGCTGATCTGTGTGGTCGCCGTCCACCAGCCGGTGCTGCTGCCGCTGTTCGCGGTCCCCCTGATCGCCCTGGACTCCACCCTCTGGATCGCCCGCGCCCGCGCCGAGGAGCAGCTCAGGGATCCGCTCACCGGCCTGCCCAACCGGCAGTGGCTGCTGGAGCGCGCCTGGTCCGCCCTGGACGAGGCCGAACGTTCCGGCACCCGGTCCGCGCTGGTCCTCATCGACCTCGACCGCTTCCGCGCCGTCAACGACACCCTCGGCCACCTCGCCGGGGACCGCCTCCTCCTGCAGATCGCCGAACGCCTCCGCCAGGCCCTCCCGCCGAAGGCCGAGGCCGCCCGGCTCGGCGGCGACGAGTTCGCCGTCCTGCTCCCCACCACCGACTCCACCACCAGCGCCCAGCGGGTCGCCCGCCACCTGGTCGCCGAGCTCGGTTCCCCCCTCGACCTGGACGGCCTCACCCTGGTCCTGGAGGCCAGCGCCGGACTCGCCGTCTTCCCCGACCACGCCCTGGACGCCGAGGGCCTGCTCCGCCGCGCCGACGTGGCCATGTACCAGGCCAAGCGGGACCGCACCGGGGTCGAGGTCTACGAGTCCAAGCGGGACAGCAACACCCCCGACCGGCTCGGCCTCCTCGGCGACCTGCGCCGGGCCCTGGACGCCGGCGAGGTGGAGCTCCACTACCAGCCCAAGGTCCGCTTCGACGGCCATGTCGCGGGCCTGGAGGCCCTGGTCCGCTGGGTGCACCCGGAGCGCGGCCGGGTCCCCCCGGACGAGTTCATCGCCATCGCCGAGACCTCCGGGCTGATGCCGCACCTCACCGAGTACGTCCTGGAGACCGCCCTCGCCCAGGTCGCCCGCTGGCGCGCCCAGGGACTGAAGGTCCCGGTGGCCGTGAACGTCTCCCCGCGTGACGTGCACACCCCCGGCTTCGCGGGCGCCGTCGCCGCCCGGCTGGCCCGCCACGGGGTCCCGGCCGGCGCCCTCCAGCTGGAGATAACGGAGCACGTGCTGCTGGAGGACCCGCAGCGGGCCGCCGACACCATGGCGGGCCTCACCGGCCACGGGGTGAAGATGTCCCTGGACGACTTCGGCACCGGCTACTCCTCCCTGGTCCATCTGCGCCGCCTCCCGGTCAGCGAACTGAAGATCGACCGCTCCTTCGTGGCCCGGCTCGCCGTGGACGCCCAGGACGCCGAGATCGTCCGCTGCACCGTGGACCTGGCCCACTCGCTGGGCCTGCTGGTCGTCGCCGAGGGCGTGGAGGACGACGAGACCTGGGAGCGGCTGCGCGACCTCGGCTGCGACGCCGTCCAGGGCTGGCTGGTGGCCGCCGCGATGCCCCCGCAGGAGGCCACCGCCTGGCTGCTGGCCCGGGGCGAACGCGGCTGGCGCCGGCCGGCCGACATCACGGCCGAACTGACGGACTCCCCGGCCCCCTGACCGGGGGCCCCGACCGGGGGCCCGGACCGGGGGTGGCGGATCCGTTTCACGGGTCCGGGGCCCGGCCCCATAGGATTGGGGCCGGACCACCTACCCACCCACCCCCAGAGGATCGCTGCATGCCTGGCATCACGCGCGAGGAGGTCGCCCACCTCGCCCGTCTGGCCCGTCTGGAACTGGCCGAAGGCGAGCTCGACCACTTCGCCGGACAGCTCGACGACATCATCGGCGCGGTCGCCCGCGTCGCCGAGGTCGCCGACCAAGACGTCCCGCCGACCTCCCACCCGCTGCCGCTGACCAACGTCATGCGCGCGGACGAGGTCCGTCCCTCGCTCACCCCCGAGCAGGCGCTCTCCGGCGCCCCTGCACAGGAGCAGCAGCGTTTCAAGGTGCCGCAGATCCTGGGGGAGGACTAATCATCATGACCGAGATCGTCAAGCTCACCGCCGCCCAGACCGCCGAGAAGATCGCCTCCGGCGAGCTCACGGCCGTCGAGGTGACCGAGGCCCACCTGGCCCGGATCGAGGCCGTCGACGAGAAGGTGCACGCCTTCCTGCACGTCGACCGCGAGGGCGCGCTGGCCCAGGCCCGCGCCGTGGACGCCAAGCGCGCCGCCGGCGAGAAGCTCGGCCCGCTGGCCGGCGTCCCGCTCGCCCTGAAGGACATCTTCACCACCGTCGGGGTTCCGACCACCGTCGGTTCGAAGATCCTCGAAGGCTGGATCCCGCCGTACGACGCCACCCTGACGC
Organism: Streptomyces sp. NPDC033845; assembly: GCF_055576225.1. Lineage (NCBI taxonomy): Bacteria > Bacillati > Actinomycetota > Actinomycetes > Kitasatosporales > Streptomycetaceae > Streptomyces > Streptomyces sp. NPDC033845. Next base: position 59,727 of record NZ_JBVIRI010000003.1, on the reverse strand, counting down.
GCAAGCTGAAGGAGGCCGACGTCGTCATCCTCGGCAAGACCAACATGGACGAGTTCGCCATGGGGTCCTCCACCGAGAACAGCGCCTACGGCCCCACCGGCAACCCCTGGGACCTCACCCGGATCCCCGGCGGCTCCGGCGGCGGCTCCTCCGCCGCCCTGGCCTCCTACCAGGCACCGCTGGCGATCGGCACGGACACCGGCGGCTCCATCCGCCAGCCCGCCGCCGTCACCGCCACCGTCGGCGTCAAGCCCACGTACGGCGGGGTCTCCCGCTACGGCATGGTGGCCTTCTCCTCCTCCCTCGACCAGGGCGGCCCCTGTGCCCGCACGGTCCTGGACGCGGCCCTGCTGCACGAGGTCATCGCCGGCCACGACCCGCTCGACTCCACCTCCATCGACGCCCCGGTCCCGCCGGTCGTCGAGGCGGCCCGCAACGGCTCGGTCGCCGGGATGCGCGTCGGCGTGGTCAAGCAGTTCGCCGGTGAGGGCTACCAGGCCGGTGTGGTCCAGCGGTTCAACGAGTCCGTGGAGCTCCTCAAGGAGCTGGGCGCCGAGATCGTCGAGCTGGACTGCCCGTCCTTCGACCTGGCGCTCGCCGCGTACTACCTGATCGCCCCGTCCGAGGCCTCCTCGAACCTGGCCCGCTTCGACGCCATGCGCTACGGCCTGCGCGTCGGGGACGACGGCACCCGCTCCGCCGAGGACGTCACCGCCCTGACCCGCGAGGCCGGTTTCGGCCCCGAGGTCAAGCGCCGCATCATCCTCGGCACGTACGCGCTCAGCTCCGGCTACTACGACGCGTACTACGGCTCCGCCCAGAAGGTCCGCACCCTCATCACCCAGGACTTCGAGAAGGCCTTCGAGTCCGTGGACGTGATCGTCTCCCCGACGACCCCGACCACCGCCTTCCCGATCGGCGAGCGCGCCGACGACCCGATGGCGATGTACCTCGCGGACCTGTGCACCATCCCGACCAACCTGGCCGGCAACTCCGCCATGTCGCTGCCCTGCGGCCTGGCCCCGGAGGACGGCCTGCCGGTCGGTCTGCAGATCATCGCCCCCGCGATGAAGGACGACCGCCTGTACAAGGTGGGCGCCGCCGTCGAGGCAGCCTTCGTCGCCCGCTGGGGTCACCCGCTGCTGGAGGAGGCACCGTCGCTGTGAGCGCACTGACCAAGGCCAAGGGCTTCAAGAAGTCGAAGTCCGGCACCTACCTGTCGATCGGCACCACCGCTTTCGGTGCCTTCAGCGTGATCAAGCAGGTCCGCAAGGCCCGCACGGAGCACGACACGCTCCAGCTGGTCGACGCCGTCGTATCCGCCGCCGCCATCGTCACCGGTCTCGCGATCCTGTACCGCGAGCTGAAGCGCCTCGGCGACGACGACGTCCTGCTGGGCTGAGAGGGAAAGTTCCACCGTGACTGTCACCGAACTGCTGTCCTACGACGCGGCACTCGCGTCGTACGACCCCGTCATGGGCCTTGAGGTCCACGTCGAACTGGGCACCCGCACCAAGATGTTCTGCGGCTGCTCGACCGAACTGGGCGCCGAGCCCAACTCGCAGACCTGCCCGGTCTGCCTGGGCCTGCCCGGCTCCCTGCCCGTGGTCAACGCCATCGGCATCGAGTCCGCGATCAAGATCGGTCTCGCGCTGAACTGCGAGATCGCCCAGTGGTGCCGCTTCGCCCGGAAGAACTACTTCTACCCGGACATGCCGAAGAACTTCCAGACCTCCCAGTACGACGAGCCGATCGCCTTCAACGGCTACCTGGACGTCCAGCTGGAGGACGGCGAGGTCTTCCGCGTGGAGATCGAGCGCGCCCACATGGAGGAGGACACCGGCAAGTCGACGCACGTCGGCGGCGCCACCGGCCGCATCCACGGCGCGTCCCACTCGCTGCTCGACTACAACCGGGCCGGCATCCCCCTCATCGAGATCGTCACCAAGCCGATCGAGGGCGCCGGCGCCCGCGCCCCCGAGGTCGCCAAGGCGTACGTCGCGGAGCTCCGCGAGGTCATCAAGGCCCTCGGCGTGTCCGAGGCCCGGATGGACAAGGGCCAGATGCGCTGCGACGTCAACCTGTCGCTGCGCCCCAACGGCACCGAGACCTTCGGCACCCGCAGCGAGACCAAGAACGTCAACTCGCTGCGCTCGGTCGAGCGCGCGGCGCGCTTCGAGATCCAGCGCCACGCGGCCGTCCTCACCTCCGGCGGCTCCATCGTGCAGGAGACCCGGCACTTCCACGAGGAGGACGGCTCCACCACCTCCGGCCGGATCAAGGACAACGCCGAGGACTACCGGTACTTCCCGGAGCCCGACCTGGTCCCCGTCGCCCCGGCCCGCGAGTGGGTGGAGGAGCTGCGCGCGGCCCTCCCCGAGATGCCGCGCGTCCGCCGCAACCGGCTCCGCGAGGAGTGGGGGGTCAACGAGCACGACATGCAGTCGATCCTCAACGCCGGCGCCGTGGACTCCATCGTCGCCACCATCGAGGCCGGCGCCGACCCGGTCGCCGCCCGCAAGTGGTGGATGGGCGAGCTGGCCCGCAACGCCAACGAGCAGGGCGTGGTGGTCGACGAACTGCCGATCACCCCGGCACAGGTCGCCCGGCTGTCCGCGCTGGTCGCCGAGGGCTCCCTCAACGACAAGCTGGCCCGCCAGGTCATCGAGGGCGTCCTCGCGGGCGAGGGCGGCCCGGACGAGGTCGTCGAGAAGCGCGGTCTGAAGGTCGTCTCGGACGAGGGCGCGCTCGGCGCGGCCGTGGACGAGGCCATCGCCGGCAACCCGGCCATCGCGGACAAGATCCGCGGCGGCAAGGTGGCGGCGGTCGGCGCCCTGGTCGGTGCGGTCATGAAGACTACCCGCGGCCAGGCCGACGCGGCCCGCGTGAAGGAGCTCATCCTGGAGCGCCTGGGCGTCTCCGAGGGCTGACCGCTCCCGGCTCCGCCGTACGACGAGGGCGCCCCCTCCGGTTCCGTACCGGAGGGGGCGCCCTCGTTCGTGCTCGGCGCTCCCTGCGCTCCCTGCGCTCCCTGCGCTCTCAGCGCTTGAGGATGGGGGCCGCGATCACCGCGCTCCCCTCCTTGCAGCTCTCCTCCACGCGGATCCGCAGCCGGAGCGCGTCCTTGATGTTCAGGGTGCGGCTGACCGGCCTGCCGAGGTGCACTTCCTGGGAGAACAGGGCCGGCTGCTCGTCCACGGCGATCGTGATCCGCGCCTTGTCGATGTTGGACCCGTCGTCGACGCCCGCTGTGAACTCCAGGGTCTTCCAGGAGCGGTTGAGGTCGAACTCGATGGTGGTGCCGTAGTAGCAGTCGCCGACGAAGGCCGCGCCGTACTCCTTGGTGTTCAGCTTGGCGGCGGTGACCTCGAAGCGGTCCAGCCCGTCGATCGGGGACAGCACGGTGAGGTCGGCCAGGTTGCTGTCCTTGACCTCGCCGGGAGGCGTCGGACTCGGTGATCCGTCACCCTCCTCGTCGGCCTCCGAAGGTGTCTCCGAAGGTGTGTCCGAGGGCGTCGGGGTGGGCGTGGGGGACGGCGAGGGGGACGGGTCCGAGGAGGCGGTGGGCGCGGTCGGCTTGTCGCCCGCCCGGCTGTCCTTGTCCCGGTCGGAGAGCAGCGACAGGGCGAAGGCCCCGCCGGCGATCAGCGCGACCGCCACCGCGGCGGCCAGCACGATCCGCCCGCGCTTCCGCTTCTTCGGCGGCCGGGTCGTGCCGGCCGGGGCCTCCGCCGAGGAGACGGTGGCCGGTCCGCTGTCCGCCGGCGGGTACGGGCTGCTGTACGCGGCCGTCGGCGGCGGACCGAACCCCGCCGGGGCCCTCACCGGCTCCGGCTCGGGTTCCGGCTCGGGCTCGGGCTCCGGCGGCCGTACGGGCAGCGCGACGGGCTCCGGACGCGATACCGGGACGGGCGGCGCGGTCGGCGGCATCGCGGGGGGCGCGGTGGGCGGTGCGGTGGGCGGTGCGGCCGGGACCACCGGCCGGTCCGCGGGCGGCGGCGGCACCAGCGGGGCCACCGCCGGCGGCGGCGGGACGGCCGCCGCCCGGGGCGCGTCCTGCACCGGCCGCGAGGTGGAACCGGTGGTGGACACCACCGCGTGCCGCAGGTCCTTCATCCACGAGGCCAGGTTGATCGGCCGCTTGGTGGGCTCGCCCGCGCAGACGGCCGCGATCCGGGCCCGCTGCTCCGCGTCCAGCACCGCGATCTGCGGCAGCGAGGTCAGCGCGTCCGCCAGCTGGCCGGGGGAGGGCGGCGGGGACTCCCCGCTGAGCAGGAAGTAGGCGATGGCCCCGAAGGCGTACCGGTCGGTGCCCGGGCTGCGCTTGCCGTCGAAGACCTCCGGCGCGGCATAGCCCGGGGTGAACCAGACCTCCGCGGTCTGGTGGTCGGCGGTCAGCTTGGACAGCCCGAAGTCCACCAGGGTGGCCTGGCCGTGCGCGTCGACCATGACGTTGCCGGGGGACAGGTCGCCGTGGACCACGGTCCGCCCCGACGGGGTGGCGCGCCCGGAGTGCAGCCAGTCGAGCACGTCGGCGAGCTGCTCCAGGGTGCGCATCACCTCACGGCGCTCGGCCGCCGTGGCGAGGGTGCGCTCGGCCCGCCAGTCGCGCAGGTCCAGCCCGTCCACATGGTTCATCACCAGGACCAGGGCACGGCCGGTGATGGTTCCCGACTCCCCGGGGCGGTGGATCGGCGGCCCCTCGAAGTGCTCGCGCACCCCGACGACGCCCGGCCGGTGCACGAACCGCAGCAGCTCCGCCTGCTCGTTCCACTTCAGGCTGACCCGCTCGAACACGTCGGGCGTCATGGTCGTCTTGGAATCCAGCACCTTGACGACCACCGGCTCGACCCCGCCCGCCAGCTGGATCTCGGCGAGATAGAGGACGGCCTCACCGCCGCGCCCGATGGACCGGAGGAGCCGGTACCGGTCGGGCGCGGAGTCCGGGCCGATGTGCAGATCCTGGCTGGCCAACTGATTCCCCCCAGTGGTTCAGCGAAATGATGGAGGGTCAGCCTAGCGTTCAGCGAGCCGAGTTGAGGAAGTCGGTCCAGCTGTCGGGAGACACGGTGAGCACCGGCCCGTCGGTGACCTTGGAGTCGCGGACGTGCACGGCGGCAGGGTGCGCCGCGACCTCGACGCAGTCACCTCCGGTGTCGCTGCTGTGGCTCGACTTCCGCCAGTGGTAGGCGATCTCGACGCAGTCGCCGCCCTCGTCGTTGCTGTAGCTCGACTTGAACCAGGCCAGTTGGTGCGTCATGACTCTCCTAGCAGGTCATCCAGCAGACCCCTGGTCTCCTCGATGGAGAGGGCCTGGGACCGCAGGATCCCATATTTGAGGTGCATCCGATGGACCGCGTCGGGGTCGTCCTGGAGGAAGCCGACGCCGTGGCCTTCGGTGTAGGCGAGCTGCTCGTGGTCCTTGGTCTCCAACAGCACCATCGGTCCGGTGAGCGAGGCGTGTGTGACGCGGTGGGTGGGGATCACCTGGATGTCCACGAAGGGGAGTTCACACATCTCCCGGAGGTGGCGGAGCTGCCCTCGGAGCACCTCGGGTCCGCCGACGGGGCGTTCCAGGATCACCTGTTCCAGGATGAAGTGCATCATCGGCGGGCGCGGCTTGCGGGTGAAGATGTCCTGACGGGCGAGCCGTTGGGTGGTGTGCTCCTCCGCCTCCTCCTCGGTGAACGGCGGGTAGTGGCAGCCGAAGACCGCCGCCGCGTACTCGGGGGTCTGGAGCAGTCCGGGGATCAGATGGTTCTGGTACGACTGGAGGCTGATCGCCGTCCGCTCATGGGTGATGTACTCGATGGCGTAGGCCGGGTACCGCTCGCGCTTGGGGACCTTGCCCAGGGCCAGGGTCAACGCGCCCTGGGTCCCGAACAGTTCGTCGAGGGTAGCGGCCATGCGCGGTTGCAGGAGGCGGCGGCCCTGTTCCATCGAGGCGATGGTCTCGTCGTCCACGTGCAGGTACTCGGCCAGGGTGATCTGGGTGTAGCCCGCCTGCCTGCGGAAATGTGCCGCCAGGGTGCCGATGATCACCCAAGAGGGGTTCCGCAGTGGCTTGTTGGTGTCTGCCATGTCCGGTCCCTTCCCCTCCGGGGGCATGGCTGACGCCCCGTCGACCCGTACGTCGCCCGTACGGAAAGGGTTCCGTGGCCGAGCATCCTGGAGTCTAGGTTAGGCTGACCTAACCAACGGGATCGGGTGAGGGTGAAGGGGAGGCGGGCCATGGCGGTCACCAAGGGCTGGGAGGGCGTGGTCCTCAGACTGCTGCGCGGCAAGGACTTCCGCTTCACCGTCACCGGCGCCGAGGACGTCACCGCCGACTACCGCCGGATCCACTTCAGCGACGGCGGGCTGCTCGCGGCGGCCGGGGACTCCCTGCACCCCACCATGTGGGTGCGGCTCTGGTTCCAGGCCGACGGAAAGCCCCACCAGCGCGCCTACACCCTCGTCGACCCCGATCCGGCGGCGGGCACCTTCTCCCTGGAGTTCGCCCTGCACCAGGGTGCGGCCAGCCACTGGGCGCGCACCGCGCGGGCCGGCGACAGCATCGAGGCCACCGTCCACGGCACGGGTTTCAGCCGGCCCCGGCCCGACCCGGCCCGTCTGCTGGTGATCGGCGACGCGGCCTCGCTGCCCGCCGTGAACTCCCTGCTGGACGCCTATCCGGAGACTCCGGCCACCCTCTGGTTCGAGACCCAGCACGTCTCGGACGAGGAGCTGCCGATCCGGCTGGACCCGGCCCGGCACGAGATCCGCCGCACCCCGCGCGAGCGGGACGGCGCCGCCCTGGTCGAGCGGGTCCGGGCGGAACTCCCCGCGCTGGTCGCCGATCCGGCGACCGCGTACGTCTGGCTGGCCTGCGACACGGCCACCACCCGCGCCCTCACCGGGTATCTCCGCAAGGACCTCGGCCTGCCCAAGCAGCGGGTCAACAGCCTGGGCTACTGGCGGGCCACCCCGGCGGCGTAGCACCGCGGCGCTCGGTCCTCAGGCGCCGACCGTGCCGTCCACACCCTCGCGCAGGAAGTCGGCGTGGCCGTTGTGCCGGGCGTACTCGTGGATCATGTGCAGCATCACCAGCCGGAGCGAGGCGTCCTCGCCCCAGCTCTTCACGTACGCGGTGACGTCGAGGGACTCCGCCTCCGCCTCGATCCGGCGGGCGTGCGCCACCTCCGCCTCCCAGGCGCCGAACGCCTCCTCGCGGGTGGCGGCGGAGGCGTCGTAGGCGGCCTGGAAGTCATGGCTGTCCGACCACAGGTGGGGGAGTTCCTCCCCGGCCAGCGTGCGGCGGAACCAGTGGCGCTCCACCTCCGCCATGTGCCGGACCAGGCCCAGCAGCGACAGCGCGGAGGGCGGCATCGACTTCCGGCGCAGTTCCTCGTCGCCGAGGCCCTCGCACTTCATGGCCAGGGTGGCCCGGTGGTAGTCGAGGAAGGCCCTCAGGGTCTCCCGTTCGTCTCCGGTCAGTGGCGGTCCGGTGCGTTCCATGCCCGCGATCATGCCCCGCCCTTCCCCCCGGCGGAACCCTTCCGGTCCTGTCGGGCGGCGCCCCGCCGGGCCGCTCGGAGGAGCCCGCGGGTGGCGCGGGTCTTCCGGTGCTCGGTGCCCAGGGCGCGTTCATGGCCGGCGAGGGTCCTTTCCGGCAGGGGCAGCGCGAGGGCCGCCCGGCCGGTGCTCAGGTAGGCGACGGCGAGGTTCTCGGCTGAGGAGAGGGTGTCGGAGTGGTCGGGCCCCAGCACGCGTTCGCGGCCTGCCAGAACGCGTTCGAGCGGCGCGATCGCCCGCTCGGGATCGCCCGAGTTGTTGTAGGTGGCACCCAGGTTGTTGCAGGCGGTCAGGGTGTCGGGGTGGTCGACGCTGAGCAGCCTTTCGCGGTCGGCGAGGAGATGTTCGTACAGGGGGATGGCCCGGGCGAAGTCCCCGATCTCCTGACAGGCGATGCCCAGGTTGTTCCGGTTGGTCAGGGTGTCGGGATGGTTGCTGCCGAGGGTGCGCTCACGGTCCGCGAGGTTCCGTTCCAGGATCGGGATGGCCGTCGCGGGATCGGGGGCGTCGCTGTGCCCTCCGGCCAGATGGCTGCGGGCGTTGAAGGTGCCCGGATGGCCGGGGCCCAGGACCCGCTCGCGGTCGGTGAGGGTGCGCTCCAGCAGCGGAATGCCCCGGGTGGAGTCGTCGGCCGACAAGTAGGCCGCGGCCACCGACTGTTGGGACGTCAGTGTGTAGTGGTGGTCCGGACCCTCGGTGCGCAGGAAGTCGGCGAGCGACTGTTCGAGCAGCGGGAGGGCGCGGGTGAGGTTTCCGGAGTACTGGCAGGCGAGGGCGATATCGGCGCGGACGTGGAGAGCCGCGTGGCTGTCGGGCTCCTGGAAACGCTCCGTGATCTCCAGGGCCCGTTCGGCGTGTGCCAAGGCCGCACCGTAGGAACCTCGTTCATGCCGGAACGCGCAGATCCGGCGGAGGAGTTCTCCGGTGTCGGCGGATTCCGTGGCCGCCGGAGTGTGGTCGGTGTGGGCGATGCCGTGGGGGAGGAGGGCGAACCAGGCCGGCCAGGATCCGGGATCGTGGATCTCGGTCGGCAGCGCCCTGAGCAGGGCGCGTTCGGCGGTCTGCCGGGCCGAGGCGATGTCCTTCGGGCGGCGGTGCGGGTCCCGGGGGTCCGGGGTGCGGGCCAGGGCCTGGACCAGGCGGTGCATGCCGAGGGCGCCGTCCCGCTCGGTGACCATGCTGTAGGCGGCGAGTCTGCCCAGTGCCCGGTCCAGGAGCCCGCGGACGTCCCGGGGGTCGTGCACGTTGTCCAGGACGACGAGCCAGTCCCGGTGCGAGCCGAGCCACCGCAGGGCCCACTCCCGCAACTCGTCCGATCCCGTCCCGACGGTGCGCAGCACCACCGGGACGGACCGCCAGGGCGAAGTCCGCCAGACCGCGGTCCAGTGCCTCCGCGGACTCCGCGGTGATCCACCACTGCGGGGAGCAGCTGGAGCGGGTCCGGGCCCAGTGGGCGGCCAGGGTGGACTTGCCGACCCCGCCGAGGCCGTGCACCGCCTGCACGACGACCTCGCCGGAACGGGCGAACGCCTCGTCCAGCCGGGCCAGGTGCTCCTCGCGGCCGACGAACCCGTGCGGGTGCGGGACGTTGGTCAGGTCCGCCGGGGCCCGGACCTCCGCGACGTCCCCGAAGGCCTCGGGAGGGAGCACCGTGGTGTGCACGGAGGTGGCGTATTTGACGTCCCGGCCGGCGGTGATGGAGCCGTGGTCGGCGGATATCAGGGGCCGGTCCGCGGCCCGGGTCGGCTCGTCGGCCCGGAACGGCTGCCCGGCCCGGGACGGCTTCCCGGCGGGCTCGGTCCGGGTGCGGGCGGTCCGCTTCGGCTTACGGCGGCCCATCAACGGCTCTTTCTGGCCCGGGAGTTCTTGACGTTCCCGCTCGCCGCGATCGATCCGGAATCCGCGGTCGGCCCGGCAGGGTTCGCAGGGTTCGCAGGGTTCGCGGGCTGGGCCGACCCGGCCGGTCCGGTGTCGGTGGCCGAGGAGCCCTCGACATGGCCGCCCGCGGCGATCGAACCCCGGCGGGCCGTCGGCGCGGACTCCTGGTCCGGCTGCCGCCGCTGCCGGAGGTGGCCCACCACGGCCAGCACGAAACCCGCCCCGCTGAAGAACAGGCTCAGCACACTGCTCCACTTGTCCGCCCGGCCCAGCCCCACCAGGGCCAGACGGCCAGCGCGACCACCCCGACTGCCGCGCCCACCCAGCGCATCACTCGCCACGACGACGTCATGGAGGCATCATTCCTGCGCCGGGCACCCGTCATGCCCCCTTCCGGCCGATTGGTACCGAGCCCGGCCCGGGAGGTCCCGGGAACCCCTCCGGCCCTCCGGCACGTCTGCGGGGACATGCCACAGAACGCGATCGCCGGCCCGCCCGACCGGGCTGCGGGCCCTCCCGGGCCGCTACGGCAGCTGCTGCTCTTCGGGCTGCTCCAGGCCCGGTGCTGCGCCTTCGCCGCCGCCCTGGTCCTCGGCATCGGAGCCTCCGCACTGCTGCCCGAACTCCCGGTGGCCCGCTACGACCTGGTCCTCCTCTACGGGATCGCGTTGACGGTACTGGCCCGCCGGGCCGGCTGGGACACCGCCCGCGACACCGCGGTGATCGCCGCCTGCCATCTGGTCGGACTGCTCTTCGAACTGGTCAAGGTGCGGATGGGTTCCTGGGTGTACCCCGAGGAGGCCCTGACGAAGATCGCCGGAGTGCCGCTCTACGGAGGTTTCCTCTACGCGGCGGTCGGCAGCTACGTGTGCCGCGCCTGGCGGCTGCTGGGCCTCTCCCTGGACGGCTACCGGCCGCGCCCGATGGCCGTCCTGGCCGGCCTGGTCTACCTCAACTTCTTCACCCACCACTGGCTGCCCGACCTCCGCTGGCCGCTGGCCGCGGCGATGCTCCTCGCCCTGTGGGGCACCTGGGTGCACTACCGGGTGGGCGGGGTCCGCCACCGGATGCCGCTCGCCCTGGCCTTCGTACTGATCGGCTTCTTCCTCTGGGTGGCGGAGAACGCGGCCACCTACGCGGGAGCCTGGAGCTATCCGGACCAGCTGGACGGATGGCAGCCGGTGCCGCTCGCCAAGTTCGGCGCGTGGGCGCTGCTGATCAGCGTCACCTTCGTCATCGCCGCCCGGCCGGCCCGCTACGTGCCGGAGGGCGCCGTCGCCGTCCAGACGTACGGCACCGTCACGTCCAGCGCGGTGAAGCCCAGCCGCTCCAGGATGGGCCGGCTCTGGTCGGAGGCGTCGACCTGGAGGTAGGGGATGCCGCGCTCGGCGGCGATCGCGGCCCGGTGGGCGACCAGCGCGCGGTAGATGCCCCGGCCCCGCCACCGCGGGTCGGTGCCGCCGCCCCACAGTCCGGCGAAGGCCGCACCGGCCGGCATCTCCAGCCGGGCCGCGCTCACCGGCCGTCCGCCGTCCGCCACGGCCACCACCGCGGCCAGTGTCTCCGGCTCCTCGGCCAGCCGGGCCAGGATCTGCGCGTGCAGCCGGGGGAGCCGCTCCCCGAACGCCGCCTCGTGCGCGGCCATCATCAGCTCCACCCCGGCGGCATCGGTGACCGGCACCAGGGACACCCCCTCGGGCAGCACCGGCCCGGCCGCCCCCGCCACCAGCTCCGCCACCAGTTCCGGCACCGGCGCCACCATCAGCGTCTCCGACGGCTCCGGGACCAGCCCGGCGGCGGCCAGCCGGGCCCCCAGATCGGCCGGCCGGTCCCGCCCGTACAGCTTCCACTCGAACTGCCCGCACCCGCGCCCCGCGAAGAACCCCACCTGCTCGGCGATGGCGGCGTCCGCCGTCTCCTCCGTCAGCCCCGACCAGAGGACCGCGTTCCATCCCTGCCCGTCCGCGACCTGCCGGACCACCTCCCCGGCCCGCTCCACCGCGGCCCCGCTGCCCTCGGCCCGCGCCCCCCGCCGCATCTCCGCGTCGTACCGCTCACGAACCGCCCGTACCTCTTCGTCACCCATGGTCATCCGACCACCCGACCACCGGCCCCGCGACGGCCGCAACCCGATTTCCCGCGCCGCGCCGGACGGCCGCCCTGCCCGGGTACAAGGTCCCCGATTCCTGGCAGGGCTGTGACGGTGCACACGAAACGGACCGACGATCACCGATCGCTGAGATCCTGCGCGGTGTAGACCACCCGGGGAGACCCTCCGGGGGCACATGCGTTCAAGCGTTCTGCGTCGGGCCGTCCCCGGTGAAGATCCGAACCACCAGGGAGCACGTTCCGTTGGCCGCACTCGCCCGCTGGTGCCTGCGGCACCGCCTCGCCACCGTCCTGCTCTGGCTGCTCGCCCTCGGCGCCACCGGCCTCGCCGCGACCGGCGCCGGAGCCGCGTACTCCACCGACTACGCGGTGCCCGGCACCGAATCCGGCCGGGCCGCCGACCTCCTCCGGGAGGGCTTCCCCGGCCAGGGCGGCGACACCGACACCGTGGTCTGGCGGACCCCCGAGGGGCAGACCGCCCGCACCCCCGCCGTCGAACGGCGGATGGCCGCCGCCCTGGACGGCATCGCCCGGCTCCCCGGCATCGGCTCGGTCGCCGGCCCCTACGCCCCCGAAGGCGCGGCCCAGATCAGCGCCGACGGACGCACCGCCTACGCGGTGGTCACCTTCGACGAGCCCGCCGACGCCGTCCCCACGGCACAGGCCCGGGCCGTCATCGACACCGCCAAGAACCCGCGCACCGAGACCGACGGCCTCCAGGTGGAGCTCGGCGGCCGGGCCATCGGACTCACCGAGGCACCCAGCGCCCACCTCGCCGAGGCCGTCGGGGTGGCCGTCGCCGCCCTCGTCCTCTTCCTCGCCTTCGGCTCCCTCGCCGCCAGCCTGCTGCCCATCGCCACCGCCCTGGTCAGCGTCGGCACCGCCTACGCGGGCATCACCCTGCTCGGGCACGCCATGCCGGTCGCCGACTTCGCCCCCATGCTCGGCACCCTCGTCGGGCTCGGCGTCGGCATCGACTACGCGCTGTTCATCGTCACCCGGCACCGGCAGGGCCTCAAACGCGGGCTGCCCGTCGAGGAGGCCGCCCGGACCGCCGTCGCCACCACCGGCCGCGCCGTGGTCTTCGCCGGCGCCACCGTCTGCATAGCCCTGCTCGGCATGCTGGTGCTGCGCCTCGACTTCCTCGACGGGGTCGCCCTCGCCGCCTCCCTCACCGTGGTCCTCACCGTCGCCGCCTCGGTGACCCTGCTGCCCGCCCTCCTCTCCTACATCGGCCCCCGCGCCCTCTCCCGCCGGGAACGCCGCGCCCTCGCCGAGCACGGCCCCCGCCCCGAAGGCCCCACCGGGTTCGCCGCCCGCTGGTCCGCGTTCGTGGAACGGCACCCCAAACTCCTCGGAATCCTCGCCACCCTGGTCATGGCGGTCCTCGCCCTCCCCACCCTGGGACTCCACCTCGGCACCTCCGACCAGGGCAACAGCCCGGCCTCCTCCACCACCCGGCAGGCCTACGACCTGCTCGCCGAAGGCTTCGGCCCCGGCACCAACGGCCCGCTCGCCGTGGTCACCCGGCTCGACGGCCCCGAGGACCGGGCCGCCCTCGGCCGGCTCGCCGAGGGACTGCGGAACGCCGAGGGCGTGGCCTCCGCCGGTCCGGCCGTGGTCAACCGGGCCGGGGACACCGCCGTCCTCACCGTCGTCCCGGACTCCGCCCCCCAGTCCCGGGCCACCAGCGAACTCGTCGACCGGCTCCGCGCCGAGGTGATCCCGGAGGCCACGACGGGCACCGGCCTGCACCCGCACGTCGGCGGGGTGACGGCCGGCTACGACGACTTCGCCGAGGTCATCGTCGGCAAGCTGCCGCTGTTCGTCGGCGTGGTCATCGCCCTCGGCTGCGTCCTGCTGCTGCTCGCCTTCCGGTCCATCGGGATACCGGTGAAGGCGGCCGCCATGAACGTGGCCGCCGTCGCCTCCTCCTTCGGCGTGGTCATCGCCGTCTTCCAGTGGGGCTGGGGCAGCGAACCACTGGGCCTGGGCAGCGCCGGCCCGATCGAACCCTTCCTCCCCGTGATCATGGTCTCGGTGCTGTTCGGACTGTCCATGGACTACCAGGTGTTCCTGGTCAGCCGGATGTACGAGGAATGGCTGGAGACCGGGGACAACCGGCGGGCGGTCCGGGTCGGCCTCGCCGAGACCAGCCGGGTCATCAACTCGGCCGCGGTCATCATGATCTCCGTGTTCCTCGCCTTCGTCCTCAGCGGGGACCGGCTGATCGCCATGTTCGGCATCGCCCTGGCCGCGGCGGTCGCCCTGGACGCCTTCGTGCTGCGCACCCTCCTCGTCCCGGCCCTGATGCACCTGCTGGGCGGCGCCAACTGGTGGCTCCCGTCCTGGCTCGACCGCCACCTCCCCCGCATCAGCATCGAACCCCCCACACCCCCCGCCCCACCCACCCCCGAGTCCCCCCACCACCCCGCCGAACCTCCCTCGGCGGTGGCGGACGTTTCGTGACGTGCACGAGGGCGGGGCGGGTGTCACCCGAGGTGGCGCTGCCGCGTCCGGTGGTCCAGGTGCAGCAGGTACCGCTCCAGAGTGCGTCCGGCCTCGGCGACGTCGTCGGGGGCAGGTCCCTTCGCCTTGGCGGCGGCGAAACCCCGGAGACGTCGACGGCAGTGTCGGCTGCCCTCCAGGCAACGGTTGCCGCGATCTCGGCCGGAACGGGAAGGTGCCGGTAGTTGTCCTTGAGCAGGGCGTGAACGCGGTCGCAGAGCCGCAGGGCCGTGGCGCGGACCTGCTGGCAGGCCTGCACGCTCGGCGGGGCGCCGTCGAGGGCGGCCAGGTTCAGACGCACCTGGTCGGCTCCGGCGACCAACGGTGCCCACAGCGCACTCTGGCCGACCAGTTTCCGGAAGTCCCAAGCGGCCTGCTGACCCTGAACGGGCGGCAGGCACCTCCGACGGGTTGCCGTGAAGCGCCGTGCCCGGGCTCACCGGGGGATTCTCAGGCGGCTCTCAGACGGGGGGCCTACGGTGCGCGGCATGGACACCACCACCAAGACCGATACCGCCGGGGCCTCCGACCCGGTGGAGCAGGAGACCGCGAAGACGGCGGGCGCGCCCGAGGGCGCCGCCGGGGTCACGGCCGAGAAGGACGCACCGGAGGACTCGGCCGAGCCGGCGGAGCCGGAGCAGCTGGAAGAGCCGGAGGAGCTCGAAGACCTGGAGGAGCCGGAGGACCGGCCCACCGGGGCGGCCGCCGCCGCGGCGGCCGTGGCGGGCGCCGGACTGGGTGTCGTCGCCCTCACCGGCAGCTGGGTCTCCCGGGTCCTCGCCGAACGCCAGACCCTGATCGGCCAGATCGAATCGGTCAACGCCGCCGACACCGAAGCCAAGATCAACGCCCTCTACGGCGACGCCTGGCACCTGACCGCCCTGGTCAACGGCGGCTTCTCGGCCCTCGCCCTGGTCATCGGCCTGCTGGTGCTGGCCGCCCCCGCGTTCGGCGCCCCCGGCCGAGCCAACCCCACCTGGGTCCGCGCCGTGTCCTGGGCCGCCATCGCCCTCGGCACCCTCGGCATCCTGCTCTTCGGCCTCATGTACTTCGACGTCCTCACCCCCCTGCCCAAGGCCGGATAGGACCGCCTTACCCCCGCCGGCCGCCGGCACGGCACCGCCTTAGGCGGGCCGGGCCGCCCCCGGTGCCGGACCTAAGGACCCCCGGCCCGTACGGATGCGGCATGCGCCCGATGTGCCGGCACCCCCTGGGAAGCGAATCTTGAAGCACACCGAACGAGGTGCGAGAGACCACGACCCGGGAGAACCGCATGTTCACGAACGAGATCGCCGCCAGCCGCCGTGCCGAACTCATCCGGCAGGCCGAGGACTACCGCCAGGCCCGGCAGGCCAGGCCGGCCCGCCGCTGGTTCTCCCGTAACCAGGAGACCGATCGGACGGTGAGTCAGGACCGGGACCGGTTCGCCCCCGCCGCGTGACCCGCCCCGGGTGAGGGGCGGCGCGTGATGAGGAGCGCACCGATATCGACTGCCGCCGGACCGGACGTCTGTGCGATGCTCGGCGGCGTGGAGACCAGATCTGTCAGCCCGGTGTTCGTCGGCCGCGCCGACGAACTGGCCGTACTCACCGACGCGCTCGGCCGGGCCGCCGCCCAGGAGCCGCAGGCCCTCCTGATAGCCGGGGAGGCCGGGGTCGGCAAGACCCGGCTCACCGAGGAGTTCCTCGGCGAGGCCGGCCGGCGGGGCGCCGTGGTCGCCGTCGGCGGATGTGTCGAGATAGGGGCGGAGGGACTTCCCTTCGCCCCCTTCTCCACGGCCCTGCGCGGTCTGCGCCGCATCCTCCCCGAGGAACTCGCCGCTGCGGCCGCCGGCCAGGAGGACGAACTCGCCCGGATCCTCCCCGAACTCGGCGACACCCTCCGCGGCCCGCACGACGAGGAGAGCACCCACCGGCTCTTCGAACTGACCGCCCGGCTGCTGGAACGGCTCGCCGCCGACCGCACCGTGGTCCTCGTCCTCGAAGACCTGCACTGGGCCGACACCTCCACCCGGCACCTGCTGGCCTACCTGCTGCGCACCCTCACCCGCGGCCGGCTCGTCGTCCTCGCCACCTACCGCGCCGACGACGTCCACCGCCGCCACCCGCTGCGCCCCCTGCTGGCCGAACTGGAACGGCTGCGCACCGTCCAGCGCGTCGAACTCTCCCGCTTCAACCGGGCCGAGGTCCGCCGCCAGCTCGCCGGGATCCTCGCCTCCCAGCCCGAGGAGACCCTGGTCGACACCGTCTTCGACCGCTCCGACGGCAACGCCTTCTTCGTCGAGGAACTCGTCGCCTCCATGGAGAGCGGCTGCCGCACCGGCCTCACCGAATCCCTCCGCGACCTGCTGCTGGTCCGCGTCGAGGTGCTGCCCGAGGCCGCCCAGCAGGTCGTACGGATCGTCGCCGAAGGCGGCTCCACCGTCGAGTACCCGCTGCTGCTCGCCGTCGCCCGGCTCTCCGAGGACGCCCTGATCGAGGCCCTCCGGGCCGCCGTGGGCGCCAACATCCTCCTCGCCACCCCGGACGGCGACGGCTACCGCTTCCGGCACTCCCTGGTCCGCGAGGCGGTCAGCGACGACCTGCTGCCCGGCGAACGCTCCCGGGTCAACCGCCGCTACGCCGAAGCCCTCGAAGCGGACGGCGGCCTGGTCCGCGCCGAGGAACGCAGCATCCGCCTCGCCAGCTTCTGGTACTACGCCAACGACCCCGCCAAGGCCCTGCCCGCCGCCCTGGAGGCCTCGGTCGCCGCCCGCCGCCGGCACGCCTACTCCGAGCAGCTGCGACTGCTGGAACGCGCCGTCGACCTGTGGGACAGCGCCCCCGAGGAGGTCCGCCGGGGGCTGCGGCCCGCCGACTACACCGAGGTGTACCCGCCCTGCGGCTGCGACCCGGCGACCACCCCCCTGCAACGCCTCGACCTGCTCGCCGAGGCCACCGTCGCGGCCCGGTTCGGCGGGGAACGCGAACGCGCCCTGAAGATCACCAAGATCGCGCTGGGGATGTTGGAGGACGCCTCCGAGGACAACGACCTGCTGCGCGCGGCGTGGTTCTGGACCGAGCGCTCCGGGCTGATGGCCGGACTCGCCCGCGGTGACGGCTGGAAGGAACTGGGCATCGCCCAGGAACTCGTCCGCGGGCTGCCGCCGTCCCAGGTGCACGCCGAGGTACTGGTCAAGGCCGCCGGCTGGGGCATGCTCCACAACCCCGGCCCCGACAACCTGGCCGCCGCCCAGCGCGCCGCCGAGTACGCGCGGATGGTGGGCGCCGAGGACATCGAGCTCAACGCCCGGATCACCGTCGGGAGTCTGCTCACCGACTCCGGCGACCCGGCCTCCGGGCTCGCCGAGATGGACGCGGTCCGCGTCCGCGCCACCGAACTCGGACTGACCAGCCTGGCCGGCCGCGCCCACATCAACCTCACCTCCCAGCTGGAGGCCATGGGCCGCTCCCGGGAAGCGGTGGAACTGGCCGAGCGGGGGGTGGAACTGGTCGCCGCGGCCCGGCTGCTGGACAGCGAGGCCTGGGTGCGCGGGAACCTCGCCGAGAGCCTCTACAGCCTCGGCCGCTGGGACGAGGCGGCCGAGGCCGCCCTGCGCACCCTGACCACCGGACAGGTCGCCGGCCCGCGCGGCTCGGCCTCCGCCCGGCTGGCCTGTCTGGCCCTGGCCCGCGGCGAGCTGACCGAGGCCGCCGCCCAGCTCTCCGCCGCCCACCGGCACTTCGGCACCCATGACGCCCAGCCCCAGCACCGGATCCCGCTCTACCGGCTGGCCGTCGGCGTCGCCGCGGGGGAGGGCCGGATCGCCGAGGTCCGGACCGAGTTCGCGGACGCCTGCGAGTTCGGCTTCCCGCTCGGCCAGCACCGCTACGCCTGGCCGCTGCTGCTGGCCGCCGCCACCGCCGAGGCGGACGCCCGCGGCCTCCCCTCCGCTGCCGCCGGCCGCGAGGCCGCCCTCGCCCTGATCCGCTCCGCCGCCCGCGGCCTGGCCACCCCGGTGCCCGTGTGGACCGCGCACGCCGAGTACGTCCGCGCCGAACTGCTGCGCGCCGAGGGCCGCGACACGGTGGCCGACTGGACCGCGGTCGAGGAGTGGGCCCGCCCGCTGGAACGCCCCTATCTGCTGGCCCGGGCCCGCCACCGGCTCGGCGAAGCCCTGCTGGCCTCCGGCGGCGACCGGGAGCCGGCCGCCCGGGTGCTGAGGGCCGCCGCCCGGGAGGCCGAACGCCTGGGCGCCCGCCGGCTCCGCGAGGACCTGGCCCTGCTCGGCCAGCGCGCCCGGATCGCCCTCGACGCCGGTCCGGAGCCGGAACCGCCCTGCCCGGACACCGACCCGGTCGAGGCCCTGGGGCTGACCAGCCGGGAACGGGACGTGCTGGAGCGGGTCGCGGCCGGGCTGAGCAACCGCCAGATCGCCGAGGAGCTGTTCATCTCCCCGAAGACGGCCAGCGTGCACGTCTCCAACATCCTGGCCAAGCTGGGCGTCGCCGGCCGCGGCGAGGCCGCCGCGCTGGCCCACCGCCTCCGCCTCTTCGCCCCCGCCCCGTCCGCCTGACGGCCCGTCCTGAGAATCTCCGGCAATGGCCGGAATCCTCCTTGTCAGTTTGGTAAGGCTTACCTAACCTTTGGCTCGACTCGTGCCGGACCTCCGCTCGGGTTCCGCATGAGCTTCGGACTCGTCCCCACCGAAGGAGCCCCCACTCATGAACCGAACCATCACCAACGCCCAGCCCTACGCGCTGGGCCTGTTCCGGATGGTCGTCGGCCTGCTCTTCGCCTGCCACGGCGCCGCCTCCCTCTTCGGCGTCCTCGGCGGGGCGCACGGCGGCGGCACCATAGACCTCGGCACCTGGCCCGGCTGGTACGCCGCCGTGATCCAGCTGGTCGCGGGCACCCTGGTACTGCTGGGCGCGGGCACCCGCTCCGCCGCGCTCGTGGCCTCCGGATCGATGGCCTACGCCTACTTCTCCGTGCACCAGTCGGACGCGCTGTGGCCGCTGCAGAACGGCGGCGAGCCCTCCGCCATGTTCTGCTGGGCCTTCCTGCTGCTGGTCTTCACCGGCCCCGGCGCCTTCGCCGCCGACGCGGTCTTCCGCGGCCGAGCCCAGGACCGCCAGGACCGCCAGGACGGACCGGACCGGCCGGACTCCGCCGCCGGCCGGCCGGAGGCCGTGACCGCCCCGGTCGCCTGACCCCCGGGCCCCGGAGCCCGGGTCAGCGCACCGTCAAGCGCAGGATCCGGTCGTCCCCCGGCTCCGGGGAGCCCCGTCTGTCGGTCTCGCTGGTGACCAGCAGCAGCTTGTCCCCACCCAGCGGCAGCACCGTCCGCAGCCGCCCGTACTTCCCGGTCAGGAACGCCTCCGGAGCGGCCACCGGCACCTCCCCGGAGAGCGGGATCCGCCACAGCCGCTCGCCCTTGAGCCCGGCCATCCACACCGAGCCCGCCGCCCAGGCGATCCCGCTGGGGGAGGCCTCCTCGGTCTTCCACTGGGCCACCGGATCCCGGAACCCGGGCTTGCCGGCCTTCCCCTCGGCCTCCGGCCAGCCGTAGTTCCCGCCCGCCTCGATCAGATTCAGCTCGTCCCAGGTGTTCTGGCCGAACTCGGCCGCCCACAGCCGCCGGTCCGCGTCCCAGGCCAGCCCCTGCACATTGCGGTGCCCGCTGGAATACACCACCGAGTCCGCCTCCGGATTGCCGTGCACCGGCTCGCCGTCCGGGGTCATCCGCAGGATCTTCCCGCCCAGCGACTTCGGGTCCTGCGCGAGCCCGGGATCGCCGGCCTCCCCGGTCCCCGCGTACAGCATCCGGTCCGGGCCGAAGGCGATCCGCCCGCCGTTGTGCACGAACCCCTTCGGGATGCCCCGGAACACCGTGTCCGGGGCGCCCAGCTGCTGCCCCGCCGGCCGCCGCTCGTCATAGCGCAGCCGGGCGATCCTGTTGTCCGACTCGGTGGTGAAGTACGCGTACACCATCAGGTCCTCGGCGAAGGACGGGGACAGCGCCAGCCCGAGCAGCCCGCCCTCGCCGCCCGGGGCCACCCCCGGCACCTCGCCGACCACGGAGGCGGCGCCGGTGTCCGCCGACACCCGGCTGATCGTCCCCTTGTCGCGCGAGGCCACCAGCAGGTCACCGTCGGGCAGCACCGCCACCCCCCAGGGGGACTCCAGGCCCTTGGCCAGCTCGCCGGTCACGGTCACCGAGCCCTTGGCCGGCGGCCCCGGCCGCGCCCCGGAGGCCGAGGCCCCGGGAGTCGCCGGCGGGCCGCCCGAGGCCGCGCCGGAGGGCGCCCCGGTGGCCGGCCCGGAGCTCTTGCCCACGGGTGGCAGCCGGTCCGTGGGCCCGCCGGCCGGCCCGCCCGAGCAGCCCGCCAGCAGCGCCGCGCACCCGGCCAGCGCCACCGCCGCCACCGCACCGCGCCGAGCCCCGCCCGGCCCCCGCCGCACCCCCGCGCCCCCGCCTCCGTCCCGTCCCACTGCCGGGTCCCGCCCCGCCGCGTCCCGCCCCGCCGCGTCCCGCCCCGCCCCGTCCAGCCCCGACCCGTCCCGCATGGCCTCGCTCCCTTCCCGCTGTCGCCTCCGCGTCCCGCCCGTCACCCCCTTCAACAGCCCCGCGACCGCCCGAAGTTCCGCTCCTCGTACACCCGATCGAGTGGCTTTGCGGGGCCGCGATCCAGGGAAGGGGAACGCTCTCAGTTCCAGGCTCCCACCGCCACCGGCAGTGCCGCGAGCTCCGCCAGATCCGCCGCCGTCAGCAGCACCTCGGCCGCCCGCGCGTTCTCCGCCGCCCACTCCGGCCGCCCGGTCCCCGGCACCGGCACCACCTGCGGCCCCTGCGCCAGCACCCAGGCCAGCGCCACCTGCGCCGGGGTCACCCCCGGACCGTGCCGCCCGGCCACCCGCCGCAGCGCCGCCACCAGCACCTGGTTCGCCGCCATCGCCTCCGCCGTGAACCGCGGGTGCCGGGCCCGCGCGTCCGCCGCCTCGAAGCCCTGCCCCGGGGTCAGCGTCCCGGTCAGGAACCCGCTGCCCAGCGGCATCGCCGCCAGCAGCCCCACCCCCCGCGCCGTACACCAGGGCAGCAGCCGCCAGAGCGCCTCCGGCGACCACAGCGACAGCTCCGCCTGCACCGCGCTCACCGGGAACACCTGCTGCATCCGCTCCAGCCACCCCACCGTCACCGCGTACGAACGGTCCCCGCGCCGCCCCGCCCCCGGCCCCGCGCCCGCCCCCACCGCGCAGAACCCCAGCGCCCGCACCTTGCCCGCCGCCACCAGCTCCGCCATCGCCCCCCAGGTCTCCTCCACCGGGACCTCGGGATCCACCCGGTGCAGCTGGTACAGGTCGATCACCTCGGTCCGCAGCCGCCGCAGCGAGGCGTCACAGGCCCGGCGTATGTACCCCGGACGCCCGTTGGCCACCACGTGCCGGTCGCCGCTCTGCAGCCCCGCCTTGGTGGACACGAACGCCTCCGCCCGCCGCTCCCGCAGCACCCGGCCCAGCAGCAGCTCGTTGGTGAACGGCCCGTACACGTCGGCCGTGTCCAGCAGGTTCGCCCCCAGGTCCAGCGCCGCCCGCACCGCGGCCACCGACCGCGCGCCGTCCCGCCCCGAAGGCCGGTACGCCCAGCTCATCGGCATGCAGCCGAGCCCGATGGCGCCCACCGTCAGCGCCGACGCCCCGATCGACCTGCGCTCCACGCCCGGGTCCCCCTCCCTTTGCCGCACCCCAAACTAACGGCTTGATCATCCGGGCTTCGCATAGCCTCCTGATCATGTCTCCCACCACCTCAGAGGTCTGGCTGCCGTTCCCCGCGGAGCAGGTCGACGGCCTCCCCGAAGCCTTCGTCTACCGCCACTGGGACGGCGAGGACGCCTTCCCCGCCGACCCCGCCGACTGCGTCTTCTACGTCACCCCCTACATGAAGTCCGCCGCCGTCAGCGTCCGCCCGCTGCCCCTGATGCCGCGGCTGCGGATCGTCCAGACCCTCACCGCCGGCATCGACCACATCCTCGGTGGCCTCGACGCCCTGCCGCCCGGCGTACGGCTCTGCAACGCCCGCGGGGTCCACGAGGCCAGCACCGCCGAACTCGCCCTCACCCTCACCCTGTCCTCGCTCCGCGGCATCCCCGGCATGGTCCGCGGCCAGGACCGCGAGGAATGGCACGGCGGCTTCTACCCGGCGCTCGCCGACAAGTCCGTGCTGATCGTCGGCTACGGCTCCATCGGCGCCGCCATCGAGGACCGCCTCGCCCCCTTCGAATGCGCTCGGATCACCCGGGTCGCCCGCTCCGCCCGGGAGGCCGCCCACGGCCCCGTGCACGCCCTCGCCGACCTGCCCGAGCTGCTCCCCGAAGCCGACGTGGTGATCCTCTCCACCCCGCTCACCGAGCAGACCCGCGGGCTGGCCGGAGCCGGGTTCCTGGCCCGGATGAAGGACGGCGCCCTGCTGGTGAACGTGGCCCGCGGACCGGTCGTCGACACCAAGTCCCTTCTGGCGGAACTGGATTCGGGCCGGCTGCGGGCGGCGCTGGACGTCACCGACCCGGAACCGCTGCCGCCCGGCCACCCCCTCTGGCACGCCCCGAACCTCCTCATCACACCCCATGTGGGCGGCAGCAGCTCGGCGTTCGAGCCGCGGGCCAAGCGGCTGCTGGCCCGCCAGCTCCGCCGGTTCGCCGCCGGGGAGACGGTGGAGAACACCGTGCTGACCACCGGCTGACCCCGGCCCGGCGCACGCTCCGTGTCGGTCCGGACGCGTACCGTAGGCACAACTCCCCTGGTGGTGACGCTGCGTAGAGCGAACCTGTCCCTGAGTGACGAAAGTGGTGTATCGTCCGGACCAAGGGGCTGCGCCGCGAACGTCCGGCGCCGGGGAGTGATCGGACAGCTTGGGGGGCGACGGGCGATGCACGGCCAATGGACGAAGGAACCGACGCGGCGGAGCCGCCGGAGGCGGCCCTCGGGCACGCCGCAGCCGACCGACCCGACCGACCCGACCGCCGGACCGGGGGCGAAGGCCCCCCAGGGGAACCGGTGAGCACCCCCGGGGCGCCGCCGACCCGCCCGGAGCCCCCCGGCGCCGGGAAGGGAGTGGCCGCCCAGGTGCTGCTGGCGGTGGTCAGCGGGGCCTACGCCACCGGTGCCACCCTCGGCTGGGGATCCAGGGAACTCGCCCTCTTCATGGGCGACTTCGGTCTCAGCGCCGCCGCCCTGCTGGCCGCCGTCTCCTGCTACCGCTACGCACGCACCGACGGCAGCCGGGAGCGCCCCGCCTGGCTGCTGTTCGCCTTCTCCTCCCTGATGGGCGCCGTCGGCAACGGCGTCTGGGGCTGGTACGAGGTGGTCCTCCGGCAGCCGGTGCCCAGCCCCTCCGTCGCCGACTTCGCCTTCCTCTGCTTCGCCCCGCCCGCCATCGTCGGCCTGCTGGTGCTGGCCAACCGGCCGGTCAACCGGGCCGGCTGGGTCTGCCTGGCCCTCGACTCCTGGCTCATCGGCGGCTCCCTGCTCACCCTCTCCTGGAGCCTGGCCCTGGCGCACGCCGCGCAGACCGCCCAGTCCGGGGCCCCCGGCAGCGTCCCGCGCGCCGCCCTCTCGCTGGCCTATCCGCTGCTGGACATCGCCCTGGTCTCGATGGTCCTGGTGCTGCACTTCCGCCGCAGCACCGGCAACCGCTCCGCCGTGAACACCGCCATCGCCGCCCTCGCCCTGACCGTGCTCTGCGACGCCCTCTTCACCTCCCCGCTGTTCCGGCAGAACTACCAGTCCGGGCAGCTCCTCGACGCCGGCTGGTTCGCCGGCTCCCTGCTGCTGGCGTACGCCCCCTGGGGCGCCCGGCACGCCCGCCCGGCCGCGCACCCCGCCGGGCATCCGGCGGCGCACCCCGCCGCCCGCCCGGCCGAGGACCCCGCCGGACCGGGCGGAGCCCCCGGCCGCCCCGCCCCCCGCCCGGTCAGCCGCCCGATCACCGGATCGCTGCCCGCCCTCACCCCGTACCTGGCGGCCGCCGTCTGCACCCTGGGGATCCTCTACAACGTGCTGGACGGCCGGAAGGTCGACCGGGTGGTGGTCTTCACCGGCTGCACCGTGATCCTCGCCCTCGTGGTCCGCCAGGGCATCATGCTGCTCGACAACATCGCCCTCACCCAGGAACTGGCCCAGAAGGAGAACCACTTCCGCTCCCTGGTCCAGGGCTCCAGCGACGTCATCATGATCGCCGCCCCCACCGGCACCCTGCGGTACGTCAGCCCCGCCGCCGCCGGGGTCTACGGCCGGGAGGCCGAGGAGCTCATCGGCACCCGGCTCTCCGAGCTGATCCACCCCGAGGACCTCGGCCGGGTGATCCACGAGGTCCGCCGCTTCCTCGCCGCCCCGCCCGCCGAGGAGCCCACCACCCGCATCGAGTGCCGCTTCGCCTCCGGCCGCGGCGAATGGCTCAACGTGGAGTCCACCGTCAACCGGCACCACGGCGGCCTGATCCTCAACAGCCGGGACGTCACCGAACGGGTCCGGCTCCAGGCCCAGCTCCAGCACAGCGCCGAACACGACCCGCTGACCGACCTGCCCAACCGGGCCCTGTTCACCCGCCGGGTCCGCCAGGCCCTCGCCGGCCGCCGCGCCGGCGACCACTCCAGCGCCGTGCTCTTCATCGACCTGGACGGCTTCAAGGCCGTCAACGACACCATCGGCCACCAGGCCGGGGACGAGCTCCTCGTCGAGGCCGCCCGCCGGCTCCAGGACGCCGTCCGCTCCGGGGACACCGCAGCCCGGCTCGGCGGCGACGAGTTCGCCGCCCTGATCATCGGCGACGGCGCCCGCGACCGCAGCGCCCGCGAGTACCAGGTCCACGAGATCGCCGAACGGCTGCGCGCCACCCTCTCCCAGCCCTACCGGATCGCCGGCAGCGAGGTCCGGGTCGCCGCCAGCATCGGCGTGGCCTTCGCCGACCCCGGCATCACCCCCTCGGACCTGATGCGCAACGCGGACCTCGCCATGTACCGCGCCAAGGCCGGCGGCAAGGACCGGGTCGAGCTCTACGCCCCCCAGATGCAGGCCGAGGTGGTCCGCAAGGCCGAGCTGGCCGGCCGGCTCCGCACCGCGCTCCACGAGGGCGAGTTCGCCCTGCTCCACCAGCCGGTGGTCTGCCTGGCCACCGGCGGGGTCACCGCGGTGGCCGCCCAGGCCCGCTGGCGCTCCGCCCAGGGCATCCTCTTCACCCCCGCCGAGTTCCTGCGGGTGGCCGAGTCCCAGCCCGCCGACAGCGGCCCGGACGCCTCCCGCACCGCCGAGCTGGGCCGCTGGCTGCTGGAGGAGGCCGTCCGCCAGGCCGCCGAGCGCCACCGGTCCGGACACGACATCCCGGTCTCCGTCCGGATGGGCGCCCGCCGGCTGCTCGACCGGTCCGTGCCCCCCGCCACCGTGGAGGCCCTGCTGGGCCGGCACGGCCTCCCCTCCGGCGCCCTGGTGCTGGAGCTGGCCGACAGCGACCCCAGGGTCCCCTTCGAGGAGCTGGAGCGCCGTCTGGCGGCCCTCCGCCGGCTCGGGGTCCGGATCGCCCTGGACGGCTTCGGCAGCGGGTACGCGGCCATCAGCGCCCTCCGCAGGCTCCCGGTGGA
Organism: Streptomyces sp. NPDC033845; assembly: GCF_055576225.1. Taxonomy (NCBI): domain Bacteria; kingdom Bacillati; phylum Actinomycetota; class Actinomycetes; order Kitasatosporales; family Streptomycetaceae; genus Streptomyces; species Streptomyces sp. NPDC033845. The sequence goes on along the minus strand of NZ_JBVIRI010000003.1, from coordinate 34,066 downwards.
CATCCTCAAGCTGGACCGCGGCCTGGTCGAGGGAGTCGTGGAGTCCCCCCGACTGCACAAGATCACCGCCGGTCTGTTGCGCATCGCAAACGATCTGGGCATGCAGTCGGTGGCCGAGGGGGTGGACCTCCCCGAGCAGCTCCTGGCCCTGCGCGCCATGGGCTGCACCCATGGCCAGGGGGCGGCCTTTTCCGGACCTCTGGACGAATACCGGCTGCGCCGCGCGCTCGTCAGGAGTACGTTTCCAGTACCGGGCGGCGCAGCCCAGCCTGCCTTGGCCGGACCCTCGCCGGCAGGGTCTTTGGTCACCCAGAGGGGCTCACATAATGAGACGCCCGTCCCACCCACTTGACACCGACCTCCCGCCGGAGGGAGGGTCAGTGCCATGCGCACCCGAATTCTCGTACTTGGAAAGCGCGTCGGCTGAAGCTGGGACCAGCATGTCCCCGCTCCACGCACCCGACGCGCTCCCCTCGCTTGCCTCCCGGCACGAGGGGTTTTTTGTTGCACTGGCACACGGCGCAGGCCGTGCACGAGCCGAACCAGTCGTTCACCCCGTACAACCCTCAGCTTCGAGAAGAGAATGCCGATGACCGAGCAGGCCTCCGGGGCCCACCATCCGCAGCCGCGGGCCCGTTCCGGCGGACAGCACACCGCCGCCGTTGAGCACATGACGGGTGCGCAGTCCCTCATCCGATCTCTCGAAGAGGTGGGGTGCGACACCGTCTTCGGCATTCCGGGCGGCTGCATCCTCCCCGCGTACGACCCGATGATGGATTCCAAGAAGGTCCGTCACATCCTGGTCCGCCACGAGCAGGGGGCCGGCCACGCCGCCACCGGCTACGCGCAGGCCACCGGCAAGGTCGGCGTCTGCATGGCGACCTCCGGACCCGGCGCCACCAACCTGGTCACCCCGATCGCCGACGCCCACATGGACTCCGTCCCGCTGGTCGCGATCACCGGCCAGGTCTCCTCCAAGGCGATCGGCACCGACGCCTTCCAGGAGGCGGACATCGTCGGCATCACCATGCCGATCACCAAGCACAACTTCCTGGTCACCAAGGCCGAGGACATCGCCAAGACCATCGCCGAGGCCTTCCACATCGCCTCCACCGGCCGCCCCGGCCCGGTCCTGGTCGACATCGCCAAGGACGCCCTCCAGGCGAAGACCGCCTTCTCCTGGCCGCCCACCCAGGACCTCCCCGGCTACCGGCCGGTCACCAAGCCGCACGCCAAGCAGATCCGCGAGGCCGCCCGCATGATCGCCGCCGCCAGGCGGCCGGTCCTGTACGTCGGCGGCGGCGTGATGAAGGCCGGCGCCACCGCCGAGCTGAAGGTCCTCGCCGAGCTCACCGGCGTCCCCGTGGTCACCACGCTGATGGCCCTGGGCTCGATCCCCGACAGCCACCCGCAGAACGTCGGCATGCCCGGCATGCACGGAGCCGTCACCGCCGTCACCGCGCTCCAGAAGTCGGACCTGCTGATCGCCCTGGGCACCCGCTTCGACGACCGGGTCACCGGCAAGCTGGACAGCTTCGCCCCCTTCGCCAAGGTCATCCACGCGGACATCGACCCGGCCGAGATCGGCAAGAACCGGGCCGTGGACGTCCCGATCGTCGGCGACGCCCGCGAGGTCATCGCCGATCTGATCCAGGCCGTCCAGGCCGAGATCACCGAGGGGAACACCGGCGACTACACCGCCTGGTGGAAGGACCTCAACCGCTGGCGCGACACCTACCCGCTGGGCTACGACCTGCCCGAGGACGGCAGCCTCTCCCCGCAGCAGGTCATCGAGCGGATCGGCAAGCTCGCCCCGCAGGGCACCATCTACGCGGCCGGCGTCGGCCAGCACCAGATGTGGGCCTCGCACTTCGTGGACTACGAGGAGCCCCGCACCTGGCTGAACTCCGGCGGCGCCGGAACCATGGGCTACGCGGTGCCCGCCGCCATGGGCGCCAAGGTCGGCATGCCCGAGCGGACGGTCTGGGCGATCGACGGCGACGGCTGCTTCCAGATGACCAACCAGGAACTCGCCACCTGCGCCCTGAACAACATCCCGATCAAGGTCGCGATCATCAACAACGGCGCGCTGGGCATGGTCCGCCAGTGGCAGACCCTGTTCTACAACCAGCGGTACTCCAACACCGTCCTGCACGGCGAGGAGACCGGCCACGACACGGTCGGCTCCCAGGTCGGCGAGTCCGCCGCCCCCCGCATGGGCACCCGGGTCCCCGACTTCGTCAAGCTGTCCGAGGCCATGGGCTGCGTCGCGCTGCGCTGCGAGGACCCGGCCGACCTGGACAAGGTCATCGCCGAGGCCAACGCGATCAACGACCGCCCGGTCGTGGTCGACTTCATCGTCCACGAGGACGCCATGGTGTGGCCGATGGTCGCCGCCGGCACCTCCAACGACGAGGTCATGGCAGCCCGGGGCGTCCGTCCCGACTTCGGCGACGGCGAAGACGACTGAGCCGCGAGAGCCTGAGAGAGAGAACGACTGACATGTCCAAGCACACGCTCTCGGTCCTGGTCGAGAACACCCCCGGCATCCTCGCCCGGATCGCCGCCCTGTTCTCCCGCCGCGGGTTCAACATCGACTCCCTCGCGGTCGGCGTCACCGAGCACCCCGACATCTCCCGCATCACCATCGTGGTCAATGTCGAGGACCTCCCGCTGGAGCAGGTGACCAAGCAGCTCAACAAGCTGGTCAACGTCCTCAAGATCGTCGAACTGGAGCCCTCCGCCGCGATCGAGCGCGAGCTCGTCCTGGTGAAGGTCCGCGCCGACAACGAGACCCGCTCGCAGGTCGTCGAGATCGTCCAGCTGTTCCGCGCCAAGACGGTCGACGTCTCCCCGGACGCCGTGACCATCGAGGCCACCGGCGGGGCCGACAAGCTGGGCGCGATGCTCAAGATGCTGGAGCCCTTCGGCATCAAGGAGCTCGTCCAGTCCGGCACGATCGCCATAGGGCGCGGCGGCCGGTCCATCACGGACCGCAGCCTGCGGGCGCTCGACCGCAGCGCCTGACCGGCGCCCGACGGCGCCGCCTCACCCCGCTCGCATCGCGAGACCGAGAAACTCAGATTCCGTTCCCCGCCGTACGGTGGGAGCAACATCAGCGCACCAAGGAGATATCCCAGTGGCCGAGCTGTTCTACGAGAACGACGCCGACCTGTCCATCATCCAGGGCCGCAAGGTCGCGGTCATCGGCTACGGCAGCCAGGGCCACGCCCACGCGCTGTCGCTGCGTGACTCCGGCGTCGACGTCCGGGTGGGTCTGCAGGAGGGCTCGAAGTCCAAGGCCAAGGCCGAGGAGCAGGGTCTGCGCGTCGTCTCGGTGGCCGAGGCCGCGGCCGAGGCCGACGTCATCATGATCCTCACCCCGGACCCGATCCAGGCGGACGTCTACAAGGAGTCCATCGAGGCCAACCTGAAGGACGGCGACGCGCTGTTCTTCGGCCACGGCTTCAACGTCCGCTACGGGTTCATCAAGCCCCCGGCCAACGTGGACGTCGCCCTGGTCGCCCCGAAGGGCCCCGGCCACCTGGTCCGCCGTCAGTACGAGGAGGGCCGCGGCGTCCCCTGCATCGCGGCGGTCGAGCAGGACCACTCCGGCAACGCCTTCGCGCTGGCGCTCTCCTACGCGGCCGGCATCGGCGGCACCCGCGCCGGTGTCATCAAGACCACCTTCACCGAGGAGACCGAGACCGACCTGTTCGGTGAGCAGGCCGTCCTCTGCGGTGGCGCCTCGGCGCTGGTGAAGGCGGGCTTCGAGGTCCTCACCGAGGCCGGCTACCAGCCGGAGATCGCCTACTTCGAGTGCCTCCACGAGCTCAAGCTGATCGTCGACCTGATGTACGAGGGCGGCCTGGAGAAGATGCGCTGGTCGGTCTCCGAGACCGCCGAGTGGGGCGACTACATCACCGGCCCCCGTGTGATCACCGCCGAGACCAAGGCCGAGATGAAGAAGGTCCTCGCCGAGATCCAGGACGGCAAGTTCGCCGAGGAGTGGATGGCCGAGTACAAGGCCGGTCTGCCCAAGTACAACGAGTACAAGAAGGCCGACGAGGAGCACCTGCTGGAGACCACCGGCAAGAAGCTGCGCAAGCTGATGAGCTGGGTCAACGACGAGGACAAGTAGTCCTCGGGCGATACCGCGAACGGGGCCGGGACGCGTGCGTTCCGGCCCCGCTTGTCCACCCTGGCCAACCCCGGACGGGTGATCCTTACGGACAGGCGGAATTCCGGCCCGGTTCCGCCACTACACTGCTCAACACATACGCGTCAGGCCCACAGCGTCGTGCGTCTTCCACGCGGCTACCGCCCTCCATCGCCTGCGGCCGTCGGGACGGCCGTCCGCACTGGACTTGTGAGGACCCACGTGAGCTCGAAACCTGTCGTACTCATCGCCGAAGAGCTGTCGCCCGCCACCGTGGACGCGCTCGGCCCTGACTTCGAGATCCGGCACTGCAACGGCGCCGACCGCGCGGAGCTGCTGCCCGCCATCGTCGACGTGGACGCGATCCTGGTCCGCTCCGCCACCAAGGTGGACGCCGAGGCCATCGCCGCCGCGAAGAAGCTGAAGGTCGTCGCCCGCGCCGGAGTCGGCCTGGACAACGTGGACGTGTCCGCCGCCACCAAGGCCGGCGTGATGGTGGTCAACGCGCCCACCTCCAACATCGTCACCGCCGCCGAGCTCGCCTGCGGCCTGCTCGTCGCCACCGCCCGCAACATCCCGCAGGCCAACACCGCGCTGAAGAACGGCGAGTGGAAGCGGAACAAGTACACGGGCGTCGAGCTCAGCGAGAAGACCCTCGGCGTGGTCGGCCTCGGCCGGATCGGCGTCCTGGTCGCCCAGCGGATGTCGGCCTTCGGCATGAAGATCGTCGCCTACGACCCCTACGTGCAGCCCGCGCGCGCCGCCCAGATGGGCGTCAAGATGCTGACGCTGGACGAGCTCCTCGAAGTCGCCGACTTCATCACGGTGCACCTGCCCAAGACCCCGGAGACCCTCGGTCTCATCGGTGACGAGGCCCTGCACAAGGTCAAGCCGAGCGTCCGCATCGTCAACGCCGCCCGCGGCGGGATCGTGGACGAGGCCGCCCTGTACACGGCCATCAAGGAGGGCCGGGTCGCCGGCGCCGGACTCGACGTCTACGCGAAGGAGCCCTGCACGGACTCCCCGCTGTTCGAGCTCGACCAGGTGGTCTGCACCCCGCACCTCGGCGCCTCCACCGACGAGGCCCAGGAGAAGGCCGGTATCTCGGTCGCCAAGTCGGTGCGCCTCGCGCTCGCCGGCGAGCTGGTGCCGGACGCGGTCAACGTCCAGGGCGGGGTCATCGCCGAGGACGTCCGCCCGGGCCTGCCGCTCGCCGAGAAGCTCGGCCGGATCTTCACCGCGCTCGCCGGTGAGGTCGCGGTCCGTCTCGACGTCGAGGTCTGCGGCGAGATCACCCAGCACGATGTGAAGGTGCTGGAACTCTCCGCGCTCAAGGGCGTGTTCGAGGACGTGGTCGACGAGACCGTCTCCTACGTCAACGCCCCGCTGTTCGCGCAGGAGCGCGGGGTCGAGGTCCGCCTCACCACCAGCTCGGAGTCCCCGGACCACCGCAACGTGGTCACCGTCCGCGGCACCCTCTCGGACGGCCAGGAGGTGTCGGTCTCCGGCACCCTGGCGGGCCCCAAGCACCTCCAGAAGATCGTCGGCATCGGCGAGTACGACGTGGACCTGGCGCTCACCGACCACATGCTGGTGCTGGCCTACCAGGACCGTCCGGGTGTCGTCGGCACCGTCGGCCGGATCCTCGGCTCGGCCGGACTGAACATCGCCGGGATGCAGGTCGCCCGCTCCGAGGAGAAGGGCGAGGCGCTCGCGGTGCTCACCGTGGACGACTCCCTGCCGCCGGCCGTACTGGCCGAGATCGCCGAGGAGATCGGCGCGACCTCCGCCCGCTCGGTCAACCTGGACGCCTGACCGCGCAGCGGCACAGCACGCAGGGGAAGGGCCCGGGGACGTCCCCGGGCCCTTCCGCGTACCCCGGCCCTTCGGCGTCCCCGGGTCAGCGCCCCGCCCCGCACGGCGCGTCCGCCGACGCCGGGGCGGGGAGACGCTCCGGCCGGAGCAGCGCCAGGGCCGGCCCGGCGGCGGCCAGCAGCAGGGCGGCCCCGCCCCAGGCGGCGTAGTGCATTCCGTGCACGAAGGCCTCGCGGGCGGCGGCCAGGACGGCCGCCCCGGCCTCGCCGCCGAGCCGGTCGGCGGTGGCGACGGCACCGCCGAGGGTCTCCCGGACCTCCGGCCCGGACCCGGCCAGCCCGGCCCGGTAGACGGCGGTGCCCAGACTGCCCAGCAGGGCCATCCCCAGGGCGCCGCCGAGCTCCTGCCCGGTCTCCAGCACGGAGGCGGCGGAGCCGGCCTTCTCGGCGGGGGCGGAGGCCAGCGCCATGTCGGAGACCAGGGACATCACGGCGACGATCCCGCAGGCCAGTACCGCGCAGCTGGCCAGCAACAGCCACAGCGAGTCGGTGCCCACCAGGCCCAGGAGCGCGAAGCCGGCGGCGCCCACGAGGAACCCGCCCGCGACCACCCGGCCCCGGCCGAACCGCAGGCCGAGCGCGGCGGACAGCGGGGCGGCGGCCCCGACCGCCAGCGAGGGCGCCAGGCTCCACAGCGCGGCCTCCAGGGTGCCCATGCCGAGCACCGACTGGAGGTACTGGGTGGAGAAGTAGGCGCTGCCCATCATGGCGAAGGCGGCCAGGGTGTTGAGGCAGACCCCGGCGGCGAACCCGCGGCCCCGGAACAGGGCCGGGCTGACCATGGCGTCGGCCCGGGAGCGCTGGCGGCGGACGAACGCCCACCCGAAGGCGGCGCCCACGGCCAGGCAGACCGCGGGCACGGCCCCGCCGGCGCCCGCGGCGAGCTCCTTCAGCCCGTACACCACCGGCAGCACCGCGCCCAGCGACAGCGGCACGCCCGCCAGGTCGAAACGGCCGGGGGCCGGGTCCTTGAACTCCGGGACCAGTACTGGCGACAGGACAAGCAGCAGCACCATCGCCGGGACGTTGACCAGGAAGACCGAGCCCCACCAGAAGTGTTCGAGCAGCACCCCGCTCATCACCGAACCCAGGGCGATGCCGGCCGCCATGGCGCCGGACCAGACGGCGATGGCCCGGGTGCGCTGGGTGTCGTCCCGGAAGAGGTTGCGGATCAGGGCCAGGGTGGAGGGCATCAGGGTGGCCCCGCCGACACCGAGCAGCACCCGGGCCGCGATGAGCATCTCCGCGCTGGTGGCGTAGGCCGCGCCGATGGAGGCGAGCCCGAAGGCGGCGGCCCCGGCCAGCAGCAGCCGGCGCCGTCCGATCCGGTCGCCGAGCGACCCCATGGTGATCAGCAGACCGGCCAGGGCGAAGGCGTAGCTGTCGAAGATCCAGAGCTGCTGGGTGGCGCTCGGGTCGAGTTCCCGGGTGATGGCCGGGACGGCGAAGTAGAGGACGGAGACGTCCATCGAGACCAGGAGGACCGGCAGCAGGAGGACCGCGAATGCGGTCCATTCCCGGCGGCCGGCGAGCGGCGGCTGTGTCATGAGCAGCAATGTACAACTGTCATAAACGGTTGTCTAGAACGATTGTATTGAACAGTTGTATGGGACGGGTGTCTTGATAGGGTCCGGGGCATGGGACACAAGGAAGACCTGCTCGAAGGCGCGAAGAAGTGCCTGGTGGAAAAGGGGTTCGTGCGGACCACCGCACGGGACATCGTCACCGCCTCCGGCGCCAACCTGGCCTCCATCGGCTACCACTACGGCTCCAAGGACGCCCTGCTCACCCAGGCCTACATCGCCCTCGTCGAGGAATGGGGCGAGTCCTTCGCGACCCGTGTGGCCGGGGCCGACGGCTCGCTCGAACGGTTCCGCGGGGTCTGGGAGGGGGTGCTCGCGCAGCACGAGGCCTCCGGGCCGATCTGGGCCGCCAGTCTGGAAGTCGCCCTGAGCGGGGACCGGTTGCCCGAGCTGCGGTCCCTGCTCGCCGCCTCCTCGGCGGAGGGCCGGCGCGGCCTCATCGCGATGATGACCGGCACCCCCGAGGACCAGCTCGACGAACGCGACGTCCGCACTCTGGGCGCCTTCTACCAGGCACTGCTCAACGGACTGATGATCCAGTGGTTCTTCGACCCCGAATCCGCCGCCACCGCAGAGGAGTTCACCGAGGGAATGCGGCGGGCCGCCGAGGCCGCCGTGCGCTCCGAGGACTGAACCGCGGGGGAACCGCCGCGCCCCCGACTCCGTCACAGCCCCGAATCAGGGCTATCCGAGGGGGAGTTGTGAGACGAAGCACGGCACTGACGGCACTGACGGCACTGGTCCTGGGCGCGGCGGGCTGCGGGACCACCCCGGCACCCCCCGGCGGATCGGGGCCGGTGGGCCCCGGGCCCGGCACGTCCGCCCCGGCGCCCGCCGGGAAGCCCACCGCCCGGATGCTGGCGGTGGCCACCGCCTGGGAGGGGTCCCCGGCGCTCAAGGAGTGGCGGGAGGGGTTCCATCCGCTCCAGGACGTGATCGGCCTCCCGGCGGGCGCGTTCCGCGACGCGGCCGACAAGACCGCCTACGAGGAGCAGAACTTCACCCTGCGCGGCCCGCTCCCGGCCGCCGCCCCGCCGCCCGGCCGGATCACCTGGGCGGACGGCGGCACCCGGCCGGTCACCCCGCTGTCCGCCTCCGACACCTACGCGCTGATCGACACCGAACCCGACCGGGGCCACGCCCTGGTGGTGACCGGGGCCCGGTTCGGCGAGGTCACCCTGGCCACCAGCCGGGGCCCGGCCAGGGTGCCCGCCTGGCTGTTCACCCTGGACGGCTACGACACCCCGCTCACCCGGGTCGCGATCGACACCGCCACGCTCCCCGAACCGCCGATCGGGCCCGCCTCCGAGTACTCCGACGCCTCGGGGGCGCTGAACAGCCACACCGCCGCCACCCGCGAGGCCACCCGGTTCACGGTGCGGGCCCTCCGGGGCAGCTGCGAGTCGGTGTCCGTGAGGGTGCTGGAGCGGGACGAGACGGTGGTGCTGGAGGCCGCGGTGGCCCCGGTCGGGGACCCGGCCGCCGCCTGTGACGCGGCCCTGCGCACGGAGCAGGCCCCGGTCTCCCTGAGCCGCCCGCTGGGCGCCCGGGTGCTGCTGGACGCGGCCACCGGGAAGGCGATCCCCTACTACTCGGGCACCGGCGCACTCCGCTGACCCGTCCCCGGCCGGGCGGCCCGACCCTGCGGCCCGACCGCGCGGCCTAGCCGGGCAGCCGGGCCGCCTTCAGGGCCATGTGGAGCAGCAGCCGGTCCTCGCCCTCGTCCAGGTCGAGGCCGGTCAGCTGCTCCACCCGGGACAGCCGGTAGTAGAGGGTCTGCCGGTGGATGCCCAGGGCCGCCGCCGCCCGGCCGGCCTGGCCCGCGCAGTCGAGGAACACCTCGGCGGTGCGGGCGAGTTCCGGATGCGCCGGGCTCAGCAGGGTCCGTACGGCCGGGTCGTGCGCCGGGTCCGCGGCCAGCGCGGCGAGCATCCGGTACGGCCCGATCCCCGACCACGGCGCCACCGGGCCCAGCCTCGGCTGCGCCCGGACCGCCCGGGCCGCGGCGGAGGCCTGGGCCCAGGCCTCCGCCAGCCCCCCGAACCCGCGCACCGGCTCGCCGATCCCGGCGGCGGGCCCGTCGGCGGCCGTGCCGCGCAGTCGGGCCGCCACCGCCTCGGCCGGGGCCGGCACGTCCGCGGACCGCAGCCGGACCAGCACGGCCAGCCCCGTCCCGGCCTCCGGTCCCGGACCGGTCCCCGCGCCCGGCCCCCCCGAGGGGCCGGCGGAGGGGGCGGGTCCGGCCGGGTCGGCGGCGCGCAGCGGGGCGGTGCACACCGCGGCCGCGCCCTGGACGGTGGCCGGGGCGCCGCCCGGCCAGGGGGTCAGGCACACCACCGCGTACAGGCCGTCCGGGCCGTCGCCCAGGGCGGCCCGCAGGGCGCCCTCGGCCATGTCCCGCTGCCAGCCGCGGCCCGCCGTCAGCACCGCCCGGAACTCCCGGGACAGGTCCGCCCCGGCCCGTGCCTCCTCGGCGAGCAGCACCCCGATCCGTTCGGCCACCTCCATGGCGGCCGCCAGCCGCTCCCGGTCGGGCCCGGGTTCGGCGTCCAGCAGCCAGACGTAGCCGTGCACGATGCCCCGGTGCCGCACCGGCAGGCAGATACGGCCCCGGTTCACCCCGGCCTCGGGGGCCGCCGGGATCCGGACCGGCCCGGTGGCGCGGGCGATCCCGAACCCCTCGAACCAGGAGCGGACCGCCGCCGTGGACTGCCGGGTGAGGATCGACCTGGTGCGGACCGGGTCCATCGCCAGGTCGTCGTCGCTGTCGTGGGCGCCGAAGGCGATCAGCCGGAAGTCGCGGTTCTCCAGCGTCGCGGGGGCGCCCAGCAGCGCGGAGATCTCGTCGACCAGGTCCTGGTAATCGGCCTTCACGGGCACATTCTCCCACCCCCGGCCACCCCCTTCAGACATCTGTATGAGATCCCGGACACGGATGCGTGACAGCTGTCGATGGCAGAGGATCGAACCGGTCCTTAGGTTTCACAGAGGTTTTATCTGGCTTCACTTTGCTTTCTGCCACCCGTTGGAGGTGCCCCGTGCTGGGTCCCGCGATCCTCGCCGCCTCGCGCAGCGACAAGATGCGCCGAATCGTCTCTGCCGCCCCGGTGACCAAGCCCGTGGTGAACCGGTTTATCCCCGGTGAGACGGTCGACCAGGTCATCCCGATCGTCGGGCAGCTCACGGACCAGGGGCTGGAAGTCACCCTCGACGTGGTCGGCGAGGACATCACCACCGAGGCCCAGTCGCACGCCGCCCGGGACGCCTACCTGGAGCTCGTCGCCCGTCTGGCGGACCTCGACCTCGGCACCCGCGCCGAGATGTCGGTCAAGCTCTCCATGTTCGGCCAGGCCCTCCCCGGCGGCCACGAACTGGCGCTGGCCAACGTCCGCCCGGTGGTCGAGGCGGCCGCCGCCATCGGCACCACCGTCACCCTGGACGCCGAGGACCACACCACCCTCGACTCGATGTTCGCCATCCACGAGGAGCTGCGGAAGGACTTCCCGCAGACCGGATGCGTCATCCAGGCCTACCTGTTCCGCACCGAGGCCGACGCCCGCCGGCTCGCCGCCTCCGGCAGCCGGGTGCGGATCGTCAAGGGCGCCTACAAGGAGCCCGCCGAGGTCGCGTACCAGGACAAGGCGGAGATCGACAAGGCCTACGTCCGCATCCTGAAGATCCTGATGGAGGGCAGCGGCTACCCGATGATCGGGTCCCACGACCCGCGCCTGATCGCCATCACCCAGGAGCTCGCCCGCACCGCCGGCCGCAAGCTCGACGAGTACGAGTTCCAGATGCTGTACGGCATCCGCAGCGAGGAGCACCTGCGGCTCGCCGCCGAGGGCCACCGGATGCGCGTCTACACCGCCTACGGCACCGACTGGTACGGATACTTCATGCGCCGCCTGGCCGAGAAGCCGGCCAACCTGCTCTTCTTCGTCCGCTCGATGATCACCAAGAACTAGGTCCAAGGAGTAACCCAGACCATGGATGCTGTGACCCAGGTCCCCGCGCCGGTCAACGAGCCGGTCCACTCGTACGCCCCCGGCACCCCGGAGCGCGCCCGGCTGGAGGCCCAGCTGAAGCAGCTGGCCGAGAACCCGATCGAGCTCCCGATGACCATCGCCGGAGTCAAGCGGATGGGCGGTGGCGAGCGCTTCGACGTGGTGCAGCCGCACGCCCACAAGTCGGTCATCGGCACCTACGCCAACGCCACCGCCCAGGACGCCCAGGACGCCGTGGACGCGGCCCTGGCCGCCGCCCCGGCCTGGCGCGCCACCTCCTTCGACGACCGCGCCGCGATCATCCTGCGCGCCGCCGAGCTGCTCTCCGGCCCCTGGCGCGAGAAGCTCGCCGCCTCCACCATGCTGGGCCAGTCCAAGACCGCCCAGCAGGCCGAGATCGACACCCCGTGCGAGCTCGTCGACTTCTGGCGCTTCAACGTGCACTTCGCCCGGCAGATCCTGGCCGAGCAGCCGATCGCCAACTCGGCCGGCGTGTGGAACCGCAGCGACCACCGCCCGCTGGAGGGCTTCGTCTACGCGATCACGCCGTTCAACTTCACGGCCATCGCCGGCAACCTGCCGACCGCACCCGCCCTGATGGGCAACACGGTCGTGTGGAAGCCGTCCCCGACGCAGACCCACGCCGCCGTCCTCCTGATGGAGCTCCTGGAGGCCGCCGGCCTGCCCGCCGGCGTCATCAACCTGGTCACCGGCGACGGCCTCGCCGTCTCCGAGGTCGCGCTGACCCACCCGGAGCTGGCCGGCATCCACTTCACCGGCTCCACCAAGACCTTCCAGCACCTGTGGAAGACGGTCGGCAACAACATCGAGAACTACAAGTCCTACCCGCGCCTGGTCGGCGAGACCGGCGGCAAGGACTTCGTCGTCGCGCACCCCTCCGCGGACCGCGCGATCCTCAAGACCGCCCTGACCCGCGGCTCCTTCGAGTTCCAGGGCCAGAAGTGCTCGGCCTCCTCCCGCGCCTACGTCCCGGCCTCCATCTGGAACGACGGGTTCAAGGAGCAGTTCGCGGCCGAGGTCGACGGCATCACCATGGGCCCGGTCACCGACCTGGCCAACTTCATGGGCGCGGTCATCGACGAGCGCTCCTTCGCGAAGAACAAGGCCGCCATCGACCGCGCGAAGGCCGACCCGACCTGCACCGTCGTCGCGGGCGGCGAGTACGACGACTCGGAGGGCTACTTCGTCCGCCCGACCGTCATCGAGTGCACCGACCCGGCCAACGAGGTGTTCACCACCGAGTACTTCGGCCCGATCCTCGCCGTGTACGTCTACGAGGACGCCGAGTACGACGCCATGCTCGCCCAGATGGAGAACGTCTCGGCCTACGCCCTGACCGGCTCCGTCATCGCGCAGGACCGCTACGCGGCCGCCGACACGATGGAGAAGCTCCGCTTCGCGGCGGGCAACTTCTACATCAACGACAAGTCGACCGGCGCCGTCGTCGGCCAGCAGCCCTTCGGCGGCGGCCGCGCCTCCGGCACCAACGACAAGGCCGGGGCCGCCTCCAACCTGCTCCGCTGGACCTCGACCCGCTCCATCAAGGAGACCCTGGTCCCGCCGACCGAGTACGGCTACCCCCACATGGGCTGACCGCCCCCCGGGCCCTCCGGCCCCCCAGACCCCGCCCCCGCCCCGGTACCCCCAATTCCGGAGCGGGGGCGGTTTCCATTTCTCCGCTCCGCCCCGCCCCGCCCCGCTCCCCGCTCCTAGACCTCGACGAAGACCTGGTCCAGGGACTTGCGGACCAGGTCCGGGACCTCGCAGTCGTCGGCCGGATAGCCGATCGGGATGACCGCGAACGCCTTCTCGTTCTCCGGACGCTCCAGCACCCGGGAGAGGAAGCGCATCGGGCTCGGGGTGTGCACCAGGGCCGCCAGCCCGGACAGGTGCAGGGCCGACAGCAGCATCCCGACCGCGATGCCCACCGACTCGTCCACGTAGTAGTGCTTGCGCTTGGTGCCGTCCGGGCCCAGCCAGTACCGCTGCTGGAACACCACCAGCAGCGCCGGCGCGTCCGTGAGATGGGTCTTCACCCTGTCGGTGCCCAGCGGGCGCAGGGCCGCCAGCCACTCCTCGCCGAGCCGTCCGTCGTAGGAGAGCTCCTCCTCCTGCTCGGCGGCCTCCCGGATCCGCGCCCGCACCTGCGGATCCTTGACCAGCACGAAGGTCCAGGGCTGCTGGTGCGCCCCGGACGGCGCGGTCGAGGCACAGGCGACGGCGTCCCGGATCACCTGCTCGGGCACCGGGTCGGGGGAGAAGTGCCGCACGGTGCGGCGTTCGTCCATCCGGTCCCGCAGTTCCGCGGACCGCAGGACGGATTCGGCGGCGGGCATCCGGTCGGGCCGGTAGGCGACCGGGCGGTACGGGTCGCCGTGGGTGGGCGTCCACCCGTGAGTGCTCTGTGACATGGCAGGAGTCTGCCGCCGGCCGCCCCCGGTGGCCAGAAATATGCCAGCCGAATCATGGCGGACGGACACTGGTTCCATGACCGATACACGGACACGGCTCCTGCACACCGCCCAACTGCCCCCCGACGGACCGGCGGAGATTCGGGCCCTCCTCGACGAGGCCTTCGGCGGGGACTTCTCCGAGGAGGACTTCGAGCACGCCCTGGGCGGCCTGCACGCCCTGGTCCACGAGGACGGCGAGCTGGTGGCGCACGGCAGCGTGGTGCAGCGCCGGGTGGCGTACGCCGGGCGGACCCTGAGGACCGGCTATGTGGAGGCCGTCGCGGTGCGCGCCGACCGCCGCCGCAGCGGTCTGGGGAGTGCGGTGACGGGCGCCCTGGAGTCGGTGATCGGGCGGGCCTACGCGCTCGGGGCGCTGTCCGCCTCCGAGGAGGGCGCCGCGCTGTACCGGGCGCGGGGCTGGACCCGCTGGGACGGGCGGGTCGGCGCGCTGTCGCCGGAGGGGCCGGTCCGGCTCCCGGAGGAGGAGGGGTCGGTGTACCTGTGGGTGCCGCCGGGCGTGGCGCCGCCGGACCCGGCCGGCCGGCTGGACTTCGACTGGCGGGACGGCGACGTCCTCTGACCCTCGTGGCACGGCAGCCGGCGGGGCGGGAGGGTCGTCCGGACGGGGGAGCACGGCGCGCCGTGCGGGGCGGGAGTGCCTAGCGTGGCGGTGTGGAGACAGCCCGCCGGACCCCGTCCGGGACGACGCCCCCCGCCGCCTATCTCAACCTCGCCGTGGTCACCGTCGGGTTCACGCTCACCTTCTGGGCCTGGGACCTGATCGCCCCGCTGGGCAGCGACTACCGGGACCGGCTCGGACTGTCCTCGCTCCAGCAGTCCCTGCTGGTGGCGGTGCCGGTGCTGGTCGGTTCGCTGGGCCGGGTCCCGGTGGGCGCCCTCACCGACCGGTACGGGGCCCGGCTGATGTTCCCGCTGGTGTCGGCGCTGACGATCGTGCCGGTGCTGCTGCTGATCCCGGTCCGCGACTCGTACGCCGGAACGCTGGCGGCCGGGTTCCTGCTGGGTCTGGCCGGCACCACCTTCGCCATCGGGGTCCCGCTGGTGAACTCCTGGTTCCCGCCGGAGCGCCGGGGTTTCGGACTGGGCGTGTTCGGGATGGGGATGGGCGGGGTGGCCCTGTCGGGCTACTTCACCCCGAGGATCGCCCGGCACGGGGAGACCCTGCCGTTCCTGGTGGTGGCGGCGGCCCTCGCGGTGTACGCGGTGCTCGCGGTCCTGCTGATCCGGGACCGCCCGGACCGTCCGATGCCCGCCGATCCGCTGGTCCGGCGGCTGGGGCGGGCCGGCCGGCTCCGGGTGACCTGGGAGCTGTCCGCGCTCTACGCCATCGGCTTCGGCGGGATCGTCGCCTTCGGGGTGTACCTGCCCACCTACCTCAAGACCTGGTACGGGCTGTCGCCCACCGACGCGGGCACCAAGGCGGCCGGGTTCGCGCTGGTCACGGTGGTGTTCCGGCCGCTGGGCGGCTGGCTGGCCGACCGCATCCACCCGGCCCTCGTCACCTCCGCCGCGCTGGGCTTCGTCGCGGTCATGGCGGTGGTACAGGCCTTCGACCCGGCCCTGTACCCGATGGGCACCGTCTGTCTGCTGTGCCTGGCCGCCGGACTGGGCACGGCCAGCGGGAGCGTGTTCACCCTGGTCTCCCAGGTGACCCCGCAGCCCCAGGTGGGCAGTGTCACCGGCATCGTCGGGGCGGTGGGCGGGCTGGGCGGATTCGTGCCCCCGCTGGTGATGGGCGCGGTCTACAGCGCCCAGGACTCCTACTCGATCGGGTTCATGCTGCTGTCCGACCTGGCCCTGGCCGGCTGTGTGTACGCCTACGGCCGGATGCGCACGGCCGGCCCCGGGGACGGGCCGGCCGTGCCCCGGGTCAGCCCGTGACGCTGGGCGCGCCGGTCTCGATGTGGCCGGTGTAGCGGCGGGACCAGGTGCCGTCGGCGGAGCTGAGGACCGTGAAGTCGTACCAGCCCTCGGCGTAGGCCACCGCGTTGAAGAAGTCCTCGGTGGAGGAGTTCGCCGGGACGGTGTACGTCCACGGCCCGTCCGTGCGGTACGCGTTGGCGCGGACGGTGAAGGTCACCGGCGCGGCCGAGGCGTTGGTCATCCGGAACCAGATCGCCGGCTTCCCGGTGCCCGGCTCCACCGCGAAGCGGGCGGCGACCTCCAGGGCCTTCCCCGGCCTGGTGGCGTCGCCGATGAAGCGGCGCAGGAACCGGTTGGGTCCGTGCATGGAGATGTCGTACTTGCCGGCGCCGTACCCGGTGCCGATGTACAGGTAGTCGGTGGCGGTGCCGCCCGGGTCCACCGTGTGCTGCCAGGCGGCGGTGTCCCGGTGCTGGTGCGGGTGGAGGGAGAAGTGCGCCGGGCGGGTGGCCTCGGCGCCCTGGTTGGTCATCGAGAACCAGGCGACGATCTTCCCGGCGGCCCCGAACTCCAGCCGGTCCAGATTGCCGTTGACCTGGTAGGGGAGGGCGCGGGCCGGGCGGGTCCCCGGCTCCTGCGCGGGCTGCGCGTTGTCCTGCGGCACCGGGTTGGGCAGCGGGGCGCAGGTGGACTGGCCGATGACCTTCGCGGTGGACGGCAGCCCGCCCGGCACCCCGTAGACCGGGTTCGCGAAGTCGAAGACCCCGGTCAGGTCGCCGGTCACCCGGCGCCGCCAGGCGCTGATGTTGGGGCAGGATGCGGGGGTGCCGAGGGCGGCCGTCCAGGTCTCCATGAACCGCAGCACCGAGGTGTGGTCGAAGACCTCGGAGCTGACCCAGCCGCCGCGGGTCCACGGGGACATCACCAGCATGGGCACCCGGAAGCCGAGGCCGATGGGGACCCCGCCGAGGAACTCGTCGGGGGTGCCGGCCGGGGGGACCGGCGGCGGGACGTGGTCGAAGAAGCCGTCGTTCTCGTCGTAGTTGAGGAAGAGGACGGTGGAGTCGAAGACCTCCGGGTCCGCGGCCAGCGCCCGGTAGACCAGGTCCACGAAGTGGGCGCCGTCGCCGGGCGGGGCGTACGGGTGCTCCGAGAAGGCCTCGTTCGCCACCACCCAGGACACCTGGGGGAGGGTCCCGGCGACCACGTCCGCGCGGATCGCGGCGGCGATGTCGTCGGGGGTGGAGCCGGTGGCCCGGGGGACGGAGGCCATGCCGCGGTCCCACAGCGGGTTGCCGGGGGCGGCGTCGGTGAACTTCTTGAAGTAGGCCAGGCCGTTGTCCCCGTAGTTGTCCTGGGCGTTCTGGTAGACCTTCCAGGTCATCCCGGCCCGCTGGAGGGCCTCGGCGTAGGTCTCCCAGGTGAGCCCGGACTCCTCGCCGCCGTCCTTGCTGGTGGCGTCGATCCGTCCGCTCCACAGGAAGGTGCGGTTGGGGCCGGTGGCGCTGAGCGCGGAGCAGAAGTAGGCGTCGCAGACGGTGTAGTTGTCGGCGAGGGCGTAGTGGAAGGGGATGTCGGTGCGGTCCAGATAGCCCAGGGTGTGGGTCTTGCCGACACCGGCCACCCAGTTGTCCATCCGGCCCTTGTTCCAGGCGGCGTGCTGGGAGGTCCAGCTGTGCGGGAGGTCGCCGGTGCACTGGGCCAGGGTCTCGCCGTCGGCCCCGCCCGCGGAGGGGGTGGCGGACAGCTTCCACGGGTACTGGCGGCCGCCCCAGTTCGGCTGCTGGAACATGCCCCAGCCGCCGGGGAGGTTTCCGGCCGCCCGGTCGCCGAACCCGCGGACCCCGCGCAGCCGGCCGAAGTAGTGGTCGAAGCTGCGGTTCTCCTGCATCAGGATCACCACGTGCCGCACATCGGTGATCGTGCCGGTCGCGGCGGCGGCAGCCGCCGAACGGATCCCCGGCACGGCCGCCTCCGCGGTGCCCGGGGCCAGCGCCGCCCCGGCCACCAGCCCCGCCCCGAGCCCCACGAAACCTCTGCGACTGATCGGTGTCACTGGTCCCTCGCCTCCCACTCCGGTGCCACGGCGGCACGTCGTCGGCAAGGTTGGCGGCAGCGCCTCCAAAGGTCTACAACCGTGCGGTAAGGGTTCGGTGAACTTCGGGGCAGCCGGCTCAGGCGGCCGTCCGGACCAGCATCTTGCCGGTGTTCTCCCCGCGCAGCATGGCCAGGAAGGCCTCGACGGTGTGCTCGATGCCCTGGACAACGGTGGTGTCGGTACCCACCCGGCCGCTGCGCAGATGGGGCACCAGGAACTCCTCCAGCTCCTCCTGCAAATTGGTGTGATGCGATACCAATACCCCTTCCAGGCGGAGGGATTTGTGTACGATCTCGAAGAGATTGCGGGGCGCGGCCGGGGCCCGGTCCGAGTGGTAGGTCGAGATCGCGCCGACCCAGGCGATCCGCCCGAACTCGCGGAGCACCTCGATGGCCCCCGCCAGATGGTCCCCGCCGACGTTGTCCACATAGACGTCCACCCCGTCCGGGGCGACCGCGGCGAGCAGCTCGCCCACCGGGCCGTCGTGGTAGTCGAAGGCGGCGTCGAAACCCAGCTCCTCCGTCAGCCGGCGGACCTTCGCGGCCGAGCCGGCACTGCCGATGACCCGGCGGGCGCCCAGCAGCCGGGCGATGTGGCCGGTGGCGGTGCCGACCCCGCCCGCGGCGGCCGACACGTACAGGTCCTCGCCGGCCCGCAGCCGGGCGGTGCGGGTCAGCGCCGCGTAGGCGGTCAGCCCGGTCCCGCCCAGGATGGACAGGTGCGCCTCCAGCGGGACGCCCTCGTACCGGCGGATCCGGCGGGTGCCGTCCGTCCCGGCGGTCACCAGGGCGTGGGTGCGCCAGCCGGCCCGGTGGAACACCAGGTCGCCCTCGGCCAGCCCGGGATCCCTGGAGGCCAGCACCCGGCCCACCGAGCGCCCTTCGAGCGGGGCGTGCAGGGCGAACCCGCGCTCCCCGCCGTCCATCAGCCCGCGGTGGTACGGGTCCACCGAGAGCAGCAGGTTCTCCACCAGGGCGGTGCCGGGGGCGGGGGAGGGGACCGGGAACCCGGCGAGCCGGAACTCGGCGGCGGTGGGGAAACCGGTGGGGCGGGCGATCTGGTGGACGGCGTAGCCGGTGCGCGTGGTCATGGGGAGGACGCTAGGAAGGAATCGCCGGGCCGGGCAGGGGGTTGCGCTCATGGAAGCCGCCGATCCATGAGCGGCACGCATACGACCAGGTGACAGGGGTGGCGAGGGTGTCGGCGACAGCGGAAGCGACGGGGGCAGCGGCGGGCGGGCCGGAGCCGGCGGGCGGGGAGCCGGGGCCGGCCGAGCTGCGGGTGCTGGTCGCGGTGGCCGGGGCCGGATCCTTCTCGGCCGCCGCCGTGGCGCTGGGACTCACCCAGTCGGCCGTCTCCCGCTCGGTGCGCACCGTCGAGGGGCGCCTCGGCGCGGTCCTCTTCGAGCGGGGCCGCGGCGGCGCCCGCCCCACCCCGGCGGGGGAGCGGGCCGTCGCCCACGCCCGCCGCATCCTGCGGATGTACGAGGTCCTCGGCGCGGAGACCCGCGCCGCGGCCGCGCCCGGCGGCGGACCGGCCGGCCCCTCCGGACCGCTGCGGATCGCCGCCTTCCGCAGCGCGGCCCTGCACCTGCTGCCCCCCGCCCTGGCCGCGCTCACCGCCCGCCACCCCGGGATCCGGCCCGAGGTCCGGGTGGTCCGGGAACTGGGCGCGGGTACCGCCGGCGAGGTCGCGGCCGGCCGGGCCGACCTCGGGATCGCCACCCTGGGCGGCTCACCGGACCTGCCCGCGGACCTGCTGACCGGCGTGCTGACCGAGGAGCCGTACGCCCTGGTGCATCCGGCCGGACACCCCGACCCGCGGAGCCTGCCGCTGCTCGACTGGGACGAGAACTGCGGCTCCTACACCCGGTCCTGGTGGCGCGCCCAGGACTGGATCCCGCGGGCCACGGTCAAGGCCGAGGACGACGGCATGGTCCTGACCATGGTGGAACGCGGCCTCGGCATGGCGATCATGCCCGCGCTCTCCCTGTGCGGAGCGCCCGCGGGCGTCGGGATCACCGACCTCGGCGCCGGGCGCCCGACCAGGACCGTCGGCTACGTCACCACCCGTGAGCAGGCCGGCACCGCGGCCGTCCGGGCACTCGTCCGGGAGCTCCGCGCCCACCGCCCCGTCTCAGATAGTAGGAAGTCCGAGTAATTGCGGAGACATACAGCGGGACCTGGCCTAGCTTTGTAGAAGCCGAACGTCTCGCCGATCCGGCGAATGGCGGTAGAGAGCGCACGCCCCGCGCAGGCAACCCCTGCGGCGACGCTCCCCGCCCCTCCGGCGCCTTGAAGGAACCCCCCTCATCCGTGGCACCGCCACGCCGTGATCTCAAGGAGTCGATCACCATGCACACCACCTCCCCCCGCCCCGCCGCCCGCCGGGTCCGCCACTCCTCCACCGCCGACGCGGACCGCAGGAACGCCGCCGCCGCGCTGCAGCGCTCCCTGGACCGCCGTGACAACGGCGGGTCCACCGGCCACTGACCAGCGCGTCCGCCCGTCCGAGGTCATATTGCGTCCAGATGGTGGACGCGATATGACCGAGGACTGGACGAGGAGTACGGTGCCGACATGTCGACCAGCATCAATCTCGCAGTGATCCCCGGTGATGGCATCGGCCAGGAAGTCGTGGCTCAGGGCCTCAAGGTCCTTACCGCGGTCCTGCCCCAGGATGTGAAGCTGGAGACCAAGGAGTACGACCTCGGGGCCCAGCGCTGGCACCGCACCGGTGAGACCCTCCCGGACGCCGAGCTGGAGTCCCTCAAGCAGCACGACGCGATCCTGCTGGGCGCCATCGGCGACCCCTCGGTCCCGTCCGGAGTGCTGGAACGCGGTCTGCTGCTGAAGCTCCGCTTCGCCTTCGACCACTTCATCAACCTGCGCCCCTCGAAGCTCCTCCCGAACACCGCCACCCCGCTGGCCGGCCGTCCGGAGATCGACTTCGTGGTGGTCCGCGAGGGCACCGAGGGCCCGTACACCGGCAACGGCGGCTCGCTGCGCACCGGCACCCCCGCCGAGGTGGCCACCGAGGTCAGCGTCAACACCGCGTACGGTGTCGAGCGGGTCGTCCGGGACGCCTTCGAGCGGGCGGCCGCCCGCCCCCGCAAGAAGCTGACGCTGGTCCACAAGAACAACGTCCTGGTCTACGCCGGCCACCTGTGGAAGAACACCTTCGACCAGGTCGCCCGGGAGTACCCGCAGGTCACCACCGACTACCTGCACGTCGACGCCGCGACGATCTTCTTCGTCACCCAGCCCGAGCGGTTCGACGTCATCGTCACGGACAACCTCTTCGGTGACATCCTCACCGACCTGGCCGCCGCCGTCACCGGCGGGATCGGCCTGGCCGCCTCCGGGAACATCAACCCGACCGGCGCCTTCCCGTCCATGTTCGAGCCGGTCCACGGCTCCGCCCCGGACATCGCGGGCACCGGCAAGGCCGACCCGACCGCGACGATCCTCTCCGTCGCCCTCCTGCTGCGGCACCTCGGCCACGAGGCCGAGGCCGTCCGCATCGAGGAGGCCGTCTCGGCCGACCTGGCCGAGCGCGACGGGACCTTCCGGTCCACCGACGCGATCGGCGACGCCCTCGCCGCGCGCGTAGCCGGCTGACCCGGCAGCTCCACCCCAGGAAGCCGCCGGGTCGCGTTCACCGCACCCGGCGGCTTTTCCTGCGCGGCCCCGGGTGCCACCATCTCCCCTGGGCCGCATCACCCCGTTTCTCCGCAGCCGCACCCCGCGCGATAATCGAACGCGAGGCCGCGGAATACGGGGAAGCTCGGACGTCCTAGTACGCCGTGAGCGCGGTCCGCCATACACAACCGGTGAAGGACAAGCACTCATGACGACGCCCACGATCGAGCTCAAGCCCTCCTCGAACCCGCTGTCCGACGCGGAGCGCGAGGCGATCCTGGCCAGCCCCGGATTCGGCCGCCACTTCACCGACCACATGGTGACCATCAAGTGGACCGAGGGCCGCGGCTGGCACGAGGCCCAGCTGGTCCCGTACGCGCCGCTGTCGATCGACCCGGCGAACATGACCCTGCACTACGCGCAGACGATCTTCGAGGGCCTGAAGGCCTACCGCCAGCCCGACGGCACCGTCGCCACCTTCCGCCCCCGGGCCAACGCCGAGCGCTTCCAGGCCTCCGCCCGCCGGATGGCCATGCCCGAGCTCCCCGCCGACCTGTTCATCGAGGCCTGCGACGCCCTCATCAAGCAGGACCGCGCCTGGGTCCCGGACTCCGGCGAGGCCTCCCTCTACCTGCGGCCCTTCATGTTCGCCAGCGAGGTCGGCCTCGGCGTCCGCCCGGCCAACGAGTTCCTCTTCATGGTCATCGCCTCCCCGGCCGGCGCCTACTTCCCCGGCGGGGTCAAGCCGGTCTCGGTCTGGCTCTCCGAGGAGTACGTGCGCGCCGTCAAGGGCGGCACCGGCGCCGCCAAGACCGGCGGCAACTACGCGGCCTCGCTGGTCGCCCAGGCCCAGGCCGCCTCGCACGGCTGCGACCAGGTCGTCTGGCTGGACGCCGTGGAGCACCGCTGGATCGAGGAGATGGGCGGGATGAACCTGTACTTCGTGTACGGCCAGGAGGACGGCACGCAGCGCATCGTCACCCCCGAGCTGACCGGCTCGCTGCTGCCCGGCATCACCCGCGACTCCCTCCTCACCATCGCCCGTGACCTCGGCTACACCGCCGAGGAGGGCCGGATCACCACCGAGGACTGGCAGCGGGACAACGAGAACGGCACCCTCACCGAGGTCTTCGCCTGCGGCACCGCCGCCGTGATCACCCCGGTCGGCTCGGTGAAGTCCGAGCGCGCCAACTGGACCCAGGGCGACGGCGAGCCCGGCCAGGTCACCATGCGCCTGCGCAAGGCCCTGCTGGAGCTCCAGACCGGCCACTCCGCCGACCACCACGGCTGGATGCACCCGCTCGGCTAGGCCGCCCGAGCACCGCGAAGGGCCCCACGCGATCCGCGTGGGGCCCTTCGCGTCCGCCGCCACCGGCCCCCGCCAGGCAGGCAGCCGGGCCGGCCGTCCGGTCAGTCCGCGGCCAGGGCCGGCTCCCGCACCGGCGCCGTCCGGGCGGTCAGCGCCGTGTACACCAGGCCGCCGACCAGCCCCGACAGGATGAAGCTGCAGTCCACCCCGCCGGTCAGGGCCAGCAACGGCCCCTCGTACAGGGGGGTCGACACGGCGGCCAGGCCCACCCCCGCGCCCGCCGCCCAGGAGGCGGTGGCCCGCGGGTTCCAGCCGCCTCGGTACCAGTAGACCCCGCCGCGGGACCGCCGGTTGAACACCTGGAGCGCCTCCGGGTCGTACTCCCCGCGGCAGCGCACGTAACCGATCAGGGTGACCACCGCCCAGGGCGTGCCCAGCGCGGTCAGCAGCAGCACGAAGGAGGTCATCGCGTCCTGCGCGCTCCAGGCGAAGGAGCCGAGGAAGACGAACCCGGTGGCCACCGCGGCCGCCATCAGGGTGGCCCGGGTGCGGGTGGTGCGCGGCACGATCGCGTCCAGGTCCAGGCCCATCGAGTAGAGCATCAGACCGGCGTTGCCCACCGAGCCGGCCGCCGCGGCCACCAGCAGCGGCACCAGGTACCAGAACGGCGAGGCCGCCACCAGCGGTCCCGCGTAGTCCAGGCCCGCCCGGGCGGCCAGCGCGGTGTACGTGCCGAACAGCTGCGGCACCAGCAGCCCGAACAGCAGCCCGACGCAGGTGGCCACGAGGACCTTGCGGGAGCCGTGCCGGACCGGGGAGACGTAGCGGGTGTAGTCGCCGAGCAGGGTGATGAAGGCCACCGGGCCGCTCAGCCCGGCCGCGACGGCGGCGAGCACCCAGGTCGGCCAGAAGGAGCCGAGCAGGTACGGGGTGTCCGGCGGGGCGGCCGTGGTGAAGTCCCCGGCGTAGGCGAACACGCCCACGGCCAGCAGCGCCACCATCAGCACGGCCAGCAGCTTGCTCATCCGCAGCAGCAGCCGGTAGCCGAAGACGGCCCCGACCACGGTGCAGGCGGCCAGCAGCCCGTACATCAGCGCCCGGCTGAGCCCGGTGTCGGGCAGTCCGGTCAGCCGGGACAGCACCCCGACCATCACGTCCCCGCCGATCCACAGGGTGAGCGCGGTGTACCCGAGGGAGAGCAGCAGCCCCACCACCGAGCCGACCAGCCGGCCGCGGACCCCGAACTGGGCGCCGCTGGAGGTGGACAGATTGGTGCCGGTGCGCAGTGACACGAGGGCCAGCGGCGCGGTGAACGCGATCCCGGCCAGGGTGCCGGTCACGATGGCGGTCACCGAGGGCCACAGGCCGAGCCCGAAGGACGGGGGCAGCCAGCCGAAGACGATCACGCCGAGGCAGAGGTTGGAGCCGAGCAGGATGGCGACCAGGTCGCGGGGGGAGCTGGTGCGCTCCTCCTCGGGGATGGTGTCGACTCCGCGTTGTTCCACGGGCATGCGGGGGACTCCCTGACAGAGGCGGCGGGGTGGGGGATGTCTGAGCGACATGGTGCGGCGAAATGTTTGAGCGACACTCAATGTGACCCACGGTTCGGTCTCCGGTCAATGGTTCCTTGCCGGGAGATGAAGAGTTAGAGTGATGTTCTAAATTCTGGACCAGGGAGGTGGACGTCATGCGGCTGACCCCGACGGAACGCGACCGGCTGCTGCTCTTCGGCGCGGCCGAACTCGCCCGCGCCCGGCGCGCCCGCGGCCTCCGGCTCAACGTCCCGGAGGCCACCGCGCTGATCGCCGACACGGTCTGCGAGGCGGCCCGCGACGGCCGCCGGCTGGCCGAGGCCGTCGAGGCGGCCCGCAGCGTGCTGGGCCCGGAGGACGTCCTGCCCGGGGTCGCCGACGTGGTCACCGAGGTCCACGTGGAGGCCGTCTTCGACGACGGCTCCCGGCTCGCCGTGGTCTCCGCCCCCATCCGCGGCGCGGCCCCGCTCGGCCCGGACGCCCCCGGCGCCGTGCTCCCCGGACCGCAGACCCCGGCCCCCCAGCCCGCGGTGCGGCTCACCGTCCGCAACACCGCCACCGTCCCGATCAGCGTGACCTCGCACTTCCACTTCTTCGAGGCCAACCCCCGGCTGGACTTCGACCGCGCCGCCGCCTACGGCATGCGGCTCTGCGTCCCGGCCGGCTCCTCGGTCCGCTTCGACCCGCACGGGCGGGCCGAGGTCGGCCTGGTCCCGATCGGCGGCGACCGGATCGCCATCGGCTTCGCCGGACTGGTCGACGGCCCGCTGGACGCCCCCGGCGCCCGCGAGGAAGCCCTCCGCAGGGCCGCCGCCTGCGGCTACCTCGGCGCCGGCGCGGAAGGGGACCCCCGATGAGCAGGCAGTCCCGGCACAGCGACCACTGCGCCCCCGGCGCACGGCACATCGACCCCCACGAGTACGCCTCCGTCTTCGGCCCCCGCGCCGGGGACCGGGTCCGGCTCGGCGACAGCGGCCTGACCGTCCGGGTGGAGTCGGACTCCCAGAAACCCGGCGAGGAGTTCCTGGCCGGCTTCGGCAAGACCGCCCGGGACGGACTGCACCTGAAGGCCGCCGCCGTCCGCGACACCTGCGACGTGGTCATCAGCAACGTGCTGGTGATCGACGCCGTCCTCGGCATCCGCAAGGTGTCCGTCGGCATCCGCGAGGGCCGCATCCACGCCATCGGACGGGCCGGCAACCCCGACACCCTCGACGGGGTCGACGTGGTCGTCGGCACCGGCACCTCCATCGTCTCCGGCGAGGGCCTGATCGCCACCGCCGGAGCCGTGGACACCCATGTCCACCTGCTCTCCCCGCGGATCATGGAGGCCTCGCTCGCCGCGGGCGTCACCACCGTCATCGGCCAGGAGTTCGGCCCGGTCTGGGGCGTCGGCGTCAACTCCCCCTGGGCCCTCAGGCACGCCTTCAACGCCTTCGACGCCTGGCCCGTCAACATCGGCTTCCTGGCCCGCGGCTCCTCCTCCGACCCCGCCCCGCTGGTCGAGGCCCTCGCCGAGGGCGGCGCGAGCGGCTTCAAGGTCCACGAGGACATGGGCGCCCACACCCGGGCCCTGGACACCGCCCTGCGGGTGGCCGAGGAACACGACGTCCAGGTCGCCCTGCACTCGGACGGCCTCAACGAGTGCCTCTCCGTCGAGGACACCCTCAAGGTCCTGGACGGCCGCACCATCCACGCCTTCCACATCGAGGGCTGCGGCGGCGGACACGTCCCCAACGTCCTGAAGATGGCCGGCGTCCCCAACGTCATCGGCTCCTCCACCAACCCCACCCTGCCCTTCGGCCGGGACGCGGTCGCCGAGCACTACGGCATGATCGTCTCCGTCCACGACCTCAAACCCGACCTCCCCGGCGACGCCGCCATGGCCCGCGACCGGATCCGGGCCGGCACCATGGGCGCCGAGGACCTCCTGCACGACCTGGGCGCCATCGGCATCACCTCCTCCGACGCCCAGGGCATGGGCCGGGCCGGCGAGACCGTCCGCCGCACCTTCGCCATGGCCGCCAAGATGAAGGCCGAACTCGGCCCGCTCGCCGGGGACGGCGAGGGCGACGACAACGCCCGCGTCCTGCGCTACATGGCCAAACTGACCATCAACCCGGCCATCGCCCACGGCCTGGCCCACGAGATCGGCTCCATCGAGGTCGGCAAACTCGCCGACATCGTCCTCTGGCGCCCCGCGTTCTTCGGCGCCAAGCCCCAGCTGGTCCTGAAGTCCGGCTTCCCGGCGTACGGGGTCACCGGCGACCCCAACGCCGCCACCGACACCTGCGAACCCCTCGTCCTCGGACCGCAGTTCGGCTCCTACGGGGCCACCGCCGCGGACCTCTCCGTCGCCTTCGTCTCGGCCGCCGCCGCGGCCCTCGGCTCCGACGCGATGCCCACCCGCCGCCGCCGGGTCGCCGTCCGCGGCACCCGCGGCATCGGCCCCGCCGACCTCCACCTCAACTCCCGGGTGGGCGCGGTCGATGTCGACGCGCGCAGCGGACTCGTCACCCTCGACGGGGACCCGCTGCGCTCCGGACCAGCCGACTCGGTCGCCCTCAACCGCCTGTACTTCCTGTAGACCAGCAAGGACCACTGCCATGAACCTGAACAAGCCCGTGGACGCCGGATACCGCATGCCCGCCGAGTGGACCCCGCACGAGCGCACCTGGATGGCCTGGCCCAGCCCCAACCCCACCTTCACCGACGCCGCCGAACTCGACGCCGCCCGGCAGGCCTGGGGAGCGGTGGCCCGCGCCGTCAGCGCCCACGAACCGGTCACCCTGGTCGTCTCGCCCGGCGACGCCGACAGCGCCCGCGCGATCGTCGGCGACGGCGCGAAGCACCCCGTCGAGCTGGTCGAGCAGGAGCTCGACGACGCCTGGATGCGGGACATCGGCCCCACCTTCGTCACCAACCCGCAGGGCGAGCTCGCCGCCGTGGACTGGACCTTCAACGGCTGGGGCGCCCAGGAATGGGCCCGCTGGGAGCACGACTCCAAGATCGCCCGCCATGTCTCCGACCTGGTCGGAACCCGCACCTACAGCACCCCGCTGGTCAACGAGGGCGGCGCCATCCACGTGGACGGCGAGGGCACCGTGCTGCTCACCGACACCGTGCAGCTGGGCCAGGGCCGCAACCCCGACTGGACCCGGGAACAGGTCGAGGCCGAGATCCACGCCCACCTCGGCACCACCAAGGCCATCTGGCTGCCCTACGGCCTGGCCGGCGACTACGGCACCTACGGCACCCAGGGCCACGTCGACATCGTCGCCGCCTTCGCCCGCCCCGGCGTGGTCATGGTCCACACCCAGCCCGACCCGGCCCACCCCGACCACGAGCGCTGCAAGCTGATCGCCGCCCTGCTGCGCTCCGCCACCGACGCGCAGGGCCGCCTGCTGGAGGTCGTCGAGATCCCCGCGCCGACCGTGCTGGAGGAGGACGGCGAATGGGTCGACTACTCCTACATCAACCACTACCTCTGCAACGACGGCGTCGTCCTGTGCGCCTTCGACGACCCGCGCGACGAGGAGGCCGCCGAGATCTTCCGCGGGCTGTTCCCCGAGCGGACCGTGACCCTGGTCGACGCACGTACGATTTTCGCCGGGGGTGGCGGTATCCACTGCATCACCCAGCAACAGCCCAAGGTGTGAGGAGAGTGGCCATGGCGGCGGGTGGGGTACGCGCGCGGAAGAACGCGCCGCCGCGCGAGGACGTACTCGTCGCCGCCATGGCCACGATCGCCGCCCGGGGACTGGACGGGCTCACCATGGCCGGTCTGGGCCGCGAGGTCGGCATGAGCAGCGGCCACCTCCTCTACTACTTCCGCAGCAAGGACGAGCTCCTGCTGCAGACCCTGGAGTGGAGCGAGGCCGCGCTCGGCGACCGCCGCCGCGCCCTGCTCTCCCGCCGCGGCCCGGCCCGCGACCGGCTCGCCGCCTATGTGGACCTCTACGTCCCCCAGTACGCCCGGGACCCGCACTGGACCCTCTGGCTGGAGGTCTGGAACCGCTCGCAGAACGCCGGCCCCGCCGAACGCGACCGGCAGTCCGCCATCGAGGGCGCCTGGCACCGGGACCTGGTCGCGCTGCTCGCCGAGGGCATCTCCCGCGGCGAGTTCCGCCCGGTGGACGCCGACCGGTTCGCCACCCGCACCCGGGCCCTGCTCGACGGCTTCAGCATCCAGCTCGCCGTCGGCCTGCCCGCCCTGGACCGCCGGCAGATCCTCGACCACGTACGGGAGTTCCTCACCGACTCCCTGGAGACCGCCTGACCGCCCCGGCCGGCCCGCCCCGGCCGCCCTGACCGCATCGTGAGACCGCGGGCTGCGCGCCGCGAGACGTGTGGCACACTGCGAACGTGCTTGCTCAGCCGATGATTACGGACAGCAGCGCGCCGGTCCGCAGTGACCGCTGAACCGCGGAGAACCTTCGCGGCGGCGGCCACAGTGCCCCAGACCCGCGCGCAGACCTCTCGCACCCGCGAGGGGTCTTTTCGTTTCCCGGCACCATTCCTGCCGGGGAGGCAGAGCGCGCGATGATGGGGGCAGTGGATCCCGGGCATCCGGAGCCACTCATCCGACAGGAGCCAGATCAGCATGACGACCACAGAGGCCAAAGCGGTGCTCGACGACAGCTTCCACGTCTTCGACACCACGCTGCGCGACGGCGCCCAGCGCGAGGGCATCAACCTCACGGTGGCCGACAAGCTCACGATCGCCCGGCACCTCGACGACTTCGGCGTCGGCTTCATCGAGGGCGGCTGGCCCGGCGCCAACCCCCGGGACACCGAGTTCTTCGCCCGCGCCCGGGCCGAGATCGACTTCCGGAACGCCCAGCTGGTCGCCTTCGGCGCCACCCGGCGGGCCGGCGGCTCGGCCGCCGAGGACCCCCAGGTCCGCGCCCTGCTGGAATCCGGCGCCCCGGTGATCACCCTGGTCGCCAAGTCCCACGACCGGCACGTCGAGCTGGCCCTGCGCACCACCCTCGAAGAGAACCTGGAAATGGTCCGCGACACCGTCGCCCACCTGCGGGAACAGGGCCGCCGGGTGTTCGTGGACTGCGAGCACTTCTTCGACGGCTACCGCGCCAACCCCGAGTACGCCAAGTCCGTGGTCCGCACCGCCCACGAGGCCGGCGCCGACGTGGTCGTCCTCTGCGACACCAACGGCGGCATGCTCCCGGCCCAGGTCACCGCCGTGGTCGCCACCGTCCTCGCCGATACCGGCGCCCGCCTCGGCATCCACGCCCAGGACGACACCGGCTGCGCCGTCGCCAACACCCTGGCCGCCGTCGACGCCGGCGCCACCCACGTCCAGTGCACCGCCAACGGCTACGGCGAGCGGGTCGGCAACGCCAACCTCTTCCCCGTGGTGGCCGCCCTGGAGATCAAGTACGACCGCCGGGTGCTGCCCGAGGGCGCCCTCGCCGAGATGACCCGGATCTCCCACGCCATCGCCGAGGTCGTCAACCTCACCCCCTCCACCCACCAGCCGTACGTGGGGGTCTCCGCCTTCGCCCACAAGGCGGGCCTGCACGCCTCGGCCATCAAGGTCGACCCCGACCTCTACCAGCACATCGACCCCGAGCGGGTCGGCAACACCATGCGGATGCTGGTCTCCGACATGGCCGGCCGGGCCTCCATCGAGCTCAAGGGCAGGGAACTGGGCGTCGACCTCGGCGGCGACCGGGCCCTGGTCTCCCGGGTCGTGGAGCGGGTCAAGGAACGCGAGCTGGCCGGATACACCTACGAGGCCGCCGACGCCTCCTTCGAGCTGCTGCTCCGCGCCGAGGTGGAGGGCCGGGCCCGCCGCTTCTTCCGGATCGAGTCCTGGCGGGCGATCGTCGAGGACCGGCCGGACGGCACCCACGCCAACGAGGCCACCGTGAAGCTGTGGGCCAAGGGCGAGCGGATCGTCGCCACCGCGGAGGGCAACGGCCCGGTCAACGCCCTGGACCGGGCGCTGCGGGTGGCGCTGGAGCGGTTCTTCCCGCAGCTGGCCAAGTTCGAGCTGGTCGACTACAAGGTCCGCATCCTGGAGGGGACGCACGGCACCGAGTCCACCACCCGCGTCCTGGTCACCACCAGCGACGGCCATCGCGAGTGGAACACCGTCGGCGTGGCCCCCAACGTGATCGCCGCCTCCTGGCAGGCCCTGGAGGACGCCTTCACCTACGGCCTCCTGCACGCCGGGGTCGAACCCGCCGAGTAACCGGCCACCGGGGCGGTGCCCGCCCTTATGTTCCCCTCACACAGGGAATGTCCGGTTCCGGTAGCGTCGTAGACATGAGGACCAGGACCAGGCTGATATCCGTACTGTCCGGTCTGCTGCTGGCGGGGTCCGCGGGCGGGGCGCTCGTGGCCTTCGCCGCCCCGCAGGCCGCGGCGGCGACCGGCCCGGCGGCCGTCGGGGAAGCGCTCAAGGACGGCCCGGTCTACGTGGACCCGGCCGCCTCGGCGCTGCTGCCCAAGGACCGGGCCGACGCCCTGGCCAAGAAGATCAAGGACGCCGGGAAGCCGCTGTTCGTGGCCGTGCTGCCCAACTCCGCGCAGTTCCCGCCCGAGGGGCTGCTGGCCGCCGTCCGCGCCCAGACCGGGATCACCGGGCTGTACGGGATCCGGCTCGGCGAACGCTTCGACGCCGGGGCCGACCGGTCCGTGATGGCCCCCGGCGCGGTCCGCAACCTGACGGCCGCGGTGAACGCCGGCGGCCCGGTGGACGCCGCCACCCAGCTGGACAACTTCGTGGACCAGGCCCTCCCGCAGATCAAGGGCCGGGCCCCGGCCTCCTGGGGCCAGACCGGCGGCAGCGGGAACGGCACCCCGGTGTCCGGGCTGATCGGGCTCGGGCTGGTCGCCGCGGTCGGCGGCGGCGGTGCGTACGCCCTGGTCCGGCGCAATCGCCGGAAGAAGGAGGAGGTCCGCCGGGAGGCCCTGGACAAGCTGCGGGTGGTGGTCGACGAGGACATCACCGCCTTCGGCGAGGAGCTGGAGCGGCTGGACTTCCACCCCGGCGAGCCGGGCGCCGACGACGCGATGCGCACCGACTACTCCTCGGCCCTGGACTCCTACGAGCGGGCCAAGCGGATCATGGAGCGGGTCCGGTACCCGGAGGAGGTCAAGGGCGTCTCGCAGGCGCTGGAGGACGGCCGGCATTCGCTCGCCGTGCTCGCCGCCCGCCGGGAGGGCCGCCCGCTGCCCGACCGGCGTTCCCCCTGCTTCTTCGACCCCCGGCACGGACCCAGCACCGGGGACGCCGAGTGGGCCCCGGCTGGCGGGGCCGTCCGGACCGTCCCGGTCTGCGCGGCGGACGCGGCCCGGCTGAAGGACGGCCGCGATCCGATGGTCCGCACGGTGGACACCGCGAGCGGGCCGCGCCCCTACTACGAGGCCGGCCCGGCGTACGGCCCCTGGGCCGGCGGCTACTTCGGCGGCGGCCTGCTGCCCGGACTGCTGATGGGCACGATGCTCGGCTCGATGATGGCCTCCCCGGCCTACGCCTCGGACTTCGGCGGCGGGAACGGCTTCGAGGGCGGGGACTTCTCCGGCGCCGACTTCGGCTCCTCCGACTTCGGCGGGGACTTCGGAGGAGGCGGCGGCTTCGGCGGCGGGGACTTCGGTGGCGGCGGGGACTTCGGCGGCGGTGGCGGCTTCTAGCCGCCCGCCGGCAGGCTGCCCCCCGCCCGCCAGGCGCCCGTCAGCCGTTCTGCTTGATGGCGGAGATGTCGAAGGTCAGCTTCACCTTGTCGCTGACCACCACGCCGCCGGTCTCCAGCGCCGCGTTCCAGGTCAGGCCCCAGTCGGAGCGCAGGATCTCGGCGCGGCCCTCGAAGCCGACCCGCTCGTTGCCGTAGGGGTCGGTCGCCGAGCCGTTGAACTCCAGGTCGATGGAGAGCGGCCGGGTGACGTCCTTGATGGTGAGCTCGCCGGTCATCCGGTACGTGTCGCCACCGAGCTGCGCGGCCCCGGTGGAGCGGAAGGTCATCAGCGGGAAGGCCTCGGCGTCGAAGAAGTCGCCGCTCTTGAGGTGGGTGTCGCGGTCCGCGATCCCGGTGTCCACCGAGGCGATGGTCAGCTCGATCTCGGCGGTGGACCGCGCCGGGTCGGCCCCGTCCAGGTGCAGGGTGCCCCGGTGCTCGGTGAAGGCGCCGCGGACATTGGTCACCATGGCGTGCCGGACGGTGAAGCCGATGCTGCTGTGCGCGGGGTCGACGGCGTAGTCCCCGGTGAGTGCGGCGAGCGCCGGGTCCACGGCGGGAGCGGCTTCCAGGGTGGTGGCGGCTGCGCTGCGACGGCTGAAGATGCCCATGGTTTCCTCCACGGTCGGTGCCGGGATCGGCACGGGATTTCGTTGAAGTTTCAACGAGAACGACGTTAGACCCATCCGCTTCAAATTTCAACTACATCGGGGTTCTTGTAGACATGCCACAAAGGACGAAGGTCCCTCCTGGTGATGTCCTTGCCCCGGCGCGCGCTTCTGTCCGGCCCTCACAGCGGAACGCGCCGGAGACTGTGCGGTATCAACGGAGGGTTTCCCTTGGTCCGCTTCGTAAGGTCGGTACATGACCGTTGTGGACCAGATCCCGGGCGAGCCTACGGATGCTCGCGGCCGCGTGGCCGAGCTGCACGACCTGCGCGAGCAGGCGCGGCGAGGCCCGAGCGACCGCGCCACCGAAGCCCAGCACGCCAAGGGCAAGCTGACCGCCCGCGAGCGCATCGCGCTCCTCCTCGACGAGGGCTCCTTCAAGGAGGTCGAGCAGCTGCGCCGGCACCGCGCCGTCGGCTTCGGTCTGGAGGCCCGCAAGCCCTACACCGACGGTGTGATCACCGGGTGGGGGACGGTCGAGGGCCGGACGGTCTTCGTCTACGCGCACGACTTCCGGATCTTCGGCGGGGCGCTGGGCGAGGCCCACGCCACGAAGATCCACAAGATCATGGACATGGCCATCGCGGCCGGTGCCCCGCTGGTCTCCCTCAACGACGGCGCCGGCGCCCGGATCCAGGAGGGCGTCTCGGCGCTCGCCGGCTACGGCGGCATCTTCCAGCGCAACACCCGGGCCTCCGGGGTGATCCCGCAGATCTCGGTGATGCTGGGCCCCTGCGCGGGCGGCGCGGCCTACAGCCCGGCCCTGACCGACTTCGTGTTCATGGTCCGGGACACCTCGCAGATGTTCATCACCGGCCCGGACGTGGTCCGCGCGGTGACCGGCGAGGAGATCACCCAGAACGGTTTGGGCGGGGCCGACGTCCACGCCGAGACCTCCGGCGTCGCGCACTTCGCCTACGACGACGAGGAGACCTGCATCGCCGAGGTCCGGTACCTCATCACGATGCTGCCCTCCAACAACCGCGAGAACCCCCCGGTCCACGAGACGGACGACCCGGCCGACCGCCGCTCCGAGGTCCTGCTGGACCTGGTCCCGGCGGACGGCAACCGTCCGTACGACATGCACAAGGTGATCGAGGAGCTCGTCGACGACGGGGACTTCCTGGAGGTCCACGA